>NZ_FUYH01000046.1 GCF_900167605.1 Caloramator quimbayensis | reverse complement strand
GCATAAATTAGATGAAGATAAAGCAGTTTGCGATAAATGTCATGAGAAATTAAGCATAATAGGAACTAAAACAAAAGAAGTTTTAAAATATAAGAAAGCGGAGCTTTATATTGAAGAACATGTAACCTACAGCTACGCTTGTAAGTCATGTAAAAAAACAGATGATAATACAAATATTATTACAACTAAAGCCCCAAACTCATTTCTTTATAAGAGTATGGCATCTCATGAACTTCTAAGCCATGTTATAAATATTAAATATCAATATGCAATGCCTCTTTACAGACAAGAGGCCTATTTTGATATGCTTGGCGTAAGCCTTTCAAGGCAAACATTATCTAATTGGATAATAAGTGCTGCTAATGAATTTGAGATAGTCTATAACGTAATGAAGGAAAATCTTTTAAAAAGCCATTATATCCAGGCTGATGAAACAACTTTAACAGTTGTTGATTCTAAGGGTGAAGATACTAAATCTAAAAAATATATGTGGCTTTATAGGACTGGAGAATCTGAGCATCCCATTATTTTATATGACTATCAAAGAACCAGATCCAGTACCTGTCCTAAAGAATTCTTAAAAGGATTTACTGGAGTGCTTCAGACAGATGGTTATCAAGGATACAACTCTGTAGAAAATGTGAAGCACATTTATTGCCTTGCTCATATACGGCGAAAATATTTTGAAATAGTTTCGAAATTAGAAGGCGAAGCCCTATTAAATTCAAGAGCTGTTATAGGGTTTAATTTTTGCGAGCAGCTTTACAAAATTGAAAAAGAACTCAAAGAAAAATATCAAGGCCGTGATGATTTCTATAAAAAGCGCTATGAAGTAAGGCTTGAAAAATCAGCACCAATCATTGAAGAATTTATAAAGTATGTTGATATAGAAATAAAAAATGCCCTTCATAGAAGTCCTTTAGGCCAAGCTCTTGAATATAGCCAAAAGTTATTGCCAAGCTTTAGAACCTTTTTGACAGATGGTTCCTTAGAAATAGATAATAACGGAGCAGAAAGAGCAATAAAGCCTTTTGTTATTGGAAGAAAAAATTGGCTTTTATGTAATACACCAAAGGGAGCAAATGCAAGTGCAATTCTCTTTAGCATAGCAGAAACAGCTAAAGCAAATGATTTAAATGTTGAAAAGTATTTAACTTATCTTATGAATGTGCTTTGTAATTTGGACAAGAAAGATACAGCTACGCTATTAAAATATATGCCTTGGTCAAAAGAGCTCCCTGAAGAATTAAAGCTTCAAAATAAAAATATTAATGTTTAGAAAATTAAAATATCCAGTAGAAGGCTTTGCAGCTTAATCTACTGGATTTATTTTATCAAAGGATAAATGAGGAATGAATACGGAAATTTTTTGACGATTACAGAAAAAAGGATTATTTGGCGGTTTGCTAGGAGCAAAGAAAGATAAGAAAGAAACTGGGTGTTGTAATTTGGAGATTGAAGAAATCCGAGAAGATGACGTAGAGCGGGTAAAAGAAAAAAATATACATCCAAAAACAAAGAAATCTTGTTGTAGTTAAAAATGTTTTTTGCAAAAGGCTATTGACAAAATAGCCTTTTGTGTGTCAATATATATGAGTAAATACTCATATGCGAATATAGTTCATATTTTTTTAGCTGGCATATGAGTGAATGAGCATATAATAATACATAAGAATAAACAGGAGGTAAAAAGCATGGTGGAAATATTTAAAGCGTTGGCAGAAGAAAGCAGGCTTCGCATTCTGGCAATCCTTATGGAGGATGAAATGTGCGTGTGTGAGATAGAGGAGTGCCTGAAAATGACACAGTCAAATGTTTCACGACACCTAACAGCTCTTAAAAACAGTGGAATACTAGACAGTTATAAAAAGGCACAATGGGCTTACTACAAAGTAAGTAACAAATTCAAGGAAGATAATCAAGATTTGTGGCTTTATCTTGTGAAAAAGTTAAAAGAATCGCCAAATTATCATAAAGATCTTGATGAATGTCAGAATTGCAAACGGATAGATTTATGCGATGTTAGAAAACCGTAATGAACACAAAAATGGTGAATAAAAAATGGAGTAAGAAAACTCTGATAGTAAAAAATAAATTAATAGCCTATTTAAGGAGTGATTATTATGAACGATAAAAAGTCAACAGAAATAAGTTTTTTTCAAAAATATTTAACCCTATGGGTAGTTCTTTGTATGGTAGCGGGAGTACTTATTGGCAAGTTTTTGCCTGGGATTCCTGCATTTCTAAATCAATTTGAATATGCCAAAGTATCAATACCGGTAGCAATTTTGATTTGGGTTATGATATATCCAATGATGATGAAAGTAGATTTTCAAAGTATTAAAAATGTTGGTAAAAATCCTAAGGGATTGTATGTAACTTGGATAGTAAACTGGCTGGTAAAACCATTTACTATGTATGCCATTGCATCATTTTTTCTATATGTGATATTTAGAAACTTCATTACTCCTGATTTGGCAAGAGAATATTTGGCAGGTGCGGTACTGCTTGGGGCAGCACCATGCACGGCAATGGTATTTGTGTGGAGTCATTTAACAAATGGGAATCCTGCATATACAGTAGTTCAAGTAGCGACTAATGACATTATTATACTTATTGCCTTCGTACCGATAGTAAAGTTCTTGCTGGGGGTTAGCAATGTTAGCGTGCCATGGGATACTTTGATTCTTTCCGTTGTGCTTTTCGTTGTGATTCCCCTTGCCGGTGGCATACTGACCAGAGTATCTATTACGAAAAGAAAAGGCTTGGAGTATTTTGAAAATCAATTTCTACCAAAGTTCGATAATGCTACCACCATCGGATTGTTGTTGACTTTGATACTGCTGTTTGCTTTTCAAGGAGAGGTTTTCATAAACAATCCGCTTCATATAGTGCTGATTGCTATACCGCTGATTATACAAACTTTCCTAATTTTCTTCATAGCTTATTTCGCAAGCAAAGCATTAAAACTTACCCATGATATTGCTGCACCCGCTGGTATGATTGGTGCATCAAATTTCTTTGAACTGTCCGTCGCAGTTGCAATAGCATTGTTCGGCACAACTTCAGCGGCCGCTATTGCCACAGTAGTGGGGGTTTTAGTAGAAGTACCAGTTATGCTGACTCTTGTTAAAATTGCAAATAATACAAAACATTGGTTTCCGCAGCCATCGGCTGAAACAATAAAAACAAAGTAATAACAGGAGGAGAGGTCTAATATGAAAAAGATAACAATTTATGAACCGGCAATGTGTTGCCCCACTGGTCTTTGCGGAGTTAGTATTGACCCAGATCTATTAAGAATTTCGACTGTATTGAACAACTTAAAGAAAAAAGGCATAGAAATTGAACGGTATAATCTGACAAACTCACCAATGAAGTTTATGACTAACAAAACAGTAAACAAAATGATTAATGAAAAGGGTATTGATGAGTTGCCGTTCACCCTTGTAGATGAAGAAGTTGCAATTACAGGTAGATATCCCACAAATGAAGAACTCGCAGATTTTCTTGGTATTCCTATCAATTCCTTTGATGAAGAGTCAAAGATAGATAAGTAGAAATCGATAAATAGCAAATAATTAACTAGGAGGCAGAATAATGATTCAAAATTTTAATCCGCAGAATATAAATTTGACAAAATATATGTTCTTTACGGGTAAAGGCGGAGTTGGAAAAACTTCAATTGCCTGCGCTACTGCGGTTACTCTTGCTGATAGTGGAAAAAAGGTGCTTTTAATTAGCACTGACCCTGCATCAAATTTGCAAGATGTCTTTAATACAGAACTAACTAATAAAGGGGTTCCAATTAAAGAAGTGCCAAATCTTGTTGTTGCCAATCTTGATCCGATTCAGGCAGCAGCAGAATATAGAGAGTGTGTAATTGGACCATACAGAGGTAAACTTCCGGATGCTGTCTTAAATAATATGGAAGAACAACTCTCCGGTTCCTGCACTGTTGAAATTGCAGCATTTAATGAGTTCTCAAAATTCATTACTGACGAAGAGATTCAAACAAAATATGATAACATTATTTTTGATACTGCACCTACGGGGCATACGCTTAGAATGTTGCAACTTCCTTCGGCATGGAGCACCTTTATTAGTGAGAACACACATGGAGCATCTTGTTTAGGTCAACTTTCCGGGCTTGAAAGTCAGAAAGAGGTATATAAAAAAGCTGTTGAAACTTTGGCTCACGAAGCATTAACAACCCTTATCCTTGTATCCCGACCCGAGGAAGCTCCCCTGAAGGAAGCAGAAAGAGCATCAAAAGAACTTGCAGAAATGGGTATAAATAACCAAATCATGGTGATTAACGGTGTGCTAACCTCATATGATGACAGCATATCCGAAAGCCTCTATAAAAAACAGCAAAATGCACTTGCAGAAATGCCGCAGGGCTTACGGGAAATTGCCACCTACATGGTACCGCTCAGAGCTTATAACATTACTGGAATAGAAAATGTAAGATCTCTGCTTATTAAGGATCATTACACTGTTAGCGATGAAAAGTTGAATGCTAAGGCAATTACTGAGCTCAAAGATGTTGTTGATGACCTGTACAATAGCAATAAAAAAGTTGTCTTCACAATGGGAAAAGGCGGCGTAGGCAAAACAACTATTGCTGCTGCAATAGCTTTAGGTCTCTCAAAGAAAGGCAAGAAAGTACATCTTACAACAACTGACCCTGCAGCCCATTTGAAATATGTCATCGCTGAAACTGACGGTATTAGTATGAGCCATATTGACGAGCAGGCTGAACTCAAAAAGTATCAGGAAGAAGTACTTTCTAAAGCGAAAGAAACTTTGTCTGATGAGGATTTAGCCTATGTTGAAGAGGATTTAAGATCACCTTGTACTCAGGAAATAGCTGTATTTAGGGCTTTTGCTGAAATAGTAGAAAAGGCCGAAAACGAGGTAGTAGTCATTGATACAGCACCTACAGGACATACACTTCTGTTGTTGGAATCTACCCAAAGCTACAATCAGGAAATTAAGCGTTCAAAAGGCGATATCCCAGAATCTGCAAAAAAACTGTTGCCTCGACTTCATAATGCTGATGAAACAGAGGTTATTATTGTAACTCTGCCAGAAGCTACGCCGGTTTACGAAGCAATGCGCTTAGAAGAAGACTTGAGACGTGCTGGAATTAATAATAAATGGTGGATTATTAACTCATCACTATACCAAACAGGAACAACCAATCAGTTACTGTCAGCAAAGGCAAGTAGCGAAATTAAATGGATTAATAAGGTTGACACTCATGCAAATGGAAACTTTGCTGTTATCCCTTGGAACTCTGATGAGATTAAGGGCAATAAGCTAAATGATTTATTAGCATAAGAATGTGCTAATATCAAATTTAAATGATTTATAAAATAATTGGAGGTTATGAAAATGAAAATTACAAACGAAGCCAAAAAAATGCTTGAAGAGATATTCTCTTCAAATGACTGTGACTGTTTAAAAGCTATTTTGCAAAAATCATGCTGTGGAACTTCTCTTGTATTCAACTTAGCAAAACTAAAAGATGGAGATGAACCCACTTCCATCAATGGCATTTCAGTATTAATGGAAGATGATGTGAAGAAAAGAGCGGAAACTATAACAATAACAGTGGAGAATGGCGAGTTAGCGATTCAGGATGAAGCATCATCAGGATGCTGTTAAGTTCCCCCTGTATTTTTAGTAAATCCCCTTGGTATATTTAATAATCAAGGGGATTACTAAAAAAGCATTGACAGAGTAAATTTTTAGTGATAATATATGGATATACGCATAAGCATATATAAAGGAGGAATTAATAATGAAGATAGGTATTTTACCTTGTCAGGGAGCGTGCAATGTGGGTGTGATGACAAACAAAGTAGCCCTTAATCTGGTTGATAATGAAACGGTTAACATGGTATGCCCACTCGGGCTTCCCTTGGGAATCAAAAATATTATTGACATGGCAAATGTCAATGAAAAGCACATTGCTTTAAATGGGTGTCCGGTCAAATGTGCATCAAAGGCATTGGAATCGGCAGGGATTACGGAGTATAAGGAAATAACACTGACATCTGATTTTGACATACCAAAGAATAAGAACTTTAAAGATGAAACAAACATTGATAATGTCGAGGCGAAAGTTAAAGATGTTATTGATGAGTTTCTCTCTGAACAGAAGGGTTAACCATGGTTGATTTAGCTGAATTTCTTAAAGCATTATCTGATGAGACAAGACTTCGAATTATGGCTTTGCTTTATCAGAAAGAGATGTGTGTTTGTGAAATTTGTGATGTAATTGGGGAATCTCAACCAAAGGTCTCCAGACATTTAGCTAAGCTCAGGGATGCAGATTTAGTTCGGGATGAACGACAAAGCCAATGGGTATTTTACTACTTAAACCTAGAAAATAAAACAGCGTCTGAGATCATGAATACAATCATTCGAAACATCAATGAACACTCAATTTTAAATGAAGACATGCAAAAACTGAACGAAAAAGTAAAACAATGCAAATTATGTAAAAGAGAGGGTAAATAATTATTATGAATAAAATGATTGAAATGAATAACAGAATAAAAAGCATTTTAAATGTGAAGCGCGAGCCTGTAGGAGTTAAATTTATCAAAGAGGATGATTTATCAAAACTAAAGGAACAATATGATTCTACTACTAAAATGAGATATTGTCAGGCATTAATGAGAGCAGGTAAAGGCTAAAAGATCATGATTACTGCTGATAATATTGCATGTCCGGCATCAGCAGCTGCGTTTGGTCTTAAACCATTGCCGGAAATGCTTTCCTCTGGTCAGATGCTTTACAATATGGGACTTTTTGCTACGCCCGAAGCTGGCGCAAAAGCAATGTCTGGAATGACCAGGCTTGCCCAAGGGGAGTTTAGTGCTGTAATATTAAGTCCATTGGAAACGATAGAAGTGGAACCGGATGTTGTTGTAATCGAATCAAAGCCGGAACATCTGATGTGGCTTTCCCTAGCTTCTATATATGAAACAGGAGAAAGATTGGAATTTAATTCTGCAATTTTCCAGGCAACCTGCGTTGATTCAACAGTAATACCGTTTACATCAAGAAAATTAAATTCCACACTTGGATGCTATGGCTGCAGAGAAGCTACAGATATTACTGAAGAAGAAAATTTGATAGGAATTCCTTATGGAGATCTTAGTAGTATTACAGACAATCTTGAAAAACTCTCTTCTAAACCAATGAAAAGAGCCAGAGCTAAAGAGGCTTTTCACTCTTTCAGTGGGTGCGGAGAAAGTTAATAACGAATCGATAGGGAGGTGTGCTTATGGGTTTACACATTAAAACAATTGAACTTGTTGCACTTGGTGCCGCAATAGGTGGTAATTGCATACCCTGTTTAGAATGGCATTACAAAAAATGTGTTGAATTGGGTATTCCTAAAGAAGAAATAAAAGAAGCGATAGAAATGGCTAATAAAGTAAAGCAAGTTCCGATAAAAAAGATCAATGAAGTTGCTGATAAACTATTGAGTGAAACGAGTGAATAAGTTACCTTTATTATTAATAGACTAAAAAATGTTCATTGGAGGAATGAAAAATGGAAGAATTAAAGAATAAATTTGACACACTTAGCAAAAATGAAAAACTAGATTTTATTAAAGAAATCATGCCCGAGTTTTGTAAAATATTTAGTGAAAATCCGCAAGCAATGATGAAAGACATGATGCCATACTGTAAAGATATGATGAAAGATTGCAATATGGACATGTCGATGATGATGTCAATGATGTTATTGTCAATAAAAATTCGGTTTTTTCCAAAGTTAGTTGAAATTAAGTAATAATACCTTTTGCTTAAGAAGTTCAAAACTGCAACGACCATACATAATTCTCTTTATAACCTTTATTTTATTTATAATTCCTTCAGCTAAACCATTACTATATTCATATATTATTGCATTTTTTACCGCTTCAAAATCTCTTTCTATTCCTGATATATAACTATTTAATTCAGGTATGTTTAACTCTTTTACTTCTTTAATCCATTTATCTATTTTATATATGTCTTTACTATAAAGTATTTCTTTAAATTGTTTAACAAATTGATATATTTGTTTTAATTGAGGATAAAGCATTAGTACTTTTTCTAACTGTTCTTTTG
>NZ_FUYH01000043.1 GCF_900167605.1 Caloramator quimbayensis | reverse complement strand
ATTAAAATATTGCGCATAAGAAAAATTTATACTATGCATAATCCTCGATATATCAGAGCCATTTGCATCTATAATAAAATGGGCATGATTATCCATTAAGCAGTATGCATAAACCCTGAATTCGTAAAGTTTTTGATACTTTCTAATAAAATAAAGATATTTAAGCTTATCTTTATCATCTTCAAAAAGATTTACCTCTTTTATACTTTTACACATAACATGGTATACTGCATCAAAGGATTTGACCCTTGCCATTCGTGGCATAAAAATCACCCCTGTTTTAGTATTTTTTATTATTATTACCAAAATTAAGGGGTGATATTCATGGGACAGTTAACAAGAATTATTTATTATTAAATATGATAAATTGATAATAGATTTTTGAATTAATTCTTAACTGTCCCCAAATACACTTTGATAAACTTGTTAACAAATCACTAACAGTCCCTTACCTACCTTACCTAATAGCATTTATAAATTCATTTATCTGAGACTTGCTAATTGCAAAATCTCCTTTGCCATTTATAAGCATTTTATAAAACTGTTCGTTATATGGGATAAATTCAATGTTTATATTTTTCTCTAATCCTTTATTTAATTTAAATTTAATAACAACTTCCGGCTTATTAAAGCTTTCAGTATCATTCTTTATAACTTTCTTTATTTGTGAATCTACAACAATGGTGCAATATTTGTTGTAAATGCTCAGAAAATCTTCTTCTTTCATTTCTTTCCCGTTTAGCTTATATTTGAGTTTTACTTCTGAGCTATTATCCTTTGAATCTTTTGAATCTATATTTTGCTTTTCAACTGTGAAAATGTATTTTTCATTTCCACTTATTACAGTCATTTCATTAATATTAGCTACCAATGGATTTACAGGACATGCACTTATTATATCAAAGGCTTTTACATCAAACTTTTTATAATCTTCCATAGACATCATATATACTGAGTTATTATCTGATACCTTAAAATATATACTTTCATTTCCAACCATATTTCCAAATATCATACTCTTTTGGTTATTTCCTTCAATAACGATAACCTCTTTTGAAGGCTTATTTAATCCATATTTTGAAAAATCCTTACAGTTATCTTCAACAAAATTTTCAATATATATATTTTTCAAGGCATCTATAATTATATATACTTTATCATAATCAACACTAACACCATTTCCATAGGGTTGTGAAATAACCCACCTGTTCTCATCTTCTAATTTTAGTTCCACATTATTCCCTGCCGTTAATATTTTTATTCCTGAAACATTATCATTTGCTAAAGATAGTTGTTTATCTCTTAAATCCTCTAATCTTTTAAGCAAAAGTTTTCCTGTTGTATCGGAAATAGTATAAACTTTTCCCTCATATTCTGCATAATAGCTGCTTCCTCCTGGAGCAGCATCTCCTAATAAAAGCTTTCTACTCGTTCCATCCTTAAGATTAACAATACATTGCCCATTAGGATTATCTAATCCATATCTTTTAAAATCCTCTTTATTTTCTGATATCAATCTTATAGCCTCAACATTAGAAATCATATTTACTATATCTTCAATCGCACTTTTATCCATTTTATAGTTTACATTTAACACATCATAACTGCCGTTATTGTTCTTTATCGAAAAGCTTTCCTTACTATTTTCAATTTTTATTTCATCTATATTGCTTTTGTCTAATTTAAAAAGCTCTATTGTATCAGCTTTACTTTCTTCCTTTTTATTATCATACATAACCTTTGCAGCATAAACACCTAAAACAATTCCTAAAACTAATAAAAGCAGAATTATTTTATTGTATGACTTCATAGGTTCTTCCTCCTTATGCATATAACAATGCCGCTTACAAGTATTATAACAGGTATTACGATTACAACAAGTCCAGAGAATAATAGCTGTTTTGCACCGCTAAGCTGCAGATAATTTGATGATAAATCCTTTGGAGTCACTGATATATTTTGAGTGTTACTTTCAAGCCAATTTATGCTGTTTAAAAGCAAATCAGTATTTCCAATTCCGTTTGCTGTAAGACTCTCATCAACAAAATTGCTGCTTGAAACAATAACAATTTTAGGATTTTTATCATCTTTTCCTATTTCATCGGTAATTGCACTGGCAACAACAAAAGGTCCAGTTAAATCACTCTTTTCCTTATCTAAAACTTCACTTTGAAGGTTTGTTTTTGCATAAGACTCATCAGAAGTTTTTAAAAGAGGATCTATCTTTACTGTGTGCCTTACAATGTCTAAATTAGTTATAGGATGTGCAGCTCTTAAAACAATAGGATATTTTGAATTTGTAATTGGTTCAGTTATACTGTGATTTAAATTGTCTGGAATTATATATAAGGGATTTTGCAAGCTGTTTGAACTGCTTCCTTCAATAATTAAAGCGCTTTCTAATTTAACCCCGTAGTTTGAAAGAAGCTTATTTAAATTTGCAGGCTCATTTTTCATAATAGGAGCTGAAATAAAAACATGCCCTCCGCTTTGTAAAAAACTTTGCACTTTAGAAATTTCATCGGGTGTTAAATCTATCTTGGGCCCCATAATCATAAGCATTCCCTTATCCGCCTCAATGCTATCCGTTAATAGATTTACATTTTTTATTTCATAGTTTTGATTTTCAAGGGAATTTACAACATTATTCGGAAGGCTGTCCTCATTATGCCCTTGTACATTATATATTAATAATCTTTTATCTGAAGTTACATAAACTATAGCTCCAGTAATATTTTGTTCTGCTGTTAAGGATTGGCTGTAATCAGAATAGCTCACAAGGTCACTATATGATAAAACCTTAAACTTATTTCCACATTCAACTATTAAATTCCCTTCTCCTATGCTGCCATCCTTATCGTATTTTTTTACAAATTCAGGATAAAGCTCAGGATCCTTATACTGTATCTTTATTTTATCATTAACTTTTTCATATTGATTTAATATTTGTTTTATCGCCTTATCCTCTTGACCCGCCTGATAAAGAGCTATAATATTCACATCCTTATTTATTGACTCTAAAATCTTTTTACTCTGATCTGACAATGTATAAAGTTTGTTTTTAGTAAGGTCAAACTTAATATTAAATTTGCCAACTAATAAGTTAATTGCAACAACAATACATATTATTATTACAGTTGAAAGAGCAGCATAGCTTCCCTGTTTAAATTTTTTATCCTTAAAAGATGAATTCATCTTTGATATAAAATCTAATTTTCTCATTTTATGCCTCCTTCTTAGCTCCATCGTTTTTTATCGATTGATTTTACTGTTAAAAGCAAAAACACAAATATAAAAGATAAATAGTAAACTACGGAGCTTACATCAAAAACTCCTCCTGAGAAAGAATCAAATCTTGTAAGTACGGACATCCAATTTAAAAAATTTGCTATGAATCCTTCAAAAAAGCTTTTTTTTGTAAAATAAACAGTAAATACTATTAATAATCCTATGATACCTGCTACTCCACTAAAATAAGGATTTTTAACTGTTGAATTTATTATAATTACAATTAAAGCTGTCAATATCAATGCAAATATTAATCCTGATTTTATGCCGCTTTGAACGTTTTGAGTTATCCATTCCATAATCCACAAAATAAGAAGAGCACCAAAGGTTCCTATTGCAGAGCTGATTTGATTCTCTGTAAGAGAAGATATAAATGTTCCAACTGCTATAAAGCTGCATCCTATAAGGAAGAAACCTATATATGTGCATAAGACTTCACTTGGAGCAATATAACCATTAAATTTAATTATTAGAGGGTATATTAAAGTAATAACTAAAGTAATAAAAAACAAAGTTGCTGATGCTAAAAATTTTCCAAAAACTATATCCCATATGCTAATGGGAGAGGTTAATAGAAGCTGCTCTGTCTTATTCTTTTTTTCCTCACTTAAAGTTCTCATTGTAAGTATAGGTACAAGAAAAAGAAATATAAAAACAATAGTATTAAGCACATTAACATAATTCCCATCATTTTGCAATAAATTCATAAGAGAAAAGAAAATGCCGCTTATCAGCAGGAATACTCCCATAAAAACATATCCTATAGGAGTTGTAAAATATGATTTTAATTCACGTCTAAAAACAGCTAACATAAATCCGCCTCCTTTAATTTGTTTTGTTTTCTTCTTTTCCCGTAACTTGGAGGAAAATATCTTCAAGGTCAAATTTTTGCTCAACCATCATAAGTATAGGACGTCTTTTTTCCGCTGCTAACATAAAAACATCTTCCCTTATATCTTTTCCCTTTTCTGACTCAACAACAATATCAATAGTATCTATCTCAATCTCTTCCTGTTTTGCATTATTAATTATACTTACATTCTTAACGCCTGATATTTTAAGTAAATCATCGATAATGGATTTATCAGATTTTACTTTTAGCTGCAGTTTTCTGCTGCCTTCAATATGGCTTCTAAGTTCCAAAGGAGTACCACTTGCTACAATTTCACCTTTATTTATTATGATTATTCTATTACATACTGCCTCAATTTCAGATAAAATATGTGAGCTTAAAAATACTGTGCGATTTTCTCCTATACTTTTTATAAGATTCCTAATTTCGATTATCTGAACTGGGTCAAGGCCTGAAGTTGGTTCATCAAGTATAAGAATTTCAGGATTTCCAACAAGAGCCTGAGCTATACCTACTCTTTGCCTGTAACCCTTTGAAAGATTTTTTATAAGCCTGTTTTTTACATCACCAATTTTTACCGTTTCAATTATTTCATTTATAGCCTTTTCCTTAGCTGAAATATCAGCTTTTTTAATATTGTATACAAAGTCTAAGTACTCCCCTACCGTCATGTCCATATAAAGAGGAGGAACATCAGGAAGATACCCAATTTTTTTCTTAACAGCCGATGAATTTTCAATTATATCAAGACCATCAATTTCAACGCTTCCCTGTGAAGGAGACATATAACCCGTTATAATATTAAGGGTTGTGGTTTTCCCTGCTCCATTAGGTCCTAAAAAACCTACTATTTCTCCCTTATCGATCTGAAAGTTTACATTTTTTATTGCAACATGTTTTCCATAAATTTTTGTAAGGTTTAAAGCCTTTATCAAATTTTTCCCTCCCAACTATCTATAATAATAAACAATTCCATTTTCTACTATAAACATTTTTTATATAAAATTAATGACAAAAGAATTAACAAATTGAAAATTTTTTGGGGACGGTTAACAATTATCATCAATTTATCTTAATTTATTTTTGCTTCAAAAAGATTTTCTTTTAGGAACATATGGGGGACAGTTAACAATTATTGTTAGTTTGGACTCTCATATCTATATGTGATTACCTTAAATTAAGCTTTGATAAATTATCAGAAAAACTAAAAATTGTGTTTGTTATAAACTTACAGTGTATACTATATGATATTTAATATTAAATATCTAAAAGTCAAAACTATTTTTTCATACCTTTCTTCACACCGCAAAATGTTTAAATATTCATAATTTTATTTTTATTGCTATTCAAAAGATTTTGATTTAATGGTAATATATATAAAAGAATTTAAAAGGAGGTAAGTTTGTATGAAATCTTTAAAGGGGACTAAAACTGCTGAAAATTTAATGAAAGCTTTTGCTGGGGAATCACAGGCCAGAAACAGATATACATATTACTCATCGACTGCTCAAAAGGAAGGATTTGTCCAAATATCAAAACTATTTTTAGAAACTGCAGATAATGAGAAAGAACATGCTAAAAGATTTTTTAAATTTTTAAACGAAAGCTTAAAAGGAGAAGCAGTTGAAATCAACGCAGGTTATCCTGTAGCACTGGGCGATACTAAATTTAATCTTTTATCAGCTGCAAAAGGTGAAAATGAAGAATGGTCAGAGCTTTATCCAGAATTTGCAAAAGTTGCTGAGGAAGAGGGTTTCCCTGAAATAGCAGAAGTTTTTAGAAAGATAGCAGATGTAGAAAAACATCATGAAATAAGATATAGAAAACTTTATGACAATTTAGAAAATGGAAATGTATTTAAAAAAGATAATATCGTTAAATGGAAATGCAACAATTGCGGTTATATACATGAAGGGAACGAAGCGCCTTTAGTTTGCCCAGCCTGCGCCCACCCACAAGGCTATTTTGAAGTATTCGTTGAAGCATATTAAAGTTAAATTATAGAGTTTTAAAACAGTACTATTAATTTTAATAGTACTGTTTTTTTATATCGATAAGATGTACTTCTATGCATCTATATTTTACAAGTTAAAAAAGAACAGCTAACAATATCAAAAATTGTTAACCGTCCCTCATTACTGAAACTTCTAAAAGTATTCTTTACACATATTTAAAAAATACCTGTGGAATTCTAAACTGCTTGACAATTCTGGATGAAAGGATGTTGCTAACATGTTTCTCTCACGGGCAGCAACTATTTTTCCATCAATTTCGAATATCACATCAACTTCCCTTCCTGTTTCAACTATATACGGTGCTCTAATAAATATTAGCGGTATTTCTTCATTTGTAACTTTTTCTATTCTATAGCTGCAAACAAAACTATCAAGCTGGCTTCCATATGCATTCCTTCTAACCTTAATGTTCATAACTTGAAGGTGATTTCGAAAATCGTTTTCTATCTCCTTTGCTAAAAGTATCATTCCCGCACAAGTCCCCCAAACAGGAAGTCCATTTAAGATTCTTTGTTTCAAAGGATTTAAAATCCCTCTTTCTCTTAAGAGAAGACCCATTGTTGTACTTTCTCCACCTGGAAGAATAATTCCATTTAGTTCATTAAGATCATTTTCCTCTTTAACTTCTACAGCATCTGCTCCCAAATTTCTTATATGATTCAAATGCTCAATAACTCCACCATGCAAAGATAAAACACCTATTTTCACTTTACCATCCTCTTTCAGATAGCTTATTATCTATTTGACTTAAATCTATTCCATACATTGCTTCTCCTAAATCCTCAGAAACTTCAGCTAACACTTTAGGATCATTATAATATGTTGTAGATAGAACAATAGCTCTTGCCCTTTTTTCAGGATTTTGAGATTTAAAAATACCCGAGCCTACAAAAACTCCTTCTGCACCAAGTTGCATCATAAGTGCTGCATCAGCTGGTGTTGCTATTCCTCCTGCAGCAAAATTTACAACTGGAAGTTTTCCTTCCTTCCATACATATTCAACTAAATCATATGGGGCAAATAAATCTTTAGCTATTGTCATAAGTTCCTCTTTAGGAGAATTCTTTATCTTTCTTATTTCATCCATTATACATCTCATATGTCTTACAGCCTCAACAACATTTCCCGTACCAGCTTCTCCCTTTGTTCTAATCATAGCAGCCCCTTCACCTATTCTTCTTAAAGCTTCCCCAAGATTCTTTGCACCACATACAAAGGGTATCTTGAAATCCCATTTATTAATATGATACTTCTCATCAGAAGGAGTTAGAACTTCACTTTCATCGATATAGTCAATACCTATCGCCTCTAGTATCTGTGCTTCTACAAAGTGTCCAATTCTCACCTTTGCCATAACAGGTATTGATACAGCAGATTTTATTTCCTTTATCATTTTAGGATCTGACATTCTGGCAACGCCACCCTGCTTTCGAATATCAGCGGGAACCCTTTCAAGCGCCATAACTGCACATGCCCCAGCTTTTTCAGCAATTTCAGCTTCTTTTGGATTTGTTACATCCATTATCACTCCGCCTTTAAGCATTTTTGCAAGATCCTTATTAAGTTGATATCTTTCCATCTAATCAACCTCCTTATAATTGTATCGATACAATTATGTTTGTTTTTATATATGCAAATTATAATATTTTATTATTAAAAATCAATATAAAACGGGGACGGTTAAGAAAAATAACTTTTAAAAAAATTAAATAATTCTTAACCGTCCCCGTTTAACATTTAAAAATAATTATATTTATTGCAAAAATAATACTACAACTCCAACAACAGAAATTATAGCTCCAAAAATTTCTTTTATTTTCACTTTTTCTTTAAAAGCAAAAACAGATAATGGTATTATAAGTACTGGCATTATGGACATAATTGCTGATGCAACTGCAACTTTAGTATTGTTGACAGCATATAGGGATAAAGATACTCCAATAAAAGGTCCAAGTATAGAACCTAATGTTATCTCAAGCATGGCTTTTTTATTTTTCAATGCATCATACGCTTCATTCCATCTGTTTGAAATTAAATATAATATCAGAAAACCAGCTATCCCTGCAATTATTCTTATTTGAGTAGCCAAGAATGGATTAGAATAATTTTTCATTCCAATTTTGCTTGCAATTAAGCCAAAAGCTTGTCCAACAGCTCCCAAGAAAGCATATAGTATTCCCTTTATAGACTTTGATAATTCAAATTTAATACCCTCTTCAGATTCATCTTTTGTTAATATAACTATCATAATTCCAATAATAACTAATGATATGCCTAAAAAAGAAATTATTCCTATCTTTTCTTTTAATATAAAATAACTAAAAAGTGCAGTTATAGGAGGAGATAGAGACATTATAAGCATTGAAACCCTCGCTCCAATCAAAACATAAGCTTGAAACAAAAACAAATCTCCAACAACAAATCCTATAATACCTGAAACTGATAAATAAACAAAAGAATGTAAGTTTGCATCAAATGGCAATATCATACCTGTTGTAAAAAAATTAAAAATACTTATTAAGAAAAATGCAATTAAAAGCCTAATTAAATTAACTGCGAAGGATCCAACTCTTTTACCAGCCATTTCAAAACATATACCATTAATCGTCCAACAAATTGCCGTAATAAATGCAGAAATTTCTCCAATATGCGCTATTTTCATTTTATCCTCCTGAATCTTCATAATAAACATATTATATAATATAAATACTATAAAATCACTACTGCAAATAATCATTAACAGTGCATGACTAAAAAATAGCCACAACGACGGAATGAAAAGTTTGTCACTTGTCAACTGGGTGGCACTTTTTTTGCGGTATACCTCCTTTATCCGGTATCTAACACTGCGTATTGTCATATATATCCAAATATGGAAATGCTATATTTCACACTAACCGTCCCTGTTTCGTTTGTTTTTTATTGAAACAAATTTTAAAAAATGTTAAACTTTTATATTATCATATTTAAACGGAGATGTCGGATATGAAAAACACGATAAATAAAACTGATGTTACTTTGATATTAACTTCTATCTTTGTAATAATAGGCGGATGTGTACTTTCAAATATTTCATTATCATATGGATTTTTGCTATGTATTTTTTTATCCTTCATACTGTTCATTAAAAAAGGTTTTTCATTTAAAGAATTATTTCATATGATAACTAAGGGATTAGGTGAGTGTAAAATTTTATATCTTTTAATTCTACTCATAGGCGCTACAGTTTCAATATGGATGTCCTCTGGAATAGTTCCTTCTATGATTTATTACGGTTTTGAATATTTAAGGGGAGTGAATTTTTTATTTGCTGCCTTTTTAATCATGTCTATAAGCGCTGTATTTATGGGTACCGCTATTGGAACCTTAAGCACAATAGGAATTGCAGTCCTTGGCATTGGAACGGGTTTTTCAATTCCATCAAACATACTGCTTGGAGTTATCGTATCTGGTGCCTTTATTGCTGACAAAATATCACCTATTTCAGGACTTTTAAATCTTACGCTTTCAACAACAAACACCAGATATAGTAAAGCCTTAAAATCCATGGCAGCAACATTAATACCTGCTTTTATCATTACATCTTTTTTATATTACCTTCTTGGCATCAAATATAGTGGAAACATAGATATATTCAGAATCAGAGAATTTCAGCATTCTATCAAAGATGTCTTTTTTATATCTCCTTATTTGTTGTTAATCCCCTTTGCAATAGTCATCATGTCTTTATTCGGGATAAAAATAATATACTCTCTGCTTATGGGACTTTTTTGTGGAATAATAATAAGCTTCAATTTACAAAAATTTACCTTCATTCAGATATTAAAATATATAATTTGGGGCTATAGAGGAAATACTCCATCTGCTAAACTAAACGGAATATTAATAAGCGGAGGAATGGTATCCATGATTGAAGTTCTTCTAATAGTAATGGGAGCAATTGCGCTCAGCAGCATATTAGAGGGCACTAAAGTTATACATTTTCTTACAGATAAAGTTATTTCTAATATAAAAAACGAGAGGGAACTTATTTTAAAAACTGGCATAATTAGCTGCATATTAACTATTGTAACTTGCGATCAAACTATGGGAATAGTTCTTCCTGCCAGAGATTTCGCACTTGAAAATTTTTAGGGCGATAAGCCCGTTGATTTATAATGGTTAAGAAATAGTAAGTAGAAATTAGGTATTTTCCGATTTTTACTGGAAAATATAGAGAAAAAAATTGCATAAAGAAAGCATCCTTTTTATAATAGTTTTACCACAAACAAACATAAAAAGGATGCTGATGAAATGAACAAAAGTTATTTAAAACAAATGCTCACTTACTTTTCTAAAGTATATCATCTTGGAGAAAAAATCAATACCTTAAATAAAAAAAGAGTGAAATCCCCATTTGAAATTTCAACGATTACATTT
>NZ_FUYH01000045.1 GCF_900167605.1 Caloramator quimbayensis | reverse complement strand
GTGGCCGATCACCCTCTCAGGTCGGCTACCCATCGTCGCCTTGGTGAGCCGTTACCTCACCAACTAGCTAATGGGCCGCGGGCCCATCTCATGGCGATAAATCTTTGACCGTTAGGTCATGTGACCCTGCGGTTTTATGCGGTATTAGCACCAATTTCTTAGTGTTATCCCCCTCCATGAGGCAGGTTACCCACGTGTTACTCACCCGTCCGCCGCTAAGGTTCAAAAAGCAAGCTCTTATCCCCTCCGCTCGACTTGCATGTGTTAAGCACGCCGCCAGCGTTCGTCCTGAGCCAGGATCAAACTCTCAAGATAAAATCCTGAAACTCATTTTTGATGCTCATTTTGCATCTTTTATGGTACGTTCGCTTATCCACTGTTCAATTTTCAAGGACCATCATCGCCACTTCATATCGTAGCGACATTTATTATATTATCATGTCATTCACATTCTGTCAACAAGTTTTTTATATTTTTTAAAGCAAATTTATCACGGTCAAAATGTCTGTTATAAACCATTACTATGCTTTAAAAAACGAATGCCTCAAAGCAGGCACTTTATTATTATATAACAAAACTTTATATTCTTCAACCTATATAATTTAAAATTATATTTGTAAATTTTGGTTTATTAAGATATAAAGTGTAAGCTTAGGGACTACCCCTTAGCAAAAAATAAAATGGCTCCATGGAGAGGACTCGAACCTCCAACCCTCCGGTTAACAGCCGGATGCTCCACCATTGAGCTACCATGGAATGACCACATTTGATATTATATCATATATATAAAAAAAAGCAACCCTTTTTTATAATTTTTAGGGCGTACATAGTACGCCCTAAATAATCTAATTATTTTGTAGGCTTCATTGTAGGGAATAATATAACATCCCTTATAGAATATGAATCAGTAAGGAACATTATCAATCTATCTATTCCAATTCCAAGCCCGCCTGTTGGAGGCATACCTATTTCAAGTGCATTTACAAAATCATCATCCATCATATATGCTTCATCGTCACCAAGTTCTCTTTCTTTTAGCTGCTGTATAAATCTGTTTTTCTGATCTATAGGATCATTAAGCTCTGAATATGCGTTGGCTATTTCTCTTGCATAAACAAAGGCTTCAAATCTTTCGGTGAGCGTTGGATCATCCTTCTTTTTCTTAGTTAAAGGAGATATTTCCACAGGATAGTCTATTACAAAGGTAGGCTGAATTAAATGTTCCTCTGCATAAGCTTCAAAAGCAGCGTTCAATATATCTCCCTTTGTGCAATCTGAGAGCTTCTTTTTAAGCTCATCTAAAACATTAAGCTTCTTTGCAACTTCCCTTGCCTCTTCATCTGTTTTTATTTCATTAAAATCTACCCCAGCATATTTCTTTACTGCATCTATCATAGTAATTCTATTCCATGGCGGGGTAAAATCTATCTCAGTTCCCTGATATGTAACTTTGGTTGTACCTAAAACTTCTTTTGCACAATAAGCGACAAGGTTTTCAGTAAGTTCCATCATATCGTTATAATCCGCATAAGCCTGATATAACTCAATTATTGTAAATTCAGGATTATGCCTTATATCTATACCTTCATTTCTAAAATCCTTACCCATTTCATAAACTCTTTCAAAGCCGCCAACTATAAGTCTTTTCAAGTAAAGTTCCGTTGCAATTCTAAGGTAAAGATCTATGTCGAGAGCATTGCTATGAGTTATAAATGGTCTTGCTGCTGCACCGCTTGCAATTGTTGATAATATAGGCGTCTCAACCTCTATAAAATCTCTATCATCAAGAAACTTTCTTACAGCCTTTATAATCTTGGTTCTTTTCATAAAAGTATCTTTTACTTCTGGATTAACTATCAAATCAACATATCTTTGTCTGTATCTTAAATCCGGGTCCTTAAGTCCATGCCATTTTTCTGGAAGAGGTCTTAAGGATTTAGTAAGCAGTGTAAAATCCTTTACATGTATAGAAATCTCGTCGGTTTTAGTTTTAAAAACAAATCCTTCAACACCTATGATATCTCCAATATCAAGAGTTTTGAAAAATTTTAATTTTTCTTCTCCAACATCATCTATTTTTACATAAAGCTGAAGCTTTCCATATCTATCATGTATATCGGAAAAACCTGCTTTTCCATGAACTCTTTTAGACATCAATCTTCCAGCAACTCTTACTGTCTTGCCTTCAAGCTCATTAAAATTCTCTTTAACTTCCTTTGAAGTATGGGTTCTGTCATATTTAACGATTTCAAAGGGGTCCTGATTATTTTTCTTAAGTTCATCAAGTTTTTGTATTCTTTGGCGAATAAGCTCGTTATATTCTTCCTCAAGTTTCTCAAACTCTACTTGATTTAATTCATCATTTGCCATAATAAAAACCTCCAAATAGTTTCTTTACTTGCTCTTTTTAATTTCTAATATTTCAAAGGTTGTAACTCCATCTGGTACCTGAATTACAACTTTATCTCCTACTTTCTTGCCAAGAAGTCCTTTACCTATTGGAGCTTCATTTGATATCTTCATCGATGCTGGATCTGCTTCTGCCGAGCCTACTATTGTAAACTCAAGATCATCCTGAAATTCAAGATCTTTAACTTTAACAGTTGTTCCTATAGAAACAATATCCGTTTTTATGTCATCCTCATCTAAGACCTTTGCATTTTTTAACATATTCTCAAGAGTAGCAATTCTTCCTTCAACAAAAGCCTGCTCATTTTTTGCTTCATCATATTCAGAGTTTTCACTTAAATCTCCAAACGAAAGAGCAGTTTTAATTTTTTGAGTTACTTCCTTTCTTTTTACAGTTTTAAGGTATTCAAGTTCCTGCTCTATTTTTTTTACTCCTTCATAGGTCAATATAACCTGCTTGCTGGTTTCACCCATTTTATTTCTCCCCTTTTACAAGTTTTACCCTGTAAGCTATGCTTCAGGGCAAATAATTAGTTATAAAATATTATATGCTAATAAATAAAAGTTAACACTATTTATTTATTAAAGCTACATAATTAATAACAAGCACCATAAAGTTCTCTTTATAGTGCTTGTTATTATCTTCATTAGATGTTATTATAAATCAGTCCCTTTAACATGTCAATAATTTTGTATCTATAAACGAATTTTAATTTTATCTTTCAATCAATATATCATCATATCGTTTAATATTTTTTATTTTAAATCCATCATCTTCCGCACTGCTCCATATAATTTTCTTTTGTTTTAATTCTACATAGCCCTGTGCAAAAATTATATCCATTTTTTTGTCGTCAAATGCTATATCAACATCATTAAACCAATAGGAATGTTTAGGAGGTACAATATATTCCAAGATAAGCATTGGCCTTTTCAATTCTGCGATGTACCTGTAATTATCATTCTTTGACGATAAAATTATTATATCAGCTCTCTCTGCTGCCTTAACAGGATCTTCAATTATTGCAGCCGATGTTCCATATTTTGATATAGCATACTCAACATTAAAAAGAAGCTCTTTCTTTTTTTCAGTTAAAAGAACGATTCTCCTTGCAATTGGCAAAAGAAGAAAAAATGCATCTTTCCCTTCAGGTGTTGCCGCATCTGCTATAACTACTTCATTCAGCCTAATGTCACATCCAAGGCTTATAGTATAAAAATCTAAAGCCCTGATTAAACAGGAATGATAGAAAAATTTATTAAAATCTATATCATACTCCCTTGAAAAAACTCTATTGTATTTTCTTACAGCAGTATTGTATGCCCTTTTAATCTTTAGCTTTTCAAACCCTTCCGGTATCTTTATATTTACTCCTAAAATGTTGTTAAAAAGCATTTCTTCACTCTTATAGGGCTGAATCAATTTATTTACAAAACCAATACGGCTAAAGGAGGGATACTTTTCAATGATTTCATCATTTTTAGCTCTTTCAATAACTGCAAAAGAATTCATTTTTTAACCATCCGATTGACATGCTATATAATAAATATATTATCGAGAATTATTTTTCATACGATTATTTATACCCTTCAGCCTTTTTATGTAATTCAATATCTTTATTAAGGTATTCAATTCTTGGAACAAAATTTAACTTGTCAAGCATTTTTTCATAATCCTCAACAGTCACATCTTCTACCCTTTTATCTAAAAGCGATATTATCAGCGCTTCCATAACATTTGTTCCAAAGGATCTTCCATTAAATTCAGGAGTTGTAGTAATCAGCATCTTTACTCCTCTTTTTCTTAAATCCTCAACATCACTCGAAGTTACGGTATTAGTAACAATAATCTTATCGCTCATATTTTCAGGCATATATTTTTTAATAAAAAGATAATCCCCTGCTATTATCTCGGCATCATTATAATATTTTTCATATTTTGTAGTTACTGTATCCTGCTCCTTCCCCGTTGGATAAAGCTTCTCAAAGGGCATTCTAACCGCAATAGGAAGGATTATTTCGGCAAGCATGCTGAACACTCTATAGGATTTTACAGGGAAAGGAATATTAAGTGCAAATATAACATCTCCATAGGTTACATCAGCACCAACGCGGTAAAACGCTTCTGCCATACCACATCTGTCCGTTGCACTCGTCATTAAAACTTTTTTATCCTTCAGGGGCATTATATTTTTATTTATATATCTTATTGCTCTCCTCTCGAGAGTATTTTTAAGCCCCGAACCATCAACTATAGGAGATATATTTGCTGCTTCTTTTATGGGAACTGCATCTTTAATAGTGTAAACTTTATCTGCCCATCTAAGATAAAGATCAATTCCTCCCATTCCAAAGGCATCGACTTTTCCATCTAATTCTTTAATAGTTTCAATTACCTTGTCATAATCCCCATCCGTTCCGATTCTTTCAATAATAACCTTCTCACCAAAAATCTCCGCCTCTGCCCTATGATTTCTCTTTGAAGAGCCAAGGCTTACTGATACAATCCTTTTCATTCTACCTCCTCCTAACCATTAATCATATTTACGATTTCAAGTATTTTTTCAGGGCAAACATAAACATCTTCCTTTATAGGGGACTGTCCTATATCTATTGTATATACATGTCCATCGAGAAGATCTGCCATTACCTTTATCCTCTTATTTGAGCCTATTATTATACAATGCTTATATTTTCTAACTTCAGATATCAATTCAATAATTCCGTTAAACAAATCCTGACCGCTTTGTCTTTTTACAAAATCCATTCTTTCATCTTCACTCATAAGCAGCACAAAGTCTACCCCTGCCTTCTTTAATTTTTCCTCAAGTTCTTCTTTATTTTTTATAGGGAACCCTACAACAGCAATATCTCCACCCTTTCGTACTTCTCCCATGCTTTCAAGTCTTGATATAAAGGTTCTATCGATATCGAGTATTTTAGCTACTTCCTGTTGTGAATATCCTTTACATCTAAGTTCAAGTATATCATTGATTTTATTATGTATTTTCTCTATGCTTATTACTTTTTCTCCAACTCTTACGTAATCCATATTATTCCTCCCGTGCACATCGTGTGCTCAATTACATATTATACCTTTTCTTCTATTTTTTCAATACGAATATATTAAAAATTGAATCCCTAATACTGCTAAAACCAATTTAGAGCTTCTAAATGAGCGGCAGGATTGGCTGTGCAGTATTGCGGGTTACAACATTTCAATAAATATAGCAAAAAACCCGTAATACTGCTAAGGCCGCAGTATTACGGGTTACAAATTTCATCCTTATAATCAATAAGCACCTTTTCAATTTCTTCTTTATCATCCAATTTATTTATAATATCCTTAATAGATGTTGAATTCTTTAATCCCTTTAAATACCAGGCAATATGCTTTCTCATCTCAACAATACCCCTTCTTCCTTTAAATTCAGCAGCCATTGAAAGATGAGTAAGCGCCATATCTATTTTTTCTTCAAAACTTGGCTCTTTTATTATCTCTCCAGTATTTAAATAATGAACTACTCTTTTAAAAATCCAAGGGTTTCCAAGGGCTCCTCTTCCAATCATAATAGCGTCACACCCTGTTTCATCAAAAAGCTTTTTTGCACTTTCAGGAGATGTAACATCTCCATTTCCTATAACAGGGATTTTAACTGCTTCCTTAACTTTTCTTATAATATCCCAATCAGCCTTTCCCTCGTACATTTGAGCCCTCGTTCTCCCGTGAACCGTTACAGCAGCTGCCCCGGAGCTCTCAGCCATTTTTGCAAATTCAACAGCATTTATAAGGCTTTCATCCCAGCCCTTTCTGAATTTAACCGTTACAGGTTTATGCGATTCTTCAGCAACTCTTTTTATAATCTTTTCTGCAAGAAAAATATCCTTCATAAGTGCGGAACCTTCGTTATTCTTAACAATCTTAGGTGCAGGGCAGCCCATATTTATATCTATAAAAGCTACATCAGCATTCTCACTTATCGTCTTTGCTGTATTAGCCATAATTTCAGCATCAGAGCCAAAAATCTGAACAACTGCAGGGGCTTCTCTATCATCTATATCTATCATATCCTTTGTTTTTATACTGTTATATACAAGCCCCTTTGAGCTTATCATCTCTGTATAAACAAGCCCGCAGCCTGACTCCTTACAAATTATTCTAAAGGCTTTATCGGTAACTCCAGCCATAGGCGCTAAAAATACGTTGTTGTTAGGGGTAAAACTTCCTATCTTCATAAAACCACCTATTGATTTTTTTCATATATTATTCTAAGTCCTTCAAGAGTAAGATATGGATTAATCTCCTGTATTGTACTGCTCTCACTTGCAATAAGCTTTGCAAGACCTCCCGTTGCAACTACTAAAGGCTCCTGCTCTCCAAGATTTCTCATTTCTATTTTCATTTTATTTACTATTAAATCAACAAGTCCAACATAGCCATATACTATCCCAGCCTGCATGCTCTGAACCGTATTTTTACATATTACTGAAGGAGGCTTTATAAGCTCTACCCTTGGAAGTTTAGCAGCTCTTTCAAAGAGTGCATCGCTGGATATTTTTATTCCTGGTGCAATACATCCTCCGTAATAATCACCCCTTATTCCAACTGCGCAAAAAGTTGTTGCTGTTCCAAAATCTATAATTATTAGAGGTTTTTTATATATTTCATGACCTGCAACAGCATTGACAATCCTATCAGCTCCTACTTCCTTTGGATTATCATATTTTATATTTATACCCGTTTTAACCCCCGGCCCTACAACAAGAGGCTCAACCTTAAAATATTTTTTTATCATGTGTTCAAGAGAATACATAATATTAGGTACAACTGATGATACAACAACCGCTTTTACATCCTTATAATTTATATTAGCCTTTTCAAATAGATTTATTGCAACCATTCCATATTCATCAGCCGTTCTTGGAGGAGTAGTTGACATTCTCCAATCAGAGAGACGTTTTTTCCCTTCATATAATCCAAGCACTATATTAGTATTTCCAACATCGAATACTAAAAGCATAAATTCAACTCCTTAATATATAATGATAAGGCAGGTCAAGCCTGCCTTTTTATTTTTTCTAAAGCTTTTGATATTGCTGTTACTATTATAACTGCAGCAATAATTTCAAGAGTACCATTTGTAAGCGCTACACCTATTAGTATTTTCAAAAGCGAGCCTTCGGCAATCTTGCTTATATTTGCAAAGGTTTTTGCTGCAAATAAATAAATCATAGAAAGAACAAGTGTTGTATTTGTAGCCGTTCCAACTACAGCAGTTAAGGGAGCATTTTTCGTTTTACTATAAACCATTGCAGAAAATACACCAATCATAATTCTTGGAAAAACTGATATCATAGGATTTATAAATACAGGTGCAAATATTGTAGTTAAATTGTTTATAAGACTTGTTAGTCCAAATATAAGCCCAACTATAATTCCTCCTGTCATTCCATCGGTCATAGCCGCAATAATAACAGGTATGTGCATAAAAGTAACTTTAAGAGACGGCGTAAGCCTTATATAGCCAAAAGGCGTAAGGCTCATAAAAATAGCAATTGCGCAGAGCATTGCTAATCTTGTCATCTTCCTTACAGTAAAAGTTTTGTTTTGATTAAGATTTAAATTTTCCACAATAACACCTCCGTTCCAGCTCCCTTTGGATGCCGGACTATTAAATTAATATTTTTTACTACGTCCCGCTTAATATGCAGGCGATAATTTTATTTTAGCACTTTACCCAAAACTTTCAACATCAAATAAAAAACTCTAAATTTTCTTATATTTTGTTGCTATATATGTTGTAAAGCCCCTCCATAATAACATCTCCACTTATAATTCTCTTCAAATTTCCATCTGAGGTTTTTAGAATGAGCCCCCCTTCTTTATCTATATCTACTACCGTGCCATCTACACTTTTATATCCATCTATAACTGATATTTCTTTTCCAAATATTATAGAGTATTTCTTTATATCTTCAACAAAATAGCTTAATCCAAATCTTTTAAAATATTCATAATCCCTTTCAAAAAAGTTTAATATTTCACTTAGTATTATCCTTCTATTAAAATTTTCTCCTGAAAAGCTTTTTAAAGATACCGCTATATTTTTTATGTCTTCATCGAAATCTTCTTGATTAATATTAAGTCCCAATCCTATGATTATGTATTTAACCTTCATACCCTCCATAGTCATCTCTGTTAATATACCACCAAGCTTTCTGTTATTTAAAACTAAATCATTAGGCCATTTTATCATAATATCAAAACCTGTGACTTTTCTTATAGCTTTAACCGAAGATAACGCTATAAGGGACGTAATTGACGGGCATAGGTTAGGTTCTATATCAGGCCTTAAGAGTATGGAGACTGCAAGGGCTTCACCTTTTCCTGTAATCCACTTTCTTCCCATTCTTCCTCTGCCTTTTGTCTGCTCCTCAGCTATTACTATTAAGCCATCTGGCACTCCTTTTTCTGCCATTTCTTTTGCTATGTCATTAGTTGATGTGGCTTTATCAAGATAAATAATATTTCTCCCAATATATTTAGTTTCAAGATATTCCTTTATATCATCTAAGGTTAGTTTCTCCATTATAATCCCTCCAAAAATCATTATAAATTATAAATCGAGTAGGAGCTGAATAATTATTTTATTCAGCGTCCTCTCACACCACCGTACGTACCGGTCTGGTATACGGCGGTTCGTTAGTTTACATGCATTTTAGAATACTGTGAGATTAGGCTTTTATAACCTAATTGATTAAAATATTCGTTAGTTAGAGTTGTTGATAGGATGTGACTGTTTGCTATATGCCAGTATCCTTTTCGGGTATTGGCATATATTTTTGCAAAATAAGGCCTCATTCCTAATTTTATCAGATTCCTTATCCTTGTTCTGACCTTTTTCCATAGTTTCCATTCACACATTCTTAATCTTCTTCTTATCCATTGGTCTAATTCTTCCATGTGTT
>NZ_FUYH01000044.1 GCF_900167605.1 Caloramator quimbayensis | reverse complement strand
GCATGTAAACTAACGAACCGCCGTATACCAGACCGGTACGTACGGTGGTGTGAGAGGACGCTGAATAAAATAATTATTCAGCTCCTACTCGATATTATGTACTTTGGCCAAATTGAGGAGGAATTTTAGTGATAGTAGTTGGAATTGATATAGGAGGTACAAAGTCTGTAGTATTATTAGGCAGAATTTTGAATGATGATATAAAAATACTTCATAAGTGCAAAATCAGAAATACAAGATTATATACTGCAGAGGAAATGCTTAATTTTTTTGTTGAAGATATTTTGTACTGTAAGAGTTTATTAAGCAAAGATGAGAAGGTTGAAGCAGTAGGAATTTCCTGTGGGGGGCCTCTAAATAGTAAGACTGGAACTATATTTTCCCCTCCAAACCTTATAGGATGGGATAATGTTAATATTACAGAATATATAGAAGAAAAAACAGGTATAAAGGCATGGCTATGTAATGATGCTAATGCCTGTGCACTGGCAGAATTGAGGATTGGGGCTGGGAGAGGGTGCTCAAATATGATATTTATGACCTTTGGAACTGGACTTGGTGCAGGATTGATATTAAATGGACAATTATATAGTGGAACTAATGATATGGCAGGAGAATTAGGCCATATAAGGCTTTCAGATTATGGACCTGTTGGATATGGGAAGATGGGTTCCTTTGAAGGGTTTTGTAGTGGAAATGGAATTGCCCAACTTGCTAAAATGATTGTTTTGGAGGAAATTCAAAAAGGAAATAAAACTTCCCTATGTGAAGATGTTATTGATATAGAAAATATTACTTCTGAAAAAGTTGGCATTGCAGTAAAAAATGGAGATTATTTAGCGAAAAAAATACTTCAACATGTTGGTATCCAGCTTGGGAGAGGACTTTCAATTTTAATTGATTTACTTAATCCAGAAAAAATTATAATTGGAAGTATATTTAATAGATGTTATGAAGAAATATGGCCATGGGCTGAACAGATAATTTATAACGAAACTCTTGCGTTATCAAGACAGGTATGTCATATAGAGCCAAGTATGCTCTCTGAATCTGTAGGGGATTTTGCAGCTTTATTTGTTGCAGAATATATGAGCTCAAAATATATGGATTAGGATGGTTCTTATGAAAGAAAGAACAATACAAAAAATAGAGACTTTTTTTAAAATAAATGATGATTTATTGTTTTTGAAAGACAATGTAATGGAAGCATGTAATATTATATTAAATACCTATAATAATGGTGGTAAGCTATTAGTCTGTGGGAATGGTGGCAGCTGTTCTGATGCAGATCACATAGTAGGAGAGCTTATGAAAGGTTTTTTATTAAAAAGACCATTAGATGAAGATATTAAATTTAAATTTATTCAGTATTTTGGAAATGAAGGTAGTATTATTGCTAATAAGCTTCAAGAGAGCCTTCCAGCGATATCTTTGGGTGTACATTCTGCCTTTAATACTGCATATATTAATGATGTTGATTCTTCATTAATATATGCACAGCAGGTCATTGGGTATGGGAAAAGAGATGATACTATTATAGGAATAAGCACATCAGGTAATGCAGTTAATGTATATTATGCTTTTATGGCGGCAAAGGTAAAAGGATTAAAATGTATTGCTCTTTGTGGTATGGATGGTGGCAAAATATCTAATATTTCCGACTGTAACTTAATTGCACCATCTTACGAAACTTACAGGATACAGGAATATCATGTAGCTATTTATCATTTGATTTGTGCTGTTGTTGAATCTGAAATTTTTAAATTTTAATATTTAAATAATATTCCCCTTTAGATAAAAAATTAATGCTTTCTATATCTTGCAGGAAGCATTAATTTTTTATTTTTTCTACATAAAATTTTCACATAAAATTTGTATGATTCATAAAAAGGAGTTTAATAATTGGAGGGATATTATGAATGAAAAGCTAATAGAAAAAGTTGTAAAAATAAAAGGTATGTCCTGTGCAGGGTGTGAAATAAGAATTGAAAATGAAATAAAAAAGTTAGATGGTATCGTAAAGGTAAAGGCAAGTTTTAAAAATTCAAATGTAATTGTTATTTATGACAGTGATTTAATAAAATATGAGACTATAGCTGAATGCATAGAAAAAATAGGATATAAGATAGATAATAGTGAAGATATTACTAAAAAAGAGGATAATTCAGTTGATATTTTATTAGGTATTGCGATATTATTATTCGGATTGTATTTTATAATTAAAAATACTATAGGATTTAACTTTTTACCTCAGATAAATCAATCTATGGGATATGGAATACTTTTTATAGTAGGATTTTTAACTTCGTTCCATTGTGTTGCAATGTGTGGCGGTATCAATATGACGCAGTGTGTTTCATTGGAAAACAAAAAAAATAATAACTTTAACTATATAAGACCAAGTTTCCTTTATAATGCTGGAAGAATATTATCTTATACTATAATAGGTGGTTTGGTAGGCGGATTAGGTTCTATAATAAATTTTTCTTCTAGAGCAAAGGGAGCAGTTGTAATTTTTTCAGGAATATTTATGATTATTATGGGGCTTAATATGTTAAATATTTTTCCATGGCTTAAAAGATTAAATCCTGTAGTTAAAATTTTTGGAAAAAATATATTTAATAAAAATGGAAAAAATGGACCTTTTTATATAGGACTTCTTAATGGGCTTATGCCATGCGGACCACTTCAGGCTATGCAGATATATGCACTTGGTACAGGAAGCTTTACAAAAGGTGCTTTATCAATGTTTATTTTTGCCCTTGGAACAGTTCCTTTGATGTTTGGATTTGGTGTATTTACTTCGTTTTTAAGCAGTAAATTTGCACATAAGGTTCTTAAAGTCAGCGCAGCTCTTATAATGATACTTGGCTTTATTACTATAAACAGGGGATTAGCAATATCAGGTGTAAATACAACATTTGCGAAGTCAGCATCTTTAAGTAAGGCTAAAGTAGATGGGGATGTACAAATTATAAATACTGAAATAGGACCATCTTACTATCCTCCAATAGTTGTACAAAAAGGCATACCAGTAAAGTGGATAATAAATGTTAAAGAGAAAGATTTAAATGGATGCAATAACACAATTATAATACCAAAATTAGGAATAGAAAAAGAACTAAATCCTGGAGAAAATATAATAGAATTTATTCCGGAAGAAGAAGGAAGTATAACATATACTTGCTGGATGGGTATGATTAGAAGTAATATAAATGTTGTGTCAGATATTACAAAAATAGAAGATGAAGATATAAATAAATCAATAAATGAAGATATACAAAATCAAACATATGGTGGATGCTGCAGTAATATATCTCAGTGAACTATAGTTTAAAAATAAAAGGATGGTATATATGAATTTAAGTGCAAAGAGAATTCTAATAGTAGATGATGAGGCAAAAATTGTCGATGTTATAAAATCGTATTTAGAGAAAAGTGGATATACTACAATTGAAGCATACAACGGGAAAGATGCATTAGATAAATTTAAAAAATTTAATCCATCTTTAATAGTTTTAGATATAATGCTTCCTGATATAACTGGAGATGAAATTTGCAGAACGATAAGAAAAATATCAAGAGTGCCTATAATAATGCTTACTGCAAAGGTGGAAGAGGAGGATATTTTAAAGGGTCTGAATATTGGTGCAGATGATTATATTACAAAGCCTTTTAGCCCGAGAGAGTTAGTTGCAAGAATTGAAGCAGTATTAAGGAGAACAAGTGATGCAATAGTTCCTTTGGCAAATATTATATGCTTTAATAAGGATGAGCTTGTTATTGATAGCTTAAAATATGAAATAAGGAAGAAGGGAGAAATAGTTAACCTGACACCAAATGAATATAAGATTTTTATGACTTTAGTAAAGTATCCAGATAAGACATTTACAAGGGAAGAGCTTATATACATGGCATTTGGAGATGATTTTGATGGGTATGATAGAACAATTGATACACATATAAAAAATATTAGACAAAAAATTGAAAATGACCCTAAAAACCCTAAATATGTATTGACAGTTCATGGGATTGGATACAGGTTTGGTGGTGAAAGTGATGAAATATAGATTAAAAACAAAACTGTCCTTATCCTATATTTTTATAGCTTTGGTATGTATACTTTTAATCAGTGTTTTTACAAATTTATATTTAGAAAAAAATTTTAAAGATTATATAATACAGAATCAAAAACGCAAAAACAACGAAATAGTTTCCCTTATAAAAGAACAGTATAAAGAAGATGGGAAATGGGATACACGGGTAATAGAAAACATTGGAATTAACGCATTGGAGCAGGGAATGATTATTAGGGTGGTTGATGCTACAGGTAAAGTTATTTGGGATGCTACAGTGCACAACAATGGTATGTGCCAGCAAATGATTTCTCACATGGCAAATAATATGAACAGCCGCTATCCAAATTGGAAAGGCGGATATGTTGAAAATACGTATAAAATAGATTTTAAATCAGCTCAGGTTGGAACAGTCCAGATAGGATATTATGGGCCTTATTTTTTTAACGACAATGATCTTGAATTTATTAATGAAATAAATAAATTATTACTCGTTGTTGGAATATTTTCCTTCTTCTTATCATTATTTGTTGGGGCATATATGACAAAGAGCTTAAGCAATCCAATTTTAAAAGTTAAAGATATTGCAAAGAAGATTTCAAAGGGAAATTTTGATAATAAAATAAATGAAAAGTCAAACATTGTAGAGATTTATGAGCTTACTGAAACAATAAATAATCTTGCAGAAACCCTCCAAAATCAAGAAACATTAAGAAAAAGGCTTACAGCTGATGTTGCTCATGAGCTTAGGACACCATTAGCAACACTTCAAAGCCATATGGAAGCAATGATTGATGGGATATGGGAAATGGATATTGAAAGATTAAAAAGCTGCCATGAAGAAATAATACGTATTAAAAGGTTAGTTGGTGATATTGAAAAACTTTCAAAATATGAAAGTGAAAATTTGATATTAAATAAAAGTTATTTTGATATATCAGAGCTTATTAAGAATATCATAAAAAATTTTGAAGTTGATTTTTATAATAAGAAAATAGATATAAAATTCAATGAAAAAAAAGAAATTATAAATGCAGATAAGGATAAGATAAGTCAAGTTATTATAAATCTTTTGTCTAATGCATTAAAATACACTCAAAAGTGTGGAAAAGTAAGAGTTGATGTTGATGCAGATAAGGATAAAATACAAATAAGCGTAATTGATAATGGAATTGGAATTTCCCATGAAGATTTACCGTATATTTTTGAAAGATTTTATCGTGCGGATAAATCAAGGAGCAGGATGACAGGAGGAGCAGGAATTGGTCTTACTATAACTAAAGCTATAGTAGAGGCACATAATGGTAAAATAGAAGTAGAAAGCCAATTGAATAATGGAAGTAAATTTATTGTGATATTACCAAAAAATAATATATAAAATGAAATGGTATTAGATGAATACAAATGATTCAACACTATAGAATAATTTTCTAAAGGTGCATATAAATTTAATAATTGCATTGTTGGGCTTTTCTGAGATTATATATATTATTCTGTCGGAGATAATCTAATCAGGCAAAAGATATGCATATTTTGTAACAATAATTTATGTTTTAAATATACTATAAGTGAAAGAGGGCATTGATAAATATTATAAAGGAGGAATAAAGATGCCTGATTTTTGCAGCTTAACTCCGATTAACGGGTTTGACTATAAAAATCTTGACAATGCAAGGCAAAATAACTATGCATGGTCGATGAGCGACTTAGGAGATTTTATTTATGTAGGTACTGGTAGAAATATATTGCTGAATATTATCAGTTCAACTATAAATCCCAAAACTGAAATTCCTGCATTAATAAGGCCGTATGAATTTGATAATTTTGGTGAAATATGGAGATATAGGAAGGACGGAAAACTTCCATGGGAAAGAGTTTATAAAGCTCCTTTAAACTCTAAAATTTATGGTTTCAGGTTTATGATTAGTCATAGGCCTTTTGGAGGCAGGCCATGTCTTTATGCAGCTGCCTTTGGTGAGAAAGTGAAAGTCCTAAAAAGCACAAATGGTGTTAACTGGTATCAAGTTTTGGATGATAATTTAAAAGGTACTTCTTCAAGAGCTATGGTAACTCACAGGGGAAAATTGTATATAGCTACTATTGACGAGGGCAATCAAAGTTCAATTCCGCTTTTGTATAGAAGTGAAGATCCTGAATTTTATCCATGGGAGAAAGTTATAGACAGCGATGCTAAAGGGTTTGATCCTGATAGAAATCCCAAAGGTGGAATAAGCAACATGGCAGTATTTAATAAGAGAATATATGTTGCCACTGCTAATGCAGATGGGGTACAAGTCTGGAGAACTAATGGAGAAGAACCTGAAATGAATGAGTGGACACTTATAGTTGATAAAGGATTTGGGAATCCTTTAAACAAGTATTCTCTAAGTATTGGTGTATTTAAAAATTATCTTTATGTGAGTGGTACAAAGCAGCTGCCATTAGCTTGGTTTATTCCAATGGGATGTGACATTATAAGAATTGACAGAAATGATAACTGGCAGCTGATAGTTGGAGGGAATCCTTTAATACCTTTAAATCAATCAGATGATAATAAATACAAAAGCATGTCGGGGCTTGGATCAGGATTTAATAATCCATTTAATGTATATGCATGGCAGATACAGGAATACCAGAGAAGACTTTATATAAGTACCTTTGATGATTCAAGCAATATGGAAGTAATATTGAATACTCTTTTAGCTAATAGAGCTTCTTTAGAAGAGCTTATAGGTGAAAAAATAACAAAAATATTGATAGAAATATATGAAAGCGTAGTAAAAATATTAAGAGGAATAGGATATCCAATAGGATTTGACCTTTATACTTCTGAAGATGGAGTGCATTTCAAATCTGTTTTCTTAAATGGGCTTGGCAATCCTTACAACTATGGAGGAAGAATACTTTATGTAGATAGCTGTAATAAATTATATCTTGCAACGGCTAATCCATTCGAGGGATGTGAAGTTTGGGAAACAAATAAAATTGAAAACTATAATTTACGATTATGCAATGAAAAACATTATGAGTGTTTATGGCAAGCAAGGGAAATAATAAAAGAAAAGTATGATGTTATAAGTGAAAATATGCCTGCTATTCTTAAGTTTATACCGAAAGATTATTATCACAGATTCTTTAATGATATCTAATAGTAATCAAAAACGATGTGGGGTGCAAAGCATCCCACATCGTTGCAATTTCTGATAAATTTCATTTTAAAAAAATTTAAAAATTTGTGACAAATTTGTGACATTTATTGTGCATAATAAAAATTAAGAGAGAAGAAAGGAGGATTAGATAAATGAAAAGAAAATTTATTAAGACGGCTGTGTTTTTTCTAATGTTTGCGTTCATATTATTTTCAGGAGGACAGGTATTAGCTTCTAATCTTAAAACTTCAAAAAATAATAATAAAATTTCAATTGCAAAACCTAAGGTTAGATATGAAATGAACTCACAAAATTTCAAAGAGAAGCTCGACAGCCTTGTAAAATCAGGTACTATAACTCAAGCTCAGGAAGACAAAATACTTTCATTAATTAAACAAAAAGAAGATGAAAGAAAAGCTGAGATGGAAAAAGTTAAAAACATGACGGAGGAGCAGCGAAAGGAATACTTTAAACAGAACAGGGTAAAAGCAAAAAGTGACATTTTTAAGGAGCTTGTAGAACAGAATGTAATAACTCAGAAACAGGCAGATACAATAAAAAACACTATTTTCGATAAAAATAAAGATAAAAGAAAAAATTTTAAAGGTGAAAATTTCAAAACTTTTTTAGATAATCAAGTAAAGGCTGGAGTAATAACGCAAGATGAAGAAAATAAGATAATTTCTTATATGAATAAAAAGGCTGAAGATAAAAAGGCCGAAATGGAAAAGATAAAAAGCTTGACAGAAGAAGAAAGAAAAGCATATTTTGAAAATAAGAAATCACAAGCAAAAAGTGATTTCTTTAAAGAATTAGTTGATAAAGGCATTTTGACTCAAAATAAAGCTGATGTTTTAAAGGAAAATATGAAAAATCAGATTAAATCTAATAAAAGTGATTCAGAAAGAAATAAGTTTAAGTTAAAAATTAATAAGTAAATAATAAAAAAATTTATATCAGTGTTAGGCTGTTGATAAGTATATTTTATCAGCAGCCTTCTTTATTATTAAAAGATACTTGCTTTTGATTAGTATTTTAATAAGATTTATAATTTTTATTATTGATAAATTTATTTGCTATAAAAATTTCATAATTCCTACATAATTTAGTTTTAAAATATAAAAACAAAAAACTGTCTATGAGAGGGTAGAATTATGAAAAGTAATTTAGGGATAAAAATTGATTATGATTCTCATTCAGTATACATAGATGGAATTTCAATAGATTTAACACCTAAAGAATTTGAACTGCTTTATTATTTTGTGGAAAATGAAGGAAAAATTTTAAGCAGAGAACAGATATTAAATAGAGTATGGGGATATGAATATTTAGGAAGCCCAAGAACAGTAGATACCCATATCTATCGCTTAAGAATCAAACTCGGTAATAAGGCTGATTATATAAATGCTGTCTGGGGACTTGGTTATAAATTTGAAATTAAAAAGTAAATTATTTTAGCTTTAAAATATTAATGAAAAGCAAAAATGGATGTTTGGGACGGTTACTTATTATTTTACCTTCTAATTCAAATTTTAAAATCGCTCTATCGTTTACTCAACCCCATCGTTTTTCCTTAAAAAATTATTTGTTTTTTAGATAATTTACCTTATTTTGTATAGGCTTGTCCAATCTTAATATATATTTCAACCACAAACGCAAAAACTTTTTATTGACTTGCGGATATTTAACAAAGTTTTTTATAGTCAATAAATTAAATTTCAAAAAGGCATGCATTATTCTTTGTATAAATGCAAAATGTTCCCTTTAATATTGAAAACTTTATGCACACATTTTTAAAATTTCATCAAGCAATCCTTTATACTTTTCCTCCTTTACAAGCTCTCTGCCTATTGTGCACAGCCTCGAAACATTAGCTTGCCCCATATTCCCAAGTATCCTGCATATATCGGCGCATTTTAAATCGCAAAACTTTCTTAAAACAAAGCAAAGCACAGCCTTTGCTTCTTTTGCATCCTTTGCCCTTTTTATCCTTAGCATAAGCTTATCCATGTTAAACTTCTCTGTAATTATTTCTATTATCCTCTCAGGGGATATATCCCTTACAAGAACTGTCCTCATGCTTCTGTATTCCGTAGGCTCATTTTTAAACTCTTCCCTTTGAGCATCTACTACGCTTTTTACTTTAAATATGAAATTCCTGTACATGGCCCTTGCAGCAGCTTCTTTCAGGCTGAACATTGATAAAATAAACTCATCGTCAATAAGTTGATACTCATCCTTCTTTTCAGCTAAAAATATTCCTAAGGATGAAAAAGGATAATCCTGAGGGTTTGTCTCGTAGCCTTTGATATCCGTTGCATTATAGTGAACATAAGCAGTTAAGGCGAAGAGATACCTGTCATCCTTGACGATTTTGCTTTTAAATCTGTCTTGGAAGAGGTGGCCATGTCTTTTATGCCTTTTGTTAAAATACATGGCATATTTGTAGTTGATAAAATGCA
>NZ_FUYH01000014.1 GCF_900167605.1 Caloramator quimbayensis | reverse complement strand
TTTTAAAATATAAGAAAGCGGAGCTTTATATTGAAGAACATGTAACCTACAGCTACGCTTGTAAGTCATGTAAAAAAACAGATGATAATACAAATATTATTACAACTAAAGCCCCAAACTCATTTCTTTATAAGAGTATGGCATCTCATGAACTTCTAAGCCATGTTATAAATATTAAATATCAATATGCAATGCCTCTTTACAGACAAGAGGCCTATTTTGATATGCTTGGCGTAAGCCTTTCAAGGCAAACATTATCTAATTGGATAATAGGTGCTGCTAATGAGTTTGAAATAGTCTATAAAGTAATGAAGGAAAGTCTTTTAAAAAGCCATTACATTCAGGCTGATGAAACGACTTTAACAGTTGTTGATTCTAAGGGTGAAGATACTAAATCTAAAAAATACATGTGGCTTTATAGGACTGGGGAATCTGAACATACTATTATTTTATATGACTATCAAAGAACCAGATCCAGTACCTGTCCTAAAGAATTCTTAAAAGGATTTACTGGAGTGCTTCAAACAGATGGTTATCAAGGATACAACTCTGTAGAAAATGTGAAGCACATTTATTGCCTTGCTCATATACGGCGAAAATATTTTGATATAGTTTCAAAATTAGAAGGCGAAGCCCTATTAAATTCAAGAGCTGTTATAGGGTTTAATTTTTGCGAGCAACTTTACAAAATTGAAAAAGAACTAAAAGAAAAATATCAAGGTAGTGATGATTTCTATAAAAAGCGTTATGAAGTAAGGCTTGAAAAATCAGCACCAATCATTGAAGAATTCATAAAGTATGTTGATATAGAATTAAAAAATGCTCTTCCAAGAAGTCCTTTAGGACAGGCTCTTGAATATAGCAAAAAGTTACTGTTAGGCTTTAGAGAATTTTTGACTGATGGCTCCCTGGAGATCGATAACAATGGAGCCGAGAGAGCAATAAAGCCTTTTGTTATTGGAAGAAAAAATTGGCTTTTATGCAATACGCAAAAGGGAGCTAAGGCAAGTACAATTCTCTATAGCATAGCAGAAACGGCTAAATCAAATGATTTAAATGTTGAAAAGTATTTAACTTATCTTATGGATGTGCTTTGTAATTTGGACAAGAAAGATACAGCTACGCTATTAAAATACATGCCATGGTCAAAAGAGCTCCCTGAAGAATTAAAGCTTCAAAATAAAAATATTCATATTTAAAAGACTAAAATATCCAGTAGAAGGCTTTGCAGCTTACTCTACTGGATTTATTTTATCAAAGGATAAATAATTAATGAACACGGGAATTTTTTGACGCTTACCCCATAGCGGACTTTCACCGCCAAGCTGTCGTCTATACCGGGTGCACATAAAAAGCCTTGAAGCTCTTCTCTCAAGGCTTTTATCTTTAAAAAATGTGATATGACATATGTAACACCTTTAAGCTAACTTCCTGCATATTACCTTATACAACTCACCTGTAATAAATGGCAGTAAACATGGTATTAGGATTATCGACAGATCTAAGGGATGAAGATATATTGTTCCAAAAATTGGTCTCAGGAAAGGAACATATACTACAACAGCCATCAATGCAAATGAAATGAACAGTGCCCAGTTCAATATTTTGTTAGAGAATAATCCAAGCTTGAATACGATATATCGCTCTGAACGGCTGGAAACAGACATAACCAGCTCAGCACATACCAATACCGTAAAGGCATATGTCCTTGCATATGCAAGATGATCTTTATTATTCATAAAATCTGGATATTTATTTAAAGCAAATAAATATATGGACAGAACCGCTATAGTGAGCATAATACTTTGAACAATAATATTTATTATCATGTGCTTGTTTAAAATTGGTTCGTCAGCTTTTCTAGGCTTCATGTTCATTATATCAGGATCACCTTTTTCAGTACCAAGTGCTAAAGCCGGGAAGCTGTCTGTTACAAGATTCAGCCATAAAAGCTGTATTGGCGTTAAGGGCAGAGGCAGCCCTACAAGTATGCTTGTAAATATTATCAGTATTTCAGCTACATTACAAGAGAGCAGGAAGTATACAAACTTTCTTATATTGCTGTATATAATTCTTCCTTCTTCTACTGCCGAAACAATACTTGAGAAATTATCATCAGTAAGTATAATGTCAGATGTCCCCTTTGCAACATCTGTTCCAGTAATACCCATTGCCACACCAATATCAGCACGTTTCAAAGCCATTGCATCATTTACACCATCACCTGTCATTGATGTGATGTGTCCATTTTTCCTAAGTGCGTCAACTATACGTACCTTATGCTCAGGAGAAACTCTTGCATAAACACTTGTATTTTCAACACTCTTTATAAGTTCTTCATCAGACATATTTTCCAATTCCTGCCCTGTTAATACTCCATCGCCATCCTTCATAAGTTTTAAATCCTTTGCAATGGCAACGGCAGTATCCTTATAATCTCCTGTAATCATAACAGGCTTTATTCCTGCTTTTCTGCAGACTTCTATAGCAGCTTTAGCTTCAGCCCTTGCAGGATCTATCATTCCCATAAGTCCTACAAATATCATATCATTTTCTATATTTTCAGAGGATATATCCTCAGGCAAATCAGTATATTGACGATATGCAAATGCGAGAACTCTCAGAGCTGCATTTGCAAAGGAACTGTTTGCTTCATGTATTTCCTTTCTCATTTGATCAGTAAGATTAATAATCTGCCCATTTGAAAATACTTTTGTACATTTTTTAAGGACTATATCGGGTGCACCCTTTGTGAATGAAGCAATACCATTGTTAAAATTCTTATGAAAAGTAGTCATCATTTTTCTATCAGAATCAAAAGGTATTTCTGCTGTACGGGGGTAAATGCCGCTTATTTCCTCTTTCATAAAACCGGCTTTTGCCCCAGCTACAATCAATGCACCTTCAGTTGGATCTCCAAGTATTCCCCAGTTATTATCTTCCTTTTTAATAAGGGAAGCATCGTTACATAGAGCACCAATCAATAGCAATAATTTTATATCTTCACTATCTTTAGGATTAAATTTATTTTCATTTCTATCAACAAACTCTCCAGAAGGATTATATCCCTGCCCGGTAACTTTTACTTTCTTCCCTCCTGCATAAAGACCTACAACTGTCATTTCATTTTGTGTCAATGTACCTGTTTTATCTGAGCAGATAACATCTACACAGCCAAGGGTTTCAACAGCCAGAAGCTTCCTGACGATGGCGTTTCTGCCTACCATTCGTTTCATACCAAGAGCAAGAACTATTGTAACAACGGCAGGAAGGCCTTCAGGAATTGCAGCCACTGCAAGGCTTACTGATTCCATAAACATCTGCATTATGTTGCCACCTCGTAAAAAGCCAAGAACAAACACAACGACACAAACACCAAGGCATATTACGCCAAGCCATTTTCCCAATTGATCCAAATTATGCTGAAGAGGAGTTTCTTCATCTTCAATATTCTGTATTTTATTCGCTATTTTACCGATTTCAGTATTATGGTTTGTACCAATAACAACCCCTTTGCCTCGGCCATAAGTAACTATTGTACTCATGTACCCCATATTAACCCTGTCACCGAGTCCAACCTCTCCTTCGAAAATTCTTTGTGCATTCTTTTCTACAGAAACCGACTCTCCGGTTAATGAAGCTTCTTCAACTTTAAGGTTTATACTTTCAATAATTCTGATATCGGCAGGAATTATATCTCCTGTTTCGATAACTATTATATCTCCCGGAACAAGCATCCTTGCAGGAACTACTTCAATTTTCCCATTTCTTAAAACCTTGGCATTGGGAGCAGCCATTTTCTTTAAGGCTTCCAGCGCCTTTTCAGCCTTGCCTTCCTGAATGACTCCAAGTACCGCATTCACAATAACAATTGCGATGATTACCATTGAATCTGCTACTTCGCCTATACAAGCTGAAATAATACTTGCAATAATAAGTATAATTACCAAAAAATCCTTTAACTGATCAATTATTTTTTGAAGCAGTGTTTCATTATCTTTTTCCTTTAATTCATTAAATCCATATTTTTGAATACGATCATTGACTTGTTCCATTGTCAGACCATAATCAATGGTAACTGACAGCTCTTCTTCTACTTCTTTGACTGTTTTATTGTACCATTCTTGATTCATAATTTTCCCTCATCTTTACAAGTTATAATATCTTACTGCGCAGTACTATACATTTTGAAGTGTTCTTAAGCAGCAAGTTCAAATTCAAGCCTTTTGTGAATAACATAATTTACAAGGCTTCCTAAATGGCAATAGTATTTATCCAAAAGTACAAAGTACATTGGGATAGTCAAAGCCCTCAAACTCTGGAAGCTTGTATTTATAAATGCTAAAGTTGTTTAAACTGCTTTTACCGTTATTTCTGCATAATATGGATGGCAAAGCCGCCAAACTCGCCGTCTAAATAAACATTCTTCAGTTTACCATCCTCAAAATATGCAGCAGTATCCATGTTGAAGGAGAAGCCTTTCTCTTTCAACTCTTCTACAGCAGCTGTTAAATCAGGTGTACGCATAGCGATATGACCGTTTGCACCCAGAAATGGTGCCTTCATACACTCAAAGTAAGGGCCGGCGAATTCGGACTTTTGTCCGTGACGAGGCTCCAGATTAAACATCATGCTAAGAAGCTGAGTTAGTTTTTCTGCCTCATCAGCATTTGGGGTGTTAATGCCTATATGTTCTAGTTCAAATTTACTATTCATAATCATACCTCTTTCTCAAAATTTTGTAATATTATCCGTTTTATATAAATTGGATGTTTTTTTGCACATATTGAATACGTTCAGTCACTGCTTATTTTGTAGCATTTTACTTGTCGTAAGGCATAAGAGAGACCATAAATCTCTCTTATGCAATAAGGGTATAAATTCATTTAAGTAATTTTGAGCTTACATTGGAAAAATCAATACAGCTGCAACTGTCAAAGCAATTAAACGGATGAAATACATTGGAATTGTGTATTTCCAAAATTCTGTTAGCTTATACTTACCAATTCCCATTACCATAGCTGGCATACCATCAATTGGTAAGAAATGACCGTTCCAGCCTGAAATTACGATTGCTGCAGCGGCAGCAGTTGGATTTAGCCCCAGACTCATACAAGTAGCAATAGCCATAGGTGCAAATACATACACAGTACCTAAAGTGGATCCTGTAAGGGTTGCTAGTACACTTGTCAGCACACAGAAAGTAAAGATTAGTATAAAAGGACTAACGTTAGTACCAAGCATATTAGCCACAGTTTTACCAACTAAAGCAGTTAAGCCTGTACTTCCAAGAGCATCGGCAACACCAATAACACCAGCAGTCATCAAAATAATTGGAGCACCGATGTTGTTACGAACTTCATTGAAATTCAAAACACCTATAACTAAAACCAAACATGCAGCTAAACCAGGAATCATATATGCTGCGTTGCCAAATTTACTTTGAAGAATCATGCCAGCAACAGCTGCCAAAAAGGCTGCATACGTTGTATATTCTTTCCATTTTGGTAAATCGTAAACTGTTTCTTGCACTTTATCGTTTCCACTTTTTGTATCTTCAACGTTTTTGTTAGGTAGAACTTTATAACCAATTAAAGCCCATGCTATATAAGCTAATGAAAGCATTAAGTTTAAAATAGAAAATTTTACTAAGTTAACTTTGGTAATAGCTGAACCAGCAGCTTCTAAAACTGCAATAACAACACCATATTGTAATGTTACGTTTACAGGAATTAGTGGATGGTTACATGCAAAACCGGCAGCAGCAATAACTTTACCACGTGGTAGCTTGTCAGTATACTGTATAGTAGATAATATACCTAAAGTGAGAACGTAGAATGCAGTTGAACCTGTACCGAATATACTGCAAGCTAACATAACTATAATAAATAACAGAACATAGGCCTTATAGCCACCATGGTTAGCCATTTTTAAAATTGTTCTTCTAAATGCACCAATAAAGCTAGTTTTTTCTAGAGCAGCTACAATTGCCATGAAAGAAGCAAGCATAATAACAGTAGCGTTAGAAAAACCTCCAAAAGCAGTCTTGATATCTGTTACTCCAAAAAGAACCATTAGCAGGCATGCAAGAAGTGGAGGTGCACCGAAGGGAAGCTTGTCCGTCATGATTAAAATAACCATGAATAAAGTAATAGAAAGGGCAATAATCATTGGAATAGTCATTTCTTTTATCTCCTCTCTTTTATTTAAAAAAATTTTTTCGCAGTTAGGGACAATTTTATAAATTAAAACGTTCTCTTACTATCGCATCCCTTTGTCAGTGTTTTCTTTCAAAACTTGTTTTAGTGCGTCAATGCCTTCGTCACATAGGTAATTAAATGGACGGCGACAGTCTCCAACAGGGTAACCCAGCAAAGAAACAGCCTTTTTAACAACAGTGTTAGGGTTTCCATATTTGAATACAGCACGGAAGGAGGCGATGGAGTCCTGAGCTACTTTAGCTTCTTCCAGCTTACCAGCCTTAAATAATTCATATATAGATACCAGAACATGAGGATATACATTAGCGCATCCAGCGATTCCACCTGCGCCGCCTGCTTCAAGGCAAGATAAAATTAGTGAATCGTTACCGGAGAGAACACGGAAGTCTTTGTCCAAGTCTTTTGTAAGGTCGATGTAGGCAAGCAAGTTATTCCAGTCGCCGCTGGAATCCTTAACACCCATTATCACATCTACATCCTTAGCCAATTTTGCAACGGTTTCAGGAAGCAATTTGTTGCCTGTACGTGCTGGAATATTATACAACACGATTGGAATATCTACATGTTTAGCAATTTCCACATAATGGTCGTAAAGTTCTTTTTGTGAAGCAACAGCAAAACTGGGAGTGATAATGGATAGCACATCTGCGCCAAGTTCTTGAGCCTTCTTGCTTATACGAATGGTATCAGCAGTAGAAATACATCCAGTACCTGCGTATACAGGAACACGTCCTTTTACTTGATCGATGGTAGCCTCAAGGATCTGAATTTTTTCATTTTCGCTTAGTATGTAACCTTCACCGTTAGTTCCAAATGTGAACAAACCATGAACGCCACCTTCCAACAGCCTTTCAATCTGGTTACACAGCTCCTTCAGATTAATCGATTCATCTGGATTCATAGGGGTTAATATAGGTGGGATAATGCCTTTTAATTCAACATTCTTCATAATAACGTTCTCCCTTTCTATTTGTTTAATAATTTATATGATTTCAAATTTGTTGTCTTCAGTATGGATGTCATGTATTCCATGAAGTTTTCTCCATTTAATTAGACGTGGGGCATTTTTATTTTATAAATATTAAATATTTTCAAATCATATATATTCTCTTAGCGAATCTGGGCAGCTGTAGGATTATAGAGTCCCACCCTCTCCCTCTTTTTCCCCAATACATCCTGTTCGGTAAAGCGAACATATTTTATTCCAAGACGAGTATGAGATGCATAAGATAGATGTAGTGTTCCGTCAGCAGATTGCATTAGATACGGATACTCGTACTGACGATTATTGGTTCTATTTTCATCGCCCATAAAACCCTCTCCTCTTTCAATCCAACGTACAATAGGAAAAGTCAGACCGCCGTCCTCAGAAAGAGCTACCGCCACCGGGCAACGCAGACCAGGCCAAGCAGCCTTGCCAGGATGAGGATCTGGTGTAGATGTCGGGTTGTATGCAATTGCTATGCGGCCACTCTGCAATCTTATTGCGCTTATGCTGGAATTATTGTTTGGAAGTGGGGTTGGTACTGGTTCGCTCCAAGTCTCGCCCCAATCAAAGGACTCGCTGCGGTGAATTCGGTAAGCCTCTCGATTGCGCATAAAAGCAACAAGATGTCCGTTTTCCAACTCAACCACATTGGCGTGAACATGACCATTACTCTTGGGCATCATGACCATCTTCCAAGTCTTTCCCTCGTCGTCAGAGATACGGAAGGCGGTAGGATCTCCAGACAGCCCATCTTCTGAATCAGTGCACAGCCAGTTTGAAAAAATCCAACGTCCGTTGGACAATACCTGTATTGGCTGACGGCAGAATGTCCCCTCCTCTGGGAAAATCGTCTCATATGGTCCCCAAGTCTTACCGCCGTCGTAACTCTTTTGACAGCGAACCACAGCTGTATACTGCATGTTATCCTTGCCTTCCTGTCGGTCTAGCTGGGCGGTGTACATGCACCAAATGGCATTATCAGGACCATAAAACAATGACGGGTTCTGCTCACTGCGAGTAGGATCGTTAGATATTTCTACTGGCGGCAACCAGGCCGGTGCATCCTTAGGCAGTCTAGAGCAGATGATGTGGATATCTGCACTGCCCTCGTAGGTACCTGCAAACCAGCAGCATAGCAGGTCGCCATTAGGCAGTTCCAGCATTGCCGGTGAATGTGCAGTAGGGTATCCTCCCGTTGGCAGCAGTGCCTCCAACGTTCCCATGTCATCATTTTGGTAGATGGTACCATCCCATGTCAGACCAGGTAGCTTTGCGTATTGCATATTGTTCTCCTCCTAATTTAAAATTTATAATCATTTGTTAAATACTTGAACTTATTAGCTTTACTTTATTTGTAAATGAATTTTGTCTGCTTGTAGTAAAAATTGTTAGTTAATATGTCTAAGAATTGAATTTATGTTCAAACTTCTAAAAACTACGAAAACTTTTCATAGATTACATTTGTTTTGTGCCAGTTTAATCGCATAATCCAAAGCATTTACAAGGCTAAGTTCGTTAGAAGTACCTTTACCTGCCTGGTCGAAACCTGTACCATGATCCACGGAAGTTCTTATAATGGGAAGCCCTAATGTTACGTTTACCCCCTCCACTTCTTTCCACTTCTTGAGTTCTCTATCATATACGAATCCCACTGTTTTTAGTGGAATATGCCCTTGATCGTGATACATGGCAACCACAATATCATACCATCCGCCAAGTGCTTTAGGGAATAAACTATCCGGAGGAATTGGCCCATCCACATTTATATCTTCAGCCTGTGCTGCTTTGATGGCAGGAATTATCTCATCTATTTCTTCCCTTCCAAACAGACCATTTTCACCAGAATGAGGATTGAGTCCGGCAACAGCTACACGAGGCTTTAAAATTCCCATTTCCCTGCAAGCTTTATCAGCAATTCTTATAACTTCAAGTACACGATCCTTTTTAACACGATCGCAGGCTTCTCTAAGAGAGCAGTGAGTTGATACATGAACCACCCTCAGGTCGTGATGTGCAAGCATCATAGTATATTTTTTCGTATTTGTATATTTAGCATAAATTTCAGTGTGGCCATCAAAATGCAGTCCTTTAGGAGCAAGTGCTTTATTCATCGCTTCCTTATTGAGTGCATTAGTACATGTAGCATCTATTTCGCCTTTCATGGCCAGCTCAATCACCTTTTTAACACATAAAAAAGCTGCCATACCGCACATTTCAGAAACCTTTCCATATTCAAACTTATCAGGATCAATAAGATCCATATGAAATACGTCAATAGTTCCATATTCAAATAATGCCTCAGAAACTTGTGAAATTCTATGGATCTTTATTTCTGGATGCCCTAAGATAGCAGCAGCCTTTTCAAAGATCATAGCATCACCAACAACTATAGGTCGGCATCGCTCATATATATCTTTGTGTAAAAGTGCCTGAACCGTTATTTCCGGTCCATTTCCAGCAGGATCACCCATAGTAATGCCAATTTTCGGTAAGTTAAACATTTCTATCTCCCCTTAAATCCGAATGATTAACATGATAATTTCTTTAACTTCGCATGTTTTATTATAAGACAACTCTGTTAAAGGATCTCCTTATATAATGCACGAGCATCTTCATTGGTAACTTTGCGCATATTATTATTTAAAAGTCTCGTAACCTGCATGCCTGCGTTCACAAGAGTTTCTAAATCAGATGCTGGTACTCCAAATACAGAAAGGCTGGTTGGTATGTCTAAATGCTTAACTATTTCTTCCAATTTATTGATTATAAATGCGCTTTTTTCTTCCACAGTTATGCATTCTTTTTTATTATGAACACAGCGGTCGTATACTGCAGCAAATTTTTCACGACACACCGGTTCATTGAATCTCATGACAGGCGCCAAAAGAATAGCATTTGAAACGCCGTGTGGAATATGATATTTACCGCCAAGAGGATAACTTAAAGCATGAACTGCAGTTGTTCCCGAAGCAGTAATTGCAACACCAGCGTAAAAGCTTGCAATTTGCATTTTGTTCTTTGCTTCCATATCTTCAGGAGAATCACAAGCTTTAATGATATTATTAAGAATCATGTCTAAAGCTTCCAAAGCAAAAATATCACTGAAAGGATTTGCCTTATTACTGGTAAAGCATTCAATTGCATGTGCTAATGCATCTACCCCAGTTGAAGCTGCAATTTTCCTAGGTAAATTTTTGATCATAACTGCATCCAGAATAACATAATCTGCAATCATGTTATCATTAACAATGCCGACTTTTAACTCTTTCTCAGGTACTGCTACAATAGCATTGGGTGTAGCTTCAGCTCCAGTTCCGGCCGTTGTAGGTATCATTAAAGTCTTTACACATTTCTCTGCAAGGTCAGGACTGTTCAACAATTCATTAATGCTATATTGATTTGTTGCAAGTACACTGGCCAGCTTTGCAGTATCCATAACGCTGCCGCCGCCTACTGCCATTATAAAATCAGCCCCACTTGCTTTAAATTGATCAACAAGCTTTTGGGCTTGACCATATGTAGGCTCAGGCGGCAAATCATCAAGCACAACTGTTTCAGCTCCAGACTGTTCTATTATTTTCATTGGGTAGTTTAGAAGACCTGCATCTTCAATTCCCTTATCCGTAAAAATTGCCAATTTTTTGACCTGATTCTCTCTAAGGATTGCTATTATGTTTTCCAGGGCATTCTCACCACTGTATACTGCATGCGGTATTTTGAGATTGTATTTTTCAAGCATTTTATACTCTCTTCCCTTCGTTTAATTTTGATAACATTTTAACCAAATCGCTAAACATCGTTTCCTGACCGAAGCCTCCGGATTTTGAAATAACATTTAATGTTTTTCCGTTATACTCAAGTTGTGAGAGCACAACTCCACACTCCATTTCGCAAATAGGAGAAATTACCTTAATCCCAGCCTGACGTACAAAACCTATAAGAGAATCACCGCCTATGATAAAGATGGTACTTTCAAGTCCGTTATCAATCAGCCTTTTCAAAATAATTCCTATGGCAGATACAATATATGTACGCATTTGTTCTAAGGTAATTCCTTTTTTCTGTGCATAAATGGCTGTACTTTCAACATTTTCTCTATCGTTTGTATCAAGGATAACAATATCATTCTCTTTACAGGAATCATATATTTTCTCAATAAATACATCTGCACTGCTACTTTCTGCCCAATCAGGATACAGTTTTTGCTCCGGAGTGAGCCGAAAACGTGGTGCGCCTTTTCGTTCAGCATCATCGCATTGAGCAACTGAAACAGGATTAACACTTCCACATACAACAAGTATGCTATCTTTTATTTCAGGCACTCGGCGCTGTTCTCCACCAAGTTGCAGCATTTTCGGCAGCATGCAGGCAAACCCCGCACAGCCAGCTATCAGGTGAATTTCACCTTTTCTTACTAACTCAACTGCAATATTCTCAAGATCCTGATTGCAGCTTGAATCGTAAACCAGTATACCTTCTGCGGATGAACAGGTTTCCGGAATGTCAGTACCAATAATATGGGTTTCGATTTCAGATTGAGTAGCAATAATTTCTTTAATATCTGAATAACGAACCGGATCAAATGGATCATTTCCGAAAACACTTTGCGCTATGGGAACACCATTTACATAATGGATTCCATTTACCGTAGTACGTCCCATTTGCGGAAATGCAGGTATAAAGTGGATGTGTCTTTCTCCACTTGCCTTCAATACTGCGGTAAGTTCTACACCAATATTTCCACGCAAGGCAGAATCAGTTTTTTTATAAATATAAGGAATACCGATTTTTCTTGCTTCTTGTACAATTGAGAATACAATTTGATAAGCTTCTGTCTTGTCTAAATGACGAGTCTCCGTATCAATTACCAATACCTCTATGTTGGAAGATATTTTTGTGTAATCGATTTTAGAATCAACCATAATATAGGTTCTGGCGCCTTTTTCAGCAAACTGCACACCTGTATCCAGTGCCCCTGTAAAATCATCTGCAATTATCAATAGTTTAACCATGTAGTGCCCCCTTAAATTAATTCGCTGATTTCATCTGTTCAAAACTGAAATACCGTTAAGTTTTCCCACTGGCTATTCAGGTTTTTTCTCTTGATGTGATTATTGTACTAAAACTCGAAATGATGTTAAACGAAAATAGTTTTATTTTTCGTTTAATTTTGAAACATCAGTCAAAAAATATTGTGTTTTTTGTAATTATGTTATAATATTATTGTTATAGTGTTTCATTTTTATACACTCTTAGTAAGGAGCGAGGAAAAATGCCTTCAAAAATACGAATTTTAGCTATTGCACCTTATGCCAGCATGGAATCTTTATTGATCAAACTTGCAGAAGAGTACCCTAATATAGACATGACTATTGCAATTGGCGATTTAAAAAAAGGTGTCGAAATTGCGCAAACTAATTTCCATACAAACTTTGATGTCATTATATCGCGAGGTGGTACTGCTAAATTAGTTCAACAATTTGTTTCACTGCCTGTAATTGAAATCAAAACATCTGCCTATGATATTTTGCGCACTTTAAAATTATCAGGTGCTGGAATTAGAAAAGTTGCGGTTGTTGGATTCTCAAATATTACAGAAGAGCTCTTGTCTTTAAAGGAGATGCTTCCATATAACATTGATGTGTTTACTATCAATTCAACAGAAGAGGCCATTGCCATTTTACAGCAATTAAAAAATGCTGGTTATCATGCTATCCTTTGCGATATGATTACCTATATGACTGCCCGAGGACTCGGCATGAATGCATTTTTGATTACATCCGGTATTGAAAGCATTCGTGATGCGTTTAATACTGCTATCCTGTATTGTAGTAACTATAGCCATCTAAGAGATGAAAATCACTTCTTAAGGCAGCTTATTCAGGGTAGAGACTCCCACACAGTAGTTTTCACTAGTGATGGAAAGCTATTTTATTCTACTGTTTCAGAAGATGATACTATTATTTTAGATATTCTACATGAAAAAATAAGCCAAGTACCTACCAAAGGAAAACGTCGCTTTTTATCCAGACAAAACAATCTGCTTTATTCTATTCAAGCCCAACGAATAGTTTCAAATGAATCAGAATATGTAGCATTCTATTTTACAGTCAGTAAGCCACCTTTAGCCGGCAACAAATGCGGCATCAATTACTACAATTACAAAGAAGTAGAAAATATATATTTTAATAGTACTTATAGTGTAATGGATTCCATCGCACAAATTGATAATATTATTGATCAAGTAAATCAAAACAACTATCCTGTAATTATTTTAGGCGAGGAAGGTACAGGAAAAGAGCAAATCGCCAAAGCCATATATTTGCGCAGTTCCATGAAAAATCAACCATTTATCCAAATTGACTGCGATCTGTTAAGTGACAAAATATGGAATTATCTTTTAAATCATCATAATTCTCCCTTATGCGGTGCAGGCAATACTATTTTTATTAAGAGTGTAAATTCTCTAAGCGAGCAGCAGCAAAAACAGCTTTTGATTGCTATAACAGATATGGAGATTTGCAAGAGAAATAGAGTCATTTTTTCATGTATAAGTAACTCCGAAGGAACGTTTGATTCAAATGCAATGACATTTGTAAATCGCCTGCACTGCTTCATAATCACTCTTCCTGCATTGAGAAACGATCCATCACGTATAGATTCAATTGTAAACCTTTATCTTAACAGACTGAATATAGATTTGGCAAAACAAATTTTAGGTGTTTCTCAAGACGCAATGGAAATGCTACGCAATTTCGACTGGCCATTTAATTATACACAATTAAGCCGAGTCATGAGAAACCTCGTTATAATGGTGACCGAACCATATATTAATTCTGATGATGTGCAGGAAGCCCTAAATAAAGAGCGAACCATTACTGCTGCTTCTATTCATGCAAAAGATTCAACAAAGCCTCTTGATCTATCCCGACCGCTCAGTGAAATCAATAAAGAAATTGTAACTATGGTGCTTGAAGCGAAAAATGGCAATCAAAGCAAAGCCGCTGAAAGCCTTGGAATAAGCCGAACTACACTATGGCGTTTAATTAAATCTCAATAGTTATTCTTCAAATTATTTTGTTTAAAACACAAAATTAATTCTTACAAGATATCCAGCTGTTATTGTAAATAAAATTCAGGACGATTTTTTCCCCACCTGAAGCGGACCTATGTTAATATATTGGTATGAAGGAACATTTACCTACTTCCCATCGGGCAGTTTAGCTTATTCTGTTCAAAAATTCCCAGATTCTTTTCTTATGGGAGTAGAGTATAACAAGAAAGGTGACGTTATTAAAGTATATTAGCGTAAGAAAAAAATAACTATTTAAAAACACTTTGTAAAAACTTAGGAACATTCTCTTCTGCTTTATCATTTATTATAGTCACATTAATTCCTGCAAATTTTGCTCTGTTTACAAGTTCTGTCGCAGTTGATGTGTAAAATGATGTTCCAACAACAAGCAGTTCATCAGCTGAACCTATAAGATCTATCGCATTGAAAAATAAAGGGATTGTATCCCCATAAAGGACAACATTAGGTTGAAATAAGGTTTTGCAGTCATTACAATAAATCGTCTTTTTAACTATATCAAAATCATATAGCTTATTGCATTTAGGGCATTTAACAAATTCTAAATTCCCATGAATTTCAATAACATTTTTACTGCCAGCTTTTTTATGCAGTCCATCAATGTTCATTGTAATTATTGGAATATTATATTTTGCAAGAGCAATATGAGCAGGGTTAGGCTCTGCTCTTTCTATTTTTTCTTTCATTTCAATTAATATTTTATAAAACTCTTCTGGACTATTTTCAAAAAATGACCTGCTTAGCTTTTCTCTTAAGTTTCCCATTTCATTAAATGTTGGAATACCACTTGCTTTTGATATGCCAGCACCCGTTAAAGCTACAAGGTTCATAAGTTAACCCCCCTATACTTTTTTTACTCTCAAAGTAAAAGTCTTCATAAAAATTCTCTTCTGCTGCTTTAGAACCACCTGTCAATTTCATAATAAACCCAGGGTCTATAGTAAGGCTTCTACACAATCTTGTGCTTCCTGAAAAGCCTTCATCTCTGTTAATCCTGCCATTCTCGCCGTTCTGAATGTTCCCAAGAAGGTTAAAACTACTCCCCTCACGTCCGTATCTGTTTCCTCCATCATTTGAAGGCAATAGTTTATCAACTTCTTTTTCGTTTCTGGTGTTATTTTTATCCCCAACTTCTCGATTATTCTCTGTAAATCCTACCTGGTGTATTGTTTCACTTCCATTTTCATTACTCATTTCTTCTCTATTATATGGATTTAAAGGCGTTTCATCTGCAACTGTTCCGTCAGCTTAAATGTAACCATGTTTTTATTTCTGAGCGTTATCCAATTATAGTTTGGATATGCTCATTATAATCTTTGACTATTTCTTTGTGCTAATGGGGTGAATATCCTTTTAACAATAACAATCATTATATCTTTTCTACTTAAAATTTTATTCTCCTTCAAATTTTTTGAAATAGATAAAATTTTTTTGCTCCCAATTTCCTACCAAAGAAAAAAGCCCTGATTTCTCAAGGCTTCTATCTATCGTATCAATATGTTGTTCAAATTTGGTGGAGGCGAGGGGAATTGAACCCCTGTCCGAAAGCAAAGAAACTCAGGCATCTCCGAGTGCAGTCTTTGTTTTGGCATTCCCTCTCCTAAGCGCCCAAAGACAGGCTCTTAGGTTCAGTAGCTTCATAAATTCCGTTCTCTACGCAAAGCTTAGTAGAGCTCGGTACCCCACTGTCGACGCCAGACTCTGAGCCGTGGGCCTCTCAGGCTGACGCGCTGCAGCTTAGGCAGCGAATGCTAAATTATCGTTTGCGTTTATATTTAATTCCCAGTTTTTTAACGAGGCACCAGGATCCTCGACTCGCTTCCTAAATCCCTATTACCCCCGTCGAAAGCCAAAACGCCCCCGCATTATCTATAAATCTCTTTGAAGTGTTTTTCAACTTCTCTTTGGGCATCGCGCTTTGCTATATCTTCACGTTTGTCATAGAGCTTTTTACCCTTTGCAAGGGCAAGTTCTACTTTAACAAGTCCTCTAATCTGATACAGTGCTATTGGAACTAAAGTATAACCTTTTTGTGAAACATAACCAGATAACCTTCTTATCTCGCTTTTATGCATAAGAAGCTTTTTAGGTCTTAAAGGATCTCTGTTAAAAATATTGCCTTTTTCGTAGGGGCTTATATGCATGTTATAAACATAAATCTCATTATTTTTAATTTCTGCATAACTGTCCTTAAGGTTTGCTTTCCCAAGTTTCACTGATTTGACTTCTGTTCCAAACAATTCAATACCAGCTTCATAGGTTTCTTCTATAAAATAGTCATGTCTTGCTTTTCTATTCTCAGCAAGGTTTTTTCTTTCAGTTCCCATAGTATCACACCATCAATCATAGAGTAGATTAATATTATATCATAAATATCCCTAATGTCAATATATCATAGAATCATCTCTTTGTCAAAGCCCATCCCCCTTAAAAGTTACTCTTCTTCCCCTTCAACTAATGTAAAGTCTATGGTTCTGCTGTCAATATCAGTTTTTACAACCTTAACCTTCACTTTATCTCCGAGCCTGTATACCTTTTTAAACTTTTCTCCTATTAAAGTATAGTGTTTCTCATCATATATATAGTAATCATCATCCATATTGCTCATATGAACGAGACCTTCTATTGTATTAGGAAGTTCAACAAACATTCCAAAGGATGTAACCGAGGATATAACTCCATCATATACTTCCCCTATTCTCTCTGACATATACTCAACCTTTTTAAGATCGTCAGTTTCCCTTTCAGCCTCCTGAGCTAATCTTTCCATATCGCTTGACTGTTTTGAAGCTTTTTCAACAAATTTGCTGTACTTTTGCATCTTCTTTTCGTCTATCCTGCCGTTTATATAATCCTTTATAATCCTATGTATTGTAAGATCTGGATACCTTCTGATAGGCGATGTAAAATGGCAGTAGTATCTCGATGCAAGACCAAAATGTCCTGTAGATTCTGGGGAGTATCTTGCCTGCTTTAAAGAACGCAAAAGAAGAGTATCTATAATAACCTGCTCAGGTTTATCTTTTACAGCATTTAAGACCTCCTGCAAAACCTTTGGATGCATATCCGCTACAGGCTTTAAATAATAACCAAGGTTATATATAAATTCGCTGAAAACCCTTATTTTTTCTTCATCAGGGTTTTCGTGTATTCTGTATACAAAAGGAATCCCCGCCCAGTACATATATTCAGCAACGGTTTCATTGCAGACAATCATAAACTCTTCAATTATTCTGTTTGCTATTTCCCTTTCATAGGGCTTAATTTCAACAGGTCTTCCCTTTTCATCTAATATTATTTTACATTCTTCAAAATCAAAATCCAGCGCCCCTCTTTGCATCCTCTTGTTATAAAGTATTTTGCATAGTTCCTCCATTAACTTAAAATCTTCATAAAGGTAATCATATCTTTTTATAGTATCCTCATCTTTATCCCTTAAAATCTTAGTAACATCGGTATAGGTCATTCTTTCGCTGGTTTTAATAATACTTTCAAATATTTCATGCTCAACTACTTTACCTGTAGAATCTATTGTCATAACACAGGATAGAGTTAACCTGTCAACCTTAGGATTTAAGCTGCAAAGACCGTTTGAGAGCTTTTTAGGAAGCATAGGAATAACCCTGTCAACAAGATAAACGCTTGTTGCCCTTTCAAATGCTTCTTTATCAAGAGGGGATTTTTCTTTAACATAATATGTAACATCAGCAATATGTACTCCAAGTCTGTATTTTCCGTTTGGAAGTTTTTCTATAGATACCGCATCATCGAGATCCTTTGCATCTTCACCATCGATTGTAACTATTTTTAAATTTCTTAAATCTCTTCTTCTATTTATTTCCTTTTCAGGTATTTCCTCGGAAATCGACTCTGCATACTCTTCAACTTCTTCCGGAAATTCTTCAGGTAGATTGTATTTTTTAATAATAGATAATATATCTACTCCCGGTTTATCCTTATTCCCAAGAATCTCTATTATTCTTCCTTCAGGGTTTCTTCTATTCTCAGGCCATTTTGTCACTTCAACAACAACTTTATACCCCGTTTTAGCACCATTCATGTCAGCTTTTGGTATGAATATATCCTGATAAATCCTTTTATCATCTGGAATTACAAAGCCAAAATTCTGGCTCTTTTCAAAGGTTCCAACGACTTTGTTGTTTGCCCTTTTTAATATTCTTATAACTTCCCCTTCAACCCTTTTATTTGCAGTTCTTTCCTTTAATATTTTTACTATTACCCTGTCGTTGTTCATCGCGCCGTTCATGTTTTCCCCGGATACATAAATATCTTCAATCCCAACATCATCAGGAATTAAAAATCCATACCCTTTGGGGTTCCCCTGAAGTTTTCCAACTACAAGATTCATCTTCTCTAAAATCCCATAGCGATTCTTCCTCGTCTTAACTATCAAGCCCTCCTCTTCCATTTCATCAAGTATTTTATAAAAGGTCTTAAGCTCTTTAAAATCAACATCGAAAATATTTGATAGTTCCTCAGCTGTCATTGGCTTATAGGCCTCTTCCTTCATAAAGGCTAATAATTTGTCCTTAATAATACTCATGCGTTCACTCTCCTACTTTATGCAATTATTTTTTCTATGTGTATTTTATATTAATATTAAACATATTATTCTTATTTTTCCTATTTGCCTAATAATAATTCAAAATTCAATAAATGTCAAAGATAATAAAAACCCGGAAATGTTCAGTTTAAACATAACCGGGTTTTTATTTTATAAAATTATCTCTATGTTTTCACCTTTTAATCCTATATATGCTCCTCTATCAATAAGCCTTTTATTATCTTCATGGCATAAAAGCCATTTATTCCTTGCAAATAAAATCTTTGATTCCTCATCGCAAAGATTAATTTCTTCTGTCAAACTCATATTTGTTCCCTTTGGAAGAATAACAATGCACTTAAATCCATCTTTAAAGGTTTTAATAGGCGAAAAATGAAGGGTTGTTGAATAAAGCTCAATTGCTGTCCCTTTATTGATAAAAAAGGCTTCAACGTTTTTTGTTTCATAAGAATTATTAACTATATCCCTTATATCTCCTAAAAGCAATATCATATCCGTAGCTGCTACATCAATTTCACTGCTCTTATGATATTCGAGGGCGTTGAGTTTAGAGTTTTTGCCATTGCAGTAGCCAAATTGAACATCTATATCCCCATAAAAAAACTTTTGAATTTGTTTTTTTATTCGAAGCTTTTCAAGATTTTCATCTGAAGCAACATAGATGTTTCCTTCTGCTGGTATTTGAGTTTTATATTCTAAATACTCAATTGCCTCTTTAAAATCGTATCCTTCAATTATTCTTCCATACTTTTTAAATTCTAAAGATTTAATATCGTGAATTTTAATACCTTCTTTTTCCATATAAATTACCTTCCTAAATCATGCTTATATTCTTAAAAAGCTCTTCATATTTTGAATTCTTTTTATAAAATACTGGAGGATAGCCTATTGGGGATTCAACCTCAATATAGCCTCCATCGTATTCATTTTTGCTCCAGAGATGAACCCACTTATCTCTTGGAAGATATGCCTTCCAAGAGCTCTTTGAGCTTTCATAAACCGGAGCAACTATTAAATCATCCCCAAGCATATATTCATATTTTAAATCATATAAATTTTTATCCTCTTCATAATTTAAAAACAGCGGTCTCATTACAGGTATCCCATAATTTGCATTTTCAATAAGTGCTTCCTTTATATATGGTTTTAGCATAGAGTGTATTTTAGTCATTCTCTCAAAATGTTTTAAAGTTTCTTCATCGGAATCAAACTGCCAATTATCAGCTGGTCTGTTTCCTTCATGGGTTCTCATAATAGGAGTAAATGCAGCAAAATCCGTCCATCTTAAAAGAAGTTCCTTGCTTCTTTTCATATCAAAGAGGGTTGTATATCCTCCAATATCGCTGTGGTGTATTCCCATGCCTGACATGCCAAGGGATAGAGCTGCTACTATTACAGAGGCAAGTCCATCATCAATACTCCAGTCAACGTTTTGATCCCCTGCCCAGGTAATAAGATTATATCTTCCGCATCCTGAATAACCAGCTCTCATGAAGAATATTATCTCTTCTGTCTTTCCTGCCTCCTCAATAGCTTCCCTGTTAACCTTTGCCCAAAGAACAGGCCATAGATTGTGCATTTTTTCTCCGCTTATATTATTATAAAGCTTAACATCGATTGGCAAATACTCTCCAAAATCTGCCATCCATCCAGAAATTCCAAAATCAATCATGTATTTTTTAATTATGCCTTTATACCAATTAAATGCATCAGGATTGGTTAAATCAACAATTCCAACATAAAATTCCCCAGCATCTATTACATATTCGCTTCCATCATTTCTTTTAACTATATATCCTTTTTCCGCAGCTTCTTTGTATAAAGAACCATCCGTTGCAAGATAGGGATTTATATAGCCAAGAAATTTTATTCCCTTTTCATTTAACTCTTTAATATATTTATCAAGACCTGGATATAAATTCTTATCCCAAATCCAATTCCACATAAGCCTTTTCCCGAAGGAAGTAATCCTTTTACCCTCCCAATCCTGACACCAGACTCCAGTAACTTTAATTCCGCTCTTTAATGCCCTTTCAACCTTACCCTTTACAACATCAGTTCCACCCTGTATTCCAAGACATATACCCTCTATTACCCAGTCAGGTAAAACTGTCTGTCTTCCTAAAAGCTGAGTTAAATTCTGTAATAATATTTTATAATTATTCTCTGCCCCGAAGTATATTCTATTAGGGACGTTCCAAATTTCAAGTTCATGATAATTTTCATTAGTAAAATCAAAATTCATATAGGTACTTTCATCAACATGGCAAAAATATTTTTTATTTGATATAAAGGTTGGCTGAGGATAAAAGGTTGAATAATAATCTCCTCCAGCATCATCATAAATATCAGCAAGTGCAGTTATTAAAGTTTTTTTATTTCTTCCAACCCCCTGCTCTGTTGTAAATAGAGGGAACTTTTTACCCCTTAAATCAAAATATGAAAATTGCTCTCCACAGCCATAAACATGTTCATCAGACTCCGCAGCAATCCTTATCCAGATCCTATTTATATTCCTGCTGTAATCAGTAAAGTTAACTAAAAGATTACTTTTATTCTCCTCAATACATAAATTTACATAACAAATATTATTTCTACTTAGCTTAATATCGACTTTATTGTTTTCTTGTTCTATTTCATAATCCAAAAGAGCAATTTTTTCAACTAAATAGTCGCTTATTTTAAAGTTACCTCTGTACATATTGTAATCTGCTATGCCTGTACCAACATACATAAAAGGCTTATCTTTTGAATGGGAAATCAAATCTATTCCTTTATATGTTATTTTAAATCCATTTTCAAACTTTAATATTTCCATAGGCCCCTCCTATTTTATAACCTCAAATCCCATAATCTTTGCGTATATTTCAAAGGGTCTTATAAAATCTCCATAAACTACTGAAACATGATGTGCTATGCCGTTATATATAACCTTATTCAAAACATCATTTATATTGTCCTCAAATCTTACCTTAACATAGGTTCCCTTTAATAGCTTTTCCATAGGAATTCCCTTTGCCCTTTGAAGGAAAAGCCTATATTTGCCTCTTGCTGAGTCAAATCTTAATATGCTAAGTTCTCCATCCTTCATTACAAAATCAGCAGTAACTCCTTTCCCTCCTGCAAAATAAGTATCGAGGGATCTTACACATTTACCATCCCAAAGGTTGCAGGGTGCAACTCCGCAGTGCCAAAGAAGCGCATAATCCTCTTTTAAATCAACTTGTGAAAGATCTGCAAGGAAAGGATATTCAGCGCCTATTGCTCTATGGGAAAGCATTGATATTGCACCTTCTAAATCTCCTTCACAGGACAGGATATAATCTTCGCTTTGAAGTATAGACATAGCAGCACAGGGGGAAATTCCAAAATCTGCTGCGAATTCAGGCCAGCATCTTACAGCCAAAGCAGTTATACTGTTCTTATTTACAAAGGCTTTTATTTTTTCACAAAGCTCTGCTACCTTTTGGATTTGTATATCATTTAGTGATGAAACATCAAATAGATTTTTAATTTGAACTATTCTATTCAATACATCCTTTTCATCGATTTGAGTATTATATATTTCAGAAAGCTCATAGTGATCTACTAAAATACCAAGCTTTTTATATGTATTAAGCTCATCGATATCAAGATTAAAAAATCCATGGGCTCTATATCCCACAACCCCAATATGAGCCTTTGATAATGCTGTCTTTATTCTTACTGCATCTAAGAAATCTTCATCTATTGTATCAGATATTATAGTATAATAGTCATCTTTTCCTGATTTATATAAATTTGAAGCATTAAGATTAACACCGCATACGGAATTTAATCTAATTTTTCCGCCATTGTAGGGAAGTTCATTTAATCCCCAGAGCATAACGGGTTTATCGATTACCTTTGTAAGCTCTAAAATTAAATGTCCAAGGTGGAATGTTCCGCTTATTACTACTAAAGCATCTATATTTTTGCTGTTTAAATAAAGCGCAGCTTTTTTTGCATCTTCCACCTCAATAACAAGATCATCTATAAAATGAAAGTTAACATTCTTAATCTTTCTTAAATCTTTTTTAATATTTTGATAAATATCATAGGCAGCATTAAAATCAAAAGTTTTTCTTGCAAGGCAAACAACACCAATATCGATTTTTTGTTTCATAATAATCCCCCTTATTTATTTGTTAACCTTTTTAATTAATTTTGCATCTAATATAATCCTATTTCAATATTAATTCTATGTCAATATATATCACTAATAAATTAAGGAAATTCAAAAATATTTTATTTTTTTAAAATATGAAACAAAAATCTTTAAAGTGTTTAGAATTAATTGTATAATATAATTAATTAAAATTTTTAATTATGAGGTGAAGAAAATGAAAATAGCAATCGGTTCAGACAAATCAGGCTTTATTTTAAAAGAAGCAGTAAAAAATCATTTAATTAATTCTAATTACGATGTTATTGATATCGGTACAAAGGATATTGAAAAGCCTATGCCCTATTTTGAAGTTGCTCCTATAGGAGCAAAAATGATTCAAAATAAAGAATGCGACAGAGCCATTTTAATATGTGGTACTGGTATGGGTATGGCAATAGTTGCAAACAAATATCAAGGAGTTTATGCAGCATGCGTTGAAAGTTTATACGCTGCTAAAAAATGCCGTTCAATAAACAATGCAAATATACTTACAATGGGCGGATGGATAATTTCAGATGTGATGGGTATTGAAATGGTAGATGCATTTTTAAATACAGAATTTACACAGGATCTTGAAGAATGGAGGCAGGAATTTTTAAAGAAAGCCTATGTTAAAGTACAGGAAATAGAAAATGAAGTCTTTGAAAATTCCCTTTAAGAGGTGATAAATATGGAATGGAGATATTCTCAGCCTGTTACTATAATATTTGGAAGCAATAAATTAAATTCTCTGCATGAAATATTAAATGAATATGGTTTAAAAAATGGTCTTCTTGTATGCGATCCTTTCTTTGAAAAAAATGGTTTAAGTCAAAGGGTAGTAGAACTATCTAAAGGTCTTATAAAGGATGTTTTCTTTGACATCACTCCAAATCCAACAGTGGAAAATGTAGACAGCTGTGCTGATATTATAAGAAAAAACAATATTGAATTTCTTATTGCATTAGGAGGAGGAAGTTCCCTCGACTGCGCTAAGGCCTCTGCAAGCATTTGCAAAACTAATGACTCAATAAGAGAATATATTGGCACAGGAAAAGTTTTTAATAACGATTCTCTTCCTATTATTGCAATTCCAACAACTTCAGGTACAGGAAGTGAAGTTACCTGCGTATCAGTTTTAACTGACCATAAAAATAACATAAAAGCACCTGTTGTACATAAAAATTTTTATCCTAAGATAGCAATAATAGACCCAGTTTTAACTATTACAGTACCTCCATACATAACTGCATCAACAGGTTTTGACGTATTAGCCCATGCCCTCGAAGGCTTTTGGAGCAAAAACCATCAGCCAATATGCGATGCTTTGGCAATACATGCTGCAAAACTCGTATTTGAAAACTTATATGATGCTTATGTTGACGGTTCTAATTTAGCAGCAAGAGAAAAGCTTAGCGAAGCAAGCGTTATTGCTGGACTTGCCTTTTCTATTCCAAAAACTGCAGGTAGTCATGCATGCTCATATCCTTTAACAAGCATATACAAAATCCCCCACGGAGAGGCATGTGCTTTTACCCTGGATTTATTTACAAGAATAAACACTAAGGTTGATGACAGGCTTTCATATTTTGCAAATCAGTTAGGATATGACAGTGCCTATGAAATGGCTGATAGAATCCTCGAATTAAAAAAGATGATGAATATGAAGATAACATTAAAAGATGCTGGTATTAAATTAGATGATTTAGAAGAACTTTCAAAGCTGTGCATGCATCCGAATATGCTGAATAATCCAATAGAAATGAATCCTTCTTCAATAAAAAATATGTTTTTAAGTTTAAATTATTAAAGGGCAGATTACCTGCCCTTTTTTATTGCTTCCTTTGCTGCTGAAACTATATTTTCTGGTGTCATATTATATTTTTTCATTAGATAATCCATTGGTGCAACTTCTCCAAAATGATCTAAAACTCCAACAGATTTTAAATAAACTGGGCATTCTTCAATTAAAAGCTCTGCTACTGCGCTTTTAAGCCCTCCAATTACGTTATGATTTTCGCAGGTTACAACCGCCCCTGTTTTTCTTACTGAATTTAATATAGTCTCTTTGTCAAGAGGTTTTATAGTATGAACATTAATAACCTCCGCCATAATTCCTTCTTCTTTTAAAATTTCGCAGGCTTTTAGAGCTTCATTAACCATTATACCTGATGCTAAAAGGGTTACATCCTTACCTTCCTTTAAAACATCTGCCTTAAACAAATTAAAATCATAATTTTCATTATATATTACAGGAGCAACCTTTCTAAAAAGTCTTATATATACCGGACCATCGTAGGAAACTATTTGGTAAAGCGCCTTTTCAAGCTCGACTGCATCAGCAGCTTCAAATATTACAATACCTGGTATGCTTCTTAAAACTCCAATATCCTCCATGCTCATATGTGTTCCGCCATTTAGCTCTGCCGATACTCCTGGGTCTGAGCCTATTATTTTAACATTTCTTTTAGCATAGGTAATTGATATTGCTATCTGGTCGCATATTCTTCTTGCAGCAAAGGCAGTAAAAGAACCTATAAAGGGTATAAATCCATAAGCCGCCATACCCGCTGCAACACCTGCCATATTCTGTTCAGCAACTCCCATATCAAAGGCCCTGTCAGCATATTTATTTCTAAGTGATAAAGTACCATTTGCCTTTGCAAGATCAGCATCAAGTACAACTATTTTAGGATTTTCGCTCATCATTTTATCAAGAGTATTACAAAATACTTGTCTTACTTCAACATTTTCATACATTTTATTTCCCTCCTATTCAAGCTCTTTAAGTGCTGCTATTCTCTGCTCGTTAGATATTTTTGTATTGTGGTTTCCTGCACCCATATTCTCTATAAAGCTTACTCCCTTTCCTTTAATTGTATTTAGTATAATCATGCTTGGCTTTCCCTTTGTTTCTTTTGATTTTAATAAAGCATTATATATTTCATTAATGTCATGGCCATCCACGCTGTATACGTTCCATCCGAAGGCCTTCCATTTTTCTTCAACATTTAAAAGGGACATAACTTCATCAACAGTTCCATCTATCTGCAGTTTGTTATAGTCAGTAAAGGCTATAAGATTATCAAGTTTAAAATGAGCTGCTGCCATTGCTGCCTCCCAAACCTGTCCCTCCTGACTTTCTCCATCTCCTATCATGCAATAAATATATGCGTTGTCTTTTAATATTTTAGATGCCTTTGCCATACCAACAGCACAGGATATTCCCTGTCCTAAGGAACCTGTTGTCATATCTATTCCTCTTGTTTTTAACATATCACAATGGCTTGGAAGGTTCGTCTCTGGTCTGTTTAATGTATCAAGCATTGATATATCAAAATACCCTTTATCCGCAAGTACAGCATACAGCGCTGGGCCTGCATGTCCCTTAGATAACACAAATCTGTCCCTTCCCTCCATATCAGGATTTTTAGGGTCTATATTCATAACCTTATAATATAATACTACAAGTGCTTCAACTGGAGATAAACATCCTCCGATATGACCAACACCAAGCTTTCCTATTTCATCAATAATTAAACGGCGTACATGTTTTGATTTTAATTCGAGCTGTTTTATTTCATTCTCATTCATTTTTAAGACCTCCAATTATTTAAAACTTTTAACTAATTATTGTAATAAAAGGATGCATTATCCTTTTACTGCACCGCTTGTAAGTCCAGATATAATCTGTTCTTGGAAAGTTATATATCCAATAAGGCTTGGTATTATACTTATAACTATGGCAGCATACATAGATGTATAGTCAGTTGTAAATTGATTTGAGAAGTATCTTATACCAACCTGAATTGTTCTCACGCTTTGTGAAGAAGTTAAAAGCATAGAGTAAATAAATTCATTCCAGCAATATAAAAATTGCAGAGTTGCTGCTGTAACTATTCCAGTCCTTGATAGTGGAAATATAATTTTAAAGAACCTTTGATAAAAATTACATCCATCAATTGTTCCTGCCTCTTCAAGTTCAACAGGAATTGTTTTCATAAATCCTCTTATAATAAAAGTTGATATTGGAATGCTTATAGCAGAATAAACAAGTATTAAGGCAAATCTCGTATCGTAAATTCCAAGCTTGTTTATTATTTTTACATAGGGAACCATAAGTGAATTAATAGGAACCAATATTCCTATTACAAGAAGTGAAAATATAGCCTCACGAAATCTAAATTCAAATCTTGATAAAACAAAGGATGCCATAGATGCAATCATTATATTTAAAAAAGTAGCACCTAAACTTACTATAATTGAATTTAGAAAAAGAATTCCAAGACCTGAAACCTTAAAAGCATTAGCATAGTTTTCAAATCTTAGCTTTGAAGGAAGGCTGAAGGGAGAGCCCATAAGCTCAGTATTAGTTTTTAAAGAAGATATAACAAGCCATACCATAGGCATTAAAGTATAAAAAAGGAAAAAAATAAGTACTATCCACATCAATACTTTTCCAGCTTTTGTTTTAAAATCAACTTTATGCATTAAAACGTTTTTCATAATATCACCTGCTCAGCCATCATTTTAATTATTCTCTGTTCTAAATATTCTTTTAACCGTTAGTATAACAAGTGAACCTATTAATAAAAGCACCACCGCTGAAGCATCAGCAATTCCATATTTAAAATCACCTATTTTCTTAAATAGGTATAAAACCATAACCATTGTTTTATTTGCAGGACCCCCATTTGTCATAACATAAGTCTGTTCAAACTGCCTTAACCCATAAACCATAGCTACCGTCATACAAGTACCTATAGTTCCTTTAATCATTGGCAGGGTTATATAGAAATCCTGTTGAATTTTCGTTGCCCCATCTATGCTTGCAGCTTCATAATAACTTTTTGGAATCGATGATATATCCGCAAGAAGTATAATCATAAAATACCCTATATAAAATACTCCGTACAATACAACCGAATAAAACGCAGTATGCAAATCTCCAAGCCAATTTCTTTGAAGATGCCCAAGTCCTAATATTTTTAATAAGCCATTTAATATTCCGTATTCGCTGTTATATACTGCCATCCACATCATAGATAGAGAAACAGTTGAAATAACATTAGGGAAATAATAAATAGTTCTTAAGGCTTTCCAGCCAAAGGGCTTTTTAGAGAGCATAAGCGCTACAATAACTGCCAATGGAACCTGTATAAAACCTCCTGCAATAACCCATCCAATGTTATTTCTAATCGCAAGCCTGAATATAGGATCTTTAAATATCGTAGTATAATTTCTTAATCCAACAAAGACTGGGCTGCTCATTCCATCCCATTCAGTAAAACTTGTAACTAGTATAAATCCAACTGGATAAACAAAAAATACTGTAAATAGTATTACTGCAGGTGCTAAAAAAAGAATCATTCCAATTTTATCGCTTATTGATATTTTTCGCATTTAAATCACCCTTGCACTTTTATTTAGAGCTTGTACATATGGGAAGAAAAACTTCCCATATGTACTTTTTTTATTCTACTTCTTATCTGCAGCTTTAAGTGCTTCTATAAATTGTTCAGGTGTCTTTTCTCCAAGTACGAGACTTGAAAGTGCCTGTGGAAACTCAGTTCCAACTGAAGGACTAACCATTAACTGAAAATGTGGAACAAGGTATGGTGCCTTATTCATCTGTTCAATCATTTCTCCCTGAAGTCTTTCTACTTTTCCATCTTTAGGTTTTAAATTTGTTTTAACAACGAATAAAGAGCCTGAATCAACTGAAAGCTTTTCAACATTTTCTGGCTTTGTTAAATACTTTAAGAATTCAACAACTGCTTTTTCTTTATTCTTATCAGTTTGTTTTGCAGCTCCTATATTGGACTGAACAAATCCTATATATCCTCCTTCACTTCCCTTTCCTCCTTCATATAAAGGTGCTGGAGCTACTTCAACATTGTCATACATATTGTTTATTCCTTCATTTTTAATTCTTCCAATAAACCATGGTCCATTTAAAAGAATTGCAACTCTTTCATTGAGGAAATGACCAGCTGTAACTGCTGCTGTTGCACCTACTGCATCTCCTGTTGTGTATTTAAAAAGTTTTTGCATCATCTTAGCAGCTTCAAGAAATGCTGGATCATCTAAGCCATTTTTATATACATCAGGTCCTCCGATTGCAACTACAAGCTGTGAATACCAAAGCATTGAAGTCCATGCATTGGCGCCTGTCATTTGTGCTGCAGGAACTATATTTTTAGCCTTCATTTTTTCGCACATATCAAAAAATTCTGTATATGTTTTTGGAAAATGATCATATCCTGCCTCAGCTAAAAGCTTTTTATTATAAAGTGCAGGTGCAACTCCATATTCGTAGGGTACAGCAAGCATTTGTCCATTGTATGTAACTGAATCAAGAACTCCTGGTAAGAAATCGTTTTTCCAACCATCGTTATAATACTGTGTTAAGTCCATAAGCTTGCCTGATTTATAATAGGGTTCTGCCATAGCACCGGTTTTAAATATAAATACATCTGGCATTGTACCAGCTGCTATGTTTGACTTCATCTTATCTTCATAAGCATCATAATCCGCAATTTCTTCTACTACAACTTTAATCTTTCCCTTGTTTTGTTCATTAAACTGATTTATAAGTTCTGACATAACCTTAGCCTTTGAATCTTTGGCAACCCAAAAGGACGGAAACTTTATTTCTATTTCTTTTTGGGCTTGAGTTTCTGCGCTTTTACCACATGATGTCAAACCGATTAGCATAGTTGAAAGAATCATAACTACAGCTAACACTTTGGCAAAATTCCTTTTTAACATTTTTAATCCCCCTCTTTCTTTATATTTATCAGCAGAGTCTGCTGAATAAATCATTAAAAAAATTCAATCAAGAATTTTATGAATATTTTTTATTTATTAAAAGTTTTAACATTTATATTGTAATTTATCCTTTTAAACTCTGTCAAGTATATAAAATATATCTTTTAATTATATTTATATTTATTTAAGTATCTAAGAATAACTTAATTCAATATTTAATATTCATTTTTATTAATACTTTTAATTTTTTTTAATAATTATATAATTCCCCCGACTTTATAAAACATCTCTCTAAGAGCAAGAGATACTCCACCTATATAATTAGTTTTATTGTTTTGTTTGCTGATATAAATAAGCTCATCAATATTTTTATTTATATTCAGGCTGACTAAAGAGCTTAATATTTTATTTAAAAAAACCTCATTATTAAATGCCTCTCCATAAAGAACTATTCTTTGAGGGTCAAATAGGCTTATTGCATTAGAAATACCAGCTGCAAAATAATAAATTGTCTTATCTAAATATTCCATAACATATTTATCACCTATTATGTAAGCTTGTATTACTTTATTAAAATCTATTTTTTCTTCTTTTCCATCACATATGTCATATAATACAGGGGTATTATTTGAAGAAAAAACGCTTTTAATATGTTTTAATATAGCCTTATAGGATGCAATACTTTCAAGGCATCCATTCCTTCCACACTTGCATTTTGGCCCATTTAAATCTATTATTGTATGCCCAAGCTCCCCTGCCGTTTTAGAGCTCCCATAATATATTTCACCATCTATAATCATTGAAGCTCCAATTCCTGGGCCGTATTTTATAAAAAGCATATTATTAAGGCCTTCTGTCATAGAATTATCTATTTCCGATAAAGCTAATGCCCTTACATTATTCTCAAGAACAGTTTTAAGTCCAATATTTTTTTCTATAATTTTCACTACAGGTACTTTTTCCTCCCAAAGTCCATAAGCTCTTAAGCTGAGCCCCTCTTTTTCATCAACAAGTCCAATAATACCTACTCCAACACCAAGAACATCTTCTTTAATAATATTGTTCTTCCAAAGAAGAGTAATACATTCGCTGCATATTTCCTGAAGTGTTTCTCTGTATGTTTTATTATAATTTAATTCAATAGTTTTTGAACTAATTACTTCACCCTTTAAATTTGCTATTCCGATACTAATAAGTTCAGTTTCTATATTTATACCAAGAACATATTTAAAATTGCTGTTAATATCGATTAATACTTTTTTTCTTCCTACCCTTTTATCTTCTTCGAATGATTGACCTATTTCTTTTAATATGCCTTCACTTATCATTTCATTTACAAGTATTGTTACTGCAGCAGGAGTAAGCTGCATAATTTTAGCAATATCCTTTCTTGATGTAGGTCCAAGGCATCTTAGAATATTTAAAATCTGACTTCTATTAGATTGTTTAAGTGCCACCATATTCCTGCCAAGTTCAGCCTTCATAAAAATCCCCCATTTACAACCGTAATATTTATTTTAAGTTTATATTAAATATTTTAAATAATCAATAATATTATAATAAACTGTAATTTTTATGTTTAAAAATTAATAAATTTTAATATAACTTTTAAGAAGGATTTTTAAATAAAATGTTTAATATATTAATTAAAGTTTTTAATTAATATGGAGGTAAAAATGAGTATAACAACTGTAATACTATTTGGATTAGTCGTTTTGATTACCCACTTTATCGAAGGAATAACTGGATTTGGATGTACTGTTTTAGCCCTTCCTTTTTGTACTATGCTTGTTGGTTTAAAGACAGCTGTTCCTTCCCTTATTATTATTGCACTTTTTATGGCTATCTATGTTGTAGTAATCTCATATAAAGACATAGTATGGAAAGCGTATTTAAAAATTATATTTTTTGTGCTTATAGGTCTTCCTATTGGTATTCACTTTTTTTCAATTCTTCCTGAAAATATTTTAAAAAAAATATTAGCTGTATTTATGATATTAGTTTCAATTAGAGGAATTTATACAAGTTATAAATCAATAAAGCTTAGAGAATTAAATCCAATAATTTTAGATTTGACTCTTTTTTTAGGAGGATGCATACATGGTGCCTTTGGTTCAGGAGGCCCGCTTTTAGTAATTTATTCTGCAAGAGCGCTCAAAGATAAAAGCAATTTCAGAGCTACCCTTTGTATGGTATGGGCAACATTAAACTCAATAATAGTTTATAGATATTTTTCTAATAATGTTTTAAATTCTAATATTTATAGAATTGTACTTTATAGTCTTCCGTTTTTGATTTTAGGAGCAATTTTAGGCAACATAGCCCATCATAAAATACAAGATAAATATTTTTCTAAAATCGTCTACGCTGTTTTACTAATATCTGGTATATTTATGTTAATATAAAAATAAAAAGGGGGAGTTCATTTGGAAAGCCGTAAAATTACATTAAAATCAAAACTTATGTATGGATGCGGAGACATATTTGGAGGGGGCGCTTTTCTTGTTATTAGTTTGTTATTTTTAAATTTTTTAACAGATGTTGAAATGCTCTCTCCTGCACTTGCTGGCAGTATTTTTTTAATAGGGAAAATATGGGATGCTATATCTGATCCTCTTATGGGAACAATCTCTGACAGAACAAAGTCCAAGTATGGAAGACGACGTGTATACTTTTTATTTGGAATTTTGCCAATTTTCTTTTCATTTTTTATGCTTTGGTACTCCTTTGGATTAAAGAGCCAATCTGCACTCTTTATCTATTACCTTTGTGCTTATTTGCTTTTTAATACAGCTTTTACTATGGTTATGATACCCTATACTGCTATTCTCGCAGATATGACGCAGGATTATAAAGAAAGAACATCCTTTTCAGGCTTCAGGCTTACTTTCTCTGCTTCCTCTGCTATACTTGCAGGAGTTGTACCAAAAATAATTATTAATAGATTTAGTTATAATTTAAAACTTGGATATATGATAATGGGACTTATTTTTGGTATTTTTTATGCTCTCCCATGGATTTTTGTATTTTTAGGAACCTGGGAAAACAAAAGAGTTGAAGAAATTAATATTAATAAAAGCAGTCTTTTTGAAGACTTGAAAATCGTATTTAAAAACAAAGCCTTTAGAATACATGCTGGTATGTTCATTTCAAGCCAGACTGCTGTTGATTTTTTAACTACAATCGTTATTTATTATTTAACATATTATTTAGGACGTCCGCAATCCTTCTCATTAGTTCTTGGAGGGCTGCTCATTACTCAGGTAATATGTATGCCTTTGCATATTAAGATATCTAAAAGATATGGTAAAACTGCACCCTTAAAAATAGGTCTTTCTATTTGGTTTGCAGCTATGGTTATAGCTTTATTTATAAAACCAAACTCAAATATATTATTCGTCGTTTTAATTGCAGCTATAAGCGGTATAGGAACCTCCTCTTCAGTTTTTGTTCCTTGGTCTATTATATCTGAGGTTGCAGATGTTGATGAAATGATATCAGCCAAAAGAAGAGAAGGACTTTATTGTGGAATGGCAACTCTTTTAAGAAAAACTGCTCAGGCAGTAACCGTATTTATAATAGGAGTTGTACTTCAATGGATAGGATATGTTCCAAACATAGAGCAGCTCCCAAATGTAAAACTTGGAATTAAACTTTTATTTAGCTGTGCTCCTATGATTTTTATAATTATTGCCTTTATATTTGCAAATAAATATTCAATGACTGAAGAAAAATACTATGTACTTATGGATGAGATAAAGAGAAGAAAAGGCGGAGGAAAGCCTGAAGAAGTAGATATAAAAGTAAAAAAAATATGCGAAGAACTAACTGGTTTAGAATACACCAATCTTTGGCAGGATAAATCAAGTATAAATACAAATATAAACTTATCAGTTTGAACTTAAAAGCACAATGTATTTTAAATACATTGTGCTTTTTATATTACTTAAATAGACTTATCAATACTCCTCCGAATTTAACAAACAAAGGAGCAAATACAAGCGAAACTATTGTCATAAGCTTTATTAAAATGTTCATCGCAGGACCAGCTGTATCTTTAAATGGATCTCCTACAGTATCTCCAACTACAGCGGCTTTATGCGCAAAACTTCCTTTTCCTCCATGTTCTCCTGTTTCTATATATTTTTTAGCATTATCCCAAGCTCCGCCTGAGTTAGCCATAAATATAGCAACAAGAACACCTGAAACTACAGCACCAGCTATAAGTCCTCCAAGAGCCTCAGGTCCAAGCAGAAGTCCTGCAGCTATAGGAACAACTACTGCTAAAACTCCGGGTAGAACCATTTCTTTTAATGCAGCTGCTGTTGAAATATCAACGCATTTACCATATTCTGGCTTTGCCTTTCCTTCCATAAGCCCGGGTATCTCTTTAAACTGCCTTCTTACTTCTTCAATCATATGGTTCGCAGCTTTTCCAACTGCGTCCATAGCAAGTGCAGCGAAAAGATATGGTACTGCACCTCCAAGTAATACCCCAATAAGAGTAACTGGGCTTAAAAGGTCTATTGATTTTAGTCCAACTGCCTGTGAGTAAGAAGCAAATAATGCAAGAGCAGTTAACGCAGCTGAACCTATAGCGAATCCTTTACCTATTGCAGCAGTTGTATTTCCAACAGAATCCAATGTATCTGTTATTTTTCTAACTTCATGGGGAAGCTCTGCCATTTCAGCTATTCCACCTGCATTATCAGCAACAGGACCATAGGCATCAACTGCAACTGTCATTCCTGTTGTTGAAAGCATTCCAAGAGCTGCAAGTGATATACCAAACAATCCGCTTAATACATCAGAAGCATTTGCAGTACCCCCCATTACAAAGAAGGATATAAGAACTGCAACTGCAATAAAGAATATCGGAAGAACAGTTGAATACATACCAACTGAAAAACCTGAGATTATAGTTGTAGCAGGTCCAGTCTCTGACTGCTGTGCTATCCTTTTTACATATTTATAATCTGCTGATGTATACATTTCAGTTAATTGTCCTATTACAATTCCAACTAAAATACCTGCTGTAACTGCATAAAAAGCATTTAAATTATTAAATATCATTTTACTTAATATACCCGATGATATTATTACGATTAAGCCGCTAATGTATGTTCCATTCATTAATGCTTTTTGTGGGTTTGATCTTTCATTTCCTTTAACCATAAGTGAACCTATTATTGATGCAATAATACCTATAGAAGCAAGGGTTAAAGAAAATGCTACTCCTTCACCTGTTTTATAAAGTACTGCACCAAGAGTTAATGTTGAAATTATTGAGCCAACATAGGATTCAAAAAGGTCTGCTCCCATACCAGCAACATCACCAACATTATCTCCGACGTTATCAGCTATAACCGCTGGGTTTCTTGGGTCATCTTCAGGAATACCAGCTTCAACCTTTCCAACAAGGTCAGCACCAACGTCTGCTGCCTTTGTATATATTCCTCCTCCCACACGGGCAAAGAGTGCGATAGAACTTGCACCGAGTCCAAAACCAGTAATAATATTTGCATCTCTTATTATATAATATAATAAGCCAACGCCTAAAAGTCCAAGTCCAACAACTGACATTCCCATAACAGCACCGCTTGAAAATGCTATTTCAAGAGCCTTATTCTGACTTGTTCTTGCTGCATTAGCTGTTCTGCAGTTAGCCTTAGTAGCAACCTGCATTCCAAAATAACCAGCAAGTATTGAGAATACAGCACCAATTACAAAACATATTGCAGTAGTCCAGCTTATAAAAAGTCCTAAAACTAAAAAAACTACAGCAATAAAAACTGCTAATGTTCTATATTCTCTTGTTAAAAATGCCATAGCACCTTCGTGTATGTAATTAGAAATTTCCTTCATTCTATCGGTACCGGAATCAGATTTTAAAATCTTTTTAGCAAGGAGCGCCGCAAAAATAAGTCCAATAATTCCTGCAACGGGTGCAAAAATAAGTGTAAAGTCGTTCATTATACTTACCTCACTTTAGTTTTATTTGTTTAATAAATATACAAGAAACATAGAAGTCAAAACAAATAATACCATTAGTACTGTGGTTAATTTTGAAAGCTTTCCCTCATAGGTTCTTGCTTTATTCTTGCCAAAAAATGTTTCAGCTCCACCAGCGATAGCTGAAGAAAGTCCCTGAACCTTTGCTGGTTGAAGTAAAACAACTAAAATAATTGCAAGACATATTAAAATGTGAAAAATTATAAAAGCTGTTTTCATATAAAACACCTCCATTTTTTTATTTTAAGACATACATATTTTATCACACTAAAATGATAAATACAACCAATTTTAGTTATACTTTATTCATTTAATCTTATTTTGTTATATTAATCATAAACATTGTGTTATGCTTTTTCCCATATTATATAAATAATGGAGGTTTACATCCCCCATTATTTATATTAAAAAACACTTATTCTTGCTTAAAATTGTAAAACACTTTTTTACCTAAATATCTTGCAGTATTTCCTAAATCATCTTCTATTCTAAGAAGTTGATTGTATTTTGCTACTCTGTCAGTTCTTGCTGGAGCACCTGTTTTAATCTGACCGGTATTCATAGCAACAACCAAATCTGCAATAGTTGTATCTTCTGTTTCTCCAGAACGATGTGATACAACCGCTGTATATCCCGCATGCTTTGCCATTTCAATAGCTTCAATAGTTTCAGTTAATGTACCTATTTGGTTAAGTTTTATAAGAATTGAGTTTGCTATTCCCATTTCTATTCCCTTTGAAAGACGATTTGTATTTGTAACAAATAAATCATCTCCAACAAGTTGAAGCTTTTTCCCAAGCCTTTGTGTTAAAACTTTCCATCCGTCCCAATCATCTTCAGATAAACCGTCTTCAAGGGATATTATAGGATATTTATTTATTAAAGACTCATAAAAATCTACCATCTCATCGGATGAAAGAACTTTACCTTCACCTTCGAGGTGATATTTATTGTCTTCTTTTCTAAAAAGTTCAGAAGCTGCAACATCAATTGCTATAGATATATCTGACCCGCTCTTATAACCTGCTTTTTCTATTGATTCTAATATTATCTCAATAGCTTCTTCATTGTATTTAAGGTTTGGAGCAAACCCTCCTTCATCACCTATTGATGTATTATAACCTTTTGAATTTAGAACTTTTTTTAAAGTATGATAAACTTCAGAGCACATTCTAAGAGATTGTGAAAAACTTTCAGCACCTATTGGCATTATCATAAATTCCTGAATATCAACGTTATTATCTGCATGTTTTCCACCGTTTAAAATGTTCATCATAGGTACAGGAAGTATATTTGAATTTACTCCTCCAATATATCTGTAAAGGGGCAGCCCCAAAGTTTTTGCAGCTGCTCGTGCAACTGCAAGCGAGACACCGAGTATTGCATTAGCTCCAAGGTTGCCTTTGTTATCTGTTCCATCAATTTCTATCAAAGCCTTATCGATTTCTATCTGGTTTAATGCGTTCATACCTATAAGCTCAGTGCTGATTACTTCATTTACATTTTGTACTGCTTTTAAAACGCCTTTTCCAAAATATCTGCTTTTGTCATCATCCCTTAATTCTACAGCTTCAAATTCTCCAGTTGATGCTCCCGATGGAACAATAGCCCTTTCAATCGTCCCATCTTCGAGCTCTACTTCAACCTCGACCGTTGGATTTGACCTTGAATCTAAAACCTCTCTTGCATATACATCGATAATCTCAACATATTTTTTCACTTTTTTCTCCTCCTATAATATAATTGGTTCTCCTGTCATTTCCTTTGGAATTTCAAGGCCCATACATTTTAAAATAGTAGGCGAAATATCACAGAGCCTTCCTCCATCCCTTAATTTGACATCCCCTTCACCAATCACTATAAAAGGTACTTTGTTTGTAGTATGAGCTGTGTAAGGCTCACCTGTTTCATAGTCTATCATCTGTTCAGCATTACCATGATCTGCTGTTATATAAACCGAACCATTTTTTTCAAGAACCCTTTTAACTACCCTGCCAAGGCATTCATCAACAGCATTTATTGCAGAAACGGCCGCATCATAAACACCTGTATGCCCTACCATATCTGGATTTGCAAAATTTAGAACAATAAAATGATATTTGTTTTCATCTATCTCTTTTAAAACCCTTTCAGTAACTAAATATGCACTCATTTCAGGCTGCATATCATAGGTAGGAACTTTAGGAGAAGGTATCAATATTCTGTCTTCATTTTCATAGGGTGTTTCAATGCCGCTGTTAAAGAAAAACGTAACATGAGCATATTTTTCTGTTTCTGCTATTCTAAGCTGTTTTATACCATTTTTGCTTAAATACTCTCCTAAAGCATTAACATACTTTTCAGGCTTATATGCAACATCCACATCAGTAATGGAGTTATCATATAAAGTCATACATACATAGTATACCCTGAAATAATCCCTTTTAAACCCTTCAAATTCTTTATCAACAAATGCTCTTGTTATTTCCCTTGCCCTATCAGGTCTGAAATTAAAAAATATAATTGAATCGTTTTCTTCTATTTTTGCAGTTATTTTATCATCTTTAACGATTACAGTTGGGAGAACAAATTCATCTACCCTGTTTTCACTATAGGATTTTTCTACTGCTTCCCTTGCACTGCCTGCTATTTCTCCTTCACCTTTAACCATCGCATTATAGGCAAGTTGAACCCTATCCCATCTTTTGTCTCTATCCATTGCATAGTATCGTCCTGATATTGTCGCTATTCTACCTATACCAATCTCTTTCATATAATTTTCAAGCTCATCGATATAGGTAAGAGCGCTCTGAGGAGGTACATCCCTTCCATCGAGAAAACAATGAACATAAACTTCAGATAATCCTTCAGATTTACAAAGTTTTAATAGAGCTTTTAAATGATCTATATGGCTGTGTACCCCTCCATCAGATAAAAGTCCGTACAAATGCATTTTACTGTTGTGTTTTTTTACATTATCAATAGCGCTTAAAAAGGCTTCATTCTTAAAGAACCTTTCCTCTTTAATCTCTTTATTTATTCTTGTAAATTCTTGATATATTATACGTCCTGCACCTATATTTAAATGACCAACTTCAGAATTTCCCATTTGTCCTTCTGGAAGTCCAACATCCAGTCCACTTGCACTTAAAGTTGTATGCGGATAATTATCCCAATAATAATCGAAGTTGTTAGTTTTTGCATTAGCAATGGCATTTCCATCTTTTCTTTCATTTATTCCCCATCCGTCAAGAATAAGTAACATGCGAAGTCTGTTTTGCATCATAATCCTCCTTAAAAGTTAACAATAGCAGCAAATTCATCTGCTTTTAAGCTTGCTCCTCCAACCAATGCTCCATCTATATCGCTCTGTGCCATTTGTTCCTTTATAGTCGAAGCTTTAACACTTCCTCCATATTGTATTCTAATCGTTTCTGCAGTATTTTCATCATACATATTTCTAATGTTCTGTCTTATAAAAGCAATAACTTCATTTGCATCCTCAGCTGTAGCTGTCTTACCAGTTCCAATCGCCCAAATAGGTTCATAGGCGATTACCATATTCTTAACATCCTCTGCCTTTATATCTTTTAAATCCTGTTCAAGCTGCATCTTTATAAGTTCAAAAGTTTGATTGCTTTCTCTCTGCTCCAAAGTTTCTCCAACGCAAAGTATTGGTTTAACACCATATAAGAAAGCTGCTTTTAGCTTTTTATTTATGAGCTCATCATCTTCTTTAAAATACTGTCTTCTCTCGCTATGTCCGATTATCACATATTCAACTCCAAGTTCTTTTAGCATTAATGGTGATACTTCACCCGTAAATGCTCCGCTTTCTTCATAGTACATATTTTGTGCTCCAACTTTAATGTTGGTATTTTCAACAAGAGTAACTACCTGAGGAAGTGATGTAAAGGGCGGACATAAAACTACCTCGCAGTTTGCATCCTTTACCTTATCTATTAATGCTAAAACAAGCTGTGCAGCTTCTTTTCCTGTTTTATTCATTTTCCAGTTTCCGGCAATTATTGGTCTTCTCATTTTAATCAACCTCTTTCAAATATCTTTTATTTATTGTTAAGTGCTGCTATACCAGGAAGTTCAAGCCCTTCTAAAAATTCGAGGGATGCTCCTCCTCCAGTTGAGATATGAGTCATTTTATCAGCATATCCAAGCTGCTCAACAGCAGCTGCTGAATCTCCTCCGCCAATTATTGTAGTACCATTTACTTTTGATAAAGCCTCAGCTACCTTTTTAGTTCCGTTTGCAAATGCAGGCATTTCAAATACTCCCATAGGACCATTCCAAATTACTGTTTTTGCATCACTAACTGCTTCTTCAAATAGTTTTACTGATTCAGGTCCTATATCAAGGCCCATAAATCCTTCAGGTATTTCAGTCTTAGACACTTCCCATGCAGCATCTGCTTTAAATTCCTTAGCAACGATATGGTCAACTGGAAGATAGATTTTTACTCCCTTTTTATTTGCCTTATCGAGCATTTCCTTTGCATATTCAACTTTATCTTCTTCAACAAGGGAGTTTCCAATTTTAATTCCCTGAGCCTTAAGGAAAGTATATGCCATTCCACCGCCTATTACAAGTCTATCAACTTTTTCAAGAAGGTTATTTATAACTCCTATTTTATCTGAAACTTTAGCACCGCCTAATATTGCAACAAAAGGTCTTTCAGGATTTTCAAGAGCTTTTCCCATTATGCTGATTTCTTTTTCTATAAGGAATCCTGCAACTGATGGTATATAGCTTGCAATGCCGGCTGTTGATGAGTGTGCCCTGTGAGCTGTTCCAAAAGCGTCGTTTACAAATATATCAGCAAGAGATGCAAGCTTCTTTGCAAATTCCATATCGTTCTTTGTTTCTGTAGTTATAAAACGAACGTTTTCAAGAAGAACAACATCTCCTTCTTTCATATCACCTGCCAGCTTTACTGCATTTTCTCCAACAACTTCCTTATCCTCAGCAAGAAGTACTTCTTTCCCTAATAGCTGTGAAAGCCTTTGAGCAACTGGTTTTAAACTGTATTTTGCATCATAGCCTTCCTTTGGTCTTCCAAGGTGTGACATTAAAATAACCTTAGCACCATTTTCGATTAAATAATTTATTGTTGGAAGTGCTCCAACTATTCTTCTATCATCTGTTATATTCCCTTCTTTATCCATAGGAACATTAAAATCACATCTTACAATAACTTTTTTTCCTTTTACCTCGATATCTCTTACAGTCTTTTTATTCATAGTATCATCTCCTTATTTATTTATAAAAGTAATGTCCGGCCCTATAAGAACCGGACACGATTTATAATCTTAGCTGATTATCCGGCCACAATCCGGAATTTTCTTATGTATTATAATCTTTCAGCTACGTAATTTACAAGGTCTACTATTCTGTTTGAATAACCCCATTCGTTGTCATACCATGCAACTACCTTAACCATATTTCCTTCAAGAACCATTGTTGAAAGAGCATCAACTATTGAAGATCTTTCATCTCCTCTATAGTCTATTGAAACGAGTGGCTGCTCTTCATAGCCAAGTATTCCCTTCATTGAACCTTCTGCTGCTTCTTTTAATGCTGCATTTACTTCTTCAGCAGTTGTTGCTTTTGACACTTCACAAACAAGATCAGTTACTGAAACTGTTGGAGTTGGAACTCTTAGAGCAAAGCCGTTAAGCTTACCCTTGAGGTTTGGAAGAACTTTACCAACAGCTTTAGCTGCTCCAGTTGTTGTTGGTATTATTGATTCAGCTGCTGCTCTTGCTCTTCTTAAATCCTTATGTGGTAAATCAAGTATTCTCTGGTCATTTGTATAGGAATGTACAGTTGTCATTAAACCTTTTACTATTCCAAACTTTTCGTCAAGAACTTTCGCAAAAGGAGCAAGACAGTTTGTTGTACATGATGCATTTGATATTACATGGTGGTTTGCAGGATCATACATATTTTCGTTTACTCCCATAACAATTGTAATATCTTCATCAGTTGCAGGAGCTGATATAATAACCTTCTTTGCACCAGCTTCAATGTGTGCTGCTGCCTTTTCCTTCTTTGTGAAAAGACCAGTTGATTCAATAACGATATCTACTCCAAGATCTTTCCATGGTAAATTCTTTGGATCCTTTTCAGCAAAAACTTTAACTTCTTTTCCATTTACAACAATTGAATTATCCTTTGCTTCAACTGTTCCATCGAATTTTCCAAAACATGAATCATATTTCAAAAGATGAGCAAGAGTTTTAGTGTCAGTTAAATCATTAATTGCAACAATTTCAATATTGCTGCCTAATTTAGTCTGAGCAATTTTAAATGCATTCCTTCCAATTCTACCAAATCCATTAATAGCGACTTTAATAGTCATATTATCCCTCCTAATATATTTAAATTGTTATATAATCTGCCTTGATTTTTAATCTTAGCAGTACATCACTTTTTAATATCACCCTTTAATTTCAATAACTCCAAAGCACATCCTTCATCGGTTACTAAAACCATATTAGGATTTTTTGTTTTAACTGCCTCAACTGCCTGTGCCTTGCTTTTTCCCCCAGCAATTGCAATAATATGCTCAATATTTTTAACATCTTCAAAATCTAAAGTCATTGTGGGAGTCTTATATATAATTTCACCGGCTTTATTAAAATAGCAGCCAAAAGCTTCAGCAACAGCTCCTTTTTGAAGAAGCTCATTTATTTCATCATCAGAAAGGCCTCTTCTTTTTGCCATTTCATCTGCTCTTCCTATCCCAAATATCAGTATATTAGATTTTGAAATTTTTTCAACTGTATCCTTTATATCTGGCTCATTAAGCATCGTTTCAAGAGCGTCACGGCTTAAATTATCGGGAACATGTAGTAATTTATAGCCTGCACCAATTCTTAAAGCAAGTTTTGATGCAAGAGTGCTTGCCTGAGTCTCAACTATTCTGCCTATTCCACCGCGCGCCGGAATTACAAGAAGATTGTTTTTGTTTATTTTTGGAAAATTTTCTACAACCTGTGCTACAGAACTTCCTCCTGTAACAGCAATAATATAATTATCTTCTATAAGGCTTTTTATATAGTTAGCGGCAATCCTTCCCATTTCTTTAAGAACTGTATTGTCGCTTTCGATATCCCCTGGGATAACTTTAACTTTATTAATTCCAAGATATTTTTGCAAAGTCTCTTCTATATTAGAAAGTCCGCTTATTTCATGAATCATTTCCTCTAATTTTTCAAGTATATTTTCTCCATCTTCTGTTATCATCATTCCAATAGAATTTATATCAACAAGTCCCTGCTCTTTTAAAAAGCTCACTTCAGTTCTTACAATTCTCTCCCCCATGTTAAGTTCCTGAGAAAGAGCTCTTCTTCCTATCGGCTGATTATAATATATGCTCTTTAGTATTTTATATCGTTTTTTTAAAAGTTCAATCATCTCAGGAATTATTCTTTGCTGAAGGCTGAGAATATTATTCATCCACTTCACTTCCTTTGGATTATTCTTGTCCCTATGGATGATTTTTGTCCCATCCATCTCAAAAGTTATGGGACATCATATGTCCCTTTGTCATTTATCTGTCCCACATCTTAAATATATCATTCATTTTGTTTTTTTTCAATATATAATTATAAATTATAGGATTTTATGTTATTTTTTCTTTTAGAGGAAGAAGGTATATTCATTTCTTCTCTATACTTTGCTACAGTTCTTCTTGATATGTTTAATCCTTCATTATTCATTTTATCTGCTATTTGCTGGTCTGATAATGGATTTTCAATATTTTCAGACTTAATTATTTCTTTAATTCTCTCTTTTAATCTAACTGTTGAAATATCCTCCCCTGTTTTAGTTTGTATTCCTTTTATAAAAAAATTCTTAATTTCAAACAATCCTTTAGGAGTTTGTATATATTTTCCCTTTACTGCCCTGCTTACAGTAGATTCATGAAGTGATGTGATATCAGCTATTTGTTTTAATGTAAGAGGTTTTAAATCGCTTCCATATTCAAAAAAATCAATTTGATACTCAACAATGGCAGTAACAACTTTTTTGATGGTTTCTATCCTTTGCTCAATGCTTTTTATAAGCCACAATGCTGAAGACAATTTTTCTTTTACATAATTATACTCAGGACAGTTTTTATTATTAATAAGTTTCCTATACAATGAGTTTATTTTTAAATTAGGAACACAATCTTCATTAACTGTTACAACATATTTACCATCTATTTTTTCAAGTATAACATCGGGTACAATATACTTAGTTTCATCAGAGCTATACCTAACACCCGGTTTTGGATCAAGAGTTTTTATTATATTTATATACTCTAAAGCTTTTTCATTGCTTATTCCGTTTTCCTTTGCTATTTTTATTATATTGCCCTCTCCTACTTCTTGAAGCATCGTATTTATTATATTTTCCAATATAGGATCATCAATATCCCTATTTTTTAATTGTATAATAAGGCATTCCTTAATATCCCTCGAACATACCCCAGAAGGCTCAAAGGTTTGTATAAGCGAGATTATTCTTTCAACATTTTCAATATTAACATTAAGCTTTTTTGATATTTCATTGATATCAGTTGTTAAATATCCATTTTCATCTATACAATCAATTACAAAATCCCCAATCTTTCTATCTATTTTATTTATCGGTGACAACATCAATTGTTCTTTCAGATAATCCCAAAGAGATGTTTGTTTTATTACAAAATTCAAAGGTGAAATATATTCTTTGTCCTCATCAAAATTTTGTTCTTCATCTCTATATTCATCTAAGTAATTGATAAAATCTATTATTTCTTCCTTATCTTCTTTTTCTTCCTTTTCTTTTTCATCCCTTTCAAGAAGAGGATTTTCTATAAGCTGTTCTTCAACATACTCATTTAGCTCGACTGAATTCAGCTGCAAAAGCTTTACAGCAAGCTGCAGCTCCTGAGTCATTATAAGTCTTTGTTCCTGTTGAAGTTTAAGATTATAATCGAGCTTCATAAGCATACCTCCAAATTTTTCTGAATGTTGATTTTTTATACGAAAATATTATAACATATTTCAACAAATTCTTATAGTATAGAGGCTTAAAAAAATAAGCATCCAATTGGATGCTTATTTCTCTCCTTTTTCGTAGGGTATTCCATCGGCCGCAGGAGGAACTGTTTTCCCTACAAAGCCTGAAAGAACTATCATAGTTATAATAAAAGGTATTGCTGAATAAAACTCTGTTGGGAATGGCCATCCCAATCCTTGAGCAACGATTTGGAACGCATCTGCGAGGGCAAATATTAAACATGCCCAAAGAGCTCCAAAGGGTTTATAATTACCAAATATCATAGCTGCAATTGCAATAAAACCCTTACCACTAACCATACCTTCTCTAAAAAGATTGGTATTGCTAAGGGATAATGATGCCCCTCCAAGCCCTGCTAATGCACCAGATAATATTACACAAAGATATCTTATTCCATAAACACCGATGCCTAATGTGTCTGCTGCCTTAGGATGTTCACCAACAGCTCTTATTCTAAGCCCTAATGGTGTTTTATAAAATATGTAATTTGTAACTATTACTAAAGCAATAGCTATAAATACATACCAATTAAGTTCCCCAAGGAATTTACCAATAACAGGAATACTCTGCATTGCTTCTTTAGGATAATAAAGAGGTGTTACACCATCAGTTTGTCCTTGCCTATTAAATAGAACCATTAATAGGTAGCTTGTTATTGCAGCAGCAAATATATTTATAGCAACACCAGATATAGTCTGATCAGCTTTTAAATGTATGCTCAAGAAAGCATGAACAGCTGCTATAGCTGCACCAGAAATTACAGCAAATATGATACCTATCCATGGATTATTAGTTTTAAAGGAACCATAAACTGCAAAAAATGCACCAATCGTCAGCATTCCCTCAAGGCCTATGTTAACTACACCTGATTTTTCTGAGAAAAGTCCTCCAAGGGCAGCAAATATTAATGGAGTTGCAAGCCTTAAAGTTGAAGCAAGCAGTGCAACAATTATAGGAAGTCCTGTGTTATTCATTTAAAAGCGCCCCCTTCTTTCTCTTTTCTGCAATCCATTTATATACATAATCAGCTGCAACAAATATAAGTATTATAGCTTGAATTAAAAATACTATTTGTTTTGGTATATTTGCCATCTGAAGTGAAATAGAGCTTGTATTTAGTGCTCCAAATAAAAGAGCTGAGAATATAATTCCTATTGGATTGTTTTTAGCAAGAAGAGCAACAGCAATTCCATCAAAGCCATAACCCGTAAAGCTAACCATCTGTATTGCATGATGCTGAATCCCTGATACATAAACTGCTCCTCCAAGACCTGCTATTCCTCCAGAGATAGCCATAGCAAGAATTATATTCTTTTTAATGTTAATTCCTCCGTATTCAGCTGCATATTGATTTATTCCAACAGCCCTGATTTCATATCCCCATGTAGTTTTCCAAAAGAATATATATATGAGCACCACCATTAAAAGACCTATATAAAGTCCTATATTTACTCTATAATCATCTCCTAAAAACCTCCAAAGCATCGCTGAAGGCTGGATGTCTGCAGTCTGCGCAAGACCTTTTTTATTAAACGGTCCCATTATAAGGTAATTAGAAAAATATAATGCTATATAGTTCATCATAATTGAATTAACTACTTCATTTGAACCTACTTTAGCCTTAAGATATCCTACTATCCCTGCCCATAGAACTCCTGCAAGGGTTCCAGCAATAAGTACGAGTATTACATGGATTACAGGTGGTATCCCTGGAATTATACCAACGATTGCTCCAACTGTAATGCTTATCATAAACTCTCCTTCTACTCCTATATTGAAAAGCCCTGTCTTAAAGGCAACAGCATTTGCAAGCCCAGTAAAAAGAAGAGGTATAACATATACTAAAGTCTCAATAAAACTATCCTTTCTTCCGAAACTTCCATTCCATATAGCCTTGAACATAACCTGAACGCCTTTAAAAAAGCTTATATGTTTTGCCCACATAACAAATATAACTGCTACAAACATAGCAACTATTATTGAAATTAAAGGGAATAACAATGATGAGGCTACAGATTTTATTATCTTTTTATTTTTCATTGTACCCCTCCTTTACTTTGCGATTCTAATGTTCCTCCAGCCATAAGTATTCCAAGGTCATTTTCTGTTGCATCCTTTGCATCAAGGACTCCAACTATTTCTCCATCATAAATTACAGCTATTCTATCAGAAAGCGCCATAACTTCATCAAGCTCTAATGAAACAAGAAGTACACCTCTGCCTTTATCCCTTTCAGCAACAAGCCTCTTATGAATATATTCAATAGCTCCAACATCAAGTCCACGGGTTGGCTGTGCTGCTATTATCAAATCAGGATCCTTTGCAATCTCTCTTGCAACAACCATCTTCTGCTGATTTCCTCCTGATAAGCTTGATGCAGCCACATCCTCATTAGGAGTTCTAACATCAAATTCATCAATAAGCTTCCTTGCAAATTCCTTTATTTTTGCATAGTTCATCATTATTCCATTAGCAAAAGGTTTTTTACTATGCATACCTAATATAGAGTTTTCCGCAAGAGAATATTTTAATACAAGTCCTCTCTTATGCCTGTCCTCAGGTATATTGCTTATACCAGATTCTATTATTTCTTTAGGACTTTTGCCAGTTACATCTTTATTATTTATTATAACTTTTCCGCTTTTAGCTTTCCTAAGTCCTGTTATTACCTCAAGGAGTTCAGTTTGACCATTGCCATCTACACCTGCTATACCAAGAATTTCACCTGCCCTAACCTGTAAATCTATTCCCTTGAGTGCTAAAAGTCCTCTATGGTCGAGAGCTTCAAGTTTTTCAACTTTAAAGATTACTTCCTTTGGATTAGCAGGTTTTTTTTCAACAACTAAGTTTACCTTCCTTCCAACCATCATCTCAGCAAGCTGCTCAATATTAGTCTCCTTAGTATTAACTGTATTTATTACCTTTCCACGTCTTATAATTGTTACTCTGTCACTCATACCCATTACTTCCTTTAGTTTATGGGTAATTAATATAATGGATTTGCCCTCTTTAACGAGATTTTTAAGTATTACACCTAATTCTTCTATTTCCTGAGGTGTCAAAACCGCTGTAGGTTCATCGAGGATTAAAATTTCAGCTCCTCTATAAAGTGCTTTTAATATTTCAACTTTCTGCTGCTGTCCAACTGTAATATCTTCAATTACAGAATTAGGGTCTATTTTAAATCCATAGGCATCTGCAATTTTTTTTGTATCCTCTACAGCTTTATTCATATCCAAATTTATAGATTTTTTAGGTTCTTTACCCAAAACAATATTTTCTGCAACAGTAAAATTCTGCACAAGCATAAAATGCTGATGAACCATACCAATTCCATTAGCAATAGCATCCGATGGGGATTTAATATTTATTTTTTTCCCCTTTACAAATATTTCTCCTTCATCAGGCTGATATAGTCCATATAGTATATTCATAAGAGTGGTTTTCCCTGCTCCATTTTCACCAAGCAAAACATGTATTTCACCTTTTTTGAGCTGAAAGTTTACGTTTTCATTTGCTCTAACTCCTGGAAATACCTTTGTTATTCCTTTCATTTCTACAACAAAATCCATTATTCATCCTCCTCTCCATCTTTCTATATGGCTTAAAAAAGCTAGATGCTGGAGCATCTAGCTTTTAATTACCCCTATAATTATATTTCAATATAAAATTGATAATAATTATAGAAATTCTCCAAATAAGTCTGTCTAAAATGCTGACTATTTAATTTCAACTGGCTGGAATTTCTTAACATCATCGAGTGTAGAAGGAACAACTATTGTTCCATTTACTATTGCTTCTTTATATTTGTTTGCAAGATCAAGAGTTGATTGCTGAACAGCTGGGTTAACTGTTGGTGATACTCCAACTCCATCTTCCTTAAGTCCAAGAATTAATGTTTTTCCGCCTTGGAACTTATTTTCTATTGTATCTTTAGATGCAGAATATGTTCCAACGTCAACTCTCTTAAGCATTGAGCAAAGAATAACATCCTTTGCATCTGGTACTGTTAAAGCTTGGTCAGAGTCAACACCTATTGCCCATTTTTTCATTTCTTTTGCTGCATTGAATACTCCAAGTCCAACTCCTCCAGCAGCATGATATATAACATCGCATCCTGAATTGTAAAGTGATTTTGCAAGCTCATATCCTTTGTTTATATCGCTGAAGCTGTTTGCATATTTTACATTCTTTCTATTTTCGAGATCCTTAGCTGCCTCAGGATTTACTGACTTAACACCAGCTATAAATCCTGCTTCAAACTTTTGAATAAGAGGCATATCGCTACCGCCTACAAATCCAATCTTTCCAGTTTGGGAAGTCTTTGCAGCTATAACTCCCATAAGGAATGAACCTTCTTCTTCCTTGAAACATATTGACTCAACGTTTGGAAGTTCAACTACTGAATCGATAATAGCAAACTTCTTGTCAGGATATGCCTTTGCAACCTTTGTTAAAGCATCCTGCATCTTAAACCCTACAGCAAAAACAAGATCATTTGCTGAAGCAAGGTTCTTAAGATTTGGTTCATACTGGTCGTTCTGCTTTGACTCAAGTATAACTGGTTCTACAGTATACTCGCTTGCAATCTTATCTAGTCCAGCAATTGCTGCATCGTTAAATGACTTGTCTCCCTTACCACCTTCATCTGTAGCAAGACCAATCTTAACGCTTGTTTCAATTTTTTTAGGTTGTTCCTGCTGTTGTTGCTGTTGTTGTGACTGCTGTTGCTGCTGTTGTCCGCAGCCAGCAAAAAGGCTTGCAGTAACTAAAACAGCTAAAACAATTGATAATAATTTTTTCATTTTTAATACTCCCCCTTTATGTAAATTAATTTTTCTAACAAATAAATATTCTTCATTTTTTTCTAAAATCCTTCTTTTATTTTTTCTTTACTAATTATTTTTTATACATATTCTTATACTTATAATTTATAACATATATTATAAACTTTTCAATATAATTTTATTCAAATATTGAATATATATGTTAATTTTATTTAAACAAATAACCTACTATAAAGTAGGTTATTTGTTTAAATTAGGATATGTATCCTTTTTTGGTTAATACTTCCTTTGCCTTTTCAGCATCTTCATCTGCAACAAGTACAACTGGTCCTGTACACCCCATTCCGCTTTGAGAATATATGTTGTTTTTCCACAATTCTTTAACTGCATTTTCTAATTCAAGTATATCAATTCCTGAAATTGTGAATGTAACAACCTTTTTTGCAGGGGGCTGTATTGGTTCAGCATTTTTATTATCTTCAACTTGATTTACTTCCTTAAGCAGCTCTTTAAATCCAATATTATTTAATTTTTTAAATTCTTCCTCAGCAATTTTAATTATATTGTTTTGGGCACAGGTAGCACAGTATCTTAATGCTTCAGATATTAAAGGTGCTCCTGAGGCCCTCGATATAATACAAATGAGCCTGTGATATCCTTCACCAATTCCAGGACCATAGCCATATCCCAAAGATTCATAATCTCCTCCTGTAGTAAAGGATGAGAATATCTTTATTAAAAGATTTCCTGTTAAAGTGTCTGTAACCATAACATCAGGAGTGCCTGATAGAAGGTCATTCCCTCTCATAACGCAGCCTCCATCAGCTCTGATAGACTCAGAAAAGTTTATTTTATATCCTTTATCATTTATATTTTTTAATATTCTTTCAACTTGTCTTGCTCCATCAACATTTAAAATGCCAATAGAAGGATTTTCTATTCCACATGCTTTTGCAGCTATTATGCCGTAAATCGCATTTTTAACCATACCTTCAACTCTATTTGTCGATGAGGTACCTGTTGTTGTAGATATAATCATTTCCTTTCCTCTGCCCGGAGTAATTACTCTCCCAACTGTTGAAACTCCAATTGGGAAATTGTAATGCTGTGTTACGCAGCCTTGAATTTCTCCACTATCGAGAAGCTCTTCCATTAATTTATGACCTTCTTCATCAGAATTTGCTTCATATGTTTTAAGATTAGTACTAACCTTTGGTCCTATTAATACAACTTCAAAATCTTTATATTTTCTTGATGCTAATTCTGCAGCTTTTATAAGTTCATCCATCCCATGTTCGCTTCCAAGAGTTGTTAATCCTATCTTTACTTTTTTACCAAATTCTCCACTTTGTATTGCATCGGCTATTTCATTAAATACTTCACCAATTATTTTTTTTACATTTTCTTTAGACATAGTATCACCTCTTACTTTGAAAGTAGGTAAGAAGCAAATTCCTTCATAGCCTCTGCCACCATACTTTTTACTTCTTCCTTTGATACTGTACCTTCATCTTCTTTTCCTGAATTCTTTTCTACAATAAAAGATATACCATCAAAAAGATTAGTCATCCTCGCAAGGAATAGACTTCCTTTACCAACTATCATAAATCTATTAATTTTTCCTTCTTTTATTTTTTCCATTCCATGTCCTATTATAGGTACTCCAGAAGGTACATGTCCCTGCGTAGGTGCATATCCAACAAAACCATGATTTTTAACAAATTCAGGAAGATGCGTTCTTTCAATCTGGCCTTTTTTAACTGCAAGAGCACCAATCATCTTATAATTTTGTATAGGTACATCTCCTGCACCAGCGGGTTCAGTAATTTCAGGGTTTTGCATTTCTGGAGCATATAAATCTATATCAGTAAAGCTAAGACCAGTCTTTTCAAGTGGTGCTGCTACTATAGCTTCAATAACAGCCTGAGGAGAAGCCCCGGCACCTATTGAATGTTTTCCTACTGAATCAGTTCTTATAACAGGACTTACACCATCGTTCTCTGATACAAGAACTGCAAACCCGCCCAGAACATCTTCAAGTATAGGAATACCCTTTTTAACATGATCTCTTCCATTCATTCCAAGCTTTGCAGTAGCTCCACCGCCTACAACTATTATATTTTTAAATACTCCTGATTGAATTAGCCCTGCAGCATTAAGCAGTGCATGGGTTGGTCCTGCACAAAATCCTCTTACATCACAGCCTGTTGCATTTTTAAGACCTGCTATTTCTCCTATAGCCTTTGCAAAATTGCCGCCTCCTCGTTGATTCATATCACCGCAGGCTTCTTCTGAACACTCAATTATATAATCGATTTCATTAGCATCAATTCCAAACTTATCTATAAGATTTAATATTGCAAGAACCCCTGATGCCTTAACTGCAAGGTTTTCTGTTATAACATGGGCAGTTAGATTCTTATCAAATTCGTGTGCCCTTTTAACGCATCCAACCAATTTATTATTTATGTAAAGTCCTTCTGCGCCAACATTTTCAATAAGTTTTTCTATTTCCTCTATTTCCGAGCCATCTTTAAGTTTTGATGCATATACCTTTAGAAGTTTGTGATGTTCAAACTTTTCTTTAACTTCTTCAGTAAATGCCTTTTCAAGCACAACAAGATCGAATACATCGCTTATTTTCATTAATCCATAGAACTCATCCTCAGGCATAATTTCTCCAAATTTACCATACCTTGAGGCATTCTCAATTTTCTTTTCATACCAAGGCCTTTGCATTTTACTAAGCTCTTCTGGGTCAAAATTACCTATGTAGGTTTGATTGACAGGGTAAGAAACAACATCTTCAAAACTTCTCAAATGCTGAGACACTTTTTTTAAATATTCTGAATCCGGATTTGTTTCTCTCTCTAATGTTTGGGTTGTTCCATTATGAATTACCATATCTGGAGTATTAACTAATATATAGCTTGCTCCTTTAATAACTGGAAACATCAAAACACCTCCATAATTTTTAAATTAAAAGCTGGGGTTTTGCCGGATATCAGATTCGGAATTTTATCCCTTTTGATGCTTCGGCTCTGACCCCAGCTATAAAATTAGTCTTCAAATACAGTTTGATCTTCTATTGGAGTTTGAAGAGCTTTTAGTGCTTTTTCAACAAGTTTTCTTCTTAAAGCCTTTTCATCTTCCTTTGAAAGATTTGGGTTACCAAGAGGATGTGGAATAGCAACAGTTGGTACTATCCTATTCGCCCCTACTGTCTTTGATATTGGAACTATTGTACACATATGAACAACTGGAAGTCCTGCTCTTTCAATTTCTTTAACCATCGTTGCACCGCAACGTGTACATGTTCCTCAAGTAGAAGTTAGTACTACTGCCTCAACTCCATCAGCTATAAGTCTCTTTGCTATTTCTGCTCCAAATTTTGCAGCACTTTTAACTGCAGTACCATTTCCAACTGTGGAGTAATACTTTTCATGAAGTTTTCCAATTATGCCTTCTTTTTCAAGTTCCCTTAATACATCAACAGGAAGTACTCTGTCAGCATCCTTATTTGCATAAACAGGATCATATCCTCCATGAGCTGTTTCAAAGGTTTCTTCAGTAAGGTCGTATACACCCTCTATGCTGTATTCTCCAAATTTAGAAGCACTTGAGGACTCAATTTTATCTGGATTTCCCTTTGGAACAATTCCGCCTGATGTTACAAGAGCTATTTTAGCCTTTGTAATATCTAAAACAGGAGGATTAGGAGCAACTTTATCAAACAAAGGCATTACAAACTCGCTTTCAAACTGTTCTCCTTTTATTTTCTTAACGAGCATATCAACTGCTCTCTTTGAACCTCTAACTTCAGCAAAATAATTTTTTCTTATTCCTCTTGGGATATACCCTTCTGCATCAGGAGCTCCAATTGCTTCTCCCTTTGCTAACTTTAATCCTAATGCAGCCATTTTAGGTACAGCATCTCTCATACCTGCTGCATTATCCTTTGTAGATATTATATATATATCCTTTTTAAACAAATCAACACCTGGGTTTTCAACATACATACCTGTTACAACAGGTATATTAAGATTATCCTTTACTGCCTTTGCAATAGTTCCGCAGGCAGTACCATATCTTCCTGCATTAAAGGCAGGACCTGCAATAAATAAATCGGGATTATATTTTTTAATCATTTCTAGTATCTGTGATACAGCGCTTTGGTTTTCTGCAAAATATGAATCTCCGCAGATTACAGTTGCAACAATTTCAGCCTCTCCTTTAAAAGCTGCTTTAAAAGCCATACCTGGCCCTAGGATGCCATCTCTAACCTCTGGTGGAATATTAGCTTTTTCTTCTCCACCTATTTGAGCAAAGAATTGATTTATATAATGTACAACACGTATCATCTATTTTATCCCTCCCCCAAGATTAATCCTTAAACTGGGTATATTGTTCTCTTATTGATTTAACTTCATTTGAAATTGCTTCAACATCAAGAACCATTTCCATCATGCCGCACTGTTCATCAAAAACAGCAGCATCGCATTCATTTTTAATCTCTTCTTCAAGCACATGGTAAACCCTGAGTCCTAAGGATATTCCTGCAAGGGGGCCAGCATAGGTTGGGTCTCCTGCAGTTACGGTTTCTGCTGAAAGGCCGGCAGTCTCAGCCTCTGAACCTCCAAGAAGTACTACAACGTTTTCAGCACCAAATTTTTCTGTTAAATCTTTAACTCTTTGTTGGATCTCCAGATCCATTGCTCCTGCGGCTGTTCAAACGAAACATTCTGTTGAAGCAAATACTACATCAGCTCCTGCACTTTTAGCACATTCTTCAATTGCAGGGCCTGGTATACCATCTCTATCTCCTATCGCAATTACTTTTCTATCCTTTAAAATCATTTTTTTACCTCCCTTTATTAATAAGATTTTGCTGAAAGATAACCAAAGCCTACTTCACTTGTTGCACCAGTTATAACCTGTATTTCGGCCTCAATTGATCCATCGGGTCTTAATGAACCTGCAAATCCTCCAGCAATAATATCTGCAGCTTCTACATGTCCTATAACCTTATCCATCGGAGGCAATACAATAACTTCGTTAGCATTACCTGCTGTAACGACTGCATTACCCTTTGGAGTTGAATCAGCAAGTGACTGAGATGAACCATCACGTCCAGCATATTCATCTGTTACAAGCACAGTCTTAATACCCTTTTCTTCTATTTTATAACAATTCATAACGAGGTCAGCATCAGGGTTCCCAAAACCTTCTTCTGAAATGATAGCTGCATCAGCTCCTAAAAACTCAACAAGCTTTGCAGTATAGTTAGAAGATCTTTCTTTATCAGCGAGGTAAACATTCTCATTTGTTATTACACATCCAATAAAGTTATAATCTTTTCCATGTCTCTCGTATAAGTCTTCTATTATTGGATGATTCATGTGAACGTATGTTGGATTTTTGTCGCACGCTGATACACAGTTTCCGCTGACTATTGCTCCATCAAATACCTCTGTTGGATATATAAAAGTAGGAATAATTTTTTTAGCATCAACTCCATAAACATAGGTATCATGAAGAAGTCCCTGACTTTGAAGCATATAAACATATACTACCTTTGGAAGATTAGGGTATTCTTTTACTTGTTCAAGAAGAGGTTTTGTTTCATAAACCTTTACCTCGTCTGGTTCTACATTTTTTCCTGCCTTTCCTAAGTATGATGCTGCTTTAAGTCCAACCATTCTTACAGCCTGTTCATGTTCATGCTGCATTAGATTATCTACAGGTTCACAGATAAATACTATGTTGTGAGTTTTTGAAAAAGGAGTATATTTTGCACCCTCTCCAGACATATCGATGATTCCTTCCTGGAATCCTACGATTTTACCTGTTGTTACAACTGCTGCTCCCTTTAATACATGGGTTCTTCCAGAGCCTACTGTATCAACCTTTGAAATAAATCCTGGGAATATTCCTCCATTCCCCTCAGCTTTAACTCTTGGCTCGATTACATCCTTTACAGGTATTATTCTTACCTTTTCTCCTGGATGAACGATGTCGACATCGATTGATTTTAGTCTCTCATCTCCTCCTACTTCCTTTAATAATTCTTCTTTGTTTACATAAAGGATGCCATCTTTAACTTCTGTTTTTGAACCGAATTGTACATCTTTGATAAAAATTTTTCCTAATTCAAGGCGCAAAGCCTTCACCTCCCGATTTATTTATATAAAGGATAACCTTTATATTCCTTAAAATTTCTTTAGCATCTCTTCAATATCAGCTGCTGAAGATATTTTATCCGGAGTTAAAACCTCAGCCTTTTCACCATTAACATAAACAATCATAGTTGGAAGTCCTAAAACCTTCTGTGCTATTGCAAGTCTTCTGTTTTGGCTAGTGTTTAGGCTGCAGAATTTAATTTTATCTCCATATTTTTCTTCAAGCTTGTGAACATCTGGCATAAGCTGTTTGCATGTTTCACATTTATCTCCCCAATAGTCGACAAAAACTGGCTTTTCTGTGTAATTTAATACTTCAGCCTCAAAATTATCTTTGTTTACTTCAATCATATAAAAACCTCCTATTTATTAAACTTTTCATTAATATATTCCTCTGCCGCAACTGCAGCTATTGCACCATCAGCAGCGGCAGTGATTACCTGTCTTAAGGATTTTACCCTTACATCTCCAGCAGCGAATACTCCTTCAACATTTGTTTTCATATTATCATCTGTAGGAATATATCCGCCTTCGCTTAAATTGATATGTCCTTTAAATGCAGAAGTAATTGGATTTAATCCTACAAAAACAAACACTCCATTTACTGATATTTCGCTTATTTCTCCAGTTGCAACATTCTTTACTGTTAAACTTTCAAGAATTTCGTCTCCATTTGCCGCAATAACAACACTATTCCAAACAAAATTAATTTTCGGATTATTAAAAGCCTTCTCCTGCAAGGATTTTGCAGCTCTTAAAGAATCTCTTCTATGTATAACAGTAACGCTTTCTGCAAACTTTGTAAGATACAATGCTTCAGTAATTGCAGAATCTCCTCCTCCTATTACAGCAACATCGAGTCCTTCAAAAAAGTCCGCATCGCAGGTAGCACAATATGAAACTCCTCTTCCTCTCAGTTCAAGTTCTCTTTCAAATCCTCCAAGCCTTGGTTCTGCTCCTGTTGCTATTATTATTGTCTTTGCACTATATTCTCCATTTTTACAATGCACTTTTTTTATGTCATTTGAAAAATCTACTGATATTACTTCATCCTTAATAAATTCTGTCCCAAATTCTTCAGCCTGTTTTTTCATTCTTTCTGTTAATGCAGGACCTGTACAATTTTCAATAGAGCCAGGATAGTTTTCAAGTTCTGCTGTAGTCGTTGCTTGTCCTCCAAACTTTCCCTTTTCAATAACTAAAACGCTTAGTTTTGATCTTGAACCATATAATCCAGCAGATAATCCAGCAGGTCCACCTCCAATTATTATTATGTCATAAATACTTGACATATAATTCACCCCTAACTTTAATTATTTATTGCATTATTTATTAAATCATAATCAATAAGTGCAAAATCCTTTAATACATTCTCAGGCCAATTTTTAGGCTGTCTGCTTTCAATTAAATTTTTTGAAACTTCTATGCTGTTTTCAATATACATTAAAGATTGAATATCAACATTATCATATTTATTTTCAGAAATAATAACAGTTTTATAGGGAGTTTCATTTGGTTTTACACTTCCCATTAATGGATGGGTTAACAGCTTATGGCCATAATGTATGTAATCTCTAACTTTTATTAAAACATCCATAAGCGTTCCCTCAATAAAAATCAATTTCGTTTTATTAATCAGAATATTTCGAACATATTCGTTATTTGTTATTATTATTCCCTTTTCTTTCAACGCTATCACACCTTGTATTTTATTAAAACAAAAAAGAATGTAACAGCTTACACCATTACATTCTCTGCTTTTCCAGAGGTCTGTCAGCAAATAATACTTTTGCCTGAGAGTATCATTAAATCCGGTAAATTTAATTTACCCCTTCGGCGCCCTTTAGGGTCTCTCATATTTGCTTCATCCAGAACATATTATTTTGTATTGATATCTTCTATATTCTTATTATAAATTATTGTTAAAATAAATTCAATTCCGTTTTTTGCAAATTATTTTTCTTTTTTGCTCTATCTTTCTTGATTATTCCATTTTATTAGTTATTTTTTTAACTATTTTTTACTATTTCATCATTATTCTATTTAAATTATTTTTCAAAAAAATATACTCCAATAACATTCGGCCCTGAATATGTGGCAATTACTGTTCCAACATCCGGAATCACTATATCTTTTTGAGTTAACTCTTTAACTCTATTTAAAAAATCAGAAGCTTCTTTTTCAAATCCTATGCTTCCAACTGCAAGATTGTAGTCTTTATCTAAATTATTCTCTGATATATACTTTAATAGCAGTTCTATTCCCTTTTTAACTCCTCTCGCCTTTTCCCAAATCAGTAATTTTCCATCCTTCGAATGTATTATAGGCTTAATATTAAGAAGTGTACCTATAGTTGCCTTAGCAGATGATATTCTTCCTCCTTTTTTAATATACTCGAGGGTGTCGAGAATAAAAGCTACTCTAACTCTACTTGAAAGCTCTATTAATCTTTCATATATTTCTGTTATCTCTATTCCTTTTTCAATCATACTTTGAGCTTCCATAACTAAAAGTCCGGTTCCAAAACTTACACTTCTTGAATCAACAACATAAACATTATCTGAACCTATCATCTGTTTTGCAATAAGAGCAGATTGATATGTCCCGCTAAGACCTGATGAAATATGAATAGATATTATATAACAATCCTCTTTTAAAAGATTAGAATAAATCTCATAGAAACTCTGAGGGTTTACTTGAGATGTTTTAGGCAATTCTTTTCCTTCTTTTAAAAATGAAAACAATTTATTATTATCTATATCTATTCTATCTCTGTAACTAATACCATTATAAATAACAGTTAATGGTGCAACTATTATATTCTTTTTTTCAATATAATCTTTAGGAAGATCCGCTGTGCTATCAGTAACCACAAATATTCTCTTCATTTTAACCACCTTTATTATTTCATATTAGGAAAACCCATCTGTTTTAATGCCTCGTAAACTACTATAGATACTGTATTAGATAAATTTAAAGATCTTTCGCTGTCTTCTATCATAGGCACCCTTATCATAGTATCTTTTAATAAATCTCTAATATATTGAGGAATTCCTGAGGATTCTCTGCCAAACATAATAAAATCGCCCTGTTCATATTTGACTTCACTATATATTTTTTCTGCTTTTGTAGTTGATAGAAATATTCTATTATTCTTGTTTTTATCAAAAAACTCTTCAAAGTTTTCATAATATACGACCTGAAGCTTTGGCCAATAATCAAGACCTGCTCTTTTAAGCTGCTTATCATCAATTGTAAAGCCTAATGGTTTTATAAGATGAAGCTTTGAATTTGTAAGCACACAGGTTCTGCCTATATTGCCTGTATTTTGCGGTATTTCAGGCTGATATAGTACTATGTTTAAATTCATAATCCCACCTCCTGTTTTTTTGATATCTTTTATATCTAATTATATCAACTATTATTTTATATAAAAATATTAATAAAATCTATTTTGTTATAAAAAAAATCCTCCATTATGAGGAGGATTTTTAAAAGTTTTGCACCTTCTTAAGTTTTTCATCCCATATTTCTTCAGATACTTTTGCCCATTCTTCTGCTTTAGGCTCAATTTTTGCTGCTAATTCATCAACTGTTTCATCATCTAAAACCTGAGTTGAATATGCATCTGATTCATGAACCATTTTCTTTATCATCTGAGGATTGTCAAGGAGTGGGCATGGTCTTAGATGGTTCTTATTAAATGGCATGTTTCTTCTATATGCCATAAACAAAGGTGACTGCAAAACTTCAATTAATGAGTGTTCTTTAATGTTCATATTTGAATAATGAATAAATGCGCAGGGTTCACAATCTCCATTTGCATTTATATGGAAATATCTCTTTCCACCAGCTATGCAGCCATTAGAAAATTCTCCATCATTCCAAAAGTCCATAACGAATATTGGTTCTGTTGCTCTTATCTCATTTATTCTTCTATACATATATGCTCTTTGCTCAGGTGTTGCCATAAAATCTGTGTCGCTGTCTCTTCCAACTGGAACATAAGTAAAATACCATCCAAACCTGCATCCCTTTTCAATCATTAAATCAATATATTCCTTTGAAGCAACAGCCTCAGTATTATATCTATGATAGCAGGTTGAGAAGCCAAATATAATTCCTGCTTCTTTTAAAATATCCATAGCCCTCATTACAGCGTTAAAAGTTCCCTCTCCTCTTCTAAAGTCAGTTTCCTTTTCAAAACCTTCTACACTAAAAGCAAGAGAGAAATTCCCAACCCTTTGTAATTCCTTTGCAAATTCTTCATCTACAAGAGTTCCGTTAGTAAAAGCAAGAAAAGCGCAGTCATCATGTTTTTCACAAAGCTTTATGATATCTTTTTTCCTTATTAGAGGTTCTCCTCCTGAAAAAATATACATATAAGTCCCAAGCTCTTTTCCCTGTCTAATAATTTTGTCTAAATCTTCAAAAGTTAAATTCCATGTGCTGTATTCCCCTGCCCAGCAGCCTTTGCATTTTAAATTACAAGCAGATGTTGGGTCAATCAAAATAGCCCACGGAACATTGCAGTTATATTTCTTTTCATTTTCAAGCTGAACAGGTATCCCAAAGAATGATGCATTTAAGAAATAGTTAATACCTATTTTTTCTTTAACATTTGGATGAATTTCAGTAAGAAGTTTATAAGTATATTTATACCAATTGCTATCCTTATCATCCAAATATTTCTTTACTGATTTTACATATTTTTTATCCTGTTCTCTTATGCAGATTTTATCAGCCCAGTTAATGAGCTTTGGTATATTATTTTCAGGATCCTTTAGCATGTACTTAACTACTTCCTTTATGGCAGCTTCACCAATTCTTGTTTTAGCAAGGTTCATAACATATGCCCCCTTTTTTTATATTTTTTTCTAATATATTTATATTATTTATTATGTGGTATTTATTACTATTTACCACACTTATTATTTTACTCCTATTTTATTTGAATTTCAAATATTTTTATACCGACCAGTCATGTCATTTTTCGACTTCAAAAGTATATAACATATTTTTTATGTTTTTTTGACATTATAATATATATATATGTAATATTAGGGGTGCTTTTTATGAACTTTTATCCTGATTATGTCTTTATAGAATCTGAAGCTGAAAACTATGCTCTTGGGAAGGAACTAATAAAAAAATTTGAATCTCTGAAAATACCAATTTTTAGTTTTAAAGAGTTTAAAAAAATAAATAATTATGAAAAATCTTCAAAAGAGTTTTATTCTTTTAGTAAAAGAAGTTTAATAGTTGGAATAAAAAAAAGTATGAAGCTTGAATGCTGCAAACCATCAGCAGATTATCAATTCTCTCTTGTTACAGGATGTCCCGGAAGCTGTGAATACTGTTATCTTCAAACAAACCAAAGTTTTAAACCTTTTATAAGAGTATACGTTAATATTGAGGAAATTTTTGATAATATCGATAAATATATAGCTGCATCAATCCCCAATATTACAACCTTTGAAATTTCAAGCTCAAGCGACCCTATAGCAGTAGAGCATCTTACAGGCTCAGTAAAAAAAACTATTGAATTTTTTTCAAATAAGGAATTTGGGAGGTTAAGACTTGTTACTAAATATTCAAATATTGATAACCTTCTAAATATTAATCATAACAACCATACAAAAGTTCGTTTCAGTATAAATTCGGAATATGTTATAAAAAGTTTTGAACATAATACTGACAAAATAGAAGAAAGAATAAAAGCTGCCTCATTAATATATAAATCAGGATATCCATTGGGCTTTATAATTGCTCCAATAATGCATTATGATGGTTGGACTGAAGAATATAGAAAGCTGTTTGAAATGCTGAAAAATAATATTCCTAATCCTAATAATGAAAATCTTTCCTTTGAACTTATACAATATAGATTTACTACAAGAGCTAAGAATGTCATTGTTGATAGATTTCCAAACACAAAACTCGATATGAATGAAGAATCGAGAATTAAAAAATGGGGGCCCTATGGTGTTTATAAATTTGTATACACTAAAGATATTTCAAATAAATTGAAGGACTATATTTCAAATTTAATTATTGATTATTTTCCAAATTCAACAATAGAATACTTTACATAAAGTCTCTCTCTACATTTTTTATAATGATTAATAATATTATCTTAATTAAAAATTTATTAAATATATAAAACCATAGACTTTTGGATGTTATAAATTAGTAATTCCCAAAAGTTCTATGGTTTAAAAATAAATCTTATATTTTTAGCATTCAATTATAAATTTATTTATAACCTTTGCAACTCCATCTCTTTCATTAGTATCAGTTACATAATCTGAAACACTTTTTAAACTTTCTGTTGCATTTCCCATTGCAACACCCAACCCTGCATATTCAATCATGCTTATATCATTTTCATTATCTCCTATACATATAACTTCGTCGCGGTTTATTTTAAAATTTTCAGCTAAAATTTTAACTGCATTACCCTTAGAAACCCCTTCTGTCATAATTTCTAAATTGTTATAATATGAAGATACAATTGATAAACTAAATTCATTGCAGATTTTTTGTCTTAAAATATTCAATTTCTCTATATCATCAGTTGCAAGAGCTACTTTTAATATTTCTTCATTTTCTATAGTTTCCTTAAAATCTTTAACTATTACTATTTTTACTCTTTCATTCTCTGGAACCATTCTGTTCCACTTATCATAATTCGAAGAAAAATTTATAAGTTTTTTAGTATAAATCTTTTCAGTAGTATATAGATGAGGATATATACCAAAGCTTTGAATTATATCTACAAGTTTATATAATAAATCTTTATCGATTGCTTTTTTATATATTATTCTATTTTCATCCTTCTCCCTAATATAAGCTCCATTTGATGCAACTATTGGAGCTGGGGTTTCAATTAAAGATGCATAAAACCTTGCAGAGGTAAATATTCTCCCTGTGCAGACTACGATTTTAACCCCAAGTTCAGAAGCTCTTTTTATTGCTGATTTATTATTTTGTGAAACTTCCTTATTATCATTCAAAAGTGTTCCGTCCATATCAATTGCAATCATTTTATATTTCATCTTTATCCTCCAATTATATCCTATAGTTTAAACATTAATATAATATCATATAATAAATAAAATATACAAATTTAGTATTTAAAATATATTGCATTTTTTTCTTATTTTGTTTATTATAAATATGAAAAATAAAAAACAGCCGTTTGCTAGGGGAGCTTTAAGCTGAGAGGAAGGTCAAACCTTCGACCCTCTGAACCTGAACTGGGTAATTCCAGCGAAGGGAAGCATTATAGTTCTCCTCCTGTTTTACGGTGTAAAGGGAGGATTTTTTATGTCATCTATTACAAACATTTTTTCTGATTTTTCAAAAGTCAAAATTCAATCCTGGGCTTTTATTATAGCCCTTATTGCAGCTTCATTTCTAATAAGAAAAGCTCTTAAAAAAGAAAACTTTTCTACAAAAAAATTGACCCACGCAAGTCTTTGCATAGCTGCATCTTTTATATTATCCTATATAAGATTCTATCATTGGCCTCAGGGAGGCTCAATAACTCCTGGGAGCATGCTGCCTTTAATGCTGTTTGCATATATGTATGGTCCTGCAGAGGGAATACTTGCTGGAATGGTTTATGGTATACTTCAGCTCATTCAGGATCCTTTTATAGTTCACTATGTTCAGGTTCTTCTCGACTATCCTTTAGCCTTCGGCGCTTTAGGACTTGCAGGTTACTTTAAAAAAAGCTTCAGCCTTGGAGTTATTGCAGGTGGATTTGGAAGAATGTTTTTTCACTTCTTATCTGGAGTGTTTTTCTTTGCAAGCTATGCTCCACAAGGCATGAGTCCAATTTTATATTCTGTTATTGTTAATGGAACTATAGTTGGAACAGAAGTTGGAATCTGTTTTGTAATATCCTTAATTCCACAGTTTAAAAATGCAATATTAAAAATAAGGTCTCAAGTATCATAAAAAATGGATGCAAAGCATCCATTTTTTATATACATACAGAAACATACCTAATAAAATCTCTTTTTAATATCTGGCACCTGTCAATAACGCTGAAATTGCATTCTTTCAATTCATTATCCATAGGATTTGAACTTATGAGTATCATTTTGTCAGATATACGTCTCGCGTTTTTTAATATCTCTATTTGTTTAATTTTTGTAGTTATAGATAAAATCCCATAGGGAATATCAATTATTGAAACATCATATTTGTTTTTTATATCTTTAATATCAGATACTTTTACAACATCAGGATATTCAAAAAATCTAATATTTCTCTTTGCTCCTTCTATTACTTTAGGATTTATATCATAGCCTTCAATATCAAATCCCATAGACAAAGCTTCAATTACAACTGTACCAATACCGCAGCAGGGATCAACTAATCTTATATTTTTATTATTTTTAGCAGCTATATTTACAACAGCTCTTGAAATCCTTGTTGGAAGAGCGTTACAATAATAACAGGGTTTTTTATTATGAATATCCCAAAGTCCAATGTTCTTTTTATATTCGCCTATAATCCATATGTTTTTATAATTAATAACGCTTAGAATTATATCCGGATTATGAATTTTTGCTTCACCTATAACAGCATTTCCTATTACATCTTCAACCTTATGTTTTAATGAAAGGCTCATTTCCCCCTCAAGTTCAATATACTTAATTTTAAAATTATCGTATGAAATTTTATATTTAATGATAATATTTTTAAGTTTCTCTAATGTATCTGCCTCTGCAACGATTTTTACCTTTGCTTTTATAAAGGGACTTCTATTTACATCAACATCTACGCAGCTTAAAAAATATTTGTTATCAGGAACAAAATCAAACAAATATTTCATTTCCATTTTACACAGCTGCTCTTCATTAAAATTATAATTTATTATATACAAATACATGAGGGATTCCCCCTTAATAAAAATAGAAAAACAGGGTTTAAACTCAATAGAGCTTAAACCCTTAATTGGTGCGGGTGAAGGGATTTGAACCCCCACGGTTTCCCGCTAGAACCTGAATCTAGTGCGTCTGCCAGTTCCGCCACACCCGCAGGTACAAAAATATTTTAACATTATTTTTTTTAATTGTCTATAATATTTTAGTATTAACCCATATACTTCCATCAGATTTTTTTTGTATAAAATCATATACTAACAGTTCATCTATCAACTTAAAAAGCGCTTTGTCTTTCATTTTAGCTTCAACCATGACATCAAAGTCAAAATCAAAGCATTTAATTTCTTTAATGAAATCAATAAAATCATTACAATTTACGTAATCATTATGACTTCTTATATTTTTTTCATCTTTAGGACTTGATATATGAATTTTAGGAGGAAATTTTTCATTCTTCCATGTATCAAAAATATCTTTTATTAAACTTTTAATTCTCAAAGGTGAAGGATTGCAAAAATCATGATGGATATCTAAAACCATAGGTAATTTTAAGTCATTGCAAATTTTTAAAACATCTTCAGCATTAAAAAGTTTATCATCATTCTCAAGGGCAATTCTTTTTCTGACTTTATCATCGAGCAAGCTGAATCCCTCATAAAATCTTTTAATAGAATCTTCCTTATTTTTATACATACCTCCCACATGTATTATCATTTTATGTTCACAACCTAAACCCATCAATTCAAACATGCTGTTATGATAATTTAAATCTTTTATTGATGCCTCTATAACCTCTTTTCTAGGACTATTTAGCAATGTAAAATGATCAGGATGTGTTCCCACTCTCATACTTTTTTCATTTACGAAATTTCCAATCAACTCAAATTCTTTTTTCAAAGCTGTTTTCCAGTCATAGTCTTTAAATTCTTCATGGGTAGCAAAGGGTACAAGCTTTGATGTAAATCTATACAATTTAATGTCATAGGCATTATTATATTTTAATATCTTTAATGTATTTTCTAAATTTTGTTTTGCAATTAGCTGAAGCTTATTTTCCCAATAGATTCTATCTATTTTTTTTAAATTTTTAAGCGTTACAGTTTTATTTGGTGAAACGTTATCTAATTTCATAGATATAGCAACATATCCAAAATTTATATTCATACTAAGCCCTCCATAAGGCTCAATTTTATATTTTATTTTCTTAAAGGCATATACATGTTTAAATAATCTTTTATATAAAATCTAATAATACCAACATTATTTTTAACACATTTTTTTATACTTTTAAACAATGTAATTAGTAAAATCAAATCATCATCTGATAAAACATTATTCCCATATATCAATTTTTCATATAAGTTTACATATTCCTCCATACTAATATTTATTCTGTTTCCAAACCTTTGACTGTATTCTCGGAAGGTTTCTCCTGTATTATAATTAACACCTACATATTTCCCGAATTTAATTATTTGCATTGATAAGTCTATTATTTGCTTTTTTTCTGTTTTGTATATATTATTTTTTTTAATATACAAAGCAACTGAAATCAAAAAAGCAAAATTTAATATAGTTGAAAATATGTAATAATTTCTTTTATTTTTTTTCGAATCACTTTCTGTTTCTTTTTCAATCTCATTTCTTATTTTATTATTTATAATATTTGTTTCATTATTTTTTGTTTTTTCCCGTTCTAAATTTTCTTGAGTATTTTTCTTTATTACATCGTTTTTTTCTATAAGTTCCTCCACAGATGTATGTCCCGGTGTAGGATCAAAAGTAACCCAGCCTATTTTGTCAAAATATATCTCAACCCATGCATGGGCATTAGAGTTTAAAACATCTGTATATCCATTAAATCCATTTTTGGCTGTTACATCAAATCCTTCAATATATCTTGTTGGTATATTTACAATTCTGCACATAACAGCTAAAGCAGATGCAAAATAAGTGCAGTATCCTTTTTTTTCATCAAATAAAAAATAATCAACAAAATCTCTTTTGGGTGGAATATAAGATACATTTATATCATAGGAGTAGTTTTCTTTTAAAAAATTATTTAGTGCTATTGCTTTATAAAATGGTGAAGAATACTCTTTTGTTTTTTCATAGGCAAGTTCATAAACTCTCTTTGGGATATTATCAGGAAGCATTAGATATTTTTCTAATGCTTTATCATAGCTATTAGGATAATTTATACTGTCAGGTGCTGCTTGAATATTTTCAAATTCATCAAAATATACTGTATATACCTCTCCATTATTTACAGCTTTAGGATTATATATTTCACCATCAGAGTCAATATAAAAGTAATTCCATTTATTATTTACATACTTTGAATTTAATAAATTAAAGGCTGTTGTTGTTATAGTTTTTATTGGATATATATCTATTTTTTTCTTTGTTCCTTCATTCATTGGAGATGTATATTTTTTAAATACAGAGTTCGTTTTATTCCACATGTATCCATTATAATAATCTTTAACAGTTCCTCTAAGATGTATTTCATTTTTATCACTTTCCAAATAAATTTTCATTGCTAAAGTATTATCTATTTTAATAGGCCCTCCAAGCTTTTTAGGATTCTGTTGAAAACCTGTTTGAGAAAATACAAATCTTTTTTTTGTAATATTACTTGTAGAATTTATACCTATTTCATTTCTTATATTATTAAATTTCTCAAAAATATTCATTTCAAACCATTCTACAGAGTGAGCATCAGCGCCATTTGGTAATAATTTTACAATAAAATTCACTAAAAACATTATTACTGCCACAATAATGAATATTTTGAAATAATGATTGGGCTTGATATTAACTTTTAAATCAATCCATCTATATTTTGATTTAATATATTCATTATATGAAATCAGTACTAAACATAATAAAATAAAAAGGCTGCTTTTACTTACTATATCAACAGGACTTATAAAATAGTATGTTATAAAAATGCTCCCTCCTAATATAAACATAATCATTGTCCATTTTTTTATAACAACAACATAAAAAATAAATAATACAAATATAGGCAGCACAAAATATATTACACTTTGAAAATAACCAGCATATCCTTCTATAATATACTGATTTTCAATTAAACTATAAATAAAATCTTTTGATTCATATACTAACTTATAAATCGTATTTAATAAATAAAGCGGTCTTGGAATAATAAAAAATAAGAATATACTTAGAAAAGAATATTTTACTGTATACAAAAAATAATAGTATAGCAATGATAAAAAAATTAAAATAAGAACTAAATATATATTATATTTTATAGAGGCAACCATAAAAGTTGCATCAACTATACAAAAGGTAATGCCCGTTATGATTATTAAATATACTATAAATTCCGAAAAAGTTATTTTTTTTTTCATACTTTCTCCAGCGCCTCTTTAATATCAGAGTTTGAACTGATTTTATACATAATTATACCATTAGTTAATATTCTTTCTTTTAAATCTCTTTCAATTATAAAATCACTTACATAAATTATTATAAAATCATATCCACTTTCTTTAATATAACAATAAGTCTCTACATCTTTAATAGTAATATTTCCCGTTATTATTATTAGAGTTGAACCTTTTTTAATAAATTTTATTCTTTTTTCTATTAAATCTCTAATTTCGGATTTCCCAGCAGGCTTAATTTCGCATAATATATCAAGAAGGCTCTTAATATCTTTTGTGTCTCTTATAGAGGTATAATAAACATTTGAAGAATTTACATACAAGTTTAAAGATACAGCTTTTTTTAGCAAATAAGCTGCTATAGAGGCTGCTGATTCTACTGCTCTTTCCTCCAGTTCTTTTGAATTTTCCCCCAAAAAGCAGTTTGAATTAAAATCAAGAAAAATAAAAGCGGATGCACTTCCTGTCATGTCATAATTTTTTATATATAGCTCTCCTTTTTTTGCCGATACCTTATAGTGTATTCTTTTAAAGTTATCTCCTTCATTATATTTTCTTATATCTGAAATGCTTGTATTATCTTCATAAGCTTTTTGTAAAGTATTCAGAGTTCCATAGGACTGCATAGAATTCAAACTAAAAAAATTAATTTCCCTTACTCTTGGATAAACCTTTAAATTTACACTTGAATAAATTTTGTATTTCCATGAAAATATTCCAAATACATCAGTTATTTTAATCTCTAAAGGGCCTAATTCATAAATACCTCTATATTTTAGCTTAAAATTTTCAAAAGTAAATTCTCTGCAAAGAGGCATAAGTGAAAATATAAAAGTAGTCGGTTCCTCTTTTGAAAATTTTTTTATCGTTTTATCAACTACTTCAATTTGAGGAGTAGGCAATAGGGTATCATTATCGATTATTGATTTTATTTCAATATAGTCATCAACATAATAATCCTTATCATCATATTTTTGAAATACTGTTATTTTTCTTTTAATGTAACTTGCCCAAATAAAAGATAATAAAAAAGTTAAAAAAATTATATTAAAAATCAAATATGGTATCTTTCCTCCTGCTATTCTTGATGTTATAAAAAAAATAAAAAGCAATAAAATTGCTGATTTTTTAACTTTAAACATTTTTAGCAACTCCATATACAGGTACTGAAGAAATTATTTTATCTATAACCTCTTCAGATTTTACACCTTTAAGTCTATATTCAGGTTTTAATATTATTCGATGGGATAATACAGAATGAACTAAAGATTTTACATCATCTGGTGTTACATATTCTCTATTAAATAACAATGCTCTCCCTTGGCTGCATTTTAGAAGATTAATACTCGCTCTAGGACTTGCGCCTAGAAGAATTTCTTCTCTTTCACGTGTTGCTTTTATTAGGGATATAATGTACCTTTCTATTTTTTCATCAACATATACTTTATTTGCAACTTCTCTTAAATAAATTATATCTTCAGGTTGTGCAACTGGTTTCAGTCCATTTAGAGGATTATATTCTTTATATCTTTTAAGCATAACTAGTTCATATTCTTCATCAGGATATCCTATCCTTATCTTCATCATAAACCTGTCAAGCTGCGCTTCTGGAAGGGGAAAGGTACCTTCAAATTCAATAGGGTTTTGAGTAGCAAGAACAATAAAAGGCTCCTTAATCTTATAAGTATTGCCATCAACTGTTATTTGGCGTTCTTCCATAACTTCAAGCAAACTCGACTGCGTTTTAGGAGATGTTCTATTTATTTCATCAGCAAGAATAATTTGACTCATAATTGGTCCAACCTTAAATTCAAAATCACCTGTCTTCTGATTATAGACTGATATACCTGTAATATCAGATGGTAGTAGGTCAGGTGTAAATTGTATTCTTTTAAATTCACAATTTATAGATTTTGCTAATGCATGAACAAGTACTGTTTTGCCAATTCCAGGAACATCCTCTATTAATACATGTCCTCCGCTAATAAAAGCTATGATTATTTTCTCTACTGCACTTCGTTTACCATAAATAACGTTCTCAATATTTTCTATTATTTTTTCTATTATCATAATTTTATTCATACTATCACCTTTATTAATTTTACCATATCATATATTTTTTTCCTATATGATACAGAAATAAAGGGAACTATCGATAGCTCCCTATGGTGTTGAATTATTAACTTCAGCAGCTGCATCATCAGGCAAGTTTGAAACAGGCTTTGTTCCAACTCTGACTTTTCCTTTTCCAGCTTTATAATTATCCTTTGAAATAATCTCACTTTTTATTAGCTTACCATTCTGGTATACTTTTCTGTAAGTAATAGATTTCATACCATCTATAGGCTTTTCTTCTACTACTTTTTGTCCAGCTAATAAAGTTGGATCGTTTATATATTCAGTATCTGCAGGTGTTTTTTCAATGACTTCAGAAGTTATTTCTACTGTTTGTCCGGGATTTTCCTTTGCTCCATAAATAGTTACAGTAATACTTCCTCCGCTTACGTTAGCTTTAATATATATAGGATATTTATTTGTATTTTTAAATTTCATATCGATGTAATCACCTGAAATCGTTGCATCCCTTCCAGCAGGCACATATCCTACTCTTAGCTGATGTGGCCTTCTTTCAACAATTGGAAAATTAGCATAAAGAGCTGCATTATAAACCGTTGTTGTAACCTGACATATACCTCCTGCAAGCCCTGGTACATGAGTACCATTAATTATTACAGGTGCTTCCTTATATCCCTTTGATTCAAGTCTTGGTCCTAAAGTTTTATTCATTGAATATATTTCTCCAGGCATTACAACTGTCCCATCAACAAAGGAAGCAGCAACTTTTATATTCCCTGATCTATTTACATCACCAAGATTAAATTTAGTTGTAAAGCTCGAAATTTTAGTATCTATTTTATTGAGCATATCAGCCTTAATTTTAGCTTCAACTATATCTACTGGTACATTTATATTTTCGTTTGAATCATTAGGATTTATTGAAGATATTATTAATTCTTCAAGCTTTTTTTCATTAACCTTTCTTCCGTTTTTATCTGGAGTAACTTTAAAGGTAGAAGATGTTAATTTAATTGAAGCATTAACAGGATCAAAGTTGATTTTTTGAGATATTTTCTTAATCTCTTTATTTACTATTGATGTATCAGAAATAAACTGCATCTTAATATCATAATTGTTATTTTTCAACTTATACCTTAAAATAGTCTTTTCAAACATATTTCCTTCTTTTCCATAATTAAATGCAGTATCTACTGCTTTATCAACATCATAATGTGCTTTCAGCTGTTTATAATCAATAGTAAAATTATTGTTTTCATAACTAATATATATCTTTTTATTTTTTAAATTCTTATTAAACTTTTCTTCAAGAATATTTTTTGCTTCTTCTTTTGTCATTCCTCCAACATTTACACCATTAACACTAATTCCTTCAAATATCATATCCTGCGCTGATGCTGTATCACCAAGTATTATTCCAAAGGTTATAAATATAATAATTAATAATAGCAAAGGTATTATGATTTTAAAGCCTTTTTTCACATTATCCCTCCCAAGCGATAGCATTCTTTTTAATTATATCATTTTTTATAATGAAGTAAATATAAGTGATTATAAAATATATTTATATCTAATTATAAAGACAAGCTTTTAATAAGAATAGTTCCATAAATATAATAAATGTTTCAGTTATTTTCTTTTATTTCATTATAATATTTACATATATGATTTAAAGGACATATACTGCACTTAGGATTTTTAGCACTGCATATTTTTCTTCCATGCCATATTAACCAATGATGAGCATTTGACCATTTTTCTTTTGGAATATTCTTCATTAGCTGCTCTTCTGTCTCATTAACATCTTTTGAATTTGAAAGTCCAAGTCTATTTGAAACTCTATACACATGAGTATCTACTGCAATAGCATCTTTATTAAAGGCATTTGACAAAACAACATTAGCAGTTTTTCTGCCGACTCCAGGCAGTTTTATTAATTCTTCGAGGGTACTTGGAACTTTTCCATCGTAATCTGTTACTATTTTTTTACTTGCTTCTATTATGTTTTTAGCCTTAGTTTTATATAATCCACAAATTTTAATATACTTTTCTAATTCTTTATTATCAAGCCTTCTAAAATCTTCTGGAGTATTATACTTTTTAAACAATATTTCAGTAGCTTTATTTACAGTTAAATCTGTAGTTTGGGCTGATAACATAGTGGCAATAAGCAATTCAAAAGGAGTTGTAAAGTTCAATGCACACCTTGCATCTTTGTATTCCTTCTCAAGTATATTAATTATTTTTTCATTATTATTCATACGTTCACCCATTTCTAATTATTTTACAAGTAAATTATAAATTTTAATATAAATCAAATCAATAAAAACAGGCAGGTAAATCCTGCCTTAAAATTTATATTATACCCATTTTTGTTCCAACCTTTTTATAAATTTCAACTGCTTCATCAAGCATATCTTTTGTATGAGCAGCCGTTACAATATTTCTAACTCTTGCCGTACCCCTTGGAACCGTTGGAAAAGCTATTCCTTGGGCAAATACTCCTGAATTAAATAACTCATCGCTGAATTTCATTGCCTTTGCCTCATCTCCAATAATAACAGGAGTTATAGGAGTTTCACTATGTCCTATATCATATCCAATAGATGAAAGCTTTGATTTAAAATATCTTGCATTGTCCCAAAGCCTATCAACAAGTTCACTGCTCTCTGATAGTATTTCTATAGCTTTAATGCAAGCTCCAGCTGCACCAGGAGTCATAGCAGTTGAGAAAAGGAATGGTCTTCCTCTTAATTTAAGCCAGTCAATAAGTTCTTTCGTTCCTGCAACATACCCTCCAACAACTCCAATTGCTTTTGATAGAGTTCCTATCTGACAGTCAACTTTTCCGTATAAGTTAAAATGTGATACAGAACCACTTCCATTTTTTCCAAGTACTCCAGAAGCATGGGCATCATCAACATATGTAAATGCACCATATTCTTCAGCGATTTCAACAATCTCAGGAAGTTTTGCTATATCGCCATCCATTGAAAATACTCCATCGGTTATAATCATAAGTTTTTTATATTGTCCGCTTTCGTAAGCTTCCTTTATTGTTTTTCTTAAATCATCCATATCGCTGTGTTTATATCTAATTATTTTCGCTCCTGAAAGCCTGCATCCATCGATTATACTGGCGTGATTTAGTTCATCTGAAAGTATAGCATCTTCTTTAGTCATAAGAGCACTTACTGTTCCCATGTTGCAGTTAAAACCTGATTGAAAAACTATTACAGCTTCTGAATGTTTAAACTTTGCAAGTTTTTCTTCAAGCTCTTCATGTATATCGAGTGTACCTACGATAGTTCTAACAGCACCTGCACCAGCGCCGTATTTTTCTGTTGCTTTTATAGCTGCTTCAACTAATCTTGGATCGTTTGCAAGTCCAAGATAATTATTAGAAGAAAGATTAATAACTTCCTTTCCATTTATAATACACCTTGGGCCTGTTGGTCCAGTAACAACTGGAAGCTTTCTATAAAGCCCCTTTTCCTTTAATTCATCAAGATTTGCGCTTAAAAACTCATGCAATGCTTTGCTGCCCATATGATTACCTCCTAAAACAAAATTAAAATAAATTTTAACAAATTCATATATATAATATTCTATATTTTTTCCTTATTCCCTCTATTTTTTACTATAATATATTTTCTTTATTTATAATTATTCTTTATCGCTATATATTCCTCTATACTCATTAGGAATAAGGTTAGAAATTTTCATCATAATTATATTTAAACACTTTTCATTATATTTTTCCTTCTCATCTTCTATTGATTTATCAGGTAAATAAAATGGTTCCCCTATAGTAACTTTAACATCTGCATGGGTAAATTTTTCACTTGACATATCCTTATCATTTATAGGCATTAAATTTTCAGTCCCTGTAAGGCCTAAAGGAACTATTTTAGCTCCTGTTTTTTTTGCAATAAGTACAACTCCTTTTTTGCCTTTAATCATTTTGCCTGTTCTTGAACGGGTTCCCTCTGGAAATATGAGAATAGATTTTCCTTCTTTTATTTTTTCAATACATTTTCTCAATGCTTCAGTATCAGGAGTGTTAGGATGAATTGGTATTATATTAACTGCTTCAAGTCCAATCCTGCTTACTGGATTTGAGGCGAGTTTAACTCCTGCAACAAAATAAGGTTTATATTTTTTTAGAACCCTATTTAATATAAGTCCATCAGAATTGCTTAAATGATTGCTGACAAAAATAACAGGCTGTTTAAGATTTTTTAAATTTTCAATACCCTCTATTTCTATTCTCGCATATTTGTTTATATAATAATCTGTTATCATTCTCGAAAAAGGTTTTATTATAAAGGATGGAGCATTTAGTATAATATTTGCAGCTCTTTTATTTATCATTCTATCAGTCCTCTCATCTTTTATTTTATATTAAAAAACTTATTATCGAACTTATAATACTAATTATAAATGATGCAATTACAGCTGAGCTAAGACTTGATATATAAAATCCACTTGTAGCTGTAGATACAAACAAAAGCGAAACTCCATTTATAATAAATGTAAAAAGGCCTAAAGTTATAATATTTATTGGAAGTGAAAGAAGAATCAATATTGGCCTTATAACAGCATTAACAAGCCCTAATACAACCGAAGCTACTATTGCAGCCCCAAATCCGCTAATATTTACTCCCTTTACAAATCCTGCAGTAATATAAATTGCTACAGCATTGATGAGCGTTCGGGTTATAAATCCTTCTTTTTTTTTACTTTTCATTTAAGTTCCCCCTTAATCTATTAATTGATTTTTCTGCATAATGCTTTAAATAATCATCATTAAGTTTTGATTCAAGAAGAGGGATATAATCTTTATTGTTACTGTTTCCTAAAGCTATTATCATATTCCTTTGAAATCTCTTTTTCCCTATCCATCCTGAAGAAGTTGAGCCAAAAAAGTTTTTAAATTCTTTATTTGTCATATTTAAAACCTTATCAGGACTTATATTAATATTCCATTCTTCAGGATGAAATTCCTTTACATTCGAAAAAATTACTCCTTTGTTAAAGGGACATACATCTTGACAAGTATCACAGCCGTATACTCTTAGCCCCATTTTTTTTATTTCAATATCGTTTATAGTTTCTTTTTTCTGAGTAATATAAGATAAACATTTCTTAGCATTTAAGTAGTAGGGTTTTTCCAAAGCATTAATCGGGCATACATCTATACATAGAGTACAATCTTTACATAATGAATCAATTTCCAAATCCCTTTCAATATATAAATCTGTTATAACTTCTCCAAGGAATACAAAAGAACCATATTTTTGTGTAATTATACTCGTGTTTTTTCCATAAAAACCTATACCGCATTTTTTAGCTATCTCTCTATCATGCAGGCATCCTGTATCTGCATAATATACACATTTCCCACTAAACTCATTTGTTATATATTCTGATATACTTTTTAGCTTATAATTCATAACTTTATGATAATCCATTCCAAGGGAGGATTTTGATATATAAGGCTTTGTTTTATCTATTTCAACTGTTTTATATGGTACAGCAATAGATATAATAGTTTTTGCTCCTTCAAGCAGCCTGTTAACATCCGTTCTAATGCTTTCATCACTATTTTCAAAACCAGACAGGTGCCCAAAAATTTTTCTCTCTCTGAGTCTTTTTATAAATTCATCACTAAAATAAATATCAGTAAAACCTATGCAATCTATTCCTATTGAATTTGCAAATTTTATTATTTTTTCTCTAATCATTATATTATCATCCTTTTATATAATATTACAAATGATTTTAATTTAACTTTTATCAATATATAGTATAGAATTTAAAACAAAAATGCACAATATATTTGAGAATATAAACGGAGGGAAAAAAATGAAAAAGAAAGTTGCAATTGAACAAAATTTGGATAACGTCAAAGAATATCTCGAGGAAAGAGGAATAAAAACAGAACAGTTTAGTGGAAGTCAGTTAATTAATTCATCTAAAATTTCAAAATATGATGCAATAATTGTTTCTGGAAGCAATAAAGATTTTCTTGGCATGGAGGATGCTAAAACTAAAGTTCCAGTTATCGACGCTACAGGTATGACTCCTCAAGAAATTTATAACAACATTACAAGATAGTTAAAGGGAGAACCAAAAGCGGTTCTCCCTTTTAACGTGCGCCCGGCATGGGCAACAGCTCGGCGGTGAAAGTCCGCTATGGGCTTGGTAGTGGGAACCATTAGCCAATGGCAAGGGTGTCCATCGTGAGGTGGAATCTGAAGGAAGCCGGAGGCAAAGTCTCGGCTCGATGAACAAGAACCACATATTAGGCTGACTTGAGGTGGATGAGTTTGCGTTACAAAATAAAGTCCAACACTACCCGAACCTCATACAGTAAATGTGGCGAGTATATGGGATGAAGGCGGTTGCTCTTACCCGGGGAGGTCTAACAGATATGCCATAAAAAGAATGAACTTTCTCAATGGCAACCTATTCAGCGATGAATAGCTGAACTGTTAGAAGTCAGCAGAGGTCATAGTA
>NZ_FUYH01000042.1 GCF_900167605.1 Caloramator quimbayensis | reverse complement strand
ATTAAAATATTGCGCATAAGAAAAATTTATACTATGCATAATCCTCGATATATCAGAGCCATTTGCATCTATAATAAAATGGGCATGATTATCCATTAAGCAGTATGCATAAACCCTGAATTCGTAAAGTTTTTGATACTTTCTAATAAAATAAAGATATTTAAGCTTATCTTTATCATCTTCAAAAAGATTTACCTCTTTTATACTTTTACACATAACATGGTATACTGCATCAAAGGATTTAACCCTTGCCATTCGTGGCATAAAAATCACCCCTGTTTTAGTATTTTTTATTATTATTACCAAAATTAAGGGGTGATATTCATGGGACAGTTAACAAGAATTACTTACTTTTTATTAAAGTTGCTCATTGACTGGGCACTAAAATTTTAAAACCTTAAAAAATAAAAATTGTTAATAGTTCATTAATAACAAATAATCAAATTTGTTAACTGTCCCTTACTTTTAAATGCAATAAAACTTATTTAGAAAATTATTCTTTACAAATACGCCAAGTATTACTAAAGCTATTGAAATTACTATAAAAATATAATCATTCAATTCTAACGGCCTTCTGTTATACCATGTTCTTGTCTTATACTTTCCAAATCCTCTCAAATCCATAGCATTAGATACAACATCAACTCTTTGAAGAGACGATATCAAAAGTGGGAAAAGTATAGTCAAATAGTTCTTTAATAATTTAATAGTATTAGCGTCTCCTTTTTTAAAAGGGACCCCCCTCGCCTCTTGTGCATTAATTATGTTTATCATTTCATCTCTTACATCTGGAATATATCTTAATGCTATACTTATAGAATATGCAACTTTGTATGAAACCCCAAGCCTATTGAGACTGCATGCAAACTCGCTTGGATTAGTTGTAAAAAGAAATAGCAAAGTTATAGGCAAAAGCGATATATATTTCAAAGAAAGAGTAAGCGCATAAAAAAGAGTCTGCATTGTTAGCTTAACTCCAAACAAATTTAAAAGCACTGTATATTTTCCCGTAAGCTGTGAACCATATTCCGGCGTTACAATTATAAGTAAAATCGAATTAAATATTGTAAAAATTATTATAAAAATCAAAAGCGGCTTTATAGATTTAAAAGGAATCTGAGCAATTCTTAATAAAACAAAACCAACAATTGTCATAATGGCAAAAACTCTTATATCCATAAACATAAATATAAAAATTGTCCAACATATCCACAGCATAAGCTTAATGCTTCCATCAAGTCTATGAAAAATCGTATTTCTGTCTATATAAAGCGACCCTGTTCTACTCAACAGTTAGCACCATCCTTTATCTTATTCGTAAAATATTCTAAAAAGCTGCTTTTATCTTCAACATCATATATCTTGGCAAGTTTTGATATCGATGTTTCTTTAAGGTTCGCCCTTTCAATTATCTCTTTGTTTGATAAAACATTATAAACAGTATCATTAATAATTAACCGTCCCTCAGACATAACAACAGCTCTTTGGGCATATTCAAGAGCAAGATGCATATCATGGGTTATCATAACAATTGATATCCCAGTTTTTTTAATATCATCTAAAAATGACATAAATTCTCTATAATTTCTATAATCTTGTCCAGCTGTTGGCTCATCAAGAATAATAATTTTAGGCTGCATAGCAAGAATAGATGCTATTGTTACCCTTTTTCTTTGACCATAGGATAAAGACATAATAGGCCAGTTTCTGTATTGATAAAGACTGCACACCTTTAATGTATCCTCAACTCTCTTTTTTACAAAATCCTCATCATATCCATTGTTTCTTAGTCCAAAGGCAACCTCATCAAAAACTATATTTTTTGTAATCATATGATTAGGATTCTGCATAACATAGCCTATAACCTGGCCTCTTTTTTTAACAGACCACCTATCTATTGGTTCTCCCATATACTTAATGGTGCCTTCCTGCTGCCTTGCAATACCTGATATTACCTTCAAAAGAGTAGATTTACCCGCTCCGTTATTTCCAAGTATCGCCATTACCTCACCGCTATTAATATTAAAGGATATATCCTTAATAACATATTCAGAATCCTTATAATATTTATAGCTTATATTTTCAACAGAAAGAACTACCTTCTTATCACTCTCATCTTTCACTTTTGAATTCAAATTATAATCTTTAACAATAGAATCTTTAAATTTCTTTACATTTTCTATTTTTGATATTTTATCCTCTTTAGACAGCCTTATATTACAGCTCTTTAAAACTTCTATATATAAAGGCTCTCTTAATCCATAATAAGATAATATATTATCAGGTAGAAGCTCATCCGGAGTGCCATCTGCTACAATCTCTCCATTATCAATTACAATAATTCTATCAAAATCATGCTCTAATACATCCTCTATCCTGTGTTCAACTACTATAACAGTCTTATTTTGGTTTTTGTGAATGCTGTCAATTGTGTCCATAGCTTTTTTGCTGCTATAAGGGTCAAGATTTGCAAGAGGCTCATCAAATAAAAGTATATTTGCACTCGTTGCAAGTATCCCTGCTATTGAAACCTTCTGCTTTTGTCCTCCGCTTAAATTATGAGGAACTTCCTTAATAAAATTTATCATTTCTACTTCTTTTAAAGCCTTATTTACTCCCTTATGCATTATATCAACAGGAACATTATCGTTTTCATATGAAAATGCAACATCTTCACCTACACTAAGTCCTACGAATTGCCCATCCTGATCCTGAAGTATTGTTCCAACATATTTGCTTATTTCATAAATACTTTTTTCATAGGGCCTTATTCCGTTAATTTCAAGACTTCCAGTTATTTCACCTTTATATGTAAATGGAATTAGCCCATTTATACAATGGGCTAATGTCGACTTGCCACTTCCACTAGGGCCAGCTATTAAAACCTTCTGTCCAGCTTCAATATCAAGGTTTATATTCTTTAGTGTAGGTGCCTTTAGGTTCTTATATCTGAAACTAAAATTTTTAAAAGAAATTAAAGACACCTTTCTACCCCTTCCTACGCATCAACGTCAAGATTATTATTTTTACTTTTTGTTTTAGCAAGAAGAATAATTACAGGAATACCAACGATAGCAATAACAACAAGATTTGCTGCATTTGCAAGTATTATTTGAAGCCAAACCTTTGCAGCAGGTTCACCATATAAAAATACATCTCCTGCATAAGCAACTACACTTCCTACAAGCATTCCAATTATAGCATACATATACATTTTGAAATAATGCTTCTTTTGTATCATTCCTGACAATACATCGAAATCTTTATCAAATGTAATTATTCCTCCAAACATACCCATAAAAGCAGACAAAAACACCCAGCTCCACCATACAGAGCCATTCATCAACGCATCATTTAATGCATGCCCAATGAATCCAACTAAAAAACCTACAATAGGGCCAAATATTGCACCAAAAATAGGCAAAAGGGCAACAGCAATCCTAAAAGATGTATTAGGACCAATTGGAATAGAAATATAGGAAAGCGCTCCATATAAGGCAGCTCCTATACCAATAGCAACTACATCCCTTGTTGAAAGTCCCTTTTTCCCTTTTCTAAATAAAAACAAAGAAGCCAAAACAACGATAACAATTGAAAGAATGCCCTGCCAAGTAGCTATAGACGTAAAAAATCCCTTCACAAAATCACCCCCACACATATCACATTACTATACTTATATATTATAATCAAATTTACCATATTATTCAATAATTTGAGGTAATTTGAGGGACAGTTAACAATTTAATGTATTTAATAATTATTTTTACGATTTTACAATTTTGTTTAATTTTCTATCCACATATAAATGATTAATGTTTTTTGTATTTATAACAATTATTGTTAACAGTGCATGACTAAAAAATAGCCACAACGACGGAATGAAAAAGTTTGTCATTTGTCAACTGGGTGGCACTTTTTTTGCGGTATACCTCCTTTATCCGGTATCTAACACTGCGTATTGTCATATATATCCAAATATGGGAATGCAACATTTTCACACTAACCGTCCCTGTATTATACTAAACTTCTACAATATAGATAAAGTCTATACACATTTGTTAAATTATTGTTAATTTATATTTAACTATTACAAATACTTTGAATATAATTTTATTGTTACTAAATAAAATTTGGGGGGATTTGATTGAAAAACAAAAAAACATTCTATCTTACGATGTGTGCAATGGCTGTTGCAATTAACATCGTTTTAGGCTCACTTGTTTCATTAACAAAAATTCCTTTACTATTTCTCGATACAGTTGGAACGATATTTATAGCAGTTTTAATTGGTCCATGGCAAGCTGCTGCTGTAGGAACAGCAACAAACATATTAACGCCTTTGCTTTCTGGTAATGTAAAGGATATACCTTTCTTTTTAGTTAATGCAGTTGTCGGAATTGTAGTTGGTTATATCGCTAAAAAATATGAATTTAATATAAAAACTGCAATAATAACAGGTTTAATATTATCAATCGTTTGCCCACTTATTGGTACTCCTATAGCTGTTTGGATTTATGGAGGCATTACCGGTGGAGGAACAGATTTCTTCTTTGTTTGGCTAAAGAACAGCGGAATGAGCATATTTAATGCAGCATTCTTCCCAAGAATAGCTGAAAATCTAATCGATAAAATTCTTTCATGTATTTTCGTTCTTTGGTCTATGAAATATATACCTAAAGAATACAGAGGCATCGGAAAAGAAGAAAGTATGTAGACAAGCAAAAAATCAATCGTCAATACCAAATTTTGAAGATTAAAATATATTATTTATATAATAAAGCCTTTATAACAGATATTTACTATTACAGATTTTATTAGAATATCTCCATGAATAATTCACTTGATTATTGACAAGGCGCTCTTACATTTATCTATAATTGCAGTAGTTTACTAAATTTATTTTGAATTAAAAAAGAAAGCGTTTCTAAAAATTAGGCGCTTTCTTTTTTAATTTTAATATTCCTATTCTTGTTTTAATATTTTAGAATATAAAATAATTTTACCCCAAAATTTGAATGTAATTAATATTATTAAAACTTACATCAACAAAACATATTACAATTAATGATTTTGACAGAGCATAAACTATATTTTTACTGTTCATAAAATATTATATTTAAAATTATTTATATACTCTTGAATTTGAGGTGCATCCTTGTCCCCGCGTCCTGAGATATTTATAACTATTATTTTATCCTTTGAAAGAGTAGCTGCTAATTTCAAGGCGTAAGCAACTGCATGAGCGCTCTCTATTGCAGGGATTATTCCCTCAACTTTGCTTAAATATAAAAATGCTTCTATAGCCTCCTTATCAGTAATAAAAACATATTGTGCCCGTTTTGTGTCTTTAAGGTATGCGTGCTCCGGTCCCACGCCAGGATAATCAAGGCCTGCTGAAATAGAGTAGGCTGGTTTTATACTTCCATCTTCATTTGAAAGATAATAGGTGTTCATTCCATGAATGATTCCCACTCTTCCAAGTGTAAGAGTTGCTGCATTATATTCAGTATCAACACCTTTTCCTGCTGCTTCCACACCAATAAGTTTAACTTCTTCATTGGGTATAAAATCTGCAAAAGCTCCAATTGCATTGCTTCCCCCTCCGCAGCATGCTATAACATAATCTGGAAGATGACCTTCTTTTTCTAAAATCTGACTTTTAATTTCTTCGCTTATTATCTTTTGAAATTCCTTTACCATAGTAGGATAAGGATGGGGACCTACTGCAGAACCCAAAAGATAGAATGTATCATCAATTCTTTCAATCCACTTATCGATTGCCTCATCAACAGCGTCACTCAATGTATTTGTTCCTCTAATTACCTCAGTAACCTTTGCGCCTAAAAGCTCCATTTTAAAAACATTAAGACTTTGTCTTTTCATATCCTCGCTGCCCATAAAAATTTCACATTCCATACCAAACATCGCAGCTCCTGTAGCAGTTGCAACTCCATGCTGCCCTGCTCCGGTTTCAGCTATAATCTTTTTCTTGCCCATTCTTTTAGCAAGAAGAACCTGACCAATAACATTATTAATTTTATGAGCCCCAGTATGATTTAAATCCTCACGTTTTAAATATATTTTAGCTCCACCTAATTTCTTAGTCATATTCTCCGCATAATATAATGGCGTTGGCCTTCCACAATATTCCTTCAAATAATATAAATATTCTTCTTTAAATTTTTCATCCTTTATTGCTTCATTAAAAGCTTTTTCAAGCTCATTTAGTGCATCTAAAACCTTCTCAGGTACAAACTGTCCACCATATGGTCCAAATTGTAAATTCATATATAATCTCTCCTATCTTATTTATTTTAAAATTAACAGAACAAGATATTGATCCTCGCCACCTATATAATCCATAAATCGAAAAATAATTTTTCATAAATATCCTCCTAAATAAAAAATAAAGCACTTCAATCCCTATAAAGGGACGAAGTGCTGCTTCGCGGTGCCACCCTGATTACAGCGCAATTAACGCTGTCTCTTTTTCGGATACTATCATATCCTATCCCTATAACGTGGGAATTACGGCTCAGACTACTTTTATTCGCCCTGCTTCTCATGAACCCATTCAGAATGCAGAATCTATCAGGCTCCCACCATTCCTGAATCGCTTTGAAATTCCTCACATTCCTACTCTTTTCAATCATAGAATTTCATTTTTTTTAATAATAATATTTTAATTTTTAATATATGTCAAGGGGGTTTTCAAAATTCATAAAATTTATAGGAATGGATAGTGTGAAAAAGTCACTTTACAAAAAAGCAAAAAAGTACAAGCCGAGGGACGGTTACTTATTTTATACACAATATCTGCAAAATCAGAGGGGACATGCATAAAATATTATGTCTATTTAATATAATAAGTAACCGTCCCTCCTGTCACCTTTGACAAACCACAAACTTTTTCATGCCGTCGTTGTGGCTATTGCTTAGTTATGGGCTGTTAATGACAATTAACAATATAATATTTAGAGTCATTAACCGTCCCTGCGGCCTTGACTTGTGTTAGCTTTTCTATGGCTCTCAATCTTAGAATAATAAAAAATCATTAACCGTCCCTAAAAGTATTTAAATTATTTTACATCTATTATCTTATGAAGCTGAAGCCCTACTCTTAAAGCGCTGTCATTCATAACAAAGGTAAAGGCTTCCTTTGCTAAAACAGCAAAATTGCTGCTCTCTATTTGAAGCCATATCCTGTCTTTGTACTTTTCTTTGATTTCCTTTGGAATATGTTTATCAGGATTAAACTGTCCATCCACCACATATTTTAATTCGTCAAAAATGCATCTTTCATTTATTGTCCAGTTTTTTTCTGGTTTTGGAGAACATACAATCCAATCTATTAGATGCCTTATATCATCTGTGGGGTTTGTCCCATTAGTCTCAAGCATTGTAACTTTACCTCTTTTTTTAAGCTCTAAAAGAAGAGGCTTTAAATCATAAATAGTAGGCTCTCCTCCTGTTATTATAACTTTTTCATATTTTATCTTATCTATAATTTCCTGAGTTGTCATAACATATTTCAGTGAAAAATCTGTATCGCACCAGCTGCAGCGCAGATTGCATCCTGCAAGCCTTATAAAGGATGCAGGGCATCCTAAATAGGAACCTTCTCCTTGAACTGAACTAAATATCTCTGAAATCTTATACATAATTTTTCACCTCAGCATAGGAGGTTGGAGTCTCATAAAGCCTTACCTTTACTATATTAATAGGGCTGTCCTTTAAATGCTCATTTAATGTATTAATAATAAAAACTGCAATATTCTCCGCTGTCGGTCTATCCTTTAACCTTACAATCCTCATTCCATGCTTTTCTATAGTAGCAGCGATTTCCCTTTCGGCATCGCAGCCCCTTTCCCAAAACAGGAATGAATGGTCAAATTTATCTAAAACAGATTCCTTTACAATTCTTTTTAAATCACCAAAATCTAAAATCATTCCTTCAGAGCTTCCTTCATTTATAAGCTCATATTTTAATGCCGTAACCTCTAATCTGTAAGTATGTCCATGTAGATTAGAGCATAGCCCCTCATGGTATGAAAGCATGTGGGCGCAGTCAAAGGTAAATTCCTTTGTAACAGTTAACTTCAAATCTATTACCTCCTTAGAAGCGGATCTATTGCATCGTTTAATTCAAAGGCCTTTTCCCTGTCAATACAGGTTGCACAGCTTCTGCAGGGCTCATCTTCCCCTTTATAACAGCTCCATGTATGTGAAAAATCAACACCCAAGTCTAATCCAACCCTTACAATATCCTTCTTTGTAAAATTCCAAAAGGGAGCTTCTAATTTTATTTTCCCACCAGTTCCCTCATATATAGCAGCTGCCATGCTCTGTATAAAATTATAGGAACAATCAGGATAAGCATTCCCTGCCGCATCATCTGAATGCGCCCCATAATATATTTTAAATGCCCCGACTTGAATACCAACAGCTGCTGCATAGGATAAAAAGAGTCCGTTTCTAAAGGGAACATAGGTTGATACAGTGCCGCATCCTCCCATATCCTTTAGCTGTTCAGCGTAAGATTTTTCTGGTATTTCATTTCTGCTTCCTTCTAAAAGAGGGCAGTCCTTTGAAAACTTAAAAACCTCTGAAAGATCAGCAGTAATATATTTAACATTATATTTTTCAGCTTGAAACTTAGCAAATTCAGCTTCCTTTGCATGTTTTTGACCGTAGAAAATATTAAGTGCAGTTACGTTTTCTTCTTTTAACTCCTTAACAATTTTTGCAAGAAGTACTGTACTGTCAAGTCCTCCGCTTACTAAAACCAATGCTTTTTCCATGTTATTCCTCCTATTTTTTATTCTTTAAAATTCCAAAGCAGCAGCACCCAATTGCGCCATTAAACTTTGATTCATTAAGAACATTTATCTCATCATAATCGCTTTTAAGATATTCCAAAAGAGCCTTATTTTCAGCAACTCCTCCAGAAAGCAAAATACTTTTTCCTTTAAACCTTGTTAAAAGAGGCTTTAACCTTTTATAAAGGGAATAGTTAACTCCTGCACAAAGCCTTTCAAAGGCAACCCCCTCTGCAATTTTACCTATAAGTTCAGATTCAGAAAAAACTGCACAGGTCGAATTAAGCTCTACTGGATTTTTATAATAAGAAAATAATTCATCTATTGAAGTTTCAAGTATCTTAGCCATATTTTCAATATACCTGCCGCAGGAAGCTGCACATTTATCATTAAGCTCAAGGTCAGTTAAAACCCCTTTTTCAACCTTTATAACTTTAACATCCTGTCCCCCGACATCTAAAAGAATAAAATCCTTTAAACCCGTCTGATACATAGCTCCATAGGCATGGGCCTTAAGCTCGTTTATTATTCTAAAGCTTTCTATATCGACGTTGTTCCTTCCATAACCTGTTGAAACCCCGAAATCAAAACTATCAATACCAAGCTTTTTAAAATCTACCTTAAGCCTTCCATTAAAACTGCAGTATTCCTTATAAAAGCTGACTGTGCTTATACAAATCCTTTCAACTATTTTATAATTCTCCATTAGTACAGTCTTTACAAATCTTGAGCCTAAATCAATACCAACAATCCTCAAATTAATCCCCCTTTAAATCCAAAAGCATATCCAAAAATGCTTCTATTCTTATTTTTGTCCTCCCATCGAGGCAGTTTAGTTTATCTCCCTCAATATTAAGCACAGGTATATTCAGTCTGCTTTTGATAACAATATCATCTATTGCCCTGTAGCAAAAGGCCTGAGTATAATGTATTACTCCATCGATATTCCTTTCATTAATATTTTTTTCAATTTCCTTAAGCCTGAATTCAAGGCTGTATGGATAGGTATAATCATAATACTGCTCATATACATCCTTTGCCCTGTCAAACCTTGGAAAAGCAAATTCCCTTTGCACTTCGTTGTAAACTATCTGTGCATCGTATTTTTCAACAAAGTCATATATATCAGGAGTCATTGGCGGAACTCCTATATAGGCAAGTTTTATTTTTTTTGCTTTAGGTTCTCTTGATTCTATTTCTTTAACCTTTTCCTTCAATATCTCTGTATAGCCTTCAATGTCTCCATTAAAATCACTAAGGGATATCTGATAAATATGGTTTTCCAATCCCGTTGCCTTAAAATCACAAGTTAATTCATCTATTCTCCTTGCAAGAATTCTTCCTTTGCTTAGAGTCTTCCTTGTATCTTCAATTTTTTCTCTTATATTAGAATCTATCGGCTCACCTTTAAAAAACAATTTTATAAAATCATCTATTGATTTTTTAACTTCTTCTAATGTATGCTTTGCAGGATAAGAAAATGGATATATTTTAACCCCCTTTGATTTTAAAACCTCAATAAGAGCTTTTGTATTAGAGCAGTCACCTTCTATCACTCCCACAACTTCATCTATTCCATTTTCAATACATACACCATATATACCCTTTATCCATGCACAAAGGCTCTTTGGAAATCCATCCCTTTCTGCAATTTCAATATATCTTAAATAGTCCTTTGATGTTATAAAAATATTGTTTAAATCTACAACGCTGTATCCTGCTGCATATAAGACCTCAACTGGAACAGTTGTTGTTATCCCTATTTTTTTCATTTTAACCTCCAAAAAATAAAAAAGGGCATACCTGCCCCATAAATAAAAAAAGGGCATAATACGCCCTGTGCTGAAATGCCCAGCACTGGCCCATAGTTTTATTTAAAGACAGGATGGTTTCGAACTGTCTTATTAAGTTTTTTAGTAAACTGCTCTTACCTTACGAAGCGCTATCTTCGTAGTCAAAGAACTCTTGTTATCAGATTATCTACGCTCAAAAAGCTTACCAATCCCTGTAAATCACATACATAGCTAATATTAGCTTGGTTTCCCCTATATAGCTATTTTATATTTTATGTTTTTATCAGTCAAGCAGCATTCATACCAACTTCTGTAAATGAATGATAATTGCCGCTTATTAGGTTAGTGTGAAAAAGTTTTCTCCATCTCTAGTGTCTGGAAGGCCTCCGAAAAATTATATTGTTCACAAAAAAATACTATTTATTGTGTAGACACTAAGCCCATATATACTATATGTTGTAGCAAAAATTCATGGGGCATTTTTTCGGAACTTTCCCTGGCACCGGAGAAAGGAGTAAAAAATACCAACAAATTAACAAGAGACAAACTTTTTCATGCCGTCATTGTGGCTATTGATTAGTCATGACCTGTTAGGCATAATTTATTATATATTATTTTTATATTAAAAAATCAACAGGTATATTTTTCTTTAAATTATAATCTATTCACCTATAATCTTTAAAAGCACCCTTTTATTTCTCATACCATCGAATTCTCCGTAAAAAATCTGCTCCCAGGGACCAAGGTCGAGTTTTCCATCGGTAACAGCAACGACAACTTCTCTTCCCATAATAGTTCTTTTAAGATGTGCATCTGCATTATCCTCAAACCCGTTGTGCATATATTGGCTGTAGGGCTTTTCCGGAGCAAGCTTTTCAAGCCATTTCTCAAAATCCTTATGAAGTCCTGCCTCATCGTCGTTGATAAATACGCTTGCTGTTATATGCATAGCGTTGCAAAGAAGCAATCCTTCTTTTATACCGCTTTCTTTTAAACATTTTTCTATATCGCTTGTTATATTCACAAATCCTCTTCTTGATGGAATATTAAACCAAAGTTCTTTTCTGTAGCTCTTCAATTTTACCCCTCCTTATTTGTTTTTAATTCAAGCTCTAAAAGCATATCCCTAACACTCTTTTTTAAAACAGGATGCATAAAATCTGGAGCGATTTCACATAAAGGCTTTAAAACAAACTCCCTGTTTTGCATATCTGGATGGGGAACCTTTAAATCTTTTTCATCAATAACATCATCATTGAAAAATAAAATATCTAAATCTATAATCCTTGGTCCCCACTTAAATTTCCTAACTCTTCCCATATCCTTTTCTATATTTAAAAGTGTATTTAAAACATCCACAGCTTCTAAATCAGTTAAAGCTTCTAAAACCCCGTTTAAAAATTCAGGCTGATTTGTATATCCATAGGGCTCAGTTTTATAAATTTCAGATATTTTTATTACGTTAAGCCCTCTATCTTTCATCGTTTCAATAGCTTTTTTGATATTTTCATTTTTATCCCCCATATTAGTTCCAAAGGCAACATAAACTTTATTCATCTTAACACCTCAATCATCTTTAAAGCCCTTTTATTTTCTTTAACATCATGAACCCTTATCATATCTACCCCTTTTAAAGCTGCAAAACAGGAAACAGCAATAGTCCCTTCAAGTCTATCCTTTGGGGGAAGATTTCCAAGTACAGCACCTATACTCGATTTTCTTGAGTGTGCAAGAAGAATTGGACAGCTTAATTTATTAAAATAATCTATATTTTTAATAAGCTCAATATTGTGCTCTAAAAGTTTCCCAAATCCAATTCCAGGATCAATTATTATTTTTTCTTTTTCAATTCCAAAGCTTTTAGCATATTCTATTCTTTCTTTTAAAAATTCATAAACTTCTTTTAATACATCATCATAGTATGGATTGCTCTGCATATTTTTAGGAGTTCCTTTAATATGCATCAAAATAACAGGAACATCATATTCTTTAACAACCTTAGCCATATCTTTATCAAATGTCATAGCGCTTATATCGTTTATTATATCTGCTCCTGCCTTTATTGAATATTCAGCAGTTTTAGCTCTGTATGTATCAACTGATATTAAAATTTCTTTATTAAACTTTCTTATTGCCTCGATAATTGGAATAACCCTTTCTATCTCTTCATCTTCACTGATAGGCTCAGATCCTGGTCTTGTTGACTCCCCTCCTATATCGAGTATATCAGCTCCCTCTTCAATCATCTCAAGGGCTCGATGTAATGCCAAATCAACCGTAGCTACCCTTGAACCTTCATAAAATGAATCAGGAGTAATATTTAATATTCCCATAATCTTCGTGCTGTCAAATACAAACTTTTTCCCATCCCTTAAAATTATATGATTCATACTATCTCTCCTTTTTCTGTACATGCAAAGGCGTTGTGGTTGTGTATGCTCTCCATGCTTTCAACATGAACCCTGTACCATAAAATTTCTTTCATATCATCAAGCCTTATTGCAGTCTCTCTAACTACATCCTCAACAAACCTCGGGTTTAAATATGCTCTTTCAGTTACAAATTTTTCATCCTTTCTCTTTAATAAAGAAAAGACTGGAGAGCTTGCACTTTCCTCAGCAACTTTAACTAAATCTTCTATCCATATCAGCTTTTTTGAATATATACTGATATTAACAACAGCCCTCTGATTGTGTGCCCCAAACTCGCTTATCTCCTTTGAGCAGGGGCAAAGAGTAGAAACAGGAACGAAAACCTCCATTATAAATATAAAATCTTCACCTTTTTCTGCATCAAAGGAACATTTAACATCATAGGGAGATACAATTCCCGTAACAGGAGATGGCTTTTTTATAAAATAATCAAAATCGATTTTAAGGTGGGCTGTCTTTGCCCCAAGTTTTTCCTTTAAATTATCTAAAGCCTTTTCTATCTCCTTTGGTGTGATTTCCTTCAAATCATTTACAAGTTCAACGAACCTGCTCATGTGGGTTCCCCTTATATCAGCAGGCAAATCAACTGATAGCGCCATCTGTGATATAGTATTTTGAACTCCTCCGCTCTTTTCCTTAACAACGATGGGCCATTTCAAACCGTTTATTCCTACTTTTTTTAACGAAACATTTCTAAAATCCTTTTCGCTTTGTACGTCCTTCATAGTCTACCCCCTATAAACTATACCGCTGTTTTTTGTTTCCCATACTTCAACTTCAAACAATCTGCAATTATCCCTTTTTAAAACATCTTTCAGCTCATTAAAAACATATACAGCTATATTTTCTGCTGTTGGCTGTTTTATTATTTCATTTATATAGGAATGGTCAAATTTATCTATGACTTTTTCCTTTACTATTTTTTTCAGTTCAACAAAATCAAAAATCATGCCTTCGTTATCCGGGTTTCCTTCAAGTTTCACTACAAGTTTATATGTATGCCCATGAAGTTTTTCACATTTTCCATGATAATTAATTAGATTATGAGCAGCATCGAATTCAAACTCCTTAATTAAAATCATAACATCACTCCATCCGATAATACGTTCTATTCTTACTATTTTATCAAAAACAAACAATCTTTCAATTTTTATTATATAATCTCAGAGATTTCGCAGCAAAATTCCAGTAGAATTTTTATTTTTACTGAAATTGCATTTTATTGTATCATATTGAAGAAATGGTATTCCACCAGCTCTATAGGTTGCAAAAATAGTTATAACTCCCCCTACCCCCAAAAATTTAAATAATTAATTTCCAATTTTATTGTTTCATTAAGTTTTTTCAAATACTGGATTATTCCAGGTATCTTCTATTGTAAATCTCTCATCTCTTATATCCTCAATAATATTTATTTGAAGCATTCTTTTCTTCCTAAAACCTCTAATACATCTAAAAAAATATAACTGCATAAGATTAAATGCTATAATTATAAACATTAGCACTGTTTCTACGCC
>NZ_FUYH01000039.1 GCF_900167605.1 Caloramator quimbayensis | reverse complement strand
ATACATTCCAATTGACATTGAAGGGGCTAAACTATTATACCAGGTTATAGCAGGATGCTATGAGAAAAAAAGCATAATATTAACTACAAACCTTGAATTCAGTAAATGGAACAGTATTTTTTTCGATGAAAAGCTAACAAACGCTATACTTGATAGGATGGTCCATCACAGTCATTTACTAATATTTGACGGCCCCAGCTGGAGGCTCCAAAATTCATTAATGAAATACAATTAATTTACAATTATGGTAATGCGGATGTTGCAAAGATTTTTTTCAAAAGTTTGTATTTAATTATTGCAAAACACATATATAAACATATTCGTATGTTTCGCCATACTTAACCATTTTATCTAAGATTTTAAAATCAATAGAATTATATCTTGCTTTAGTATAAACTTCTTTAAATACTTCTAATGTAGTTTTATCATCACTTGTTAAAGTAACTGGATTTTTTAAAAGGAATGATGTTTCAAAGTTTAATAATGTTTTTGCTAACTGTAATACTATTTTTCTTGTCTTATAAGGTTTGCCATTATATTGTTCATTAGGTCTATTTAATATTGCGTGTTTTCCATTTAGATATTCTTTTAAATCAATTATATTCTGTACTCTGTCATAGTGCCATTGTTTAGTAATTTCATCTTGAAACCATGTATTAGAACCATCATAATATTTTTTTATATATTCCCTTAACTGCATATTAGAAACCTCCTAATTGTAATTCTATTTTATAATTGTCTGCATCTATTTCCTGTAATCTTGGCATCTTAAATGCTTGAATTTCATTCCTCATTATTACAATATTCTCTTTAGTTTTAATATCATCAAATACAAAGAAATCCCATGATTGAATATTCTTTGTGTATTTATTCCTATTGAGCCAATCTAAAAAATCCATGCATTGATTTTCGTCTACATGGACTATTAGGTCTTTTATAAAAACTTTGTTTCTTAAATAAAACTTTATAGGATATATTAATTCCTCTTTTTTAATTTTACTTTTTGATACTATCATGCTAACCTCCTATATCTTAATACTGTCGGTTATACCGACGGTATACCCCTGCGTCAAATTTGACGCTATTCCATTTTTGGTTTAGGGGTCGATAACTTATCGACTCCTAAATATAATATCTTCCTAATTTTAAACTCTGTACCGCCAATGCTGTACTTATTACAAGGTCGTCAAAATTGTTTTTTCCTCTAACATTACCTAATTTTCCGTCTTTCTCCATAAATATTTGCATTTGCTGTAATGTTTCCCTGTCGTTTAAAAGAATTATTCCTTCCTCAAATGCTTGTTTAAAATCTTGTATCATTTTACTTTTGCTTATTACATCTGTATTCCAACCTATTTCTAATGTTTTTCTTCCTGTGGTCTTGTCCCATTTTTTAGTTTTATTTAGGTTTAAATATCCTATTTCCCTTTTTAATCTATTTATTAGGTCTAAACCGTAACTATTGCGTTCTATCATTAAACAAGCATAATTAAAATAATCACCTAAAGCATTAACTACATCAGCAAATCTATAAACTGGTAATCCACTTTTATAAAATACTGCAACTTGTTCACCGCTTGAATCTAATATTGATACTGCCGATAAGTCGCCTTCTTTTGAAAGTCCGCTTGCTGTGTCTACTCCTGCAAAGTACATTTCTTTTGACTTTGGCAATTTATATATAAACAAACTCTTATTTAAGTAAGGGTAAAGTATTTCGGGTAAATTATTTATTTTTTTTATTGGCTCTGGTATAAATAGTAATCTATCATTTAGTTGTTTTTGGTCAAATACACTTTCTTGAGTTGAAACAAATGCTTCTTGCCATGTAGAAGGGAAATCTTTTTTAAATTGTTCAAGTGTCATATCTTTTAGTCGCCATCTACGCCACATGAGTTGCACTTTTGTTGCCCCCATTTGATATAATTTTTTCTCTGTATCATCCATTTCATCATCTGTCAAATATTTAATTAAACTTCCCTTTTGATACCATTGTTTAGCCATTTCGTATTCAAATTTATAATACCTCTTTGACCCTTCGCCCAACCAATTATAAAAAAATGCTTTATATTTCGAATTTCCTGCAATAGCATCTTTATATAAATAATAAAAATAATTTAATCCTTGTGCTGTGGACTCTATAATAATTTTTGCATTAGGACTTTTTACTAAAGCACTCTCTATAGTCGATAGATTTTCCTGCACGTCATCATCATATAGTGCAAACTCAGATAAGTGTATCATTGTTAAACTATATCCTCTGCCTATACCATCTGCACTCTGTTTACTTGCTGTTTGAATTGATATTCTTGAATTGTTTTCTAAAAATAATTCTTTTTCGTTACTTTTTCTAAATTTAATTCTATATTTTTCTGGTATTGACTCATACATCAGTTTTAATTTTGTAAAAAGGGTGTTAGTAGTACTTTCTAAATGTGCTAATAGTATGTAATTACTGTTCGGTATTTGAAAGGCATAGTAAAGCATAAGTCCTAAACTCAAGGTACTAAATCCTATTTGCCTTGACTTTAGAATAATATTGTACCTATCCATATTATTTAAAAAATCCTGCTGTTCTGGATTAACTTCAAAGGGTACTAATTCACCGTTACAATCTATCTTCACAAAGTTTTTTAGCCATAGTGCAGGATTGGAATTAATTCTTCTTAGTTTTTCCTCTGTTGATAATCTTGGCATACGCTATCACCTTCTTTTTTCTGCTTAAACATTTTATTTTAAAAGGGCATAAAATAAGCAGGTAATATAAATATACTACCTGCTTAAAAAAGTCGCTCTAAAGCCCTGTAAATGCGTTTAAATGCTATTCTAAAATAAGCCCATCATCTTCCTGTTCTTCCTTTTCTGGTTTATTCTTTTTATGTTTAACTGATTTTTTTAATTCTTCTTGAAGTAATAAAAATGTTTTAATTGCTTTATCATCACCCTGTTTTGCTTTTTCTAATACAACATCATATATTTCTAAAAGTTCTTTATTTGATTTATCTAAAAGTAGTATATTCATTAAGTTTGTATATTCTTCCGAGTTTTCCCATTCCTTTAGGAAGTTATATTTTCTTATACTTCCTTTGCAATATTTTTCTATTATTTCTTCCTCTGTCAATGTTGAAAAATCTGTATTCCTGTTTGAAAGTCCATTTCTCCACATAAAATAAACAAATTTATATCTATTTGAGGGTATGCTGTAATATGGCTTTAATGCTTGTCTAAGTTGTGGTGATATATTCATATGTTATTCCTCCGTTTCATTTAGTATTAAAAAAGGATAACCTTTTGAAGTTATCCCTAATTTTTGCTTTAATTCGTTGTTTGCCTTAACTCTTTTTAAATTATAACTTTCCAATATTTCCTGTAAACATCTTTTTAACTTAGTTTTCTTTTCTTCTTTTCTACCTCTTATTTGTTTTAATATTTGTTCCTCAGTACAATATCCTTGTTGCTGTATTAAATCTATTATTATTTTAGTTGCTTTTTCTGTAAATTGTTGACTTGCTTTAGATAGTTTTTCATTTTGCTGTTGCACATATACTTTATTTGCTTCATCTTGATTTAAACTTCTAATAAGCATTTCCCTGCTGAATCCTGTCATAGTCATATTTTTTTCTTTATATAATTTTGCTTTAGTATTAGCATCTTTTAAACAATAATAATTATAAGAAGGTACTGCATAATATGATATTAAATATTTTTCTTTTTTATATGCTTCTGTTCTTTGTAAATATTTATTAGGAATATCTTCTTTACTTAATTTTTCTAAAAATCCTAAAAACGCAAATAAATTAATTCTATTGTTTGTAAGTCCTATATTATTACTGTTTAAATAATCTGCAATATATCTTATACTACTAAAGAAAATTGCTTTATCATCACTTATTAAATCATCATCAATTACATTTTGAATTGCTAACTCATTTAAACATACTAAATAAGGAATATATCTTTTTACGACTTTATATAATTCTGGATATTCCTGTTCAAATTGACTTGACATTATATATTCTATATTTTCTTTTAGCATTTCCTTAATTTTCTTTTGCTTTTCTGTTTCAATTACTTCAATATCATATACCTTTTGTATAAATTCTAATGCTTCAACTTTATTACATTTTGCTATTGCTTCAACTAATGTTGTTATTGTTCCCATAAAGCCACAACCAAAACATTTATAAACCTGTGTACCATCTTTTAGAGTAATTATATGTGCTGAAGGGTTAGAATCTTTATGTATAATGCAATTAAACATTCCTTCCCCTACACCTAAAAAATCATTTATGCTAATTTTTGTGTAAATAATGTGCTTCAAATCCGCTCTACAACTGGCTTTAAGGGGTGTAGGGTAAAAAGTGGAACAATAAGTAAGATATATATTATTATCTTTCTTATTGTTCTTGTTTTTAACCCCCATGCCTTCAACCCTTGATATATCTACATTTGAAGGCATTTTTTTCTCAAATTTATTGCAAAGTAACCTTTTCATTTTATCTATATCTAATCTGTGTATAGCATCTATGTGTTCATTCATTTCATCAATGCTATATTGTTTTAATACATTTGTTTTTGTTGATATATTCTTTTCCTCTAATACAAAATTAGGTACTTTTTTATTCAAATGCTGTATAAAATCATCTGCATTATACCGAATGTCATTATATTGCAATACTTTGCATAGATATTGATTATTTATATCTTTAGTCCAATAATAATCTGGTAATCTCATTATTCTTTCAAGTGTATAAACTCTTTCATCACTATTAAAATATTGTATTAGTTTATTCTGCACTTCCTCAAATTGTTCTACTTTTGCATTATCAATAAGCCAATATATATGGTATCCGTTTCTTGTATCAATAATAAAAGAAGGCATAAGTTCAAATTCCTGTACCCTCTGTAATATCTTGTCTTTATATTGTTTTACTGTTTTAAAATCAAAATAGTTATCTTTATCATCTCTGCCACAATCACAATCAATATAAAAGGCATTTATTTTGTTTATTTGTTCTTTTTTAGTGCCTCCGCTATTTACTACAAAATAAATATTATAACCTTGTTCATTCAATTGTTTTAGTTCATTAATCATATTATTGTTATAATATCCATTCAAATTAATAGGTCTTTCACCATCTTTTAATGCTCTGAAATTAATTTTCTCATTATTAAATATCTTATTTAGAAATGTTTTCGTATTCATCTAAATTTCCTCCTTTTAGTTGTTCGCTTATAGTTTGCTTATATTGTTTAGTTATAGTTTCATATTCCTTTATTGCCTGCCATATTTCTTCTCTATTTTCAAAGAAGAATATTAAACTCTTGTTATTTGTTTTATTTATTGCTAAATCAATAATTGGGTAACCTTTATTGCAAAGTATTTTTGCTAATTTACTCGAATAAACTGCTATATTATTCTTCATTTATTAACCCTCCAATTTCAACTTTGAATAATTAACATAGTTTTTCCTTGTTAGTGCTAAAGAAAAAATGTTTGAATCCAATTCATCTTTAGTTGTTTCATTGGTAATTGGTTTACTGATATATTCAAATTCTTTTATTTTTGTAAATTTATTTTTAGGCATAAAAAAAGGAAGTCCTAAAACCTCCTGTAATTCTTTTAATTTAATGTTTGTTTGTAGTCCACCATTATTAAACCATATTTTTCCGTTTAGGTTATATTTTATTATGATATTTATAAAATCTTCTAATGTGTATTTTTGGCATAAGAAATATAATTCTTCAAATCCTAAAACATCAACTAAATTATGCTTAAATATATTTCTAAAATTAGGTATATAATATCCTTTATATCCTGCATCAATTGCTAAAAGTATTAATTTGCCTTCCTCTGTTTTAGGTAATGGTAATTTAAATAATTTATATAAATATAATGCTGTACTACCCGAATATTTTTGTATATAGTTATCATTAGTTATTGTATTATTTAAATTAAAAGCATCTGGATTATATTTATCTTGTTCGCTTAATCTTGTAACATGATTAGATAAACAATATCCTTCCATTAAATCAATATCTACACCTATATAATCATTTCCTGTTTGTTCGGACTGATATAAACTCCTAAAATCATAGAAGTAATTTATTCTATATCCTTTTACTTGTTCTACTAAAATACAACTATATAAACTATCAATATCATTACTAAGAATCAAATCATAGTTTTTCATAATCGGGATAGGTCTGCTCTATCCCTTATTCACTAAAAATTATAGGATTAACTCTACCTTAGTTATATCCCTTATTCTACCTTCAATGGTGAATAAGGGATAAATTATGTCAGAACCATCTTACGACACCTCCATTATTTTTGTTTCCTGTTGTTTCGTTTTTCAATATCGTTTTCTATTTGTTTTGTTTGTTTTTTCCACTTCTCAATCATTTTTTCAAATTTTTGTTGTTGTGTTAGTTCTTTTTGCATAATTCTTCACTCATTTCATATCGCTTTATAAATTCATCATATTTTTCCTTAATATAACTATAAGCATCTTTATTAATTTCTTTTTTCCTTTCAAATCTGCTTAAACTTGGTATAGATATTTGTATTGCTTGAGATATTTCTTTTAGTTTTACATTTCTTCTTTTACGCCATATAGTATAATAAAAATCATTATTTTCCATATCTTTCCCTCTCCTTGAAAAAATTTGCATAAAAAAAGAAATGAACCGTATAAAACAGTCCATTTCCTCCTTCAGATATTTTAAAGATGAATTACTGAGCAATTGCTACTGCTTTACTATTGAGTACCTTTAATGAACATTCAGTAATTACCATACCTTTCATGTTGTCGCCATCTTTTGCTAATGTTTCAAATGCTGGTTTTCTAAGGTATGATAATCTTAAATAAGCAGGGTCAACAACAAGTATCTTATCAACTGGCATATGTCTATTTAATACAATATTTACAATACCATAATTAGTTATAACCTTGTTTGCAACAAAGCCAAAGGTATTCATTGGCATATTGTAATTAATTTGATTAGCATAGAAAGTGTCAATAACTTCTTTAAAATCTGCATTTACAAAACAATAAAATTCATTTGAACCTAATCCATTATCCCACAACTTTTTAACTACCGCTTTAAAATCTGAAAGTGATGGTGCTGTAGTTATATCAATTATATTTCCAGGGTCTGCCTGTTCAAATATTGACTTCATTCTCCTTATATATGGTGCTGTGCTTCCATCGTTGTAATTTGTAGATGCAAGCATCTTCTTTTCTATATTAACTTTAACTTCGGTTAATCTGTCGTTTATTTCGCTTGCAAATAAATCATTAATACCTAATACATTACTTGCCTGCGCTGAACCACTAACCTGTACTGCCTTTGAGAATATTTCCATTACATTAGATTTTTCTGCTCTGCCACTTGAAACAAAGGTATCAACTGTAAATCCTTCTGCTTTTGAAATATCTGCTGTTTCGTCAAGTGTCTTTTCTCTCCAGTTAATAGTTACACTTCCAGCATCTTCAACTAACTTCTTGTTAAGTAAAAGAGTTGTTAATGGTGTGTCCATAGGTGCAACAAGTGCAATTTCCTTTGAAAGGTCAATATTTTCATGTAGTGTAAAATTAGATGTTTTAATCATATTTTATTCCTCCTTATTATCCAAAAATTTTATTTAATTTATTAAAAATCATACCTTCAACATTTTTGTCCTTTTCTGCTATTGAGTAACTATCATCTTGCTTATGGTCATTCGGCTTATATGAGTTGTCAATATCCTGCTTTTTCTTTAATTCAACTAACTTATTAATTTTTACTTGTGCCTTTTTAATATCATCACTTTCTATCAGTTCAAATACTTCCTCTGGGTCAAGTCCTGCCTTTGTTGCTTCAAATTTAATTTGTGTTGCTATACTGTTTTTTTCTAATTCTGCATACTGCTGTTTCATAGTTTCAAAATCAGCAATACTTTTTTCCATTTCTGACATTTTAGTTTGATATTGTGTTAGTATCTCCTGTACTTCCTCTTTTGTGTAATTATCTTTGTTTAATTCAATCATGTTTCCTTATCCTCCTTTATTTTTAGGGTGGTGAATTATTATATAAAGCAAACATTGGTCTATATATCATCAGCATATTACTGTTGATACCTGTAAAAATTTAAGTAAAAATTTACATAAAAAAGGCAGGTAGCAATTAATACACTACCTGCTGTGGGAAAGAATACCGTTTTTTCTTGTTTTGGAGGAGGTGGGGTTTGAACCCACATAAAAACGGTCAAAAACTACCATTTATGAGCATATTGTTCTTTTCTGGCAAAAAGCCAAAATGAAAGGAGTATATATATTAACCCTTACGGGATTAATAACATTTTTATTTTTATTTTTTTTTGCAATAAAAATATAAAAGGGTACATATAAGTACCCTTTGAAAGGAATGTATATTATGATAATCCCCTAATATATATTAATCCTAATGGAATGTAGTTCGACAGGACATACCCTTGCTTTTTTAGCTCCACATCTTACGGTTGTGGTTTAACCGAATATTATATTAATATTTTAAAAAATTTGATATATTATTTTTTTGTTCTTTCTCTTTCATTATATCAAAATGGGGGTATGAAGTCCGTAAAGCCACTATTTTCAAGGGGTTACGGGATTTTCTAAAACTTTAGCAGGTCTATATTTATCTTTGTACTTGTGCCATGCTTCTCTTTGCCATTGTAATTGCTTTTCCTTCCAACAACTACTGCAATATTTTTTACGGTTTGATGTTTGTTTGATTGGTATGCCACAGTTGGCACAGCGGATGTATTGTTCTGGGTAGAGTATACTTAAATAATAATCTATTATTTCATCATAATTTTTTTTGTTCTTTCCTTCTCATTAATAGACAAATTATTACATAAAGTCCGTAAAGCCACTATTTTCAAGGGGTTACGGGATTTTCTAATTGGTAAAGTTTTTGTTTATGATAATATCTTAATGCCTTTTCTCTATTTTGTTGTAATCTAATATCCTTCCAACAACTACTGCAATATTTTCTACGGTAAAAATAAAAACCACATTTCATTTAAAGATTATATTTATATTTTATTAATAAAAAAATACCCTTATCGGGTATGTAATGCTTTATGAACAAGTCCCACACTAATATTAAAATGCTCTGCTATTTCCTGTATAGTCATATTATTTTCATTTTTTAATTTTTGAATTTGTGTTATTAGTTCATCATTAAGTTTACTTTTCCTTCCTGCTCTGCGTTCATTATGCTTTTTATGTTTTAAATTATTATAAAGTTCAAATAATGTTTGATAATTTTGTTTTAAATCGTTGTATTGTTTTAGAAGGATATTGTATTCATTTCTTGTAATTATGTCTTTGTATTGTTTATTAAGATTAGTTATTTCATTGATTAAACCTTCTATTATTCTATCTTTCTGTTTTAATTTTTCCTCTAACTCTGCTTTTGTCATAATATACACCCTTTCATAAATTAATTTATGAATAAATTATAGCATAGGTGAAATATATTTTCAAGAATTAATTTATGAAAATGTGTATAAAAAAAATTCGGTATTCACCGAATCTATTTTCTTATTTGGTGCGGTCGGGGGGACTTGAACCCCCACCCTCATCGGACATGCCCCTCAAACATGCGTGTCTGCCTATTCCACCACGACCGCATTAAGCAATTTGTTTATTGAATGATGCAAATTGATTAATAATGTCAATTACAGAGTAGTCGTACACACAAACGTGCGCGTCTGCCAATTCCGCCACTCTCGCTCGACACAATTGATTATATCAGACATATATTATTGTGTCAACAGCAATTTTTACTTTTTTATATATAACTCTATTGTTTTATTAGATATCGTACAAAGCCTAACCCCTATAAAAAATAAACATTTTGCATGTCTTACTTTATACATCATATTCATATGAATTAATAAATGTATTTATATATCTTATAGTTTTGTTTTACCCTCTTTACATACTTTTTAGTTTCATCAAAAGGAAGTTTATTAATTTCTAAGGTAAAACCATTTTTGCTCTCTTTAAGCCACTTTCTTACATTCCCTTCTCCGCCATTATAAGCTGCAAGTACACAGTCTAAATCTCCATTAAAATCATTAAAAAGTTTTGAAAGATAATAACATCCATATTTTATATTTTTATCAGGATTATACAGCTTATCCGTTGAAAAATTTTTATCACCTAAAAGTTCAGCAATATAATCTCCCGTGCTTGGAGTAATCTGCATAAGTCCAATTGCACCTTTATTTGATATAGCATATGGATTAAATTTGCTTTCAGCTTTAATCAAAGCATATATTAAATAAGGATCTAATTCATATTTAACAGCATATTTATTTATTGTTTCTTGATAATTTATAGGATAAAAATTTTTTAATATATTTTTAAAGTTAATTAACACTAAAAAAATAAAAATAATGATAACAAACTGAATTATTTTTTTTGTCATTCAATCCTCCATCGAAATTATTTCTTCTAAAATATCATGTATCTGCTTTTTTGTATTTTCTCTGCTTCCATTGTTGTCTATTATGTAGTCAGAGTATTTTTTTTTCTCTTCAAAACTCATTTGAGAGGATATTCTTTTCTCAGCTTCTTCAAAAGAAATATTATCCCTTTTTATAAGCCTTTTTATCTGAACTTCTCTATTAACATAAACAAGAAGAACAATGTCTACAATATGATAAAGTCCAGTTTCAATAAGTAAAGGTGCATCGATTACGCACAAATTAACCCCCTGCATTCTGACTGTTTCAATTCTTTTCTTTATTTCGTCGATTATTTTAGGGTGCATTATTTTGTTTAATGTTTCAAGTTTATTTTTATCAGAAAAAACTAAACTGCCAAGCCTTTTTCTATTTAATGTCCCATCGTTATTCAAAACTTCTTTTCCAAAATTTTGCTCTATATCTTTTAAAGCTTCACTGCCCTTAAAAACGATTTCACGGGAGATTATATCAGCATCAATAACTATGATACCTTCCTCTTTTAAAATATCAGATACAAAGCTTTTACCTGAAGCTATTCCTCCAGTAAGTCCTATTATTTTCATACTTTCACCTACTTTGCTTCATACCAATCATTTCCCCACTTAACATCAGCTATCAGTGGAACCGAAAGCTTCACAGCGCTCTCCATTTCATTTTTAACCAATTCAGAAACATATTTCAGTTCATCTTTATAAACTTCTATTACAAGTTCATCATGAACCTGAAGTAATAATCTTGATTTTAAACCTTCATTTTGAAGCCTTCTGTCTACATTAACCATTGCTATCTTTATAATATCAGCTGCCGATCCTTGTATTGGTGTGTTCATAGCCAAGCGTTCTCCAAAAGCTCTTAATGTTTTATTGTTTGAATTAATCTCAGGAATATATCTTATCCTATTTAAAATAGTTTTTACATATCCGTTTTTTCGTCCTTCCTCAATTGCTGTATCGAGGTATTTTCTAACGCCTTCATATCTTTTGAAATAATTGTCAATATAGATTTTTGCTTCCTTTCGGCTTATCTTCAAATCCTTTGATAAACTGTAATCCCCAAGTCCATATACTATTCCAAAATTAATTGCCTTTGCTCTGCTTCTTTGTATAGCCGTAACTTCTTCCATTGGTATGTCAAATACTTCTGAAGCTGTTCTTTTATGTATATCCTGATTGTTGATAAATGCATCGATTAAATTAGCATCCTCTGATATATGCGCAAGAACTCTTAATTCTATTTGTGAATAATCCGCCGAAAGTATAACATATTCCTCTGAAGATGGTTCAAAGGCTTTTCGTATCTTTCTTCCTTGTTCCATTTTTATAGGTATATTTTGAAGATTAGGTTCAGTACTCGATATTCTTCCTGTAGCTGTTACAGTTTGATTAAAATTTGAATGGATTTTTTCATCCTCTGAAATGCATGAAATCAACCCATCTATATAAGTCGATTTAAGTTTTACAAGCTGCCTGTAATTTAATATTTTCTCTATAATTTCATTTTTATCATATAGTTCATCGAGAACCTCAGCATCAGTTGAATATCCAGTTTTTGTCTTTTTAACTACTGGGAGATTCAATTTTTCAAACAGTATAACTCCAAGTTGCTTGGGAGAATTTATGTTAAACTCTTCTCCTGCGATATTATATATTTCATCCGTCAGCTTATCTATTTCTTCGCTTAATTTAAATCCTATTTCTCTTAAAGTTTGTTCATTTACCTTAAAACCTCTAAGTTCCATATTAGACAAAACCTTTATTAGCGGCATTTCTACTTCATAAAATAATTTAGACATTCCGTATTTGTTAATTTCTCCAAGCATGTTTTCTTTTATATTATTTAAATTATCTATAAATAAAGCTGCTATTTCCTTATTGTCGTTTAAATTATTATTAAACGATATCCCTACATAGCTTTTTAAAATTTTTTCTATTTCATAACTGCTTTCAGAAGGATTTAATATGTAAGCTGCTATTTCTGCATCAAAAGTAAGGTTATTTAATTCAATTCCTTTTTCGCTTAAATAATTATATACCAGTTTTGCACTGTAGGTATTTTTAGCTATATGAACTGATTCAAATATATCCTTAAAATCGATTATATGATTTTCAGGTACAAAATACTCATCGTCAGCAACCATTCCCTCAATGGTTTTATCACTTTTTAAAAATATAAAATTAAATATTTTTTCTTCTTTAATCCTTTTTATATAATCTGACTCTCCATTATATATTTTAATTTTTAAATTAAAGGATGTTTCTTTATTAATATCTTTATTAATATCTTTATTGCCATGCATATTATTTATCCTATTTATAAGGCTGTTAAATTCAAGTTTAGAAAATATATCTTTTATGCGCATAGCATCATAATCTTCAGTTTTTATTTTTTCCAAATCAACATCTATTGGAACATTTCTTTCAATAGAGGCAAGCCTTTTGCTTAAAAATGCCTGCTCTTTATATTGAATTAGGGATTCTTTAAGTTTTTTCCCTGCAATGCTGTCAATATTATTAAATACATTTTCAAGAGTTTTATACTCGTGTAAAAGTTTCAGAGCAGTCTTTTCACCAACTCCCGGAACCCCTGGAATATTATCTGAAGAATCACCCATAAGTCCCTTTAAATCTATAATTCCTTCTGGGTTTAGCCCATATCTCTCAATTAAAAGTTCCTTATCGAACACATCGGTTTCTGTAATACCTTTTTTGGTTATCACAACCTTAGTATAATCAGAAACTAACTGAAGGGCATCTCTATCTCCAGTATATATTATCACTTCTAAATCATTGCTTTCATATTTTTTTGATATTGTTCCTATAATATCATCAGCTTCATAACCTTCCAGTTCAAATATTCCTATATTAAAAGCATTGAGAAGCTCTTTAGCTGGTTCAAATTGAGCAGCAAGTTCATCGGGCATTTTTTTTCTTCCTGCTTTATAATCAGCATACTCTTTATGTCTAAATGTAATTTTGGTTTTATCAAATGCCGCAGCAATATAATCAGGCTTTATTTCATCATAAATTTTCAAAAGCATCGTTGTAAAACCATAAACCGCTCCTGTTGGCTGTCCCTTAGAAGTAGCCATAGGGGGAAGTGCATAAAAGGCTCTATTTAATAAGCTGTTACAATCGAGTATAACAAGTTTCTCCTTTTTCACAAAAATCTCTCCTAACATATTTTATAAACCATACTTTATAATATAAGTATATTATATAAAAAAATCATAATATATAAAAGCATAATAAAAATAGCCCCAAAGGGCTATTTTATTGTAATTTTAACAAAGTAATATTCTCTAATATTATTTTGGCTGTAGGTGTTTATACCATTAATACCAGTTTCGCTATAAATCATCGATTGGCTGTTTATCATATTAGATAAAACGCTAAGATCCTGTTTTTGCAGCCTATATATACTATTATTTGTATCTATTAATATAACATTAGGATTATTATAAATAAAAGATATAATATCCTTTTGATTTTTATCAACCGTTGCAATATAGTCAATAGGCAATGATGAAGCAAGCAAAGTAGTCATTAAAGAACTTTTAGATATTTCAGAAATATTACTCATATTAGCTTGGGAATAAATATAACCAATCGGTACTACTTGATCATCAGAATCTTCTTCAGGTTTAATCGTAATCATTTTATTATCGGAAGTTAAAACGTCAGAAGTTATATTATTCTTATTAGTATAATTGGATTCTTCTTTTTTATCATTTAATGCTATAAGTGTTCTTTTTTCGTTACTAATAGTTTTTATTTTATTTTTTTTATTTGATGTAGCAGTATTTTGTTTTTCTTTAAATTCTTCCTTCTTTATACTTATATTGTTCTTATTATCTTCTATTAGCTTTCCTTTACTCTCTAAATTTTCACTTTTTTCATTATTCATTTCTATCTTTGGCTCTATTAAATTAGTACTATTTTTTGCTGTCTGATTTTCCAATTTTGCAGGCAATTTTAAAGTATCCTTAAAACCAGCAATAGATATTACAAATATAATAACTGCTGCTGCAATTGAAGAAAAAGTTTTGTTCCATACATTCCTTTTTCTCATTCTTTCTTTTTCAATAGTATTCATAATGCTTAAATGAAGTCCATCTGGCACATCAACTTCAAACTCTGAAAGCATCCCTGCATCAAAATCATATTCATTATTTTGCATCTTTTTAACATATTCATGATACTTCATTTCAGCACCCCCTTACTATACCGCATTTTATGAGTTCATTCCTAAGACTTTCCCTTGCTCTATTTAATCTCGATTTAACAGTTCCAACCTCGATGTTTAAAATATCTGCTATTTCCTGATAGGACAGTCCGCTTATATCTCTAAGTATAATTATCGTTCTAAAGTCATTGCTAAGCCTTAATATGCATCTTTTAATATCATGCTGTAATTCTCTGTTTTCAATAATATTTTCTACTTTATTGCTCAAATGTCCTTCTGAGTTAATAATATCATCAAAAGATAATTCATCCTTTCTTCTTTTAATATAATCCATGCATGTATTATATGTAATTCTGTAAATCCAAGTTGAAAATTTGCTTTCACCTTTAAACTTATCAATAGCTCTATATATCTTTAAGCTTACTTCTTGGGATGCATCCTTTGCATCTTCTGTATTTTTAAGCATATAAAAACATAAATTATATATCTTTTTCTCATAGGTTAATATAAGTCTCTCAAATGCTTCAATATCATTTTTCTGGCACCTGCTTATCAATTCTCTCTCTTCCACAGCATTACCTCCTTATTATTCTGCCTACGTAATAGTCATAGGAGTTTTTTATATCTTCTATGGAGTCGCCAGAGAATTTTTCTAAAAAAGCTTTTGCTACTTCAAAGGCAACAACATTTTCACAAATAACACCAAGAGCTGGTACAGCACACACATCCGAACGTTCATATCTGCTTTTTTTAATATTTCCCATTAAATCAACAGTATTTATCTCAACTTTAGTAGTTGGTATAGGCTTCATAAAAGCTCTAATATTAATTGGCATTCCATTTGTAATTCCACCCTCAATGCCTCCAGCATAATTACTGTTTCTTTTATACATTCCGTTATTTATAATTATTTCATCATTTACATGGCTTCCAAATTGTGTAGATGCAAAAATTCCATCACCAATTTCTACCGCTTTTACCCCCTGAATAGAAGCAATTGCCCCCATAATTCTAAAATCCATTCTTCTATCATAGCTGACATAGCTTCCTAATCCACAAGGTATATTGAAAGCCTTTATTTCTACGCAGCCTCCGAGAGTTTCTCCTAAAGAAGAGGCTTTATTTATAAGTTCAATCATCTTTTTCTCAGCAATTTTATCAAAGCATCTTACTAATGAAGACTCAATTGCTGCATAGTGTTCATCGTTTTCAAGCTGAACTGAGCTTTCATCCCTTACATCACCAATACTAATTGTCCTGCTATTTATTTTGACGTTAAATTCTCTTAAAAGTTCCATAGAAATTGCTCCAACTGCAACTCTTATTGCAGTTTCCCTAGCGCTTGCCCTCTCATAAACGTTTCTAATATCATCAATATTATATTTAAGAGCACCATTTAAATCCGCATGTCCTGGCCTTGGAATTTTAACTTTTTCTGGGTACTCCTTACTAATATCCATTACTTCTTTCCAATTATCATAATCAATGTTTTGAATCATAACACATATTGGTGAACCTGTAGTTTTTCCTCCTCGTATACCTGATATAACATCTATTTTATCTTTTTCAATTTTCATTCTATTCCCTCTGCCATAACCCCTCTGTCTTCTGTAAAGCTGCCTATTTATTCTTTCTACATTAATTGCTACATTCGAAGGAAAACCTTCAATAATCGCGACAAGAGCTTTCCCATGTGATTCTCCGGCATCAAGATATCTTAGCAATATATCACCCCCAAAAAAACAAAAAAAGCTTTTTATATTATTTTATCATATAATAACTTTAACATCATTATATAATTATTATACAAATTTTCATTATTGCTGATATAATAAATATATATATTAAATAGGGTAATGTCAAAAGTTCTATGAAAAATCACTGATTGTAAAAATGTGGTTACTCAAAAAAGCGCGTAGCGCAGCTGTCGCCCTTGACAAACATCATCCAAATGGTAAAGAGATCTTAACGAGGGCGAAGGGAACAGATATAAGGGCAGCACAAATAAGCCCTCGAAAAATTCAGCATACCATTTGTCTGATTTGTTTTTCAAGGGTTCGCTGTGCCGACAGCTAAGAAAGCGAGAGCTTCAGCAAAACAGATATAAAGGCTAAGCTACCTGATGTTTTAGAATATAATCCTGTGATAATTCAATGAGCTTGCCCCACTTTGCAGGCATGTGAGGCAG
>NZ_FUYH01000027.1 GCF_900167605.1 Caloramator quimbayensis | reverse complement strand
AGTTCTTCCTTCTGGGACTGCCGGAGATACTCTATGCACTCCTTGTTTACCTTCGTGTTCCACACTATTATCAACAGGGTAGCCTGTATATTCAGTTTTCTGCAATCTTTGAATATCTCTCGAAGTCTTCAAAATTCAAAACCTCAAAGCGTTCGGTCCTTCCCACGATAACGCGTATTTCGTAGTACTATGACCTCTGCTGACTTCTAACAGTTCAGCTATTCATCGCTGAATAGGTTGCCATTGAGAAAGTTCATTCTTTTTATGGCATATCTGTTAGACCTCCCCGGGTAAGAGCAACCGCCTTCATCCCATATACTCGCCACATTTACTGTATGAGGCTCGGGTAGTGTTGGACTTTATTTTGTTACGCAAACTCATCCACCTCAAGTCAGCCTAATATGTGGTTCTTGTTCATCGAGCCGGGACTTTGCCTCCGGCTTCCTTCAGATTCCACCTCACGATGGACACCCTTGCCATTGGCTAATGGTTCCCACTACCAAGTCCATAGCGGACTTTCACCGCCAAGCTGTCGCCCATGCCGGGCACACTTAAAGTAAAAGATGGTTTTTCAAACCATCTTTTAGAGACTAAAATTATTGAAGTTTTGATTTATCAATAACAGATACACCTGTATCTACATTTGTAGGACCTGAATATTGTCCACTTAAAGCCTGGGCTGCTGCCTTCATTCCTTCATAACCCATAACATCTGGGTTTTGAGCCATTGTGCAAAGTATATATCCATCTTTAATTAGGTTTAATATAGCATCAGATTTATCAAAACCAACACCAATTACTTTCTTCCCAGCTTCTTTAATTGCATTTCCTGTACCAACAGTTGAACCTTCGTTAGCTCCAAAGATTCCAACACAGCCTTGAGTAATATAGTTTGCTGCTATATCCTTTGATTTTGCTGCATCTCCTTCTCCATATTGAGTTTCTAATATTTCAAACTTTGATCCTTTAAATGCCTCTCGGAAGCCTGCTTCACGTGCTACGGTTGAAGCAGTAGCTGCATTTACATTAACAATACCTATTTTACCTTCTTTTATACCAGCTCCTTCAAGAGCTTTAAGCATTTCTTTTCCTGCAGTTGTACCTGCTGCCTTATTATCTGTTGCAAATGTTGCAATTGATGGAAAATCTGCTGGTGAGTCTACGTATATTATCTTAACTCCTGCCTGCTGTGCCTGTTCAAGAGCAGATTTTACTGCAACAGGTCCATTAGCTGCTAAAAGTATAGCATTTGCTCCACCAGCTACAGCATTGTTTATACATTCAATCTGTTTAGCATCGTCTTTAACATCAGGAGCAAGCCACTTATAATCAATATTGCCAAGTTCAGCAACTGCTTTTTGACATCCCTTATCAACATTTACCCAATGCTGATCCATTTGATCCATTGTAATCAAAAAAACTTTATATTTTTTAGATGTAGATTGTTCTGTAGAACCATTATTTTGAGAAGATGTCTGTTGGTTAGTAGCCTTGCTGCCGCAGCCTGCAAATAAACCTACAAGCATAGCAAGACATATTAAAATTGATAATAGATTTTTTTTCATATTTATTACCTCCTTTTTTATTATAAAGCTTTACGCTTTAACATCATTATTATTATTTTGAATTGGCCATCGGTTATCTTTCTTAATTTTAGGCTTATCTCTTCTTACTATTACATCTAATAGCACAGAAATTATTACTATTATTCCAATTACAATATTACGAATAGCAACAGGTGCACCAGCAAATTGCAGTCCATTCTGTAATACTCCCCAAATAGAAGCTCCAATTACAGTTCCAAGAAGAATACCTTGACCGCCAAGGGTACTAACCCCACCAATAACTGAAGCTGCAACTGCATATAATTCATATCCATTACCTGCATCCATTGTTCCCATACCGCTTGTAGCACATATTATTAATCCTACAACACAGGAACAAATTGCACTATAAACATAAACCTTAGTTGTAACGTAAGTTATATTAACACCTGAAAGCCTTGCAGCTTCAGAATTGCTTCCAATAGCATAAATATAACGGCCTGTACGCATTCTGCTTAAAATAAAATTGAAAATAAGCCAAAGAATAAGTGTAATCCAAATCGTGTTATAAACATTCAAAAATCTTCCATAGTAAAAGAAATCTCTAAATCCTTTTGCAGCATTACCAATAGTGTCAGTATTATAATTGTTATTTACTATCTGTGCAATTCCTCTTGCAATTGTCATGGTACCTAAAGTGGCAATAAAAGGAGGAAGTTTACAACTTGCTACCAGCTGTCCATTTACAATTCCTATAGCAATACAGCATACAAAGGTTATTGCAACAGCAACCCAAGGATTTATTCCCTTAGTCATCAATGTAGCTGAAATCATACAACTCATTCCAACAACCGAACCTATAGAAAGGTCAATATTACCAGTTATGAGCACATATGATTGTCCTATTCCTATAATAAGTATAGGAGCAATTTGCCTAAGTAAGTTGCCTATATTCCTGCTTGAAAAAAACATAGGATTTAAAAATGCAAATACAATACAAAGAACTATTAAACCTACACTAATTGTAATAACTTGTCCCATTCCTCTAATTTCTAACATTCTTTTTAGTATATTTCTCTTCTCTTTCTTGCTCATATTTAACACTCCCAAAACCAATTTATTAAGATACTGCAATTTTATTGTCAAATTTAGTAGCATATTCAAGAATCTTTTTCTGCGTTGCATCTTTAATATCTAATTCACCAGTCATTCTTCCATCACACATTACAAGTATTCTATCACTTATTCCTAATATCTCTGGCATCTCTGAAGATACAAACAAAACTCCTATACCCTGTCTTTTTAGTTCATTCATAAGATTATATATTTCAACTTTTGCAGCAACATCAATACCCCTTGTAGGCTCATCAAACATTACAACTTTAAAATTTCTTGCCATCCATTTACTTACAACAACTTTTTGTTGATTCCCTCCTGAAAGTTTATTTGCTTCAACATCAATATTAGGTAATTTAATCATTAAATCTTTTACTGCATTATTAACAATATTTTTTTCTTTCTTTCTATCAACAATGCCAATTGAATTGCATAAAATATCAAGATTAGGCAGTGAAATATTATCTCTTACGCTTAATTTTGTACACAAACCATCCTTTTTTCTATCTTCAGGTACCAATACAATTCCTTCTTTAATTGCATCAAAGGGTTTATTTATATTAATCAATTTACCATTAAGAAAAATGTCCCCAGACTCTTTTGTATTTGCGCCAAAGATAGTTCTAGTTAATTCTGTTCTGCCTGAACCCATCAATCCTGCAATTCCAAGTATTTCGCCTTCATATAATTCAAAATTTATATTTCTAATGAGTCTTCCTGCATTCAAATTTACAACCTCAAGTATTTTTTTACCTCTTTTAGAAGGTATTCTTGGGAATTTTTCTTTTATTTCACGACCTACCATATAAGTAATAATATCTGCCATTGTAATATCCTTAAAGTTTGTAGTTATTATATGCTTTCCATCGCGCATTATGGTTACTCGGTCTGCAACAAATTGTAATTCATCTAATCTATGAGAAATATATATTATTCCACAGCCTTCACTTTTTAATTTATTAATTATTCTAAATAGATCATCAATTTCCTTTGAAGTTAAAGCTGATGTAGGTTCATCCATTATTAGAATTTTGGCATTTAATGAAAGTGCCTTTGCTATCTCTACCATTTGCTGTTTTGAAACTGTAAGATCCCCAACAATTGTTTCTGGTGAAATATCAATATTTAACTTATTAAGGATTTCTTTTGCTTTTATATTCATTTCATTGTGTGATACAATGCCAAGATGTGTAATTTCACGATTAAGAAAAATATTTTCTGCAACCGTAAGATGTGGACATAGATTTAATTCCTGATGTATCATTGAAATTCCAATTGCCTGTGCTTTTTTTGGTGATAACTCGCTTACACTTTTGCCGAAAAAGTATATTTCACCACTATCTCTGCTATATATGCCACTTAATATTTTCATCAACGTTGACTTCCCCGCACCATTTTCCCCAAGTAACGCTAAAACTTCTCCTGATTTTAAATTAAAGGATACGTCATCAAGTGCCTTTACCCCTGGAAAAGATTTGTTAATATTTTTAGCTTCAACAATACACTCACTCATAAAATCCACCTATCTTTACTGCTATTTTTAGACTACTATTTTATTTAGTATATTTTTCATGTGTTAAAGATTGAATTTTCTAAATATTACATAAAAAATATAACATAAATACCAAAAAATAATAATGGGACATATTTTGGTTTTAGGTGGATTATTTTTGGGACTTTATAATTTCAAAATATTATTAATGTCATCAAAACAGTATCGCAAGAAAAAATTCTAATTAATTAAATTTATAGAATTCTTCCCTGCGATACTCTTTACACAATCTTCCCTGCTCAACTACTATTAGCCTGTCAGCAACTGAAAGTGAATCAGAAAGATTTACAGTAAGAATTATTATAGTAATTTTTTTCTCTCTTATTATATTAATTAATTTTATTAAATGCTGTTTTAAATTTATATCAACTCCAGAAAAAGGCTGAATACAAAACAGGACTTTAGGATTATACAGATGAATCCTATAATAAATTAAGTTATACAAAGATTGAGGAGATAAATTTGAAATATTAGTTGAATAAATATCTTCACCAATTATTGATTCATACTCTTTTATAACACTTTTTATTATATTTTTTTTAAGCCATAAAAAAGATTTTTTATTATTTAATAAGAAACAAAGATTATCAATGTAGTTCATACTTTTAAACAACATACTTTGCATCGGATTTTCCTGTATAAACAATATATCCTTATTTAATTTATAATAATTTTTAATATAATCCATATTATTAAATATTATTTTTCCGGATTTTGGCCTTATTTCTCTATTCATAAGTTTTATTAAATCACAAAATATTGTATTACTTTTATCTAAAAAAACTACACATTCTTGTAAATTTATATTAAAACTCATATTATTTATAAATTCAGTCGTTATATTTTCAAACCTTAATATTTCTTTTTCTAATTTATTCTCAGTAATAAAAAATTCTTTTCCACTGTAATCTACAGTATAAGGTATAATTTTTTCTTCACTATATTCATTTTTGTTTAAAATTTTTAAAACCTTACCATTTTTCATTATAGAAATTCTATCACAAATTTTAAATGCTTCTTCATAATCGTTACATATATAGAGAAAAGAAATACCTTTCTTTGATAAATATCTAATTAAACTATGTATTTTTTGCAAATCATTGATGCTTATAAAATTGCATATATCTCTTAGAATAATTAAATTTACATCTGCTGTAATTGCTTTTAATATCTCAACAACACACTTCTCATATATATTTAAATTGCCAATTATCTCATTTGAATTAATTTCAATACCTAATTCTTCAATTAGTATTTCAAAGTTTTTATTTAGTTCTTTTGTATTAATTATACTTTTTTTAAAATCTTTATTTAATACAAATATATTATCTGATATTGTTAGATTTTCTATTAAACGGCTTTTATTTTCAATAACTGCTACTGGGTTCATACTCATAGAACTATGTTCATAACTATTTACTAAATTTTCTTTAAAATAAATTCGGCCATAATGTATAGGTATGTTTTGAAAAAGCAACTGTATTAATTCTTCTTTCCCATGGGCATTAATACACAAAAGCCCCATTATCTCTCCTTCAAAAATATGAAAACTAAAACTATCCAAATAAGTTATACCCTCAATTATTTGTGTAACTTTCTCTATACGCAAAACCTCATTTTTCATTTATTCATCACCCTGCTTCATTATACGTGGTAATGTTATTTCAACATCTGTACCAACATTCTCTTTGCTGTAAATATTGATGCCATACTCTTCTCCAAATAAAAGCTTAATTCTATTATTAACATTTATTAATGCTATACCTATCTTTTTTTCGTCATCATCAGGCTTAATATACTCAAAGGATTGTATCTTTAATTTTTCATTTAATTCCATTAAACGACTTTCATTGATCCCCATTCCATCATCAGATACAGTTATAATGAGTCTTTTGGGTGTTGTCTCAATTCTTATACTAATATTACCATCACCCATTTTCCTTTCTATTCCGTGAAATATTGAATTTTCTACAATAGGTTCTAATGTAAGTTTTGGTAATCGATATTTTAAAATCTCTTCCTTTTCCTCATAATCATATTCAATGTTTAAGTTTAAACGTTCTCCAAATCGATACCTTTGAATAATAAAATAATTCTCAATACTTTCTAATTCATCTTCTAATGTTACTAAGTGTTCCATATTAGAAATGATATATCTAAAAAAAGTTGCTAATGCTTCTGTCATTTCTGCCAGATTATTCAATCCCGCTGATATTGCCTCTCCCCTGATACCTTCCAAGCTGTTATATAAAAAATGAGGATTAATCTGATTTTGTAAAGCAAGGTACTGGGCTTGTCTTTTTGAAGCATTTATCATCTCACTTACATTTACAAAAGACTTAAACTTATTTATTGTTCCTTCGAATTCTGGGCTAAGGGGATATTTCAATTCATATATTCCTTGAAGTGTATATCCCATGGAAAAAAGTGTTAATACCTTCTTTGTTTCTTTATAGGGTATATAAATATATTTATAACCTGTAAAAATAATAAATATTAAAAAGGCAAAAAATATTGACAAAGTAATAAAATATTTTTTCTCTAAGATTGATGTAATCATCCAAAATAGAAATAAAAAAACATTAAAGATTAACAGCAATAATACATAAAAAAAAACTCTATAAGATAAATAATAAGTATTTCTTTTTTTCATTTACATTTCCCACCTAAGAAAAAAGTTTTCTATACTCACTTGGCTTAATACCTGTAAATTTTTTAAAACTTTTGACAAAATACTTTAAATCGTTATAGCCTACCCTTTCACATATTTCTGCAACGCTCAAGTCAGTATTTTTTAATAATTCTTTGGCCTTATTCATTCTAACCTCTGAGAGATAATCTAAAAAAGTAATGCCATTTTCTTTTTTAAATAAATAACTAAAATAAGAATCATTAAATCCTACATAATCACTAACTTCTTTAAGAGTTATAGGCTTCATATAATTTTCATTTATAAACTGTTTTGAAATTCTTATTGGTCTTATATCTTCCTGTTCTTTATTTTTAATTACTATCTCAAAAGATTCTTTAATATGTCTTTCAAAGTGTAAAAACAGCTGTGATGCACTACTGCACAATTCTAAACGGTTATAAAAAGATTCATTTATTTGTTCTAAAATCGTAGAATCTAATTGATATTTTTTTAGAACTATTAAGAAGATATTAAAAGCTTCTTTAATAAAGTTAAAAAATTCATAACCTGAAAGATTTGCATTTTTAAATAATTTATCTTTAAATAATTCACAAACTTTAATAGCTCCATTCAAATCTAAAATTTCTATTGTCTTTTCTATATTATTAGTAAAATCAATTATTAAAGAATTGTCATTGCAATAACTTTGAAATTGTATATTTTCAATTATTTTATCAGTTCCTTCAATTAACCGTTGCTCTATTGCTGCCTCAGCTGCAATCATAGAATTCTCTAATTCATTTATATCTTTTACAGTCATTCCTATTCCTATTGTAAACTTAATTCCTCCATATATGTTTTTTTGAATAATAATTTCATCCAAACAATTTTTAAGTAGCTTTCTTATTATCTTTTTGTTTGCTTCTTCATAATTTAATAAACAATATCCTCTACTATTATTAAAATATATCTCCATTTCAAAACATTCGTGTTTTAACATTTTGTTTAATATACTAACAATTTTATCTTTAATAATTTTCAGACTATTTTCAAATTGCTCTTCATTTTCATAATCAAGTTTAATTATAAATATTTGAAAAATACCAGGTTGAAATTTAAAATAATAATTCTGATTATATTGTTCTAAAGTAACTTCTTTCTTCTTTTTATCGTTATTTAATAATTTTTCAACAAAAAATAATGACCTCAATTTTTTAAGATCCTTCTGCAAATTAAATCCTATATTTTCATTCGATATCTTCTCTGATTTTTGTCTATTTTTTTCTCTTATTTTATTTAAAATCTCCAAAAGTTCATCTTTTTTTATAGGTTTTAATAAATAATCAATAACTCCATACTTTATTGCAGTCTTAGCATATTCAAAATGACTATATCCACTTATTATAATGAAATCTATATTCTCTTTTATTTCTTTACCATATTTAATTAATTCTAGTCCATCATATCCGGGCATCCTTATATCAGTTATTACAATATCTGGCTCAAATCTTTTTATTAGCTCAAGAGCTTCGATACCATTATTAGCAACTCCAACTATCTCCATGCCTATAGCTTTCCAATCAATTAGATTACAAATCAGCTGGCATACTTTTATTTCATCGTCAGCAACAACTACTTTACACATACCATTCTCCTCTTATCATATAAGGTTACAAAAGAATTAAATTAACTTTTTGTTAATATATATTTTCTATTATTTTATATAAAATCCTGCATAAATCAAAATTTTTTAATTCCTAAGTTGTAAATAAGATTTTATAATTTTAATAAGCCCTCAGCATTTTATTTGCTGAGGGCTACTTAATCTCTCTATAATCCACAAACACTTCCTTTAGTCTCTCTTTTTTCTTTTTACATTTGTCCCTAAGCCACAATATTTAGTTTATAAATTAATTTTAATTGAAGTAATTATAGTATTTTGTAAATAAGACTATTTTTTTAAACCTATATAAAACTTTTAAGTTATTTTACTCTCTTACAATCTGATAATAAGTTTTTGCAGTTAAAGCATATACAATTGTATAAATTACAGAAAAAACACAAATAGTTATTATTGTACATATAATAAATAAATTTACATTTGTAAAATTAAGCATTGCAAGAAACTTAGTAAGTATATTAAAGGCAAACATAAGATGGATTACAGCTATAACAAGAGGCAGGAAAAATACTGTAAGTACCTGATTTTTAATAATCTGCCTGATTTTTTCACAGCTCATGCCAATCTTTTTCATAATATTGTAACGTTCTTTATCGTCATACCCTTCTAAAATCTGATTATAATACATAGCAAGAACTACTGCCATAATAAATAAAAGACCCAAGAAAATACCAAGAAAAAACAATCCTCCAAATAATACATAAAATCCTTCTCTTTCCCTTTCTGCTCCTTCAACATTAACTTTAGGATTTATTTTTGTTAAATCATTTTTTAAAGCATTAGTAAGTTTTATTTGAATATCTCTTTTAGCATTTACATCAAATCCATAGTAATAAGAAAAATGTTCCACATTATTTCTGCCGCTATTAAGCAGATTTTGAACCTCTTTTATTGTATCCATATCAGCGACTAAAAAATAACTGTTTGCCATGATTGAAGTTAACCTGCCTTCTTTATAAAGAGAGGATAATCGTCTTTTAATATTAAGCTTTAAACCGCTTATATTTATTACATCGCCTTCTATATTTCCATTCAAACTATATAAAAGTACTTCTCCTTTTGAAAGCGATTCCGATTCGTTTGCAATTCGATTGTAATCGTCAATTGTAACTAATACCAGTTCTGCCGCATCAGGTGGAAAATAGTTATCTATTTCTTTAATAGTAAATCTTTCACCTTTTTGTATTGTAATAAAATAAATATAATGATAATTAATTATATTCTTTGGAGCAGCATTAAGAATGGATGTTTGTTTTTCAATTGCATTATTAATCTTTTTTATCTGGCTTTCTGAAACTTTAGAAACATAAACTGATATATTTCTTGGATATCTGTTTCGTAAAACATCTTCTATTCCTGCATACATAGAAATTGTAGTAGAAAGCATAACAATAACCATTGTTGATAATATACATATGTTTGAAAGCCCTGCTGCATGCTGCTTCATACGATGAAGCATACTTGAAATTGAAACAAAATGATTCAATTTATAGTAATACTTTTTGTTTTTACGCAGCATTTTTAAAACTACAATGCTTCCAGAAATAAAAATACAATAAGTACCTATAATAACCAGAATAACTGCAGTAAAAAAGCCACCTACTGCTGCAAGAGGATATTTTGTAGTTAAAGAAATATAATATCCTGCTGCAAGACATACTGCTCCAATTGCTGCTATAATCCATTTTGTCTTTGGCTCCCTTTCACCTGCATTTGTTTCTTTTAAAAGTTCAATAGGATTAGACAAATGCACCTGAAAAATATTGTAAATAAGGTTTACAATAAAAATCCCGCTAAATAAAATAGCTGTATGAATTACAGACTTAATCGGAATTTCAAACCCAAAAACAACTTTAAACGTTATTATTTTAAAAAGAATCAAAATCATAAGCTTGCTGAGAAGTATCCCTGCTAAAATACCAGCTATAATACTTATAATCATAATTATTGTCATCTCAAAAAACATAACTCTTGCAATATGCTTTTTCTCCATTCCAAGTATATTAAAAAGCCCAAACTCTTTTTTTCGTCTTTTAATTAAAAATCTATTATTATAAAACAAAAAAATAATTGAAAATATTCCTACTACACCTTCTCCAAATATAAGAATCTGTCTTAAACTCCTGCTGTCACTTAAATTTCCAATATTTTTTGCTGCTGACAAAAAACTCATATTATAGAACATTATTATTGTACATATACAAGCCAAAATATAAGGAATATACGTTTTGTTGTTTTTCTGTATATTATTTACAGCTATTTTAGGATAAAAAAAATTACTCATTTCTTTCACCACCTGTAACAATCATCGTAAGAGTATCTGAAATTTTCTGATACATTTTCTCATCTGTCATTGAAGCTTTATAAATCTGGTGAAATATCTCTCCATCTTTTATAAACATAACTCTTTTTGCTTTACTTGCAGCTTTTATACTATGTGTAACCATAAGAATTGTCTGTCCCTCATTATTTATTTCCTCAAACAATTTTAAAAGCCCCTCGGAAGAGCGGGAGTCGAGAGCACCTGTTGGCTCATCGGCAAGAATAAGCTGAGGTTTTGTAATAAGTGCACGGGCAATAGCTGTTCTTTGCTTTTGTCCTCCTGAAATCTCATAGGGATATTTAATAAGTATATCGCTGATTCCAAGCTTTTTTGCAATTACTTTAAGTCTTTCATCCATTTCATCATAAGTTTTTCCTGCCAGTACAAGAGGTAAAAATATATTATCCTGAACAGAAAATGTATCAAGCAAATTAAAATCCTGAAATACAAACCCTAAATTATCACGTCTGAAGGCTGATATATCCTTTTCCTTAATTGATATTATACTTTTATCATTCAATAAAACATCTCCGCTTGTAGGTTTGTCAAGAGCTGCAATAATATTTAAAAGTGTTGTTTTGCCAGAGCCTGACTCGCCCATTATGGCAACATATTCTCCTTTTTCTATTGAAAATGACACATTAGAAAGAGCTTGAACAGTGTTTCCCTCAAACCTTGTAGTGTATACTTTTTTTAAATTTTTAACTTCTAATATTGACATAATTTAATCCTCCTTTCTGTTTTCTTATTCATTGTAACAAAAAAGAAAATGCGCTTCCCTGTTTCAGGCTTACATTTTCTCTTTAAAACTTACATTTTTGTAAGGTTGTAATTATTCTATAAACACATTATATGTATCAAGTCCTATTTTTACTTTAGTCCCCTTGCCAACTTCTGATTCGATTTTAATAGTATGGGACATTTTTGTTAAAATCTGCTTGCAAAGATACAATCCTATACCTGTTGATATTTTATTTATTCTCCCATTATATCCTGTAAAACCCTTTTCGAATACACGAGGTAAATCCTCCTGCTCTATGCCTATCCCCGTATCTTCTATAACTAGTGTATAAGGCGCATCTTTATCCATATAAATTGATATTTCACCCTCATTTGTATATTTCAAAGCATTTGATAATATCTGTTCTATAACAAAAGTAAGCCATTTTTCATCCGTAAGAATACTACAGTTTAAATTTTCATAATTCAGCTTTATTTTTTTTCGAATAAATAACTTTGAATATTTTCTTACTGCCTGTTTTATTATGTCATCAAGGGAACATCTTTTAAACATCAAATCTGAGTTCATGTTCTCCATACGCAGATATTGAAGAACCATTTCAACATATTGTTCAACTTTAAAAAGCTGATCTAAAAGTTCATTGTTTATATATGTATTTTCAGATTGAAGAATCAGTTTCATAGCAGCAATAGGGGTTTTAATTTGATGAACCCAAATAGTATAATATTCGAGCATATCAGAAAAAGCTCTGTCCTTTTCATTTATAACATCTATACGATTTTTTTCAATAATTTTAATTAAATCCTGATAGTCCTGTTCAATAATATCCTTTGATTGTGGAAATATAAAATCCGAAAAAATAATGCCTTTTGTCAACCTTTTAAGCAGAATATGTTTTTTGTAAAATTTTATATAACCAAAGGCAGCAATTACACAAATAAAAGCAATAGCTAAAAGAAAAGCATATAAAATTGGTTCTAAGGGAATAGAATATAGCAAAAATATAATTAAAAAAATACTAAATATAATACTAACTATAATAATATTTATAATATTTCGTTTTAAAAATGATTTTAATATATTTATAAACTCTTTCATATCATTCCACCATATATCCAAGTCCCTTTTTTGTTATTATAAAGTTTTCAAGTCCAAATTCTTCAAGTTTTTTTCTCAACCTTGTTATATTAACTGTGAGAGTATTATCATCAACGAATTCATCGTTTTCCCAAAGATGCTGCATTATCTCTTCACGGGAAACTACTTTTCCTATATTATCCATTAAAATCTGAAGAATTTTGTATTCATTCTTTGTAAGTATGATTTTGTTATTTTTGTAATTTAAAGTTGTATCATTAAGATTTAATATGACTCCCTTATGCTCAATAATATTCATCTTACCATTAAAAGAGTATGTTCTCCTTATCAAGGCACCTACTTTTGCAGTCAAAACATTTAAATCAAATGGTTTTACAATAAAATCATCTCCACCCATGTTCATAGCCATAATTATATTCATATTATCATTAGCTGAAGAAATAAAAATAATTGGAACCTTTGATATCTTTCGTATTTCTCCGCATAAATAAAAACCATTAAAAAAAGGAAGCATGACATCGAGTAGTATTAGCTGAGGCTGAAAAGATATTATTTGTTCAATAATATTTTTAAAATCCGTAATATTAGCGGCATCATAATTCCATTTGCACAAATGCTCCTTTATAATCCTTGCAATTGTCATATCATCTTCAATAATCATAATTTTGTGCATCAAATGTACCCCCTGTATAAAAGACAGTAAAAAATTTCTATCTATATGTATTTTTATTATATCATTAGATTTATTAATCTCACAAATATCGAATTTATTATCAATTCAATTGGTAATACGCTATAAAATTTTTCATGTTATAATTCCCTGCTAATTTCATAAAAATCCCTCAGCATTTTATTTGCTGAGGGATTTTGATTCTATTCCCTATAATCCTCAAATACTTCCTTTAGCCTCTCTCCTGCCTTTTTCTTTTTACATTTATCGCAAAGCATCTCATCCTCTAAATTAAAGCCTTTTTTCTTATTTATATATTCTATCTGCTCCTTTGTTGCAAAATATTCTCCACACTTTTCGCATTTTATAAGTTTAAAATCCTTATTCCATATAGTCCTTATTCCATCTTTCTCCTTTATCTTCATCGCATTAGTTGGGCACACATAGGCACAGGAGCCGCATCCTATGCACTCCTTTGAAGGTTCATCATAGGGAGTTGATACCTTTTTGGTAACTCCCCTGTTTACCGTTGAAATAGCACTGCTTCCAAGGCTCTCACATGCCTTTACGCAAAGACCGCAGAGTATGCAGTCCTCACTTTTGTCAGCGCTAAACCTTTCAGGAACCACCGCCCCATATTCCTCTGCAAGCTTTTTAATTTTTTCATTCTCAGGCACTCTTGCAAGATAAAGCATTAAAAGAGTTTTTCTCATATTCCTTATCTTTTTTGAATTAGTTAAAACTTCTATCTCACCCATTACAGGAAATATGCAGGAGGTTACTACTCTGGACCTGCCTTTTTCAACAACCTCAACTATGCAAAGCCTGCAGCTTCCAATGCCCGGCAGTGCATCGCTGTGGCAAAGGGTTGGTATTTCAATGCCGTTTCTTCTTGCAATACTTAAAAGATACTCCCCTTTTTGAGCTGTGCACTCTTTACCATCTATTTTTATTATCATTATCCCACCCCCTATTTCACCTTTACAGCACTAAATCTGCAGTTTTCAATACAGCTTCCGCATTTTATACATTTTGAAGCATCAATGAAGTGGGGCTTTTTAATTTCACCGCTTATACAATCTGCAGGGCAGTTTTTCCTGCAAAGGCCGCAGCCTACACATTTTTCAGAATCTATAAAGAATGTTGTAAGGTTTTTGCAAACTCCTGCAGGGCATCTTTTGTTTTCTATATGCTCAATATATTCATCTTTAAAATATTTTAAAGTTGTCATAACTGGGTTTGGCGCAGTCTTTCCAAGTCCGCAAAGAGCTGCACTTTCAACCATGCTGCAAATTTCCTCTAAAAGCTCAATATCTCCTTCTTTTCCTCTTCCTTCACAAATATCAGTTAATATCTCAAGCATTCTCTTTATACCTTCTCTGCATGGTGCACACTTTCCGCAGGACTCTTCTGATAAAAACTTTATATAATATCTTGCAACATCTACCATACAAGTTCTCTCATCCATTACAATCATTCCGCCTGAGCCCATCATAGAGCCAGCCTCTGTTAACGTATCAAAGTCAACCTTTAAATCTAAAAGTCCCTCTGGAATGCAGCCTCCCGATGGTCCTCCCGTTTGAACAGCCTTAAATTTTTTATTACCAATAATTCCGCCCCCGATATCAAATATAAGCTCCCTTAAGGTAGTACCCATAGGCACTTCAACAAGTCCTGTATTTTTAACCTTTCCAACAAGGGAGAATACTTTAGTACCCTTGCTGTTTTCAGTTCCGTAACCTGCAAACCACTCCCCTCCTTTAAGTATTATAAGGGGTATGTTTGCCCAGGTCTCAACATTATTCAATACAGTTGGCTGTCCCCAAAGTCCCTTTTCGTTTGAGTGTATATACTTTGCCCTTGGTTCCCCAACCTTTCCTTCAATAGATGACATCAGAGCCGTTGACTCCCCGCAAACAAAGGCCCCTCCGCCTCTTACAATTTCAATATCAAAATCAAAACCGCTGCCTAAAATGTTTTTACCAAGATATCCATGATTTTTTGCATCTTCGATTGCTGCTTTCATATTTTTAATAGCAAGTCCATATTCATCCCTTATGTAGATATATCCCTTATGTGAATCAAGATACCTTGCACATATTATCATTCCCTCTATTATGCTGTGGGGATCCCCCTCCATTACGCTCCTGTCCATAAACGCACCGGGATCTCCTTCATCTCCGTTGCACACAACATACTTTGGAAAGCTATCTACCTTCTTTGCCCCCATCCACTTTCTATAGGTTAAAAATCCAGCACCGCCTCTTCCTCTTATTTTTGATTTTTCAACCTCTTTTATAATATCCTCAGGAGTCATTTCAAATAGGGCTTTGTATATAGCCTTATATCCGTCCCTTTCAATATAATCCTCAATACATGTAGGATCAATTTCGCCTATATTCCTTAGGGCAAGCTTTACCTGCCTTTTATAAAACTCTGTATCCTTATGAGATTTTGTCTTTTTACCGGAAGAATCGCTGAATAAAAGCCTTTCAATTGCCTCTCCCTTTAATATTGTCTTTTCATATATTTCATCTATATCAGATAGTTTAACCTTACAATAGGTTATTCCATCAGGTTCTATCTTTATTAAAGGCCCCTTTTCGCAAAGACCGTTACAGCCTGTTGACTTTACTAATATATCAACTGCAAAATCCCCTTTTATCTTTGACTTTTCTAAAAGTTTTTCAAACAATACGCCGCTCCCGTTTGCAAGGCAGCCTGTACCACAACATACCTTAACTATTTTTCTATCACTCATTTTTTTCACCCCCGTACTCCTTTATTATTTCCCTTACCATAGCAGGGGTTACTTTCCCGTAGTATTTATCGTTAACAACCATAACTGGAGCTATAGCACAGGAGCCAAGGCAGTTTACTGTTTCAAGAGAAAACATTCCATCCTCCGTCGTCTCTCCTATCCTTATCTTTAATATATTATATATTTCATCTATTAAAACCATTGAGGAGCGTATATGGCAGGCAGTACCATCGCAAACCTTTATTATATATTTACCCTTTGGCTTTAAGCTTAGTGCCTTATAGAAAGTTGCCATGCTGTAAAGACTGCTAAGTGGGGTATCTACATATTCTGATATCATCATAAGAGCCTGCCTTGGTATATAGTTAAACTGCTTTTGTACATCCTGAAGCATTGCAAGGGTATATCTTTTTTCCCTTGGGTACTTTTCAATTATATCTTTTATTTCAATCAAAATATCACCTTCCTTAATTTTAGCCTCCTGCCGCCACAGGGAATATGCAAACCTCATCGCCCTCTTTGAGCTTTGTGTTAATGCCCTCAAGATGAGCTATATGCCTTCCGTTTATAAGGATAATAACTTCATCAGATATTTCCCTGTTCTTTGTATATACCTTTCCCTCAAATTCCTTACCATATTTTTGGCAAAGAAAATCTAAAAGCTCTCTTAAATCATTATATAAAGGCACATCAGTTTCCTTGCATTTTGCATAGTTTCTAAAAAAAGCAAAAAACTTAACTTTCATCAAATCACTCCATAAATCTTTTATAAAGGGGCTGCCGCACTAAGATAAAACCTACAACATATTGTGTTAGCTTAAGCTTAACTAACCAATATACTGTATGAAAATTACTTAATGCGGCACCCCCTTTTAAATTAGAGCTCTATTTCAAGTTCTTTTAATTTCTCCTCAGTTGGAACTCCATCCTCGCTCCATCCTCTAACCTTATAATATTCCTCAAGCATTACTGGAACACCACTTACCTTACCCTTTGCTGGTCCTTTTTCAAGGGGCTCGCTTAAAAGCCTTGGCGGGAGAGTATCATCTTTCTTTGTAAATCCTGCTTTTATGTTAATCATTCTCTCTAAATTCCATATTCTCTCACCGCATTTTAATACCTCTTCATCGCTCATGTCAAAACCAGTTGCTGTCCTTAGCATCTCAGCTATTTCTGGAAGACCTATTCCAAAGGTTACAAAGAGGCACAATCCAGCTGAATCAACAACTGCAGTAAGGTCTTGGAATAACTTAACCCAGTTTGCTTTATCATCAGTTACAAGCTGGTCGAGTTTTTGAGGTACTCCTAAAACTTCTGGAGATATAGTATATCCTCTAACATGGCAGCCTCCTCTGTTGGAAGTTGCATAGTTTAATCCTATTCCCTGAACTCCTCTCGCATCGTAAGCAGGCATTTCCTGCTTTTTAACTGACATTGAAAGCTCTGGATGGCCATATTTTTCTGCCATTCTGTAGGAACCCATAGCAAGAACATCTCCAAAGCCCTCTCTTAGAGCTGCCATTCTTGTCAGCTCAACTATAGCTTCTCCATCGCCGAATTTAAGCTCAAATCCTACATCCTCTTTAGTTATAATTTTCTTATCATAAAGCTCCATAGCACAGGCAATAGTAGAACCCATAGTTATAGGATCAAGGCCGTATTCGTTGCATATAAAGCTTGCTTTACATATAGCGTCAAGGTCTTTTACTCCGCAGTCTGCACCATAGGCCCATCCTGCCTCATATTCAGGGCCTTCACCGGTGCTCTTAAACTTTCCATCTGGTATTCTTGTTACCCTTCCACAGCCTATATTGCAGCCAAAGCAGCCTTTATTTCTAACAAGATATTTTTCTGTTAATGCCTCTCCGCTTGTATCTTCAGCGTTTTCAAATATTCCTCCGTCTCTCCAGTTTCTTGTTGGAAGTGCTCCGCTCTGGTTTAATATATTAACAAGTATTTCAGTACCATATGTTGGAAGTCCTGCTCCTGTTACAGGGTGAGCTTTAAGCTTTGCCCTTGCATCGATGCAGGCTTCCTTAAATTGCTCAGGATCAGCAACCTTTATGGAATTTGATCCCCTAACAGCAACAGCCTTTAGATTTTTTGAGCCCATAACTGCTCCAAGTCCTGATCTTCCTGCTGCTCTATGCTTATCATTTAGAACTCCTGCAAACAGTACAAGTTTTTCTCCTGCAGGACCTATACATGATACTCTAAAATCATCTCCGTTTTCCTTTAATAAAATATCAGTTGTTTCATAAACAGTCTTTCCCCAAAGGTGCTCAGCACATCTTAATTCTACCTTGTCATCATTTATATAAAGATAAACAGGCTTTTCTGATTTTCCTTCAAAAATAATTCCATCATACCCTGCAAATTTAAGCTCAGGTCCAAAATGTCCTCCTGAGTTTGAAGCTCCTATTGTTCCTGTAAGGGGTGCTTTTGCAATTACTTCATATCTTCCAGATGAGCTTGCAAAGGTACCTGTTAATGGGCCTGTCATAAATATAAGTTTATTATCTGGGCTGAAAGGCTCAACATTTGGATCAACTTCATCCATGAAAATTTTAGTTCCAAGTCCTCTTGCTCCGAGATATTTTTTAGCATCATCCATGTTTAGAGGTTCAGCTTTAATAGTGCCCTCTGTAAGATTAACTCTTAAAATCTTACCAGTCCAACCGAACATTATTTCTCCACCTCCTCAAACAACTCCTTAAATTTCTCTGCGATTATTCTCTTTCTGTTAAGGTTATTTGGAGTTGCTTCCTTATACTCAATAGCACCGGATGGGCAGAATTTAGCACATTGTGGATCGCCGCCGCAAAGATCGCATTTTACAATCTTTTTTTGTTTTGAGTTGAAGGTTATGTTCCCAAGAGGACATGCACTTATACACATCTTACAGCCTATGCACTTTTCATGGTCAACAACTACTGCATTATCAACTCTCTTTATTGCGCCAACAGGACAAACCTTTTCACAGGCTGCATCTTCACAGTGCATACACATGATTGGAACTGATATTAAAGCCTCCTCATATGTAAGCACAGACACTGCAGAGTTCTTTGGGTTGAACTCTTTATCCTTTGTAAAAGAGCATATAATCTCGCAGGTCCTACAGCTTATGCATTTGTCAGGTGAAATCATTAAAACTTTGCTCAATTTTCCCCTGGACACCGAATCTCGGCTCCAGATACCCCCCTTCTTATTTTAAAATAAAAAAGTTCACCCTAAAGAAAAAATCTTTAAGATGAACTCCTTTGCGCACTGGCAGGTATAAAGATTGCTCTTTATGCCCTAACGGTTTAAATATCCCAAGGGGATAGATAAACTCGGAGAACCATTAATATTATATTTAGTTAAATTTTGAAATATGATTTGCTTTCTAATTTTATTATACATGAAATAAAAATCATTTCATATTTTAATTTTCTGAATATTTTAATATTTAGGCTTGTACAATTACATTTTGTTAATTTATCTAATATTTCCTAATTATTGCAACATTTTTTACTTATTTGAACATATATTTGAAAATTTGTTTTTAGATATATGCTACAGGGGGGACGGTTACTTATTATGTATACTTACTGCAATAAAAATATATTATTTATAATTAAAGGATTAATAAATTTTAATTGCATGACCTTTGAAAATACACAGTAATCATACTAACTTAAAAGATGAGAAAGGCTATTCATTAGTCTTAAAATTGTATATTTAAAATACAAGCCGAGGGACGGTTACTTATTTTATAAACAATACCCCCAAAATTAGGGGGACATGCATAAAATATTATATTTATTTAATATAATAAGTAACCGTCCCTCCTGTTACATCTCATATACTTGCCACATTTACTGTATGAGGTTCGGGTAGTGTTGGACTTTATTTTGTTACGCAAACTCATCCGCCTCAAGTCAGCCTCGTATGTGGTTCTTGTTCATCGAGCCGGCATTTTGCCTTAGGCTTCCTTCAGATTCCACCTCACGATGGACACCCTTGCCATTGGCTAATGGTTCCCACTACCAAACCATAGTGGACTTTCACCGCCAAGCTGTCGCCCATGCCGGGCACACATATAAAAACCCGCAGAATAAAATCTACGGGTAATTTTATAAATTGCTTTTATTAAAGTATAAACTTCCGCCACTTATACAACTCAGAAACTTAAGTCTATTGCTTGTTAAATCAAATAGAATACCATAAACTTTTTAAGTTATATAATTTTTTCTTCATTAGCAATTTGAACAAAAACATCTACGAGATTTGGATCAAATTGTGTTTTAGAGCATCTTTTAAGTTCATCAATCGCTTCCTTTTCTGAAATTGCTTTTTTATAGGGCCTTTCATGAGTCATAACATCAAAGGAATCAACAATACTTATTATTCTTGATAAAAGAGGGATTTCTTCCCCTTTAAGACCATTTGGATACCCCTTCCCATCGTATCTTTCATGGTGGCATAAAATATAATATGCAATGTTTTCAAAATCAGGCACAGAGGATACTATTCTGTATCCAATTTTAGTGTGGCTCTTAATTATTTCAAACTCAGCATCAGAAAGCTTTGAAGGCTTATTTAATATATCATCGGGTATCCCAATTTTCCCTATATCATGAAGTTTTGCAAGAAGGGATAGTTCATTTATCATAAGTGTTGAAAAATTTAATTTAGCTCCCATCTTTTCACAAAGCCTTACCATTCTATCAGCATGTTCCTCTGTTTCACTGCTTTTTTCAAACAAGGTTCTGCTTAGAAGAATTAAAGTATTATTATATATGCTCTTTTTATTTAAAAGTTTATTCTTATATAGTGCCTTTTCTGCCTGCCTTGTTAAAATATTTATATCTTCTATGGCAGAACTTAAAGTTGCATAGCCTATTGATAAGGTATTATCATATTTTACATTTTGTTCAATATCATTTTTAATATTTTGGCTTATTTTATCTACTTCTTTTTCATCACAATTTTCCAAAAGAACAATAAATTCATCTCCGCCCCATCTGCATATTACTGCTTCCTCAGGACAAGAGCTTTTTATAATCTTAGCTGTTTCCTTAATAAATTTATCACCAGCCTCATGTCCTAAACTATCATTTATTAATTTAAGGCCGTTTATATCACATATTATTACGGATATAGGATATCTTCCATGAGAAATTATTTGTTCCGCTAAGTAGTCATAATATCCTCTGTTAAATAATCCTGTAAGTTTATCATAATAGGTCAGATATTTTATTTCCTTCTCCATGTGCTTTTTATCTTCAATATCCATAATAATCCCAAGCATTTTTTTAGGAGAATTATTATCTAAATATTCAACTATTTTCCCTTGAGTATAAACCCATTTATATTCATTATTTTTTGTTTGAAATCTATACTCGAGATGATTATCATAGGTATAACCCATAATCATTCTTTTAAATGAGCCATAAATATGATTATAATCCTCAGGGTGAATTCTTTTTTTCCATTCATCGATTGAAACTGATTCAAATTCATCTTTTTTATATCCTAATATTTCAAAAACCTTATCGCTTACATTTAAAATATCATATTCAATATCATATTCAAAGTATCCTGAATTTGAACCCTCCAGTACCATATTCAGTTTTTTCTCACTTTCACTTATATCTTTATTATACTTATATATTTTGCTCAGCATTCTATTAATATCTTCACTTAATTTTGAAAGCTCTTCGTTTTCATATTGAACATCAAGCCCCTTATCATATCTATCAAGAGCAATCTCCCTAAGGTCTTCGCTTATATTTTCAATTGGTCTTATTATGTTTTTACTTATAAAAAAGTAAAAAAAGATAATTACAGTTACACAAATAACGGACAAAAATATAATATAAAATTTTATAGAATTTAGTCCTTGAAGATACATAATCCTATCATTTTCTACTACAAGATAACAAGCTGTATTATTTAAAACATCATATAATTTTTTATATACTATAATCTTATTTTTATTTTGTACCTCAATATAAACATCATCAGTTTTAAGTTCATTTTTTATGTTTTCCGGTATAGCTTTTGAAGATTCTATAATAAATGCTGCGCTGCAGTTAAACATTTTATCAATTCTATTAATCATTTCGTTTTCAATATATTTTCCCATAATTAGAGTTCCATTTTTAGGCATAGATTTTATGGAATCTGTAACAGCTCTTGAGGAGATTAGCATAGGTTTACCGTTAAATATTGTCAATCCTGAAGCTTCATCGGATGAATCTTTTAAATTTAATAGCACCTTAAAATATTTTTCAATCGACTTTATCTGCCCATCATTTATTTTTACAAAGGAATCATCAGTTCCCCTAACCTTAGAGATTAATAAATTGTCATCATTATCGTATAGAAGAAAAATATCAATTTTTAAGTTATTAAGAGTAGCCTCGTCTAAATTGTTTTTTTTGTATTCATTATCATTATGTTTCACAAATTCATAGGTATCATCCCATATCGCCCAGTCTCCAGTAAGTATCCTAAGATTATCCCTTTCTATATCTAAGCTCATACTTATTTCATTTAATTTATTCTTCAAATTTTCCTTTTCATTTTCTTTAATATTTCCCAGTAAATATTTGTATGAAACAAAATAGAAAGAAATCATAAATATTATAAATAAAATAACAAGTGTTGCCATAATTCTATCACGTATCTTCATAACTGCTCCTCATATAACATTTTTAATATTTATTTCGACATAAACCTATTAATTCCTGCTATTTACTATAATTTAATTGAACTTTTTACTATTTTTTGTTTAATTTATTAAAATTTTTTTGGAAATATTGTAACAATGGGAGGGACGGTTACTTATTATATTTACTTTATACTATAAAGAATATATTATAGATTTAAGGGAGGGATAAATTTGAGATATATAGATTTAAGAAGCGATACAGTTACTATGCCAACTTTAGAGATGAGAAAGGCTATGTATGAGGCTGAAGTGGGAGATGATGTTTACAGAGATGATCCAACAGTAATAGAGCTTGAAGATTACGCAGCAAAACTTGTTAATAAGGAGGCTGCCATTTTTGTACCAAGCGGGACCTTTGGAAACCAGCTATCACTTTTCACCCACTGCAATAGAGGTGATGAGGTTATTCTTGGCGATGACTGCCACATTGTTGTGCATGAAGTAGGAGCAGCATCAGTTATCGCTGGGGTTCAGCTAAGAACACTAAAAAGTAATAAGGGTATGTTAGATCCTGATGAAATAAAATCAAAAATAAGAGGAGTAGATATACACTATCCAAAGACAGGCCTTATATGCCTTGAAAATGCCCACTCAAACGGAAGAGTAATTCCACTTGATAATATGGAAAAAATATTTAAAATATCAAGAGAATATGATATACCTGTACATCTCGACGGTGCAAGGCTTTTTAACGCCGCATCCTATCTAAATGTTGAACCATGTGAAATTACAAGATACTGCGATTCTGTCATGTTCTGCCTTTCAAAAGGTCTTTGTGCTCCTGTCGGCTCAATACTTGCAGGAAGTAAAGATTTTATAGAAAGGGCAAGAAAGAAAAGAAAACTTATGGGCGGAGGATTAAGACAGGCTGGAATACTCGCAGCTGCTGGAATTGTAGCCCTTAAAAATATGCGTGAAAGATTAAAGGAAGATCATGAAAACGCTCTGTATCTTGGCAGAGAACTTTCAAAAATCCCTAATATTAAAGTTTTTCTTGATGATATACATATTAATATGGTTTTCTTCGATATGAGTGATACAGGCTATAGCACATCAAAGCTTGTTGAAGAGTTTTATAAAAAGGGAATAAAAATAAACGGTGATGAAGGCGGCATAATGAGATTTGTAACAAATTATTGGGTTACAAAAGAGGATATAAATTATGTAGTAGGAACAATGAGGGAACTTATTTTAAAGTAATATTATAATTCCCCTGTTCCAAGTAAACCTCTAAAAAAATACCTCTCTAAAATTTTAGCCACAATATATAAGCTTAGTGGCTACAAAATGGATAGTATGTTTTTAGTTAAGAGTATAGTTTTTCAGAACCTTACCAAGCATGGGAGAATACACTTAGAATTTTTAGTAATATTTAATGCTTCAATCATACTATTGCTGCATTTACACTAATTTTGCTAAGTTAGTACAACATATTTTAAAATTATTATTATTTAAAATTTCACAGATGAATATATATATAATGTAATAATTTTATAAGGAGCAGTTATGGAGTCTTGTAAAGACATTGAGGCTTTAAAGGAAATCGAAGAGAAGGTTGACAAATTTATAAAATCGCTGCCATGCCAGTCGAAAATGCCTATGCCGGAAATAAAGGTTGAAAGGAAAAACCCTGAATATGCAAAGCTTTTATTAAATGCCTTTTCTGGTAGTGAAGACAGCGAACTTGCAGCAATACTCCAGTATCTTTATCATCATGAAACTATTGAAAATGAAACCATAGCTAATGCACTTTTATGTATATCGATGATTGAGATGAATCACTATGAAGTTTTATCTGAGCTTATAACACTGCTTGGCGAGAAACCGTTTTTATTCAACGCAAACAAATATTTTTACAGTACTGGGACAATAGGATATATGGATAATCCCTTTGCATTCCATGAAGAAACTTTAGATAAAACAGATAAGGCTAAGATAAGGCTCAAACTTGAAAAGGATATTTTATCCGAAATCAATGCAATTAATGCATACAATTTTATTCAAAAGAACATTAAGGATAAATATATCAATAAGGTAATTGAAAAAATTATAGAAGACGAAAAATTTCATTTAAGGCTTTTTAATACACTGCTTGAAAAATACTGCTCATAATATATGAATATCACCCCTCCTTCATGGAAACAATAATTTTGAAGGAGGGGTATTATGTTGCTTAATCGAGCTAAAGAAATTATTAATTCCCCATATAATATTGAAGTTGTTTATAATAATAAACCCGTATGGCTTGAAAGCGTTAATGAAAACAGTGTAAAAGTTAAAGATTTAAGCAGCGGAAATATTATGGATGTTCCTGCATCACAGCTTAAAGAAACAGATATAATCAAATAGTTTTTTAAAAGAAAGTACAATATATCTTTGCATATATTGTACTGTTTTATGTTTTATCAGCATTAAATTTCTACTCAGTCAAAGTAAAATATTTTATGTTGCTAATAATTCTAATATTAAGCGGTTTTATCTTAGATTTAATTTATATATTAATCGAACAATCACATTATATTTTAAGTTAATGTTCACTTTTTGTTGACAACCCATATTATTTTTGGTAATATAACAATTGTTTTTGTAGCTCATATAAATCCGGTAATAAGGACCAGATGTTTCTACCAGACGACCGTAAATTGTCTGACTATGAGCGGATTTATCCATAAGCTGTTGCTTTATTCTTTGCAGCTATGCATGAACCGCTTTATATGGTTCATGCTTTTTTATTTAATCTTTGATTCGGTAAGTCTCCTTTAACCTGCTATATTAATTTATAAATCTTTAATAACTAATTAGCTGCTTACCGGATTAATGTTTATTATTTAAAGTTCATTTATTGTAATTTTCAAGAATCACTTTAATACTAAAGAAGGGGTGTTAATATGGAGAACTTTTTTAAGCTGAAAGAAAACAAAACAAACGTTAAAACTGAAATCATAGCAGGTATTACTACTTTTATTACCATGGCCTATATTCTCTTTGTAAATCCATCAATTTTAAGCCAGGCTGGTATGAATGAAAAAGCTCTTTTTGGCTCAGATGTTGTAAAAGCCGGACTTTCTATAGGAAACGATAAAATAATAGGGGCTGTATTCGTTGCAACTATAATCTCTGCAGTTATTGCAACTTTAATCATGGGACTCTTTGCAAACGTTCCCTTCGCACAGGCTGCGGGTATGGGAATGAATGCATTTTTTACATTCTATGTTGTACTAACGGCTAAAATATCCTGGCAGGGAGCACTTGCCATAGTATTTATATGCGGTATTATAAATATAATAATTACTCTTACTAAGGTTAGAATTATGATAGTTGATGCTATCCCTGAGAGTCTTAAAAAGGCAACAGGTGCTGGAATCGGCCTTTTTATTGCCTTAATCGGTCTTAAAGAGGCAGGCTTTGTAGTATCATCCCCTGAAACCTTAGTACAGTTTGGAAATTTAAAAAATCCTCAAACTCTTCTTGCACTATTTGGCCTTATGCTCACAGTAGTTTTAATGATTAAAAGGGTTAAGGGCTCAATACTCATTGGAATTATAGCAACAACAGTACTTGGTGTGATTGCACAGGCAAGTTTTGGAGTAAAAGGTCTTAATATTTTTATACCAGATAAATTAATATCCGCACCACCAAGCCTATCACCAACCTTTTTAAAGCTTAGCTTTAATGATTTATTCAGCGCAAAGATTGGACTTTTATCAATAATTACAATAATTATTTCCTTCAGCCTTGTTGATACCTTCGATACTATCGGAACATTCATTGGAACTACTTCAAAAACCCATATATTCGATGATCCAAATGAAGTACCAAAGAAGGGAAGATTCCCAAGAAAAATAGATAGAGCACTTTTTGCTGATGCAATTGCAACATCAATAGGGGCACTATTAGGTACAAGCAACGTTACAACCTATGTAGAAAGCCTTGCAGGAATAAGCGAAGGCGGAAGAACAGGCTTAACATCAGTTGTTACTGCAATATGCTTCCTTCTTTGTTTGTTTATTGCCCCGATTGCAGGTATCGTTCCAGCCTTTGCAACTGCTCCAGCCCTTATAATAGTTGGAATTCTTATGATAAGCTCAATAATGGAAGTTAACTTTGAAGACTTTGAAGAAGCAGTTCCTGCATTCTTTACTCTCGTTATGATGCCCTTTACCTATAGCATAGCAAATGGAATTGCAGTAGGATTTATATTCTACACATTAATTAAAATCGTAACTGGTAAAGCAAGTAAAGTTCATCCTATAATGTATATATTCACTGCACTTTTCATATTGAAATTTGCAATGGCACTATAAAAGTAGGCTATGACGAAATGTCATAGCCTACTTTTATATAATTTAATTTACATATTAAGTATTTATATTATAAAATATCCATTGCTGCAAACATTCCATCTCTTACTGCCTCAAGAACCTTTGCAGGTTTTACACAATCTCCTATTGCTCTAAACATTGCAACAGAACTACGCAGGCTTTCAACAACATCTTTTTTTGGTTTCATACCAACAGCATAAACTACTGTATCTGCCTCATAAAAGATTTCTTTGCCATCTTTATCTTTTACTATAATACCATTTGGGTAAATTCGTGTACATACTACACCTGTCCTAATCCTTAAGCTTTTTTCAAGTATCAACATCAATGCTTCCTTATGGCTTGGATACGCATCCCTTGCAATATCGTCAAACATTTCAACTATAAGTACATCGTGGCCTTTTTCAGCAAGATGATAACCAATTTCACACCCTACAAGACCTCCACCAATCATGATAACTCTTTTCCCAACTTTTTTAGGTTCTTCATAAACAAAAAGTGCATGCTTTGCATTTTCTATTCCATTAATTTTTGGAACAATAGGCTCAGAACCTACTGCACATATAACAGCATCAGGTTTTTTATCTTTAAGAAGTTCAAAAGTAGCTTCTGTATTTAATTCTACTTTTACGCCTAAACGCTTTAGCCTTACCTTTAAAGACTCTTTATATCTACGAAGATCATCCTTGTGACAATCATAATCTGTAAACCAGAGAAGTCCTCCAAGCTGTGAATTTTTTTCTTTTAGAGTTACTTTATGACCACGTTCAGCAACGGTAATTGCTGCATACATACCACCAGGACCTCCATCAATAACCACTACATTTTTAGATGAAATTGGTTTTGGTGCATACTGAAGTCTTAATTCACGGCATGATTTGGGGTTAACAGTACATTGAAAGGGTTTCATTATAGGTCTTTTGTTAGGATCAGGTGCAAGTGGGTTAAAGCATGAACAGCGAAGGCATGGAGCAATTTCATCTGTTCTGCCTGTTAAAGCTTTATTTACAAATTCAGGATCTGCAAATTGCTGGCGGCCAAGGGCTACAAAATCACACTTACCTGATGTAATAGCATCTTCAATTTGCTGTAGATGATTAAACCCTCCAACTGCAACAACAGGTATATGTACTTTATTCTTTATTGCAGCAGCAAGATCAAGATTACATCCATGGGGATCAAACATTGAAGAAAAAGCCTTTGACTGCACATGATTATGATAAAGTCCTGAGATAACATGGATAAGATCTACTTTATCCTGAATCATAGCTGCAAACTCAGCAGCTTCATCAATTTTAAGTCCACCAGGTACACGTTCATCACCAGACATACGGTATTCAATCAAAAAATCTGTTCCAACCTTTTTACGAATTTCATCTAAAACCATTAGTGGAAAACGTGTGCGATTTTCAAGGGTTCCACCATACTTGTCTTTACGTTTGTTGGTAAGTGGTGATAGAAACTGTGCCAGAAGCCAGCCGTGACCACCATGGATCATAACCATATCAAATCCAAAATCTTTTGCAGCAGCTACTGCATTTGCATAATTATTTGCTACTTCCATCATCATGTCTTCATCCATTTCATCAACTACAATGCCATCTTCACGAACAAAAGAAATTGGCCCAATTGGATTTTTTCCGTCTTTTATTATAGAAGGGTGATTGGCATTCCCAACATGGTTTAGCTGTATTGAAGCAACAGCTCCGTGCACTTTTATTGCCTCTACAAGGACAACAATGGATTCTATATGATGTACTGTAAGATGTGGACTTACGATATCCAGGCTGTGATCATGACGGGCAGCCCTGTCAAAATCTATAAATGTCTCTGTAACTGTAACTGCAGCAAATCCACCTCGTGCCCTGTTTTCATAAGCATTAATGCATTCTTGTGTTGGACAACCATTTACAACTATCCTATCTGTTGTAACAGGAGAAGCAAAAACACGATTTTTAAATGTAGTATTTTTAATCGTCAAGGGTTTAAACATATTAGGATATTGAATCATATAGAAGCCCCCTTTTATAATAACTATTTGACAATAATTATTATAATTTCATTGATTATCCATGAGAAATACATAAAGTTAATATCTGTTATTACAAAAATGAATTACTATACTATAATGAGCTATAATCTTTCAAAGATAAGCAGCAACTACCTGATTTTAGAAAAAAACAATGTTATAATAATATCAAGCCGATTTATAAATTAATGTTTTAAATTTATTAATGATAATCAGAAGGGAGTTTATGTGTATCACTATGGATATAAGAGCACTTCAGTCATTTATAATGCTTGCAAATACACTCAATTTTACAAGAGCTGCTGAATTAATGTATATATCCCAACCTTCTTTAAGTAAGCAAATTGTTAATTTAGAAGATGAGCTAGGAGTCCCCCTATTCAAGAGAAATAAACGTGGTGTAGAACTTACTGTATATGGAAAGGTTTTTTTAAATGATGCTAAGGAAATAATTAACCAATGGGAAAAAAGTATAAACCATATTGAGCAGGTTAAATACGGCGACAATGGATTTGTACGAATAGGTTTTATTAGAGATTTTCCAATCAAAATTGTTCCTGAAAGCATAAAGTTATTTACAAAAGAAAATCCGGAGGTTAATATAAAGCTTAAGGAATTTGGTGAAAATGAGTGCATTGAAGTTCTCTGCAAAGGCGATGTCGATGCAGTCTTTACATTTTGGGAAGGAATAAAAAACTCTGAAGATTTTGACTATCTAATAATTAAAAAAATCCAATATGTGTAGTAATGCCCAAAAATCATCCTTTAGCATATAAAAAACAAATAGATATTGTAGAATTATCTAATGAAAAATTTGTTGCTTTTTCTCCCAATGTTACAATTGCAGGGTTTAATTCAATAACGATGCAATGTATGGAAAATGGTTTTTATCCTAATATTGTTGCTTATGTTAATATTGTAACTAGCTTATTTACATTAGTGGAAAGTTATGTTGGTATAGCTCTTTTACCTGAATCAACAAAACGTATTGCCCTTGATAATCTTGTTTTTATACCAGCCATAAATGAAAAAAGCTGGGTAGATTTTGCAATTATTTGGAAAAGAAATTATAATAACTTATGTCTAAACAAATTCATTAATTGCGTAAAAAAAGTACTTGATTCCGAATAGGAAACGATGAATTAAAATAAAAGCCGACTATTTGCCGGTTTTTATTTTAATTCTATTTACATTCTTTTGATGTAACAAAATACTCTTCGATTTTTTTCATAACCTGTTCAGATCTTCGTACAGCATCTGTGGTACTAATATAAAAAATAGGTTTTCCTTTAAATCTTTCTTTCTCTTTTATATCTACATCTTTTGTTAATATTATAGCATCTGCATTTTTTATATCTTCCATTGTGATTATATTCCCTTGTCCCATTGCGCCTTGTGTTTCTATCTTAATCTCAATACCTCTTTTTTTTGCTGCTCGCTCTAATGCTTCAGCAGCAAGATAAGTATGCGCTACCCCTGAAAGGCATGAAGTAACAGCTAATAATTTCATACTTACCAACTCCTAATATAATTTATAAGTTACTATTTAATCAAAATACCTAATGGTTTTCTTTTTTCATATTTAAAAATATATTTAAAACCAATATTTTTTAACAATTCTATTATATCAAGATAATTTTTGGCTAAATCATCACAAGAATGAGAATCTGATCCTATCGTTATTATTTCTCCACCAAGATTATAGTATAGCTTAATTATATCAATTGACGGATATATTTCATTTACTTTATCTCTTAATCCTGATGTGTTAATTTCTATACCAATGTTTCTTTCAATAGCACATTTTAGTATATTATATATCAAATCTTCAAAATCTTTAAAGCTATAATTTCCAAATTGTAAAAATGCATATCTTTTCATTAAATCTAAATGTCCAATTACATCTATATTCCCATTTCGGACCATATCATATATATAAAGAAAATATGTATGATATATTTCATCCTTTTGCTTGTTTTCTATATATAACCTTAACTTTTTGTGATTTATGTTATGAATTGAACCAATCATAAAATCTAAATCCATATTAGAAATTATATTATTAAGTTCTTCTTTAAAAACACAAGGCTCCCCAATTTCAAGACCTTTTTTTATTTTAATTTTGCCTTTATAACTCTCCTTTAATTTCAATATTTGATTTGAATATTCATTATAATTTAGAAAGTTATAACTCACATCCTCTGGATCAATACAAAAATGTTCCGTAAAGCATATTTCTGATAGACCAAGTTCAACTGCTTTTTCAATAATATCTTTAATTTCATTCTTCCCATCAAACGAAAAATTAGAATGGATATGATAATCTATTATTTCTATTGTAATCACTCCTCTTTCATTTATTTCAATTTAAATAAAACACCGGCATAGTTATTATGAATTATAATAATATCTAATGTCAAGATATAAAAAATATTAACAGAGATTTCGCAGCAAAATTCCAGTAGAATTTTTATTTTTACTGAAATTGCATTTTATTGTATCATATTGAAGAAATGGTATTCCACCAGCTCTATAGGTTGCAAAAATAGTTATAACTCCCCCTACCCCCAAAAATTTAAATAATTAATTTCCAATTTTATTGTTTCATTAAGTTTTTTCAAATACTGGATTATTCCAGGTATCTTCTATTGTAAATCTCTCATCTCTTATATCCTCAATAATATTTATTTGAAGCATTCTTTTCTTCCTAAAACCTCTAATACATCTAAAAAAATATAACTGCATAAGATTAAATGCTATAATTATAAACATTAG
>NZ_FUYH01000015.1 GCF_900167605.1 Caloramator quimbayensis | reverse complement strand
TAACAGTGCATGACTAAAAAATAGCCACAACGACGGAATGAAAAAGTTTGTCACTTGTCAACTGGGTGGCACTTTTTTTGCGGTATACCTCCTTTCTCCGGTATCTAACACTACATATTGTCATATATATCCAAATATGGGAATGAAACATTTTCACACTAACTGTCCCTTAAGAATCTCGGGTAACTTCTTAGGCACGGAACTTAGCATTGATTAATGTTAATTGTTGTTAACTGTCCCTAAATAAAAAAAGTTGGGATGTTTATCCCAACTTTTTTATCTATTTCCAATTCTCTAAAAGATATTTTTCTGCCTCGGCACACCAAAGTCCATTGTGTCTTTTAACTATTTCTGCAAGCTTTTTAAAATGGGGGTTTGTCTCACCCTTCTTTTCAAAATCATCTATTGCTGTAAGTTCCATATTTATATGGGTATAGATAAGCTTTTTGCCTCCAGGAATGCTTGGAAGGTTTAAAACTGTATCAGCAACGCAGTCAATTCCTCCTATATGGGTTACCATAACTGCAGGGTTTATAAGCCCTTTTTCTGTCATTTGAAGCGCTTCTATAAGGTCATCTGTATTTCCTCCAGTTGTTCCCATTACATGAGTGTATGAGTAGTGAACATTATAAAGGTTTATCATAGCTGAAAAATTAGTATCTGTTGGACCTGCGAAAAAGTTTAAACATCCGTCTCTTCCAAGTATTTTATCTGCCTGTTCAACTACTTCCCTTACAGGTGCAAAGGCAAATACATCATCAAATCCAGTACCGCCTGTTAATGATTTTAAATATTCTACAGGGTTTTCTTCCTTTGCAGTATTTACAAAAATAAGCTCTACGCCGCATTTTTCAGCCTCTTCCTTTGTAAATATCTGCCTTGCCCTCTTTAGCCTTTCGTCATCAATATCAGTCACAACAAGCATCTTAGGTCTTCTATCGCAGTGAAGAGCATAATCAATAGCACCAAGCCCCATAGGACCTGCTCCTGCAAGGAGAGCCATCTTTCCTCCTTCTACAATTCCCATCTTATGCACATATTTTCCCATCTCAGTATGGTAATTTGCGTGGAATGCACCAATTATACATGACATAGGTTCAGCAAGGGATGCATCATAATAAGCCTCTCCTTTATATTCAAGAAGACATCCTATTTCCATTACTTCCTGAGGTATTATATTATAAGTTGCATCTCCTCCAAAATACATATATGAATATCCTGGAGACCACATTGTTCCCTTATAGTTTAGTGCAGGCTGAAGGGCAAATTTGCTTCCTTCTTTAAACTTATCCTTCCATTTTGCGCCAACCTTTATTATATTTCCTGCAAACTCATGTCCAACTATTATAGGGTTAACATCAACATCCTGTGGAACTCTTTTATGTTTTTTCCCCTGAATAGCAGCCTTATAAGTGGACATACATACGCTGTCTGATATAACCTCAACGAGTATTTCATCATCTTTTATTTCAGGAAGTTCAAATTCCTCAAGTCTCAAATCATTTGCTCCATATAATCTTACTGCTTTTGTTTTCATGTTTATACCTCCAAATCGTTAATTTCAACCATTTTTTCATATTTTAAAATTTCTTCAATCTTTGGCGGCTGTGTACCCTCTGATGCTACGTTTGCTGTTGCTGCAGCTACTGAAAGAGCTGCTGCCTTCTCAAGAGAATAACCCCTTTTTAGAGCAAAGGCTAAGGATGCCACCATAGAATCTCCTGCCCCTACAGTACTTTTTATCTCAACTGAAATTCCCTTAGCCTTTATAGCTTTATCTCTCGTAACAAACAGTGCCCCATCTTCTCCGAGGGAAACTACTACAACCTCAATGCCAAAACCTAAAAGCTCTCTTGCAGCAATCGTAACATCATTTATGCTGCTTAATTTTTTATCAAGGAGCTTCTCAAGCTCATGAATATTAGGTTTAATAAGATATGGGCCTGCCTTAATGCCTTCCTTTAAAAGCTCACCATCAGCATCAAGAAGTACCTTTGCCTTTATATTTTTAGCCCTTTCAATCCACCTTCGATAAACATCCTTTTGAACGTTCATAGGCACACTTCCTGCAAGAACTAAAATCGCTCCTTCACTCATATCCTGAAAAATCTTATCTTCAAGTTTAATCAAATCATCGCTATTAATCTCACTGCCTGTTTCATTTATATCTGTATTAGTTCCATTAAGCTTGTCTACAACTTTTAAATTAGTTCTTGTTTCTCCTTTAACAAACAAAAAATCATTATCTATATCATATCCATCTAAATATTCTTTAATAAAATTTCCATTTCTTCCTGCAAGGAATCCTGTTGCGATGCTGTGTCCTCCTAAAACCTTTATAACCTTTGAAACATTTATTCCCTTGCCGCCTGCATCGAGCCTCATTGATTTTATCCTGTTAACAGAATCAACTTTAAAATTATCTATTTCAACAGTTTTATCAACAGCTGGGTTTAGTGTTACAGTTTTTATCATCAGTTATCCACCTCAGTTAATATATTTAATATTTCCTTTGCAGAGGATGATTTTATAAGCCTTTCAACGTTTTTCTCGTCCTGGCACACAAGGGCTATATTAGATAGTATTTCAATATGCTCATCATTAGCTCCTGCAATTCCAATTAAAATATAGGCTCTATTACCATTTTCAAAATCAACCCCGTCAGGATATTGTGCAACTACTATTCCTGATTTTTTTATATATTTTATATACTCGGAAGTTCCATGGGGGATTGCTATTCCATTACCTATATATGTTGTTATTTCTTTTTCTCTTTTTTTCATTCCTTCTATATACTCTTTTTCAACATATCCATTTTCATAAAGCAGCCTTCCTGTCCTTTCAATTGCACTGAATTTATCTTCAGACTTAAGGTTTAGCAAAATATTTTTTTCATCTAATATTAATTTTTTCATCATATCTCCTCCCTGTTAATTACTTCGATTAATTTTTTTCTAATATCTTTTACATCCCCAAATCTTAAATCTTTTATAAATTCCTTATCTTCAACCATTGCAATGCTTATTTTCCCTAATATTTCAAGTATATAGTCGCTTTCATTTTTTCTTGCTATCATAACTAAAAATGTATCTACATTTTCAGTTGAAACTCCTATGCTTCTCATCTCTATGAAATTTTCAAGCCTGAAAACCCCTAAGAAAGGACTATCGATTTCATCGGTTCTTATATGAATTAGAGCAGTGTGGCTATCAGGTACTACTACACTTCCCTGCTCTTCCCTTTTTCTTATCTTACTCTCTACTTTATCTTTATTTTTTATAAATTTTGAGCTGTAGAGGAAATCTGAAATCTCAGCAATAACACCTTCAATACTTCCTTTAGATATATATTTTAATTGAAAGTTTTTAAGCATTTCATCAGCAGCAGAAAAATCCTTTTCATTTTCAGCTTCACTTCTTTCATAAATAGAAAAAACAGAATGCTTTACATTATTTTCTTCTAATTTTCCTCTTATTAGAGAACTTATTTTATCAACATCTGAGCTTGGTAAAAAAGGTGAAATTACTGTTATATCGCTTATAGGCTTTTTATTAATATCAACTGTTGAAAGTACAATATCATATCCAATCTTAACTCTTTCTTCCATTTCCCTCAAGGAGCATACGTCCATTTCCCCAATTTGAGGAAATTTATCTTTCAGCTTATTGCACAATATTTTTGCTGTACCTATGCCATTTGGACATATTATTAAAATTCTAAGGCTGCTTTTTAAAGTTTTCTGCCTTTCTAATGCAGCCCCTACATGCATAGTAATATATCCTACCTCATTTAAAGGCACAGAAATATTATATTTAGAAAAAACAATTCTGCAGGCATAATCAACAGCTTCAAACAGTTCCCTGTAATATTCCCTTATTTCATTAATAACTGGATTTCTAATCTCAAGGCCTAAAGTAAGCCTGTAAAGGGCTGGGTTAATATGCTGCTTTAGCCCTGTCATTAGCTGATTATCGCATTTTATATCTATATTAAGTTTTTTATTAACTATATTTATTATTTCATGAATTAAATCCTCAATTTCGAAGCCATCTTTACTGTATTCATCATTAATATATATATTGTTATCTCCATACAGGTGAATCGCAATGTATGAAAGTTCACCCTTGGGAAGTTTTATTCCTTCTTCTTTTAATATTTCATCAATATCCCTTATCAAACATCCATCCTTTAAGGATAGAGCATTGTCTATGATATACTCTGGAAGTTCAATTGCCATATCGCTGTTTGTTCTTTCAATTGAAAGCAGAATATGAATGAAAGCACTAAAATAGCTTATATCGTTATCTTTTAATATATTTCCCCTCTCATTTATCTTCTTTATTATTTTCTTTGTCTTATTTATAAGCTCATGGTTAAATACAGTATTAAAGAAATTCTCAATCATATAATCGCTTTCATCTTCATACAAGTATGATAAAAGTTTACCCATAGAACTATAGTTATATAAAAGCTCTGCAAAGGCATTTCTTTTGCTCCATTCGCTTCCTAAAACTTCAATTCCATAGCCTCTTTTCCTTACAAGCTCTAAATTTTTCATCTTAAGAAAATTTTCAATCTTATCAAGATAAAAAATTATAGTACCCTCAACAACATTAAACTGATAGCTGAAGAAGGCAGATTTAATAGGCTCCTTAGCAAGAAGAAGCTGTGCTGTTATAAGAAGCTGTCTTTGCTCTTGTGTAAGCATCCAAAGCAAAGGAATACCTTCAAATAGGTTTTTTACCCTTTGAATATTATCTGCATTTCCATTTAATTGTATATTCCCGCCAAATTCGGATATTCTAAGGCTATACTCCTTAATAAAACTATTAATAGCTGAAATTTCTCTAAGTATCGTTCTTTCAGAAACATCGATTTGTTGAGAGAGGCCCTTCATGCTTAAAGGGCCTTTCTCTATAAGATTGTTTAATATAAATCTTTGCCTTACAGTTAAATTATCCATAAAATCACTACCTGATTTTAATTTTTTATACTTTTTATGAATTCATCGTAAGCCGCCTGTTCAAGGAAATTTTTAATAGTAACAATCTTAGCATTTGGAACAACCTGAGCCGCTCTTTGTGCAAGGCTCTCCTGAGTAAATACAACTTCAGCTTCCTGTGGTATTTGATTAACCGCAGCATGTTTTACTTCAATGTTAAGACCTGCATCTTTAATTTTTTTCTTTAATATAGATTCTCCCATAGCTGATGAACCCATACCTGCATCGCATGCAAAAACTATAAGTTTTGGAACTTTAACTGCTGCCTTTTGTCCCTTGCTTTCAGCCTTCATCTGTGAAACCATGCTCTTTGCTGCATCAAGAGTTTCGTCGCTTATTTCTTCTGTGCTTCTTTTTAATATTACTGAGGCAATAGCAAAGGAAACTAAGGTTCCTATAGTTATACCAGCAATAACTCCGAAAAATCCACCCTTTGGAGTCATAGCAAGTTCAGCAAATATACTTCCTGGTGATGGTGTTGCAACAAGTCCTGCCTTTGTAAGAACAAAGGTTAAGTCAGCCGCCATTCCTCCGCCGATTGCTGCAAGAATTAAAATTGGCTTCATTAGTATATATGGAAAATAAATTTCATGGATTCCGCCTAAAAAGTGAATTATTATAGCACCTGGAGCTGACTGTTTTGCTGTTCCCTTGCCATAAAGCCAGTAAGCAAGAAGAATTCCAAGTCCTGGACCTGGGTTTGTTTCAAGAAGGAAAAATATAGATTTACCAACTTCCTTAACCTGCTGAACACCAAGAGGTGCTAATATTCCATGATTTATTGCATTATTTAAAAATAATACCTTTCCAGGTTCAATAACTATTGATATTAATGGAAGAAGTTTTGCATTCGTTACTGCTGTTGCAAAGCTTCCAAGTGCCATTGAAAAGCCTTGAACAACTGGTTCAACTACTGTGTAAGCAAGGAGTGATAAAAGAGCTCCAAGGATTCCCGCTGAAAAGTTGTTAATAAGCATTTCAAAACCAGTTGGAACCTTACCTTCTATAAGCTCATCAAACTTTTTAATAACCCATCCTCCTAATGGTCCCATAATCATTGCACCAAGGAACATAGGAATTGAAGCACCAACTACAACACCAAAGGTTGCAATCGCTCCTACTACTCCACCCCTTACATCATATACAAGCTTACCGCCGGTATACCCAATAAGTACTGGAAGAAGGTAAGTTATCATAGGCCCTACAAGTTTTCCAAGATATTCATTAGGAACCCATCCTGTTGGGATAAAGAATGCTGTGATTAATCCCCAAGCAATAAATGCTCCTATATTTGGGATTACCATTCCCGCCAAAAATCCACCAAATTTTTGGATTTTGGCTTTGCTTTTAGAAGTTTTGCTTAAAGTTGTTGCATTTTGTGTATTCATAAATCCCCCTCCTTATTTCTTCTATTTTAATCATAAATCATCATACCTATTCAATTCAATTTAAAGAAACCCAAAGTTGTCACCAATGTTCAGTGCCAATTTTAATGAGGGGGACGGTTAGTGTGAAAATGTTGCATTCCCATATTTGGTTATATATGACAATACGCAGTGTTAGATACCGGAGAAAGGAGGTATACCGCAAAAAAAGTGCCACCCAGTTGACAAGTGACAAACTTTTTCATTCCGTCGTTGTGGCTATATATTAGTCATGCACTGTTAGCAACTTTTATCACTTTTTAGATACTTGCTTCATATTTGTTATTCAATAATTAATTAGATTAAATTTCTCAAAACCCTTTATTTAATAAGATAAAAATAAAAACAGTTAACAACAATTAAGTGTGAATTGTTGTTAACTGTCCCTCATTTTATTTTACCTATCGATTAGGCTGCATTTCATAAATTCATCAAGCTGTCTTAACGTTGGGAAACCCTCCATATCCCCCTTTACAGCTATCGCCATAGCACCAACAGCATTTGCTATTCTTCCGCACTCACTTAGTAAAAGGTTATTCAAATATCCATGCAAAAATCCAGCAGCAAATCCATCTCCTGCACCTACGGTATCCTCTATCCTGTCAACCCTAAATCCCTCTACATAACACTCTTCATCCCTGCTCTTTATGTAGCATCCCTTTTCCCCTAATTTAACTGCAGCAACTTTAGCTCCCAAGCTTAAAATTTCTTCTGCTATATCTCTTTCATTATCTTTTTTAAAGATAATCTTTCCTTCATCAATGCCAGGGAAAACTATATCACAAAGAGTTAGAGCCTCCTTAATTACCGATGCTGCCTCTTCCTTTTTACATAGTTTTAACCTTATATTAGGATCAAAAGAAACTAAAACTCCATTCTTCTTTGCAATCCTCATCGCCTTAAAAACGGCTTCTCTTGCTGATTTTGAAATATCGAGGGTTATTCCCGTTATATGTATAATCCTTGCCTCTTTTATATAATTTTCATCAATATCATTTTCAGATAAAAAACTCGCAGCAGAATTCGATCTATAGTAATAAACATTCGGATTGCTTTTTAAAAATCTTTCTTTAAATAATATTCCAGTTGGGTTTGCTCCTCCATCCACTACAACCCTTGAGACATCTATACCTTCTCCTCTTATGGTATTAATTATAAATCGTCCAAATTCATCATCTCCAATTCTTGAAAACCATCCAACGCTTCTCCCAAGTCTTGAAAGAGCAATTGCAACATTTGATTCTGCTCCGGCTAATCCTTTCGTAAATGTATCTACAAACCTAAGCGGGCCATTGCAAGTAGGACTAAAAAGAACCATCGATTCTCCAAAAGTAATTACATCCATTTATACTGCGCCCCCTGATTTTTCCATCATTCTACGGTGCCAGGCACCGTAGAATAGAGAGTTGTACTTATACTTAAGCATTTAAAAATTTAAAGAAATTATTTCCAAAAATGTTTTCAACGTCCCTTCTTACATCCTCCTCTGATATTGCAAAACCTGTATCAAATATATCTGAATACTTATCAAAGAGAACCTTAGAAATGATTTTTCTTGAATGCTCCCATTTATAAATTAGCTGGTCTAACACTCTCGCATCTGAATGCTGTGGCATAAATGAAAGCCCTAAAAGTTCAAATCTCATTCTTGTCATCTCTTCTATTAAAACTGGATTGTTAAGGAACCACCAGCATCCAAATACAAATAAATTTTTAAACTTTCTTGCTGTAACTAAGACTTCATGCTGATTTTCTCTCGAAAGATATGTAATCATAAACTTATTTTCAGGATAATTTCTGCAAAGATATTCTAATGCACTGTTATTTGCTCTTCCTACAGAATCTCCTGCAAGCCCAAGTTCATAATTTACATTCTTATTCACACCAATCATCAAAGCAAAAGGCATATTTCTTTCCTTGCATACTTTAAGTATGCATCTGTCAAGTATCGTCCATCTTGCTGAATCCTCTGGCACATTAAATGAAGGAGGCAATGATGCTGCCATATAAAGAGCCCCCATTCTTTCTGCCCAATCATCTAAAAATCTTTTAATTTCACATATAGTTTTTTCATTCAAATTCAGAGAAACATCATAACCCATCTTTATCATTTTTTCCATAGCCTTTGGATAATTCATCAAAAGCGCATCTATTCTAAGGGCTGCTTTAAATCTTTCGTCCTTGTTGCCGTCTTTTTCCCAAACAGGTCTTTCATCATCATCAAAGGGGTCATTCGTCATAACAACGCACTTAACATTTGATACTTCAAATACTTTGTCTATATACTCTTCTAAAGAAATATTTTTAAAATAGTTTCTGTAATATTCTAAATCTTTGTTTGCTGTGTCAAGCCCAAGCTTATTTAATATCGTTAAAACTCCTCTTTGTGCCTCGCTTATAGGAGTATTTTCAATAAATAGAGTTTTCCATACAAGCTCTGCCTGTTCCTTTTTAGACATTTTAAAGAACTTATCATAATCCATATTAGAATATCTAAAAAATTCAGCTATAAGATAGTGGTAAGTTAAAAGCTCATCAATTCCCCATAATAAAAGTTTATTAAAATCTTTTGAATAAATATGTGTATGTATATCCGTTATCTTAACGTTATTAACTTCTCTCTCAACAACTTTTTTTAATTCTTCATGATTTCTAATCATAATAACAGCCTCCTATAAAGTAACTCCATTTTTAAATATTGCAATTTCGCTGAATCCATTCTTTTCGTTATTTGTCTTTTTGCCATTTGCAACATCAAGAATAAAATCTATAAGCTCTTTAGTTTTATCCTCTAAGGTTTTCCCTTCAAGCAAATCTCCCGCATTAAAGTCTATCCAGTTGCTTTTTTTATTAAAAAGCTGGCTATTGGTTGAAATCTTAACTGTAGGTACAAATGTACCATAGGGGGTTCCCCGTCCTGTAGTAAAAAGAACAATCTGACACCCAGCTGCTGCAAGAGCAGTTGAAGATACTAAGTCATTTCCAGGTGCAAACAAAAGATTTAATCCTCTTTCAACTGCACATTCTCCATATCTTAGTACATCAACAACCTCGCTGTTTCCTCCCTTTTGAACATTGCCGAGGGACTTTTCCTCAAGAGTTGTAATTCCCCCTTCCTTATTCCCAGGCGAAGGATTTTCATATACTGGCTGGTTATATGAAATAAAATACTCTTTAAACCCGTTAATCATTTCAACTATTTTTTCAAATACTTTTTCATCCTTTGCTCTTTGCATTAGTATATTTTCCGCTCCAAACATCTCAGGAACTTCACTTAAAATACTTGTCCCTCCCTGAGCTACGATAAAATCGCTTATCCTTCCAACAAGTGGGTTTGCAGTTATTCCAGAAAAGGCATCTGAGCCTCCGCATTTCATTCCAATTTTAAGTTTTTCAGCAGGTACTTCAACCCTTTCATCCTTTAAGGCTCTTTCATAGAGTTCCTTTAATATCTTTGCCCCTTCATCAACTTCATCTAAAACATCCTGACATACTAAAAACTTAACTCTTTCTTCATCAAATTCTCCTAAAACCTTTTTAAAAGAATCCATTGTGTTGTTTTCACAGCCAAGACCCAATACTAATACTCCTGCTGCATTAGGATGTTTAACTATACTTGATAGTATTTTCTGTGTATACATCAAGTCGTCTCCAAGCTGAGAACACCCATAGGGATGTTTTAAAATTTTAATATCGTCGAGTTTAAAATCTGATATTCTTAAAAATTTTTCTTTTATTCTGTCAGCAACACCGTTTACACATCCAACCAAAGGAACAATAAATAAATCCTGCCTTATTCCTGCGTTTCCACCTTTTCTAATATAACCTTTAAATTTTAAATCCCTAAATTCATATATGTTTCCGCAGCTTTTCTTTTTAAATTCATATTCTAAAGTACCGCAAAGTTTAGTTTTTAAATTATGACTGTGAATATGGCATCCTTTTTTTATGTCTTCTTTTAAGATCCCAATTGGATATCCATACTTAATTACATCCTCACCATTTTTAATTTCACATAATGCTATTTTATGGCCCCTTTTAACAGGTTCCTTAATTTCAATTTTTTCTCCTAAAAAATCTACTACATCTCCCTCTTTCAAATCACAAAGGGCAACTGCTGCATTGTCTTTATCGTTTATTCTAAAAATATTCATTAAATCACCTCAAATTTGAAAGCGCTTCTCTAATTCCAAGCTTTAAAATGTTTTTCATGTTTTCAGCAACGAATTTAGTTAATCCTTCTATTTTAGTCAAATCCATTTTCCAAAAATCTTTATTCATAAGAACCTTTTTAGCAACATCTTCTAAAGATTTTTCATCTCCGCTATAATCTTTCCATACATCATTAAAAAAGTCCAAAACAAAATCAGAATCATTAAGCTTAATTTCACTTCCATCAAGACCTTTGCCTTTATAGAATAAAATTAAAGAAGCTAATGAAAAAACTATATTTTTAGGAAGAAATCCTTTATTATTCCTATACTCAATTAAAGTCGGTAAAACTCTTGTTTCAAACTTTGATATACTGTTTAAAGCAATACTTGATAGATAATGCTTGATAAATGGATTTTTAAATCTTTCTAAAACCGCATAGGAAAATTCCTTTAGCTCATTTTCCGGCAAGTCTATAACAGGAACTATCTCATCAAAAATTGTTTCCTTTACATATCTTCCTATAAGCTCATCTTCAACTGATTCTCTAACAGTCTCAAGCTTCGAAAGCATTGCAACAGGAACCATTAAAGTATGGGCGCCATTTAAAATTCTTACCTTTCTTGTCCTATATGGTGTTAAATCATCAACCACCAATACATTTAAATTGCATTTTTCAAAGGGAAGAACTTCCTTAATCTTCTTTGGCCCTTCAATAACCCAAAGATGGAAAGGTTCACATTCAACTATTAAGTCATCCTCGTATCCTAAATAATCGCACACTTCCTTATGATTATCCTTTGGAAAACCTGGAACTATTCTATCAACAAGGCTGTTATAAAATATGTTTGCATTTAAAAGCCAATTAATAAATTCATCTCCAAGATTCCAGTGATGTGCATATTTTAAAATTGTTTCTCTTAATTTTTCTCCATTTTTTTCTATAAGCTCACAGGGGATAATATAAAATCCTCTTTCTAAATCTCCATTAAAATGCTTAAATCTCTTATATAAAAGTGCAGTTAATTTTCCAACATAACTTTTTTGAGGTTTATCCTCTAATTTTTCAGTTTCATCAAAGTAAATTCCTGCTTCGGTAGTATTTGAGATGATTATTTTTAAGTTTTCACTAAAGCTCAACTTTTCATATTCATCGAAGTTTTTATATGGATTTACTCCCCTTGAAATGCTGCTAACAACTTCGCTATTATATACTTCATTTCCATTTTCAATTCCCTTTAAAATAACGGTATAAAGCCCGTTTTGCTCATTTAGTTTTTCCACCATTCCGTTTTCAAGCGGCTGAACTACAACAACAGAGCCGTCAAAACTTCCAGTTTCATTTAACCTATTTATCATCCAATCAACAAAAGCTCTTAAAAAATTTCCCTCTCCAAATTGTAGTATTTTTTCAGCGTTGTTGTTTTTTGTTTTAATATTGCTTATATTCACTTTTATCCCACCTTATATTTTTTTGCTAAATTTTAGAGTGCACCATTTTTTAAGTGCACTCTATGTTTAATATCATTTTCCTATCAATCTTGGTAAAAACAGTGTTACCTGTGGTACATAGGTTAGAATCATTAACACAATAAACATCATTGCATAAAATGGCATCAATGATTTTGCTACCTTCTCCATTGGTATTTTAGCTATTGAACATCCAACAAAAAGAGTTGAACCTACTGGAGGAGTTAAAAGTCCAATTCCTAAGTTGAGCATAAGCACTATTCCAAATTGAATAGGATCCATTCCAACCTTTGTAACAACCGGAAGTAAAATAGGCGTACATATTAAAATCAACGGGGCCATATCCATTATCATACCTAAAATAAGGAGCACAATATTAACTATTAGCAGAATAACATATTTGTTATTTGAAATTGAAATTAATGCATTTGTTACTAAAAATGGAATCTTTAAATAAGCCATCATCCATGCAAAAGCACTCGAAGTTGCAATAAGCGCAAGAACCATAGACAATGTTCTTAATGAATTCTTTAATATAGGTATCATCCTTGAAATTTTTATATCTTTATATACAAAGAAAGTAATTATGAATGCATAGACTGTTGCAATTGCTGCTGATTCAGTTGCTGTAAACACTCCTGTACTAACTCCGACTATTATAATTACTGCAGTAAATAATCCTAATAAACCATCCTTTATTATTTTTACTGCTTCCTTAAATGGAACTTTTTCACCGCGTGGATAATTTCTCTTAACTGCAATAATATAACTTAAAACCATCAGCATAACCCCAAGTAAAATACCAGGAATTACACCTCCTAAAAACATATTTCCAACCGAGATTCCGCCAGCAGCAAGCGAGTATATAATCATGTTATGGCTCGGTGGAATCAATATTCCTTGCGTTGAACCTGTAATTGTTACATCAACAGCATAATCCTTATCATAACCCTGCTTTTCCATCATTGGAATCATTATAGAACCAATTGAAGATGTATCAGCAACTGAAGAACCTGATATACCGCCAAAGAACATGCTTGCCAATACATTTACCATTGCAAGTCCTCCGCGCATTCTTCCAACCAACACATTAGAAAAATCTATCAGCCTTTTAGATATTCCTCCTTCTCCCATTATTTCTCCAGCTACTATAAAGAACGGTATAGCAACTAAAGAGAAGGAATTTATACCTTTTACCATTTGCTGTACAACTACCATGGAAGGTATTTTTAAGTAAATCGCTGTAACAAACGTTGATATTGCAAGGGAAAATGATATCGGAACTCTAATTATTAATAATCCAAAAAACACTATAAGTAAAAGACATATCGCAGTTGTATTAACCATATTTTCACCTCTGATTTTCCTCATTAACTGCCTTAAATCCTGCTAATCTATTGATTGAGAATAGTATTATAAGCAAGCCTGACAATGGAACCATTAAATAAAGCATTGATGAAGGCCATTGAGTTGCGGGCAAAGTTGAACCCTTTGCCTCTACAACCAATCTAAAGCCGTAAAACGCTGTAAATATTCCAAATATCAAAGTGATAAGCTCATCTATCTTATAAATTATCTTTTTTGTGTTTTTAGAAAATAAATTTACTATGGCTTCTATTGATAGATGAATATCATTTTTAACTCCGAGGGCAATTCCTATAAACCCGAACCACACCATAAGGAGCATTGTAATTTCTTCAGACCATCTTAAGGTAAAACTGAAAAAGAATCTGGTAAAAACCTGAAAACTAACGATTATAATCATCAATCCTAAAAATATAGATGCTAAATATTCGAAAAAGGTACTAATTTTATTAAGTAAATTTGAAAAACTCTTCAATATATAACCTCCTCCTTTAGAAAAGGCTTGTTATTTTGTATTAATAATTTCATTAATTAAATCCTTATATTCCTTACCGTATTCATCGTATAATACTTTTACCTTATCTTGGAATTCAGAATTGCTTTCAAGAGTTGTAATTTTTACACCCTTATCCTTTAATTGATTTTTAGCTGCTTCTTCATCCTTTTGCCATTCCTGTCTTTGATATAATCCAGCCTTTACAGCTGCATCCTTTATTATCTTCTGATCATCAGCAGAAAGCTTGTCCCAAGTAATCTTACTCATAATAATAACTTCTGGAACTCTTGTGTGTTCATCAGTTGTTATATATTTTGCAACTTCAAAGTGGTTTGAAGAAAGGTAACTTGCCCAGTTGTTTTCAGCTCCATCTATTACTCCTGTTTGAAGAGCGCTGTATACTTCGCTGTAAGCCATAGGTGTTGGTGAAGCTCCTAAAGCCTTAACAAGATCCATCATCATCTTGCTCTCTTGAACCCTAATCTTTAATCCCTTTAAATCATCTGGCTTCTTTACTTCTTTCTTAGTGTTGTAGAAGTTTCTTGAGCCTGCATCAAACCAGCATAATCCTTCAAATTTATAATTTTCAAGGTTTTTAAATATCTTTTCTCCTATTGCACCATCGAGTACTCTAAACATATGTTCAGTATCCCTATAAAGATATGGAAGCATCAAAGCGCTTAATTCTTTATCAAATTCTGCCAAAGGAGAAATACTTGTTCTTACTAAATCAATAGCTCCAAATTGAACCTGTTCAATTACGCTCTTTTCATCTCCAAGCTGTCCTCCTGGATAAACTTCAACTTTTATTCTTCCATTTGAATTTTCTTCAACAAGTCTTGCAAATTCCTTATCAGCTCTTACAGTTACAAACCCGTCTGGGTGAGTATCTGAAAGTCTTAAAACGATTTGTTTTTGTTCTTGATTTGAATTGCTTGTAGAATTGTTTGTTGATTTGCTTGAACATCCTAAAAATGAACTTATTAATGCTAAAGACATAATAATTGTGATTAGTTTTTTAAGTTTCATGTTAATCCCCCTTTAATTTTTATACCTTAATTCTAAGATAGAAGTTAATTTTAATATATGTATTATGTTGTTGTGTTTCTTTCTTTTTTTGCTAATTTTCAAAAGTTAGCAAAAATTAAAAAGGCTCAAAAGCCTTTTAATTAATTATCTTCTTAAAATATTCTGTTGGAGATGAATTCGTATATTTCTTAAATGCCCTGCTGAAATAATTTTGATCTGGGTACCCAACCTCCTGTGCTATTTCTTTTATAGTTTTCTTTTCCTTTAAAAGCATATTTATTGCTTTTTCCATCCTTATCTTAATTAAATAATCCTTAAAATTTATTCCCTCAGCGTCATAAAAAATCCTGCTGAAATGAAAACTGCTCATTGAAACATAATTAGCTACCTTCTCAAGAGTAATATCTTTCATATAATTTTCTTCAATATAGTTTTTAGCTTTTTCAATTACACCTAAACTTTCGCCTTCTTTAATACGCTTAAATAAAATCATAAGGTTTTTTATCTTTTCTTTAAGTAAAAGTGTAACATCTTCAATTTTATTTATTTTATTTATTTCTTCATTAAAAATTAAAATTTCGTCTTTATTTATATTCTTTTTAAAATAATTTGGTATATTAGTTATCAGATATTCATAAATTTCTGAAATAAAAATTTTATATTGATTTATTTCATAGCAATCCTTAGAATTAAATCTCAATAGAATCAATTCCTCAAAAATTATATTGAATTGGTTAATATCATTATCAATAAAGCTTCTAAGCAGCTTATAATATGCATTATTATTTTTTTCAAATATATTTTCCTCTTCTTCATTTAAAGCTTGATTTTCATATAAATCTTTTTTTGCTTTTTTATATGATAAATAAAAATTTTTCAAATCATCTTCAATAATTCCAACTCCAAAGGACAAAATAATATCTTTCTTATCAAACACTTTTTTTAAAATGGTTTTATTAAGCTTTTTACCTATGTTATCATCGAATATTAAAAAAACTGCTTCCTTTTTATTAACTCCTCCAATAACTTCAGTAAAAAAACATTTTAATTCATCTTTTATAATTTCAACATTTTCATCCTTTAAATCATCCTTTAGTAAACATATAAGACAGCAATATTTATTACTGTGTATATTTAATATTTTTTTGTACTCTTCAATCTGCACTCTCTCAGGCTTATGAGAATAAATTAAATTTAAAATTATTTCATTTTCCGCAAGGGATAATAGTTCAGTATATTTCTTTTCCATCTGCTCATTTTTATTTTTAAGAAGTTTTTTAATATAAAATTTGTTAAGCAAAGAATCTATTATATTGGCAAATTCTTCATTAGAATATGGCTTTAATAAATAATCTGCAACTCCAATTTTTATAGATTCCTTTGCATATTCAAAATAATTAAAAGCCGTAAGTATTACAATCTCTGTTTCAGGCAATTCGCTTTTTATTATCTTACCTGCTTCAAGTCCATCAAGTACAGGCATTTTAATGTCCATCAAAATTATATCCGGCTTTAATTCAATTGCAAAATCAGCAGCTTCCCTTCCATTTGAAGCTTCTGCCACAATTTCAAGATTGTTTTTATAGTATTTTTCTAATAAATATCTTAATGCTTTTCTTTCAAGAATCTCATCTTCAGCTATCATAATTTTCAGCAAAATAATCACCTCGAGCAATAGGCAGATTTATAGATATTTTTGTACCTTTGTTTAGTTTAGATTCTATTTTAAAAGAAAATCTATCTCTATAATATAGTTCTAAACGCTCTAAAATATTGGATATTCCTAATCCTGAAGATTTTTTTGAAATACCCTTAAACTGTTTTTTTAGTATTTTCTGTATAGTGTCTTCATTCATTCCCATCCCATTATCAGATATCGTTATTTTTATGCATTCATTATCTTTTTGGGCATGTACAAATATATCCCCTCCTTCTTCTTTTTCATCAATTCCATGGGAAATAGCGTTTTCTACTAAAGGCTGCAAAATCATTCTTGGTATTTTTATATTTTCAGCATCCTTTTCGATTTCAAAGCTAAAACTCATTCTGTCTTTAAATCTCGTTTCCTGAATCAGTGCATATGCTTTTAAAATATTTATCTCTTCCTTTAATTCAGCAAAATCATCAATACTGTTTAGGTTATATCTTAATATCTTTGATATAGCTTCAATTAGTTTAACCGTATTTTCACTTGGTTCAAAAAGGGCAGATCTTGATACTGTATTTAATGCATTAAATAGGAAGTGTGGATTAATCTGCGTTTTTAAAGCTCTTAATTGAGTATCTCTTAAAATTTTATCTTTTTCAATATTTTTGATTTTTTCTTGGTTATATTTGTTTTCAATTTCAGCTTTCTCATTTATTTCATTTATATATTTTTTTATGCTATGCTTCATTTTGTTAAAGGCCTCTGCTAATATATTTAATTCTTCATACTTTTGCTCCTTCATGTCCTCAATTTCCCAATCTGCATTTGAAAGCCTTTCAATATTTTTTAGTATTTGCCACATAGTGTTTTTTATATTTAAGCTGACTGCAATAACTATCATAATAGAAATGATTATAATTAAAAAAATAATCTTTTGTATCTGCTGCTCTACTTTTTTGTTATTTACAAGTATTTCGTTATATGTATTGTTGCTGTAAAACAAAAACGAAACTGCTGTTTTTTGAAGATGGTTATTTATATGAATGTACATGCTCTTTACTTCCATTATTTTGTTGTAATCAGATTTTTCGAGTATATCTTTTTTAGTCAGCAGTTTTATCTGCTCGTCATACCATTCAAGCATATTTTTTATGTTCCTAATATAAATTCCACACTCAGTATTTATATTGGGATTAGTTTCTATAGAATTTACATTATTCTTAACCTTTTCAATTGACATATTGTATTTATTAAGATAATCCTTATCCCTTGTTTTTATATATTTATCAAAATAGTTAAAGCTGTTATTAAGCTCTAATGAGGAGCTGCCTATAGTTATATTAATCCTCATTAGATTATCATAACGTTCTTTTGCCTTTTCCTTTAAATTTCCTAAAAATATATATCCGCTGCTCATTATTATAATAACAAGTAGAAAAGTAAAAATTATTGTTGAAACAATTGTCTTTTTGAATACTTTAGTTTTTCCCATAATCTACCCCTTAAATAAATTCATAACTTCATTCACAGATTTATTATAAATACTTATCAGTTGGTAAGCAAATATGAATTATTCATTATAATAATTTACCATAAAAAAGGACGGAATTATCCGGCCATCAAAATTTAATTTATGAAAAAATCTTATCTAAATTTTGAACACATTTTTCTATCCTTTCCATAGCCTTTTTAATATTTTCTCTTTGGGTTCCAAGGTTAATTCTTATCCAGCCTTCACCATCACAAACAAAATTATTCCCGTCCTCAACCAAAACACCATATTCTGATGATAAAAATTTAGTAAATTCAGTAGATGTAATTCCTGTTTTACTAATGTTTACCCATAAAAGATATGAAGACTCCATTTTCATATAGGAGAGTTTAGAAATTTTATTATCAATAAAATCTGCAGCGTATATATAATTATCATAAATATATTTTGTAACTTCCTTAAGATAGTCTTTGCAATCATTATAGGCTGATATTATTCCTATTATTCCAAATACGTTTGGTGAAGTTATCGAATTTTTAGAAAGCCTTTCTCTAAACCTTTCTCTTATATTTTTATTTGGAATAATTGAATATGAAGTTTTAAGCCCTCCCAAATTAAAAGCCTTATTTGGGGAAGAGAGCAATATTATATTATCCGTTAATTCCTCTTCCAAGGAAAGAATAGAATAAAATCTTCCAAAATGTATCTGCTCTCCATGTACTTCATCGACAACAAGAATAGTTTTATATTGTTTGCAAAGCATTGCAATTTTTCTTAATTCATCGATGCTCCATATCCTCCCTGAAGGATTGTGAGGTGAGCAAAGCAAATATAACTTTGGTTTAAATTCTCTAAGCTGAGATTCTATTTCTTCAAAATCTATGTAATATCTGTTATTAATAATATTTAATTTATTATAAATACATCTTACTCCCTGTTTTATTGCTGCACCATTAAAGGGTTCATATACAGGAGTATTCATTAATATAGAATCATTTTCATTGCAAAATGCCTGAACAATATAATGCAGAGTAGATACCGTTCCATAGCTTAAAGTTATCCAGTCTTTATAAATATCTACTCCATGCATATCCTTCTGCCAGCTTATTACTGCATCATAAAATTCATCGTAAACATAAGTATATCCAAACACTCCTATGTCGATTGCTCTTTTAAAAGAATTTAGTATATTGTCAGGGGCTTTAAAATCCATATCCGCAATCCACAAAGGAATAAAGTCATCTGATACATCTTCAAAATGTTCTTTTATTATTTTTTTGTCCCATTTTCTACATCTCTCATTTATTCTATCTGTTTTTATATCAAAATCATACATAACATCACCCCTTTACAGAAATAAGTTCTCTATCGCTGTTAGTTAAAACTTCAAAACCTTCCTCAGTTACAAGTACATCATCTTCTATTCTAACTCCTCCAAGCCCCTCTATGTAAATTCCAGGTTCGATGGTAATAATCATTCCTGCCTCCAAAAATATGTCATTTCCCTTTCCAATTATAGGATATTCATGAACCAAAATGCCTACTCCATGGCCAAGATTATGGCCAAAATTCTTTCCGTATCCTTCTTTTTCGATAATATTCCTTGCTATACTATCAAGATACGAAGCAGTTATACCTTCTTTAACGCTCTTTACAGCTTCCCACTGAGCTTTTTTTACAATCTCATAAATTTTTATCATTTCTTTATTATAAGCTTCTCCAAGCAAAAAGGTTCGAGTCATATCCGAACAATAGTTATTATAATTTACGCCAAAATCAATAGTTACAAATTCTCCTCTTTTTATAATTTTCTCCGATGCTTTTCCATGGGGAAGAGCACCCCTTTCTCCTGAAGCTACAATTATGTCAAAAGATTCCTTATCTCCATTGCATTCTTTAATATATCTTACAAGTTCTCTTTCAACCTGCTTTTCAGTCATTCCTTCTTTTACAAAAGACAGTATGTGTTTATACGCTTTATCAGCTATCTGAGCAGCTGTTCTAATTTTTTCAATTTCTTCCGAAGTTTTTATCGCTCTTAGGCTATCTAAAGAAATGCTTAAAAATACTACTTTAACATTCTCAGCCAACTTCATATAATTATCATAAGTAAGATTATCTCCTTCAATTCCTATTTTCTTTATACTCTCTTTTTTAATAACCTCATTTAAGAAATCAAAAATCGTTCTTTCCTTTGAAATTTCGATAACATTAAATTCCTTTGCATTTTCTTTTACCTGAACATAATATCGCGAATCTACGAGAGCATATTGATTGTTTCTTGTTATAAGAAGATATCCTGAGTTGCTATATAGATTTGCCAAATAGAATTTATTATAGGGAGAATTTATTAAAAACGCATCTAAAAAATTTTCTTTCATTATTTCCCTTATTTTATTTAATCTTTTCATAATATTACCTTCCTTATTAATATTAATGCAGGATTGATATTCAATCCTGCATTAACACTATATTATTCATCTCCATCAACAACAAGTTTTCCTTCATTTATAAGTTTATTTCTGTATAATACGTTTATAACTGCAATAAATACAGCACCTACTATTAAACCAAGTATATATATTCCAAGCTTAGATACCAATGGCCAAGCCCATATTGCAGATTCTGGGAACCACTGAACTGCTCCAAGAACAACTGCTACGAGGGCACCAAATACTGAACCTACTACATATAAAGGAATTACAAAGGCTGGTCTTTCAAGGGCAAAAGGTATAGAACCTTCAGAAATACCCATGAATGCAAGGAATATTGCTGTTTTTCCTGCTTCATAAAATTGTTTATCATAAACTCTTCTTCTCACAAGCTTTCTGTCTATTAAAGTTGATAAACCAAGTCCAAAGGATGGAGTAACTATCGCAATACATCTTGCTGTTATTGGAAGAATCTTTTCAGTAGTAAATCCAAGGGCCACAAATCCAGCTGCTTTATTAACTGGTCCTCCGAGGTCAAAGGCTGTTGCTGCTGCAAGAACTATCGAATAAACTATTTGTCCAGCCTTACCCGCCGCCTGAAGTCCTGATTTTATTAATGTATTTACCCATCCTCCAAATGGAGTTACAACAAATACCATTGCTACCATTGTAAATAATGCTGCAAGAAGAGGAATTAAAAATGTTGCCTTAAATGCAAGCCAGTTGTGTGGAAGCTGTATCTTTTTATTCAGCCATTTTACAAAATAACCAACCATAAAAGCTATAAGTATTGCTCCAAGGAACCCTGATGCAACTGGAGCCTTTGGAGCCCATTTCCCTTCAGTTAATGAAAGAAGAGCAATTGGCTTATTAGCAACATAACCTCCTATAAATCCTGCCGCAAGTGCAGTCTTTCCTCCAATAGAGTTTGCTGTAAAAGCTGCAAACATTGGTATAGCAAAGCTGAACAGCGTAAATCCAAAACTTTCCATTATATGTGAAAGCTTTAAGAAGGCAAGGCTTGCCCCTGAAAAATTCCCTGAATTAACCGCATCTACAATAGAAGTAGATGGATCAATCTTTAAAAATACATAAGGTATCATCTGAGAAAATGCCCCTATAAGTCCTCCCATGATAAGTACTGGAATCATATATGAAATGCCAGTCATTACATGCTTATTAAATTCTTTCCAAGCCTTTGAACCTTTTGATGTCTGCTTCTCCATATAATTTCCCCCTTTTTTTATTTAAATATTGTTAATTATTTAAAAATAAGTTATTATACTTAATGTGGTTATTTATTTTAGTACCTTCCAATAATTTTTTTGCGGAGGGTACTTTTTTATTTTATGCTCTCTTCTATTTCCTGAATTATGCTCTTTGCATTTTTAATTGCCTGCTGAAGTGTAATTTCATGAACGTCATACCCTTCAAATCTGTCAGGATCAAGGGGAGTTACAGCTACTGCATGGATAATAATATCTGCCTCCTTTATGTCCTTTAAAGTCAATTCGTTTTGGATTCCATCTGCCCCCTGAGTTTCAACCTTTACTTCATAGCCAAGCTCCTTTGCTGCCTTTTCTAATGACTGCGCAGCCATGAAAGTATGAGCTAACCCCATGGGGCATGCACATAATGCTACTAATTTTTTACTCATCTTAACACCTCCATTTATTAATTATTAAAAGCTGTTAAAGCTTCTTTAACCAAATCAAAAATTTCCTCTTTTTCATTTGTTTCTATTATTTTTTTCTTAAAGCTCTCATCAATTAGACTTCTTGAAAGGCTGGCAAGAAGTTTAAGATGAACATTACCGCTGTTATCATAAGGAGTTAATAATGCTATTATTATTGAAACTGGTTGTCCATCTAATGCATTCCATTCTATAGGAATCTTTGGTTTGATTATGATTACTCCTGCTTGCTTTATGCTTTCCCATTTCGCATGGGGTATTGCTATTCTATCCCCAAGGCCTGTAGAAAATTCGTTTTCTCTTTGTAAAAGTCCTTTTAAAGTTTCTTCTTCATCATCAGTAAGCTTAACCTCTTTTGCAACTTTTGAAACATACTTTAAAGCTTCAAGCTTATCTTTTATATCAGCATCCAATCTGATATTATCGATTTTAAATATTAAATCAGAATTTATCATAACTATCTCCCTTCACTTAAAAGCTGAATGAATTCATCAAAATCCTTTGATTTAATCATGGATTTAATAAAGTCAATATCGTCTATTAAACTGTATATATTTTTAAATATGTGAAGGTTCTTCCTATCTGCAAGATTAAAACATATCATAAAAATTATTTGAACCTCGTCCACATCCCATAGAATTGGTTTATCAAGAATTGCAACTCCAATTACCGATTTGTGAACCCCGTTTATTGCAGTATGTGGAATAGCAACTAAATTGCCAATATCAGTAGATGACATATTTTCCCTCTCTAATATTGATTTAACAACATTAGAATCAATTAAACCTTCCTTCTCCATCATACTTCCCATTAAATTAATAACTTCTTCTTTGGTTGAAGCTTTTAATCTATAAAAGGCTTTTCTGTTAAACATTTCAAACAAAAGTTTCTTTTTGCTAATGTCCAACGTTATGATGTCTCCAATTTTTTTAATAGAAGAATCTGATAGAACGTTATCAACGCTGATAATAGGTATGTTTGATTTGTAATCTTCAATCTCAACTGTTGAAACTATATAATCAACGTTTTGTTTTAATGCAACATCTAAATATCTTGCTGGATACACCCCTATTACTTCTACATATTTAATATGGTTTTTTATTTTTTCAGATAGAAGCTGCGCAGTACCGATTCCATATTGACATACTATGCATATCTTTTTTGTCATGTTTGTTTTAATTCTTTCCTGAGCAGCTCCAAAGTGCATCGCTATAAATCCTACTTCATCTTCATCAAGCTCTATGCCGTAATAATCATATATTTTCTTTGCTGCAAACATTGCAAAATTCATCTCAACTGGATAATTAGATTTTATCTGCTGCAGCAGAGGATTTTTAACCTGAGCTCCTGCCCTTGCTCTGTTAATTGCTATTTTAATATGTATTGTCATCGCTTTTATAAGTTTTGTATCCTGATCAAATTCATTGCCAGTTATTATTTTTATCTCTTCAAGGAGGGCTTTTACAAAGCTGAATATTTCTTCATCTAGCAAATCAGTATCCTGAAGATTTCTCATGCTGTAATTATATATCATAAAGCCTGAGTAAAAAGAAACATAATAATATTCAGTTTCACTAAACGCTACATCCAAAGCCTTTTCAACTTGACTCATAATACTGTGAATGGCTGAGTAATTGTGATGCCTGTAATTATTAATAAGTGATAAATTTTCAACAGTTTTATTCTTTCTCATCCTCGATAAAGATACAATAATCCTCGACAACAAATTATTAAAGTCTTTGTCAGCAACAACTATATTGTTTTCCTTAAGATAAATGGATATTATTTTTTCTATAGTTTCAATGTCTTCTTTATTTACATTAGAGAGATAAACCTTAAGGTTATTATTATTGTCTGCTTTTATACAATAATCGAGTATAAGAGCTCTAATATTTAACTCCTCTCCATCAATATAAGTTCCATAATGAGGCTTTGAGGCAATTGTAAGATTATATTTTTTTATACACTCTTTTATTTTAGAAGTCATTTTATTAAAACTTGAAGTACTTAAATTAAGTTTTTCTGCCATCTCATCAGCATTTAAAGTATCATTATTAATTAAAAGATTTATTGCATTTTCTACTCTGCCCTCAATTGAATCATCGATTTCAAATCCATCAATTACTCTTAATGCCTCTTTTAAAACCCCCTGTAAAACTTTAGGTGTACCGGTCAGCTTGTAACCTATACCCTTTAAGGCTATAATTTCAACCCCCATTTTTTTAAGTTCATAGTTAATATCATTTATATATCTTTTTACTGTTCTTGTTGACATTCCTATCTTTTGCGCCATCTCTGCCGAAGTTAGACAGGCATCCTTATCGCTGAGGTATTTTATTATTAGATAATGCTTTTTTGTTAACACCTCACTCACCATCCTATATATAGTATAATATTTATTTTCTGAAAATTGATTATAAACAATGTCATACTAAGTGACATCATCTACATATTGACCATTTCATAAAGTGCATGTGCATAAATTGCAGCAGACTGAAAAAGTCTTTTAACTTCCATATATTCATTAGCAGAATGCACATTTCCAGAGCTGCCATCCCCAAATTCTGCGCCAAAGGCTACAGAGTTTTTCATTTCACTTGCATAAGTGCCTGCACTTGTAACTCTTACTTTGCTTTTTAAATCTTCAGAATGATTTATATATATTTCATGAAGTTTTTTTACTAATATAAAGTCTGGCTCAATATAACATGGATTTTTTATATTTTTTAGTTTAATCTCATATTCTCCCTTTAAATTTTTACAAATATATTTAGTAATTTTATCTTTAATAGAATTCAAATCAGCATTTTCTGGATATCTTATGCTAAATATCAAACTTATCTTGTCCGTATTTATATTAAACATAGTTGGGACAATAGTGAGTTCTCCACATTTACCTGATGTATAAATACCAAATCCCACCCCTTTGTAATCATTATCAAATAAAATCTTGCCTAAATCCCAAAACAATGGAGTATTGATATTTGTACTTAGAAAGCTCACAAGTTTTGTTATTGGGTTAACAGTTTTTTCAGGCTTTGATGAGTGTCCCCCTACTCCTTGAACCTTTATTGAAATATAATAATTATTTACCTTAAAATCTCCATTTAAATTATTTTCATATAAATAACTCATAAATTTCTCTTTTAGATAAGCATAATTTGTATTAAGCTTTATTTGTATCGTTGAGGGTATTATATTATTAGCTGTTCCTGCTTTTATTTCTATTCTCTCTTTAATAGTTCCGCTAACTTCTAAAATCGCTACTCCCTTCTCTCCATGAATAACAGGGAACTTAGCATCAGGAGTAAATCCAAATTTAGGCTGAGGCTCTTTAGAAAAGTAATGTCTAATACATCTAAATCCGTTTTCTTCATTTCCTCCAACTATAATCCTAATAGAATTTTTTACAGGAAGATTCAATTCTTTTATTATTTTAAGCCCCATATAACATCCAAGTATCGGCCCTTTATCATCGACCACTCCTCTGCCATATGCTTTCCCATCGTTAACAGTAAGTTTAAAAGGATCTGTCCTCCAGTTATCATCTACTGGAACTACATCAGCATGTCCAAATGCACACACATAATCATTGCCCTGCCCATATTCTGCATGAACAGCATATCCATCATCATTTTTAACTCTAAATCCATCCTTTAAAGCTAAGTTTTCAAACCATTTTAAACTTCTACCGATTTCTTTGCCAAAGGGCATATATTTATTTGCTGTGTCTTCATCATAAATAGAGGGAATCTCTATCCATTCACCAAGATATTTAATATATTCATCCCCTCTTTTTAATACTTCTTTATAAAAATCAATCATGATTTAATCTCCTTTCTTTATTTAAAAATAAAAAAGCATAAGATGACCAATATGATAGATTATCAATAGAACATAAAAAATCATATTGGGGGTCATTCTTATGCCTGAGTTAATAATATAGCAATATTTGAGAATAGTCAAATGTAAGATTAAATTTAGGATCTTTTTAATCTTCTCCTGCAACCTTTTCTATAACTTTAATAACACCATTGTTATTATTATCAAGAGCTACAAATCTTGCCTTTGCTTTAACATCGTGGGGTGCATTTCCCATCGCATAGCTGTAATACGCTCTTTTAAACATTGAAATGTCGTTATAATAATCTCCAAAAACTAAGGTTTCTTCTTTTTTAATATCGAATATGTTTTGAAGAATTTTTATTGCATTTCCTTTGTTAACATCTTTGTTTGTTATATCAAGCCATACATTCCCTGATACTTCATATTCAAATCTATTGCCTGTTGCAATTTTAATTCTATCAACTTCTTCTTTTGTAAAGCCTGAAGTTTTAAATATTCCAATTTTAAATATATCCTCATTGATTTCATAATAGTTTTCTATAAAAGACATATCCGCATCCGAAATTGCAAATTTATGAATAAGCTCTTTATTCTCCCTTAAGAGATAGTTCATATTCTTACAAGTTATATATATTTCAAAATCCATATTTAAATCAATCAAAGCTTTTACGCTTTCAAAGCATATTTCTCTATCAATAGGATTTTCATAAATCACTTTTCCGTTATTGTTATATTGAACTACAGCTCCGTTAATTGCAACTATTATTAAATCAGAACCATAATCTTTAAAATTCCTGCAAAGAGTGCTGTAGAGCCTGCCGCTGGTTGGAACGAATTTAATATTTTTTGATTTTAAAACATTTAAAAGGCTTTTTAGTTTTTTATCTATTTCACCTTTATCATTTAAAAGAGTACCGTCAAGATCTGTTGCAATAAGTTTAATCATAACACTACCACTTCCATTTCATATAAATTTCAATGAACTTATCCTCCACCTTAATTTATATTACAAGCAATCAGTTAACATTGCAATATTAAAACTTTATTATATTAAATTTAAATATTGTAAATAATAATTAACCGTCCCTCTCTTTTCTCACTTTTAAAAAAGCAGGTATTTAACCTGCTTTTTATTTTATCTCATATACTTTTGATAATGGATTCATGCCGTCTAAAGAATCCCAGATAAAATATTTAATCTTTAAATTCTCTGAAGAATTGGGTATTCTCATCATAACAGTTAATACAGCATTGTCATTAGCTTTAATCTTTTGCTGAGATGCTCCATAAAGAATCATCTTGTCATTTTCATCAAATAATGCAACAATCAGCGCTACATTTTGTTCAGTATTTGTGTTATTTATTCCTTTTATGCTTATCTTTGCATCCTGCCCCTTTATTATCTTTTCTGGTGCTTCAACAGTTACTATTTCAAAATTATCCTTTTGTACAGGCTCCTCTATAAGAACAATTTCAGATGTATTTCTAACCCTAAGTCTTGGACCATTCGGATCAACTGAGGCTAATCCAATAGCGCTTATCTTGCTTCCAACATTAATTCTTTCATCCCACTTTCCTGCTTTAGATGAATCGCCACTTCCATCACCTATATATCCATCGACGAATATTCGTGCTTCTCCGCTTCCATCATCAACATAAATATTCTGGCTGTCCATCCTCGTTACATTTCCAATTACTTTTACCAAAAGTCCTCCATATTTGCTGTCCATAGAATCCTTTGTTGACAATAAAGTAGGTTCTACAGGATTTATAGAAGTATCTGTTACTGAATATTCGATAACTCTAAGTTCCAAATCTCCTTGATACTCATCTAATGTTCCTATTGCTTTTACTCTTTGCCCAACCATTATGTTAGTATCTGAAATTGGGAAAAGGTTTATACCTCCAGTTTCGTCCTGAACATATAAAGTATCAAAGAAAGCATTATCTGAAGGTGTCTTTCCTGCTGTTACTGTTCCTTCTACACAGAAAACATCTCCCTTTTGTCCTGCACGAACAGTCGAAATTTGAGATACCGGTATTACTTTCTTAATTGAGTTTAGAATATTCATAGTTATATTATAGTTACTGTTTTGAAGCTGCGTTGAATTATCAAGCTGAACCTTCACTTCAAAGTCTGAAATAAATACCGTTCCTCCAATAAACATCTTTCCTCCGTTAGGAATCTCTTCTACTGCAAGGGCATAAACGCTTCCCTCAGGAAGTGATACCCCTGTAAGGTTTTTATTAGAATCTATTGATCTTGTTGTATCATAGCCTTTTACAAGCCATGTAACTTTACCTGTATTAAGGGCATTTTCATCGATATTTAAAGAACATCCGCTATAAAAACTATAGTTTTGTTCTGGAAGAACGCCACTTAAATAAGGCGAATTAAAATTATAGTTCCTAAAGGCAAGTCTGAAGTTTTGATTGTTTAATTTATTAACATCATCAACAACCTCATCGTTGTTAAATCTTGTTGTTGCCCCTATTCCTTCTAAAAGTCTATTCATCTGAGTTGATGTCTGATATTCTCCTGTGCCGTCCTGATAGTCAGCAATTCCGCATATTATAAGGTTTCCTCCCTTGTCTACAAATCTTTTAACCACAGCAATATCCTCTTCGCTAAAGCTTTGGGGCTGATATGGAACACCATTTACAGTTCCCGATTTTTTTGCTGGGGCCGTTATAATCAATAGCTGTGCATCCTTTAAAACATCATCAGTCAGCTTATTCTTCTCGATATTTACAGCAATCTTTTGGCTGTTTGCTATCGTTGTAAAGTTATTTAAATTATTTGCATAATATCCATAAACATAATCATTAAAATGTGTTGCATCTACAACAACTTTAGTCGTTATTGCAGGGTCAACAACTTCTATCTTTAAAACATCTGTATAAATTTTTTCAACGCCATTAATTTTTGCTGTCATTCTTACATCTATATTGTATTTCCCTGCAGAAGGCGCAACATAATCAAAGGAGTATGAGCCTGTTCCTAAAGAAGGCACAAAAGTTAATTCAGATGCAGAATTTATTACCTCACCATTTATTGAATAAACTAAGCTTGTTATTTCCATAGGATAGTTTTCATTGTTAAAATAATTTGTAGTTATTTTAAAGCTCTCACCCTTTATTGGAAGTGTTGTGCTTGGTGTTGTCTTTGAAATACCAGCCTTATCAACTTCACCTATCCAAACTGGTGCTGTAACTGCAATATCCTTATCAGCCTCATCTACTCTTATATAGTAATATGAATAATTAGCAGAAAGATTAAATTCTATTAAATCCTTATTAGTTGAAACTGTTTTTGAATCAACTACCTTCCCGCCGTTTGCAATTACTGAAATTTTCCCAAGAGCTTCATTATCAGCATCTTCAATATCAACCTTTATGTTTACACTAAAGGGTTTATTCTCTAATATGCTTCCCATTACTTCTCCATTTAAAGTATATTTAATTCTTAAGTTACTATCCTCAGTGGCATAAACCCTCATATTTCTCATAGCATCATAAACATTGTCCCTTGTTAAACTGTCAGCTAAAATAACGGTTCTTCCTGTATTTGCTGTTCCCCAGTTTCCAAGATGGTTGTCCTGATTATTTGTTGGTGCAAGGTGCCACCCCTTATCAAGAGCCCTCTGATAATATTCATAAGATGGGAAATACCCGCTGCTTCCAATCGCTCCTTCTCCATTACCTACTTCAATTAAAGTAATCAGCTTATCTATTTGAGGGTCATAATATGCAAAATCATTAAAATCTCCAAAGGTAGGTCCTGGATGGTTCATCTGTGATATTGAATCAGGAAATTGTTTTAATACATCATAATACTGCTTTAGTCCATCTAAAAGCTTATACTTTGCAGTATCACGGGTTTCAAATCCAGGAGTATTAAAAGTATTCATATGTCCTGTACCGTTTGACCAAGTCATTTCAAAGCCGTATATTCCAACAAAGCTGCTGTCTGTATATTTATCCGCTGCTGCTCTTCCATTCAGCCATTTTGTACTCTTTGAACCATCAGCCATACTTGAAGTTGAAGCATTGTCAAAGGAATTTGAATGGTCAGTTACTGCGAAAAAGTCGAGCTTTGCAGTTCCCTTTGCATAACTGTAGGCATCATCAAGTGTTCCTAAACCATCAGAATTAGTTGTATGGGAGTGAAGTTGGCCAAAGTATATATTATATTCTTCACTAACTTTTTCAGTAAAGGTGAAAGTCGTTACGGGGCTGTCAAGCAGTCCTTCTGCTGTTGCATAGGCCTTTATTGTTGCAGGAAGATTATTTAAAACTATGGGTGCTGAATAATCATTCCACGTTGTACCATCATCAAGGGAATATTTAATCGTAGAATTTGGAGTTTCACAGGAAAGAGCAACCTCTTTATTAAGAGGAACAGCTCCCCCATTAGGATTTGCTGTAACTGCAGCTGTTTTGCCTTGAATGTAGCTAAACGTAGATATAACGCTGTTATTTAATCCATCTTTAATTCCATAGGCCTTTATAGTTGCTGGTAATGTTTTAAGAGTTATTTGTTCCTCTTGATTATATGGGATAAATTCACTGTCATTAATCGAATACATTATGGTTGCACCTTCAGTTTCACAGTAAAGAGAAACCTTTGAGCCTAATGCAACTTCTGCGCCGCTTTCAGGTACTGCAGTAATACCTGCTACTGTCTGAGCATTAGATACAGGAGTGCCAGTAATTATTATATTGTTAATGTTGCTTGTACCACCTGATTGCACTTCTGTGGTAGTCGTAGAAGTACTTGATGTATTACTTGTCATTATAAATCTTACATATACTTTATCCTTATCTGCTAAATCGCTTGGCAAATTAATTTCAGGCATATAATTGCTAAGGTCAGTTCCTGTTATTGCATAAGTGCTGTTTGGAACATCAAGCCATGTATTCCCTTCATCGATGCTGTAAATAAGCTTAAAATCCCTCGGTCCTGTTGATGATGAACGAGTCTTTGCAGATAAGCTTAAATTGTCATAACCTTTTGTTGAAAACTCAATCTGCCAGTACTTACTATTCTCTCCATTGTCCCAGCCATTAATAGATAAGCTTCCTTTACTATAAGATGGTATTGCATCCTTAAAATTCTTTAAAACTGCCCCATCTTTATATTCTCCATCTGTGGCAGGAACAGGATAAGTTGTTGGAGCTGCTGTGTAATCCCATGCTGCTATCCTCTGAGGCTGTGCTGCTAAAGCAGGAATGCTTGTACTAAAAAAGTTTAAAACAATAACCATTACGACAAACAACGAAGTCACTTTCTTAGAAAGTTTTGATTTAAAAAACACAAATACTCCCCCCTAATTTATATTTATAAAAGCTGCTCATATAGCAACTTTATAAATTCAAAATAAAACCTTATAATATTTTATTCTTACATCAAAATAATGATTTTATTTTTTCATCGATAATATAATCTTTTAATCAAGAATTAACAATGTTTTTGTTTGATATATATCACAAATCATAGTTTGTACTTCTATTTTAGTTTAATACTATTTTATACTTTTTTTCCTTTATATGTCAAATGTATCTGCAAATTTATTATCTTTTATAATCGAGCCTATAAACACTTAAAAATGCTATTTCTTCATTATCCACGAACATAAAAAACGAATATTTAACCTGTTTTATGCTCTATGTTAGAATGTAAATCTTTTTTTAAAGCTACAAAAAAACACCCAGCTGACTTAACCTCGTCAACTGGGTGGTACTTTTTTCCTCCTTTCTCCGGTATCTAACACCGGAGATTCCTAACATCGGAGATTGAGAAAACTTTTTTACACTAACCGTCCCAAAATATCCCATCTAAGTATGGCTTCCCTCTATCTCTCTTCATATTCCACACCACACTACCGAGCCAATAGCCAACTCTAATAACCAAGCTATAGCCCATGCCGGGCACACCTAAAAAACGGTTAATGATAATAATCATTAACCGTCCCACATTATTTTAACGCCTCATCTACTAAATCCTTTAAAGTTCCTTCATCCATAAATCCTACATGCTGATTTGTAATTTTAAAATCCCTATTTATTATAAATGTTGTTGGAATTCCTCTAACTCCATACATATCCGATACTTTACCATCATAGTCCATTAAAGGAGTAAAATTATAATTATTAGCTTTTAAGAAACTCTTAACAGTTCCGTCATCTTCTCCAACGTCAACAAATGCAAATACCACATCTTTCCCATTATATTCATCTGCCATCTTAGCAAATCCGGGAAGCTCAGCTTTGCATGGGGGACACCAAGTCGCAAAGAAATTAAGGACAACCACCTTCCCCTTATAATCAGAAAGTTTAACATTATCCCCATTTAAATTTTTAAGCGTAAAATCCATCACCGCTTGAAGATTATCAGTATTTTGCTTGTTTTCATTCTGTCTGCTTTTAAAAAAGGTATAACCTATAATAGAAAATAATAATACAATTACTATTATTAAAATCGATTTTTTACTCATATTTATAACCTCCATAATATACTTGAAAGTTTTCCTATATATCCGGTAAATAATAGTATGCCGGTTATAATCATAATAATACCTGTAATCAGTTTAATTGTTTTTGCTCTCTTCATAAGAATATTATTTTTTATATTAAATCTTTGAATTAGAATTGCAATTATAATAAATGGAACAGCTATTCCCATTGAATACACAAATAATAGCAGGATTCCATATGTCATGGAGCTTTTGCTTGCAGCTATTGCAAGCACTGATGCAAGTATCGGGCCTACGCAGGGAGTCCATCCAAAAGCAAGTCCAACCCCAAGCAAAAACCCGTTAAAAAAGCCATCATTTTGCACTTCAATATCAAGTTTTCTTTCCATCATCAAGAAATTAGATTTAATAACGTCAATATAAAATAACCCCATAAATATAATTAGAATTCCAAGTATCTTATCAAAAAAATCCCTATATGCAATTAGAAACTTTCCAATTCCGCTTGCAGCCGCTCCAAGTAAAACGAAAATAATCGTAAATCCAAATATAAATGAGGCTGAATTTTTTATGAGTCTTTTATTTCTTGCTTCACCAGACAAATAAGCAATATATATAGGTATAAGCGGTAATAAACAGGGTGATAAAAAAGATGCAACGCCCTCTAAAAAAACTATACCTAAGGTTATGTCCTTCACACAATCACCTCCTACCCCTTAGGGGTATATGTATATTTTATTATATATTATTCATATAATCAATATATATGGGGACAGTTAGTATGAAAAGTTTTCTCTATTCTCCGGATTTTTTAACATTCATGCTCACAATGCACACCCTATTCATTGGCTAATAGTTCCCACTTCAAGCCCATAGGGACATTAACTGCCAAGCTGCCGCCCATGCCGGGCACACAAAAAAAGCGAAAAAGCTTATATCTGCTTTTTCGCTTTTCTCTATCTTTATTTTAATCTTACAAAAAATTTAACTAACACCATTTCTTATAAATATTATCTGCATTTTTCAATCCAAAGCTTTGCAACATCGTCCTTTGGATTTAATCTTAATGCGAGGTTAAAAGCTTTCTGTGCTTCTTCTAAATTATTAAGATAATAGTGACAAACTCCCATATTGCATATAATATCAGAGTTGTCAGGCTTTATCTTTAAAGAGCTTTTGAAGCTCTCAAGGGCCCTGTCAAATTGATTAATACAGGCATAATTCAGTCCAATCTCATTATATATCTCCGGAAGCTCCCCATTTTCCAAAAGCTCATATAAAGTAAACAGAGCATTTTCATAATCTCCCCTCTGCCTTAGAGCCATAGCTAAATAATATTTGCAGTTCATATCGTTAGGATAAAATTCTAAATACCTGTTTAAAACATCTATAACTCTGCTTCCTTCTCCTACTTTTATTTTCTCAACTGCCTTATCGTATTCCTCAGTAATATCTATTTTATTTATATATTCCTCAGCTTTTCTTTTAAATTTTTCATCATTTAAGCATTTTGAAAGATACATTTTAGATAGAGCCCTATCCTTATCAAGATAATATTCTCCAAGGAAAAAGTGAGGAGCTGAATAATCAGGGTAATCCTTTGATAAATTTTTAAGCTCATAGACAATCTCTTCCTCTAAAAATTTATACCCTGTTTTTTCGTTAAGACTCATCAGCAAATAAATCTGATTCATTATGTATTCCTTCTGATTATATATTGTACAAAGAGCTCTTGCATAAATTAAAGCTTCCTTTAAATTAGTGTTTTTATTGTTTTCAATCTGCATAATCAAATAGCTTTTTGCTTCTTTTATATTTTTTAAGCAATCTATATAAAAATCCCTATACTTAAAGGACAAATCGCAGCTTAACACATAGGCCATACCATTAATAAAAAAGCTTATAGGTATATTTTCCTTTTCTCCCTTTGCTAAAGATACCATATCCCTTGAATATACAGGATATTCCCCCCTTTGAAGAATCACCCTGTCTTTAACTTTAATATCTTTTGCTATTTCCAAAAACAATATATTATCAAGTTCTTTTTTTAAGTAACTAACAAAATCCATAAAACCAACCTCTTAATCATAATATTTTACTTTACTTATACTACCATATAAATGCTTCATATAAAAGCCTCAAATAAAAACTTATTTCAAAGCATGGGAAGCAGGGGGACGGTTACTTATTATATCAAATAATAGACATGATATTTTATAAACTTGGGGGACAGTTAACAATTATTTTTCATTTAAAAATATGAATAATCATTAACCGTCCCACTAATACCACTGATATCTTTACTTAAATGTGAAAAATAATTAACCGTCCCTCAAATCTCAAAAACATTTCTAAAAAAGTTATAAATAATTGTTAACTGTCCCTTGAAAATTTAGTTATTTTTACTACTATTTTTAATAAATTCGAAAATAACTGGAACGAAAGTATTAAAGGTTTTGTAATTTTGTCTATTGGTCAGGTATTCACTCTTTATCAACTCATATATGTTATTAAGATTCTTATAGCCCTGTTTCTCAAAAGTTATAATGTCCTTCTTTGCATCAATATCAGGATGATACTTTTCTAACACTATTGCAGTAACTGCCCTTATTATAGTTTCGTTAATCTGCCTTTCAAAATTATTCTCATTTTTCCCAACAATATCGCTGTATATCAAATACTTAGCTATTAAGTCTTTATTTTTTAAACTTACATCATAGAAATTATGAGCAGTTTCATGATAAAGAGTAAGGAGGTTATTGTGCTTATCTTGACTTGGATTCATAATATTATAATAAACAACGCTTCCATCATCTAACTCTATATGCGTTGCTTGTCCTCCATCCATAACCGTTGATAAAACCACAACAAACTTAGAATTTTTAGGCTTTTCCCCAAAAAAGTCTTCAAGCCTCTTAATATAATCAAAGTTTATTTCGTCTGTAAAATCATTTATCATTTTTATATATAACTCGTTGTTGCTTTTAAAAAATTCTTCAGCCTTTGAATCTTGCGAGAACTTTTCTAAACAGCTCAAAACTTCAGAAGCTTCATTTGACTTGTTAAATAAAATATTTTCATCATATTTTAATATATCATGCAAAATCGGCCCTACAAATTTTTTAGGAGGATTATCCATTGACTTTGCAGCTTCATAAATTTTTTCAGCACTTTCATTATATTTATATCCAGAAAAATATTTTTTGAATTTATTATTAAGTTCGTATTTATCATTTGTTACTAAATAGCTTGGATGGTTTTTAAATTCTGCACCGGCAGAAGCTGCTACAAATAATAAATCGCTGTTTACTCCACTTCGAATAGTAAGGTTATCTGAAATTTTTTTATAAATATTAAGACTCTGTGGAATAAGTTTCATACTAATTGGAGTTTTAGTTACATAAGTATTTTCTATCGAAGTTTTGTTAAATTTTATCATAAACACTCCTATACAAACCAAAAGTGCAAAAGCTAAAATAAAAATAATTTTTTTCAACTCTCCCACCCCTTTAAAAATCATATAAATATATTACCATATTATTCTAATTCTATAAAAGATATTTAAAAAATAATGCCGCCAAGTAGTAACTTGACGGCATTTGTTATACAGTTATATCTTCTTGATAAACAACTTCGATTTCCTTTGGAGTTTCTGTATCGCTCTCTCTATCCTTTACAGCGCTTATTAAAACAACAACAGAGTTCAAATCATCAAGAATCTGAATTTCATCAGATATCTCCATATCACATACTCTAACTTTGTCGTGGGGTATAAGATCCGAAACATCCACAGTAAAATTCTTTGGGAGGTTCTTAGGCGAGCAGTAAACCATTATGCCATCCATCTTAAGCTCTGCAATTGCATCGTGCAGTTTAAGACTGCTCTCTCCCTTCAAAGTAACAGGAACCTTAGTCTTTACCTTTTCATTTTCATTAACCCTTTGTAAATCCATATGAATTATCTTTCTCGTTACAGGATCCCTTTGTACCTCTTTTATTATCGTTTTTTCGTTTTTCCCATCTATTTCAATATCCACTAATCCATGCTCTCCTGCTTTTTTTATAACATCATAAACATCAAGCTCAGCGAACTCAACAAGAGTGCTTTCAATATCCCTCCCATACATTACAGCAGGTATCATACCCTCTTTTCTTAATCTGTTGTTGTCTCCCTTAGTTATATGAAGTCTTTTACTTCCATGAAGCTGCATCAAAAAACCTCCTTAAAAATATTTTCTTTAGAAGTTTTTCCAAGTTTTATGCTTTTTAAACATAAAACTTGGTGCCTGTCACCGGATAAGGAGAAAACATATATGGTACTCTTTTTATTCAATTGCATAAAATAATTGATATAATGTAAAATATAAAAAAGTATTGCTGAAAAAGAGGTGATTTTTTTGGATTCTAATATTTTCGAAGATTTTAGCACACTTCTAAGCAAATATATAAAAAGACATGTTTCCTGTAAAGAAGATGCAGAGGATATACTTCAGGATGTGCTTTTAAAAATATATAATAATATAGAAAATTTAAATGATAACGAAAAAATATATGCCTATATTTACAAAATCGCAAGAAATTCAATCTATGATTACTATAGGAAGCAAAATAAATCTAATGAAAATTATACTCCTGAATTAGAATATTTTTTAGATGATGAAACAGCTAATAGGGAAATTTCTCGATGTGTAAAATCTATGGTTGATTATCTTCCGGAAAAATATAGGCAAGCAATAATTTTGACAGAATTTCAAGGCTTAACCCAAAAGGAAGTTAGTGAAATTTTAAAAATCTCACTATCTGGCGTAAAATCAAGGGTTCAAAGGGCAAGAAAGCTTTTAAAAAAAATGCTTTATGAGTGCTGTAATCTTGAATTTGACAGCTTAGGTAATGTAATAGATTTTGAACATAAAACAAAAGACTGCAAATTCTGCTAAAGAAAAGGACAAAAATGCGTCCTTTTTTCTTTTTTTGCGTCTTTATTTATAGATAAATTTATTAAGGAGGTCTTTTTATGGTAAATAAAAAAACAGGGTGCTGCACCAATAGTTCAAGCTGCTGCGGGTGCAATGATACAAATATTACAAACAGGAGAAAGCTTATTATTGATTTTTTATATCTTGACTTGAGCGTATGTGAGCGCTGCCAAGGAACAGATAAAAGTCTTGATGAAGCTATTAATGAAGTATCAAAGGTATTAGAATCAGCAGGGATTGATGTTATTGTAAATAAAATTAACGTAAACAGCGAGGAGTTGGCAAGAAAATATAAATTCCTAAGTTCCCCAACAATTAGAGTAAACGGAAGAGATATTCAGATGGATGTTAAAGAGAGCTTATGTGAATCCTGCGGAGATTTATGCGGAGATGAAGTTGACTGCAGAGTTTGGGTTTATCAGGGGAAAGAATACAGCTCCCCTCCTAAGGCTATGATAATAGAATCAATTTTAAAGGAAGTTTACGGTGGAAATAACAGCATTGATAGCGAAGAAAAAGAATATGTAATGCCGGATAATTTAAAAAAATTTTACGCCGCAATGAAAGCAAAAAGTTGAACATTAGAGAGTAAATAAACTCTTATATTCCAAATCCCCTAAAAGAGATTAAGCGCCCCAAATAATTTGGTGCGCTTAAATCTTAACCTTTATGCAAATGCTTTGCAAATTATAAGCAATAAAGAAATATCAACTAACATTTTTTAATTCTTCAGCAAGATTTAATGTCCTAAATATATAACTCTTTGCCGCATTATTTATATAATTTTTGTTATTTCTATACTTAATTAACAAATTTATAGCCTTATCGTATTCACCTAATACTATATAAAGCCTGCTAAGCCTCTCTTCTATATAATCTCTGCTAATGCTTTTGTTTTTTTCTTTCCAGTTTAATTTCAATGCTAAATTAAAACAGCTGAAGGACAAATCAATATATTTATTTTGTTTTAGTGAATCATTATATTTTATAAGTATTATATATATATATATATGTAAAAATATAATAGCCCCAGCCTATAAAATACATCAACTGCTTCCTCACTCCAGTTTTCATAGGATTTTTCTATCATATCCTTCCTAAAACCATTTTGTTTAACATAACCTATTTCTTGTCCTAACTGTATTTTTAAACATTTTTATAAATACTCCTGTGATTTTTTTAGATTTTATTTTAAAAGTCCCTGCTAATCATTTTTTCTTTTTAATTCCTCAGCTGTACAGCAAGTCTTGTTACTTAGACTGTTTACTCTTGCTAAAACATCATTATATCCATCTTCATCAATCAAAACAAAAGTTGGAATAAATTTACCCTTTGATATTTTCCCTTTATTAATTAAATATCCATATAACGCCCTGTCAAAATCTTTATCTAATATATTAGAATTCACTGAACTATCTTCACTGTATTCAACCGTAATAGAATTATTATCAACTACTAAATTATTAAGCCTATAAAATACAATATTATCGCTCATCATAAAACTACTTGAAATAACGTACATTATCATTTTTTTAATATCCCATACTTTACAATTTTTTATTTCTGGGAATCTTTTAATTATATCATCATAACAGCTCCTATAAAGTTTTAATGAATTATTAAAAAGACTTGAAAAATCAAAAACCCTTAAAATTAAATACATCATTTTTCTCCCCTTTATCAAAAATTAAATTTTAGTAATTTTATACCCAATTATAAATATTTAACAAATAAGAAAATATTCCCAAAAACCAGTGTAAAAATCAAAGAGGAGAATATTTATAATCTATTAATAATTCTAAATAAATATTATTCATCTATTACAGCATCTATATACTTTTTTAAAGCATCAGGATTATTTATTATTATTTTCTTATTTTCATAACTAATAATTTTCTCTTCAAGGAATTTATTGAGACATCTTGTTACAGTAATTCTTGAGCACCCTATGTTATTAGCAAGTTCTTGATGTGTAAAAAACATATTTATTGACTTTTTGCTGCAGTTATCATCCTCCGAACATGATGCAAGCCTTAAAAGAGCATCTGCAATTCTCCCAGTGGAATCGTTAAAAACGCTGTTAGTAAGTTGAAGCATCACTATTCTAAACTTTCTTGTTATGCTATGAATAAAATATCTATAAGCCTGAGGATTTTTTATTAATTCTTCTTCTATAATACTTTTTGAAATTAATGAAACCTCTGCATTTTCTTTTACTCTTGAAATTATGCTGTCATTTCCTCCGCAAAAATAATCCATTTCATTAAATATTTCTCCAGGTCTTAATACGTAAAGAAGTTTTTCATTTCCCTTAAAACTTATTATGCTCTGAGATACCACTCCTTTAACTACTATTCCAATGTATTGTTCTGCATCCAAATCAATTAATTCATTCTTTTTATATTTTTTTATAATTCCTTTAGGGCTCAAATTATTTAAAAAGTATTGTCGCATAATCTTTTGTCTTTTATTATCAAAAAGACTTTCATACATTATTACCAACTCCTATTGTATTTTCATTTAAATGTATCAAATTTTAAAATAAAATTCTATACTTTTAATACAATTTTTAAGGTTTAAGGTATAAAACAAAAAATTAATTTAAATCTTTATAATGCCAGACTTCCCGCAAACTAAAAAAAAGAGTGCCCCAATGGAAAGCTTTTTAGCTTACCAATTGGATAGCACCTTTTTTTCCATGAACTCTTTCCAGTTCCCGCTTTTTATATATATATTTTTTTCAATAAATTTATCTTCATCTTTTAAATTAACTTTATAAACAAAGGCTTTAACAACACATCCTTCCTCAAGGATTTCAACATCAACTATAACTCTATTATATTCATTCTGAGGATTTTCTTCTCCATAATAGTTTTCTAATCTATCAAGAGATTTTATCACATTATCCCAATCATTAAATTTTAAAAGTTCTCCATATATATAATCCTCTCCGTCTATCATAGCAGGATATCCTTTATCTACTTGATGGAAAAGCTTACCCTTAGTTCTTGCATATTTCCTTTCAAGTACTTTATTTTTAATATATTTATAATTAAAAAAGTCTTTCATCAAGCTTCCATATACAAATAAATAATTTTCCATATAACCACCAATTAACAAATTTTCCCTTGGGTTATTTTAATATCCTCTTCATAATTAACGGAAGCTTTAACTGCAATTATTAAGGCCTGTGTGATTTGTTCAAGGCTCATATATGGAGTATTGAATTTATTTATTACCTGCTGAGGTATAAAGGGAACATGTATAAAGCCTCCCTTTATATTAGCATATTTTTTATCTATTAAATATAAAAGTCCATACATTACATGATTGCATACAAAAGTTCCAGCAGTATTTGACACTGCTGCAGGTATTCCAAATTTTTTTATCTCCTCAGCTATAGCTTTAATAGGAAGTTTAGAAAAGTATGCCGCATCGCCGTCAGAAAAAATTTTCTCATCTATAGGCTGATTCCCTTCATTATCAGGAATTCTCGCATCATCAGCATTTATTGCAATTCTCTCTATGGATATTTCAAAACGCCCTCCTGCCTGCCCAACACATATTACAATATCTGGATTGTGTTCAATTATTTTTTCTTCTAAAACTTGTATTGACTTTTTGAATACAGTAGGAATCTCTGCTTTAACAATCTGTATATTTTCAATAATATCAGGCATGTTTTTTATTGCTTCATAGGATGGATTAACTCTTTCTCCTCCGAAAGGTTCAAAACCTGTTAATAATACTTTCATTAAATACACCTCCTAAATATAAGGTATAGGAAAAAACCTATACCTTAAAAAGCCCAAACATACATTAAAATTATGTGAATTAATAACATAATAAGCGCTATTGGAAGCTGATATTTTATTAACCCATACTTTTTATCATCGATTTCAAGTATTGCTGTAGGTACTATATTAAAGTTTGCAGCCATTGGAGTCATTAGTGTTCCACAATATCCTGCTGTGAGTGCAAGTGCTGAAGCTATAACTGGATTTGCTCCTTGAGAAAATACAAAGGGAACACCTATCCCAGCCGTAATTACAGCAAATGCTGCAAAGGCATTTCCCATTATCATAGTAAACAGAGCCATGCCTATACAATAAGCAATAACACCGAGTAAAATATTTCCTTGAGGTATTACAGTCTTAATTCCATTAGCAATAACATTTCCAACACCAGCAGCAGCAAAAACTGAACCTAATGCTGCAAGAAGCTGTGGAAGTATACTAAGCGGTCCAACAAGCTCTAAAAGCCTTCTGCCATCTTCAGCAACTTCACAGCCTTTACCTTTAGTTATTATAATTGCAAGTATTAAAGCAATAACCGTTGAAATTCCAAGTGCAACGAGTGAACCAAGCTGTTTTGTCCAAAATTGTGCTACTAAAAAAGCAACAATCGCCAAGGATAAGGCTGGGATAAATATCTTATTGCCAATACTTTGAGCCATTTTTTCTTTAAATTCATTAGTTGATTCATTAAATTTATTGAATTTAACAAGTTTAAAAGCAGATAACAGTGCCATTACTAATATTAAATATCCTATAAATGTATCATTTATCATTATTTTTTCATTTCCCCAAAGCAAACCTATCCTGCTAAATGTAAATGTAAACCCAAGAATCCCCCAGAAAAGAGCTGTTGTATATTTTGCAGGGTGACTTTTATCTTTTAAAGTAACAAAAACAGAGTAAAAGCAAACAAGACCACAAAGAACATATAAAAGTTCTGTTAACGAATTTTTAAGCATATAACCACCTCCTATGCTTTTTTATTAAGGCTACTCTGTGCCTTAATTGTATTATATTTCTTATCGAATTTTTTATCATAATATAAGAATTGAAGTGTACCAATAACCATAATAATTAAAGCTATAGGTAATGATGCCTTGGCTATATCAACTGCTTCAACAACATATCCCTGTTCCTTCATAACTCCAACAATTAATAATACTCCTCCTGATGCAACAAAGAAATTCTGTCCAAAGAAATTTCCGTAGTTTTCAACCGCACCTTCAAGTCCCTTTATTCTCTGTCTATCCCTTTCATCCATGTCTTTATATCTATTATCTGCCGCCCCCTGTGCCATCGGAAGAATAAGAGGTCTTATAAATTGTACATGCCCTCCGATTCTAAGTCCAAACATAGCCGCAAGAGTTCTTATAATAAGATAAAGAGACGTCAATCTTCCAACTGTTGCAGATTTTATTTTACCAATTAAATAAGCAGCCCTCTCACGAAGTCCATACCTCTCTAAAAGTCCAATAACAGGAAGGGAAATAATAAATATTGACATATACCTGTTAGTAACAAAAGCCTTACCAAGGGTTGTCATAATTTCATTAAATGACATTCCTGAAACAAGTCCAGTAATAATTCCTGCAAAAACAACGACAGCTATAGTGTCAAGCTTTAATATGAAGCCAATTACAATAATTAAAATACCAATTAGTTTAATCATTTTTTTCCTCCTCCCATAAATTTTAAATATAATTTAGCAATTTTTTTCATATATATTTGTAGCCTCCACTACAAAACAGAAAAAATTTTAAGGGCATTTTTTCAGAGCCTTCCTATGCACTGGATATGGAGAATGAGGGGAACTTATTCTAATAAAGTCGGGGAAAGTCGGGGGACGGTTAACAATTATTTTACTTTTAAAAATATAAATAATAAATAACAGTGCATGACTAAAAAATAGCCACAACGACGGAATGAAAAATTTTGTGGTTTGTCAAAGGTAACAGGAGGTAACAGGAGGGACGGTTAATTATTATATTAAATAATAGACATAATATTTTATGCATGTCCCCCTAATTTAGCAGATATTGTGTATGAAATAAGTAACCGTCCCTCAAAGCACCCCAAAAAAACACCCGCCTCAAAACTTTTGAAACGGGTGAAAGAAAATTACTATAAAAAATACTCATCCATTAAAAGGAAATCGGCTATATTCTTATGCTTAACACCCTCTATATTATCCTGCCAAAATTCCTCCATAGTTACAACATATTTAGGATAATGGTCTTTAATGGATAGAAGAGGTTTAAATTCTCTCTCTACAGTTTCCTGCGATGACAACCTAAAAGCTACTTGTACATATATTTTCTGTTCCCTCTTCTCTCCAATAAAATCTACCTCTTTATCTTCCATCTTTCCAACATAAACCTTATATCCCTTACGCTTTAATTCGAGCAATACTATATTTTCAAGTATACCTGAAATATCTCTGTCTCTATATCCCATAACTGCATACTTTAAGCCTATATCTGCTATATAATATTTTTCATTGGTTTGTAATACCTCCTTACCTTTTAAATCATATCTTGGAATTCTTTCAATAATAAAAGCACTTTCAAGAGCATTTAAATAATTATATACTGTTTCTATATCCACTTTTCTCTGCTGGCTTTTAAAATAATCAGCAACTTTTTTAGCAGAAAAATTATTTCCAATATTCTCAAACACAAATTTAATGATTCTTTCTAACACTTCAACATTACGTATGCGGTTTCTCTCAATTACATCCCTTAAAATAACTGAAGCATAAATATCATTTATTATTTTATACGCATCTTCATAAGCATAGTCAAAGGTATGTATTACAGGAAAGCCTCCCTTTCTTACGTAATTTAAAAATCCCCTGTGTATATCTATTTTTTCATCCTTATAAAAATAATTTTTAAATTGAATAGCTTCCAAAAAAGATAATGTACTTACATTAATTTCAACATATCTTCCTGCAATATAAGTTGCAAGCTCTGAAGAAAGCAATTTAGAATTTGAACCTGTGATATATATATCAACGTTAAAATCTATAAGAAAAGAATTAACAGCTATCTCCCAGCCTTTCACTTCTTGAATCTCATCTAAAAAAATATAGTATTTTTCCTGATTTTTAATTTTCATCTTTATATAATTATACAATTCCTTTTCATCGGTAATATCCATATATTCCATTGACTCAAAATTAATATAAATAATATTATCAATTTTTATTCCCCTATTTAAAAGCTCCTCTTTAATCATTAAAAGAACCGTAGACTTACCACATCTTCTAATTCCTGTTATAACTTTAATAAATGGCTTATCGATAAAAGCCCTGATTTTTTCAAGATACAACTCTCTTTTAATCATTTTTCTCACCTCATTTAAAATTATAACCATATTTATAGTACTTATTCAATTACTTTTTAAGGTTATAACCCTAATATTTTATTTTAGTCAATTGCCTCCCCAAAATAGCACCTGAAATTTGCTGCAATAATATATAATAAAGCAGATTAGCATTAAAATACTAAATATTTTATGTTTTTGAATGCAATTTTATTATAGAACTTTATTAAAAAGATTTTATACTTCTTTATTTCTCGCTTCATATAAAAAATGGTAGGAAAAAAGGAAGTATGGTTTATAATGCCTATAAGGTAAGTGAGGAGTTGACAAAGTACAAAATAAAAGAGATTATTAATATAATAAGGCATTTTTTATGGAGGTAATTTTAATGTTCGATTTAGATACTTGTCTTTGTTTTACAACAAATAAAGCTGCAAAAAAGATAGCTGAAGCATTTAACGAAAGACTTTTAAAATTTGGAGTGACGCGTGTTCAATGGACTGCAATGTATTATTTACTTAAATATAATAGGATGAGTCAAAGGGAACTTTCTGAAAAGATGGATATAAAAGAGTCAAGTATGGTAAGACTGATTGATAGGCTGGAAAAAGATAATTATGTAAGCCGAAGCAGAGATGCAAAGGACAAAAGAGTAGTTTATATTGAGCTTACTGAAAAGGGAAAAGATAAAATAACAGAGCTTTTACCAGAGGGTGAAAGGATGAGCAGAATTGCCCGTGCAGGTATAGAGGATAAAGATCTTGAGGTTTTTGAAAGAGTTTTGCGTAAATTTATAGAAAATGCAGAAAATAATTAATAAAATATTTATTTTCTGTTGTTTTTTTATAAAATACTTGCTATACTAATTATTAGTATAGCAAGTATTTTATAAGGAGGGTTATTTATGAAAAAAAATCCAAGAGAAATGTTAAATGAATTTATGGGAGGACTTCAATCCGTTAAGGATTACAGCGGTGAGCAGGTTGGTGCATTTATGAATCTTCTTGGTGCATGCTATAAACCTTCAAAGCTTGATGTTAAAACTAAGGAATTAATAAGCGTCGGCATTGCGGCTTACAACAGATGTGAATATTGCATAGTTTTTCATGTTTATAAAGCCCTTGAAGCTGGGGCGACTCCTGAGGAAATAATGGAAGCTGCCATGGTTGCGGTTGCATTTGGTGGCGGTCCATCTATGGCTTACAGTGTTACACTACTTAAAGACAGCGTTGAGGAATTTAGAAAGGATTTTAATAAATAATAAAAGGCAGCTGAATGCTGCCTTATTTAATAGAGAGGGTGATTTGGTTGGAAATCAGAATAGGAAATATATTACCTCATGGTTCTGAAGCTGTTATAACAAAAATTTATAAAAATGAGGGAGATTATATAGGAGCTGATGAAATCTTTCTTGAAGCTGAAGGAAACAAAACGAATATTTCGTTTAAGACTAATGTAGATGGGAAAATAGAAAAAATATTTGTCAGCGAAGGAAGTAATATAAATTCAGATACTATTCTTGCAGTTATAGCAGAGGATAACAAGAGTATATCAAGTATGGAAAGTACAACCTTTGATTATTTTTCAAATTTTTTTACTCAAGTTACTAAGAAGGAATATGAATGCGATATTGCAATAGTAGGGGCAGGTCCTGGAGGATATGTTTCAGCTATATATGCAGCTAAAAGAGGAGCAAAAGTAGTTTTGATTGAAAAGGACAGCCTCGGAGGAACGTGTCTTAATAAGGGCTGCATACCGACTAAAGCGCTGATTCGCTCAGCAAATGTATATAATACGATAAAAAAGGCTGAAAAATATGGCTGCTATTGTAATGATTTTGGAATTGATATGAATAAAATCATTGAAAGAAAAAATAATATAGTAAATCAGCTTGTGGATGGTATTAAATATCTTCTTAATAAAAATAATGTTGAAACAATTTATGGTGAGGGAAAAATATTTGATACCAATAAGATAATAGTAAAGAGCAATAATACTGAAATAACTGTTAATACAAAAAATATTATAATAGCAACTGGCTCAAAATCATCAGTTCCTAATATACAGGGTATAAATAATAAAAATATTATTTACAGCGATGAAGCACTAAATCTTACAAATCTTCCTAAAAAATTAGCCATTATTGGCGGTGGCGTTATAGGAATGGAATTTGCTCATATGCTCTCATCCTTTGGCGTAGAAGTTTATATAATTGAGTACTTTGATAAATGCTTATCTTCTTTGGATGATGATTTAATAGAGGAAATAGAAAAGCATACTAAAGAAAAGAATATAAAAATTTATACATCATCCCTTGTTAAAGAATTTATAGAATCAGAGGATGGGAATATAATAGTCAGATTCGAACAAAATTCAAAGGAACATTATTTGGCTTGTGATAAGGTGCTTTTGTCAACTGGGAGAGCCCCATATTTACCAGATATATCGAATGAAGGAATAAATCTTGAAATTAATGAAAAAGGGAGAGGTATAAAGGTAAATTCAAAAATGCAAACCAACATACCTAATATATATGCAATTGGAGATGTAACTGGCAAATCCCTTTTAGCTCATGTAGCTTCACATCAGGGAATTGTTGCAGTTGAAAATATATTGGGGACAGATAAGGAAATTAATTATGACGACATTCCATCAGCTATTTTTACAGATCCAGAAATTGCAATTGTAGGGATAACAGAGAAGGAAGCGATAAATAGAGGTATTAAGTACAAAGTATCTAAGATTCCTTACAGTGCGATAGGCAAGGCTTTGTGCTATGGAGATATAAGGGGGTTTGCAAAACTTATTGAAGATGTTGATACTAATAGGATAATTGGAGCAGCTATTATTGGTCTTGGAGCTACTGACCTATTAGGAGAACTTTCTTTAAGTGTCAGCATGAAAGTTAAAGCAGAAGATTTAATTGAAACAATTCATGCCCATCCAACAACTCCAGAAATTATTCATGAAGCTGCCCTTGGATTAAATTTAGGGGCAATACATTTTTAGCTCAAATAATATAAATTTAAGGCACTTTTAAAAGTACATGCTTTTGGAAGTGCTTTTTTGTCAATTGGGGGGAACCTACGAAACTTGATAAAATGTTTGATATTGGAATAAGTTTCCTTCATTCTCCGGTGCCTAAGAAAGTTCCGAAAAAATGCCCCACGAATTTTTTTGCCACAGCATATAGTATATATAGGCTTAGCATCTATACAATAAATAATATGTTTTTTGTGAACAATATAATTTTTCGGAGGCCTCCCTAACACCGGAGAATGAAGTTTACAAAAATATTTGAAATGCGCAAAAATAATTAACAGTGCATGACTAAAAAATAGCCACAACGACGGAATGAAAAAGTTTGTCACTTGTCAACTGGGTGGCACTTTTTTTTGCGGTATACCTCCTTTCTCCGGTATCTAACACTACATATTGTCATATATATCCAAATATGGGAATGCAACATTTTCACACTAACCGCCCCTCAAAGCACCCCAAAAAAACACCCGCCTCAAAGCTTTTGAAACGGGTGAAAGAGGATTATTATACTCTTTTTATTCCTTCTAAATCAAAATAAACATTTCTTAATCTAAATGGAGCTGGACTTGAATATATAAGTTTTAACTTTTCAAAATCACTAATTCTTTTAGAATGATAATATGGAGCTTTAAAAGATAATTTTTCGCTTCTTAGCCAATTTGGCACATCCAATTCAAGCATTTGTAAATAATAATCAATAATAGCTGATACTTTTGTTAAATAATCTAACTCCTTTAAGCTGCATTGAGATAAATCCGGCACTTCACTTTTTAAACTATTAATAAATTCAATATCTTTACTCTTTAATATTTCTATTAATTGATTAATACTTGTATCTTCGTCAGAATAATTAAAAAGTGCCTGCAAATATTTATTTCCAATCATATCCCAAATCCTCTCCTAAATATCGAATAAAATTTCTTTGTCTTTCGCCTAAAAGTTTTATAGGAACAAATTCAGTAACAACATTTAAAAGCTCCTGCTTTGTAGTTATATTCAAATCTTTACATAATAAATAAGCATCTACAAAATCTTTAGCTGGTTCCGGTCTTGCAGCTAAAACCTTCATTGCAAGCAGCTGCTGTGCTTTAGGTTTTAGTATTTTTAAATTAGAATAACATTTAAAAATTTCTTTATCTTCCTTAATAATATGTTGTAAAGGTTCTTTTATTTCATCATTTATCCAATTTTCTGATAAATCAAAAGTAGACCTTGTTAGCTCCAAAATATTACTCAATAATTTATAGTTAGTTTCACTAAATACACAGTCAATATCCTTTGTTGCTGGTCTGTTATCATAGACCATTGTCATAACTGAGCCCCCATAGATAGTAATCTCAAGCTGCAAGTGGTTTTCTTTAAGCCTCTCATTAAGATACTCAAATATCTGTAAAAGTTTGTTTTTGTCTAATAATCCTACGTTGTTAAACGATTCCATATTTTATCACCCACTGTAAAAACGTTATATCTAAAAATATACTTATTCTTATTATAAAACAAAAATGAATCTCTTATCTACTTAAAAAATAAATTTAATAGCTTTCTTAAAAGGAATGTACTTATATTAATATCAACATCTTCCGGAATTACAACTTGAAAGCTTCCTAACTAAAAACTCCTATATAATAATCATAAGAGCAGTACCACATCTTCTAATCCCCATTATAACTTTAATAAACATCTTATCGATAAAAGCCCTGATTTTTTCAAGATACAATTCTCTTTTAATAATTTTTCTCACCACTTTTTTTAATTATAGCCATACTAATAACACTTATTCAATTTCTTTTTAAAGTTATCATCCTATCATTTTATTTTAGTCAATTACCTGCAAAAATAGCACCTGAAATTTGCTGCAATTATATATAATAAAGCAGATTCGCATTAAAATACTAAATATATTATGTTTTTGAATGCAATTTTATTATAGAACCTTGTTAAAAAGATTTTATACTTTTTTTGTTTCTCGCTTCATATAGTAAAAAGGGTAGCAAGCTACCCTTTTTACTATCTTATAAACAATTTCAACACATTACCAAGCACAATACCAACTACACCAAAGTCTGCATCGCTGAATGTAGTATTTGCATATCCGAGGTTTCCAAGAACAGGAAGTAAAAGTACAGGAAGGAATGTTATTAAAAGACCATGTACAAATGCACCGAAGAACGCACCCCTTCTTCCTCCTGTTGCATTACCATATACACCTGCGGTTGCTCCACAGAAGAAGTGAGGAACTACGCCTGGAAGAATTACAGGAGCCTTTAGAGCAATAAGTATAAACATACCAACTATTCCACCTAAGAAGCTTGAAAGGAAACCTATCAAAACTGCATTTGGAGCATAAGGATAAACAACTGGGCAGTCGAGGGCAGGCTTTGCATCGGGAACTATCTTAAGCGCAATACCAGTAAATGCTGGAACGATTTCAGCAAGTATAAGTCTAACACCAGCTAATATTACATAAACTCCGCCTGCAAAGGTTATTGCCTGAATAAGTGAGAATAAAATAAAGTTTTGTCCATCGCTTAATTTGCTTTCAACAAATTCTCTGCCGCAAGCAAGTGCAACAATTATATAAAGTATTGCCATAACAAGAGCTATTGCAACTGAAGTATCTCTAAGGAAAGTAAGCCCCTGTGGGAATTCCATCTCCTCAGTTGATTTTGAATTTTTACCTACAAGTTTTCCAACATAGGCTGATAAAACATAACCAACAGTACCAAAATGACCAAAGGCCACATTATCTTCTCCAGTAATTTTTCTCATAGTAGGCTGGGCTATTGCTGGGAAAAATGCCATTACAAAACCTAAGAGAATTGAACCTACAATAACAAGGGAAGTTCCCTTCATTCCACCTGCAACAAGGATTGCAGCTATCATACATGCCATATAAAGAGTATGATGACCTGTTAAGAATATATACTTTAGCTTAGTGAACCTTGCAATTAAAATATTAGCAAGCATACCAAAGACCATGATAAGAGCTGTCTGAGTACCATAGGTTTTAAGTGCAAGGGCAACTATAGCCTCATTGTTTGGAACTATACCCTGAACACCAAAACCCTGCTGAAACATAGTTCCAAAATGTCCCAAAGAGCCGACAACTATTCCAGCACCGCCTGATAGTACTAAAAATCCCATTATAGTCTTTATAGTACCCTTAATAGTATCTGTTGCTGACTTTTTTTGTGCAATAAGACCAACAAGCGCTACAAGCCCTACAAGTATCGCCGGAACGCTCAAAATGTCAAGAATGACCTTTAACATTTAAATTCCCCCTTAATATTAAATTTAAATAATTCCCATTTCCTTAAAAGTTTCACTCAACTTTTCTTTTAGCTCCTTAAGATCAATCATGCTGTTTAGTGATACAACATGTCCTCCTAATCCCTTTAATTGTCCTGCTATATCCCTTGTACCAACAAATACATCTGCTTTAATCCCCTTTGCTGAGGATAAATCTGAATGATCAACATCAGCCTTTACATTAAGCTCCTTTAAAACCTTTTTTATATTCATTTCAATCATAAAGCTGCTTCCAAGACCGCTTCCACAACAAACTAAAATCTTCATGTTTTCACCTCCTCCTTTTTCTATTTTGAATATTTAGTTACTATATTAATAATCTCTTCCTTAGTCTTAGCCTTGTATATTTCATTCATGTCATTGCTGTTCATAAACAGCTCCATAAGCTGAGACAAAGCCTTTAAGTGAGATTCATTATCTATTGCTGCAATAGTAATAATAAGTTTTACAGGGTCATTTAGTTCGCTCCCAAAATTCACTGGATTTTTCAAAGTTACAAGACTCATCGAGAGCTTTTTAACTCCATCCTCAGGCCTTGCATGGGATAAAACGATTCCTGGGGCAACTACCATATAGGGCCCAATATTTTTGAAATTTTCCATAATAGCATCATAATATCTATCATCTACATAATTATTTTCACTTAATATATCAGTTCCAAGCTTTATAGCCTCCTGCCATGTGCTGCACTCTGCATTTAACAATATAGTTTTCCATGTTATAAGATCCTTTAGCATATAAATGTACCTCCACGTTTTAGAAAATTCCTTATAATTTTTTAGTTCATGCAAAAATTCATACTGCAAAAGTTCCCTGTTGGGTATATCAGCATACTTTTCAACAATATATATAAGTCTGTTTACAAGTTTCAAATCATTATTATCATTTAATCTTTTTGATTTGTAATTAAAATATTCCTCAAGCTTTTCATAATCCTTTGATGTTAAAAGGGGGCTTACCTTTATATTTTTTTTACCATCTTTCTTACCAATATCAATAGTGCTTATAATATAATCATAATCAGTCTCAATATTTTCAACTTCTCTGCTTGATATAGTATCAACTATTTCAACATTAAACTCGCTTTCTATTTTTGAAGCTATCATTTTTGCTGTTCCAAGGCCGCTTCCACACACAATAACAACTCTTGGTTTATGATTCAAATTCATATTTACCCTTTCAAGAGCTGCCCCAAAATGAAGGGTTATATATGAAATTTCATGCTCATCGATAGGACTATTTATAAATTCTTCAATATATCTTGATACTTTTTTTACATTTAAAAACAACTCATTATACTTGCTTCTTACATCTTCATAAACTGGATTTAAAAGCTTAAAATTATACTTAATCCTATAAAGGCTTGGCCTTAAATGAAGCACAAGTCCTTCAACAATGCTGCTCTTTAAATCTTTAAAATCAATGCCATAAATTTTTTCAATTTCTTCTGTCATTTTAAGAGCAACATCATATAATCCCTTATTTATATCTTCATTTTCTGCTCCTTTATTTTTAATAACTTTTGCCCCAAGCAGGTGAAGGGCTATATATTCGATTTCTTCCTGAGGAACAGAGATATTAAACTTTTCTTCAATCCTTTTTATCATTTTTGTTGAAACTTCATATTCCTTAGTATCTTTTAAATCCTCATTTACAAACCCTAAGGCATAAACATCCTTTTTAAGCTGTATCCTTTTAATCATAATAGCAAGATGAGTTAAAAGTCCTCCGTAGGCCTCATCGCTGAACTTTCTTAAAAGCTCAGATTCAGCCATTTTAATAAGGCTGTCAATAAAATCTATATCTATATCCGAAAATAAGATATCAAACTGAAAGTTGCTGTATCTATTTGAGTCCATTTTTGTACTCATATAATTCAAAATATCCTCATAGGATAAGGTATCAAACACTAATTCTTTAGCAAGCTTTCTTCTTTGACTTTCACTGCCTTCAATATAGATTCCGTATTTTTGTTTCCTTACAAGTTTTAAGCCGCTTTTTTTAAGATATTCCTCAAGCTCGTCAAGTTCCTTTAGCATAGTATTTTTAGAGATAAAAAACAGCTCTTGAAAATAGGAAACCTTAAGGGGCTGACTGCTCTGTAGAAGTTTTATAGCAGTATATTTAATTCTCTCATCCTTAGAAAAAGTGTACTGAAATCTCGACTCAATATTCTTATCGCTAAGCAGATTCCTTATAAATTCCTCAAGACCGTCATCCTTTTTTATCCTTATACCTCTGTTATATTCCCTTTCAAAATAAGAAAACCCATTTTCAACCAAAAATTCTTCTATCTTATCGATATTATATCTAACAGCTCTGTCTGTTAACTTATAGTGTTTTGCAATATCTTCAATCTTTACAAATCCATCTGCATTAAACAAATAGTTTAAAATTTCAACAGATCTTTTATTAAGCTGCATTAAATCATCCTCTTTTTCAAAAATAATGTTGAAAAAATGAACTTTTGAACTTTTTATGTTTTAATCTATATCTTAATTATATGTTTTTTATAAGGATTTACAACCATTTAGAAGGCACTTTTCTTTTCTAATCAAAAAGGAAAAAATAAACTTTTAAATTATTCAATATTCTCCGGTATCTATCACCTAAAAGAATCATATTTTCCTCCTTCAAATAATAAATATAATATAAGTTCACGATAGATAAAGGGGGAAGGAACATGAGCGAGGAAGATGTACTCGATTTAAGAGATATAATAAAAATTTTAAAAAAAGGAAAGTGGATAATAGTTTATATCACTGCCCTAACTGTTACTATAGCTTCAATAATAAGCCTTTTTTTTATTAAACCAAAGTATGAGAGCAAGGTTAGCGTGGTTATCGTTAAGGAAGCTGCGAGAATGTTCTATGAGGACAGGTACACTCAAAGCGACATTTTGATGTATCAAAAGCTTCTAAAGACCTACTGCGAAATAGCAAAATCAAGCGCAGTAGTAGATAAGACTGCACAGGAATATCCGCAATACAAAAGCGAAGATATTAAAAAAATGGTAAGCGCTGTTCCTTTAGTTGATACTCAGATAATAGAGCTTAAAGTAAAATGCGACAACCCCTATCATGCACAAAACATTGTAAATTCCTACGCTGAAAATTTTATAGAAGAATCCATGAGAGTTCTTCCTGCGGGGGATATTCAGATACTGGATAGAGGCAAATATGTGGACAGCCCCATCTCCCCAAACTATAAGCTAAACCTGTCCATAGCTTTTGTTTTAGGAATAATGCTGTCCATAGGGCTTATATTCCTTCTCGAATATATAGATACAAAAATAAGAACAAAGGAGCAGATAGAAAAAAACATAAACCTTCCTGTATTGTCAGAGATTACACCTTCAAAAGGATTGTCTCTTTTAAGCCAAAGTAATTGCGGAAATTTTAAAGACAGCTTCTTTGAATTAGAATGTTTTAAGCTTTTAAAAAACAGCCTGCTATTATCAAAGGATACAAAAGAAAAAAAGAGCTTTCTAATAACCAGCATTAATGAGGGGGAAGGTAAAACCACTGTTGCAGCAAATCTTGCTATAAATTTATCTCGAGACAGCAAAAAAACTCTTTTGATGGACTTAAACCCTATTACAAATAATCTAATTAAAATAATTGAAGGTGAAGATATATTCAAAGAAACAGAATTCAAAAACCTTTATGTTTTCTCACCCCATTTTCTAAAATCAGACAACTATGAAAACATTAATTTAGAAGAAATTTTTAAATCAGCACATAAAAACTTTGACTATATAATAGCAGATATGCCCTCATGTGAGCATCTTAGCTTTATACAGGATGTCTCCCGCTTTACAGACGGGTGCATATTCGTTATTAAAGTGGGCCTTGTAGACATTAAGGAATTTATAAACACAAAAGAAATATTAGAAAGAACAGATGTGAAGATAATAGGAACTATAATAAACAAAGATATAAACATTGAAAATACAAAGGATAGCAAAGTCAAAAGTAAAAAGATAAAGTTATTCACAAGAATTGAAAGGAGGAATGCAGATGCATAAAAAAATTGCGTTAACCTTAATCTTTATTATTATACTTACCTTAGCCAACAAGCAGATAATAATGTCAAACGCCCTACTAAAGAATGATAGCAAAGAAGAAACAAAAATCAGCAGCGAAAGTTTTTTAAATAAAAGCAGTGTACAAATAACTACGGATATGGACAAAACACTATCAAATTATCTTACCTATTCAAGCATTTTAAATTTTCCAGTAACCGTACTTAATCCAAAAGAAGCAAATATTTATGTAACGCCAGCGGATAAAAACTACACCGTTAAAATAATAGGAGATAATGGATATGAAAGAACTGCCATTAAATCTTCAGATAAAGATGGAGAGAGGTACTGTTGGCTTCCCGATAAGGTTGGAATTTTTAAAATTGTTGTTATGAAGGGAAATGATGTATTATCCCAAAGAAAGGTATATGTAAACAATGTGAATAATAAATACCTTCAGCTTGAATATATTCAAGTCGATACACAAAACCCCAGCAACATAGCAATAAAAACAAAAGTTAGCGATTTACCAAATATTGAAGATAAACTATATAAAAATAAAATATTTAAATTTGTAGTCGGTGAAAAGGATATGTGGTATAAAACCATAAAAAACTATGGAGATATAGTTCAAGAAGAAAAGAGCAGATGCAACAATAAGAGCATATATAAAGTAGATGAGAATGAAGGGAATTTTAAATTTAACAGCGGAATATACCATGTAGGAGTTTTTGCAAAATCCCCAAGTTCAATTGAATATGAGGATACAAAGTTTACATTCTATAAAAAGCAAGGGCTTAATAATATCTCCCTTAAAATAGAAGCAACCCCCGTTGAAGGAGAGTTAAACAAATATAAATTTAAAATATTAGTGACTTCCCCTGAAACCCTTGATACATCAAACCTTGAATACGCATTTTTACTTTGGGATGAACATGGAATGACAAAGCTTCGGGATTATAGTGAAAACAACGAATTAGAGGCTCCCTTTAAAGCCTATGGTGCCGGAAGATATGTAATATATGGAAGAGTAAGGCAAAAGCCCTCCTCCCCTGAGCAAAACCTTCCTAACTCCTATGAGGCTGAAGCTTCCTATGTTTTAGACATAAAGTCCCAAAACAACGTAGAAATAAAAGATGCTAAAATCACAGTATGTGAAGCAAAAAACGGATTAGGAAATAATGGATATATTTATCATGAGCTTAAAAATGGAAAAGTTAAATCCCACGAAATGAACTATATAATAATAACTGCACAATCAAACAACAACGCAACCCTTTACTATAAGGCCTATGTAAGCCACGACAACTACTTTTATTCCCTTTGTGACTACACTACAAACAACATAATACCCTTCTATCCTAAAAAAGACTCTGGAGAGTACAAAATAACGGTACTTGTAAAGGATGCATACTCTAATTCAGATAACGACAGAAAGGTACTGAGTGTTAGCGTTGAAAAATAAATTTAAAGAGGGTCAAAGGATGAAAAAGTATGGTTCCAATAAAATAATTACTCTTCTTTTAATAATATCCCTTATGTTTAACATAGGGCTTTCCAATGCTATTTTTGTATATTCCAAGGCATTAAAAGGGCAAAGGAAAGTCCTTTCCCCCTTAAAGCCTAACAGCGATAATAAAAATTTAAGCTTTGAAAAATATTATTCTGAAAAACTTAGTAAGCTCTTTTCGCAGGAAGAGCTTATAATCCTCTCTCAAAGGCAGTGGGGATTAAAACTTACCGCAAACGGCTGTGAGATAAATAACGAAACAATTTATTTAAAGGATAGAAACTTAAAAATTGTCCTTGCAGAATACTTAAAAGATAAGGAAAAACTTCTCCCCGATGAAATTCTAAAAACAGGAACCATAACAGGCGGGGATAAAAATGATAGCCTAAGTTCCCATTTAGAGGTAATTTCCCCTATACCCTGTAATATATACACAGAAAAAAAGGACTTAGACAGCCGTCTTTGCATAGAAGTTAAGGACATACCAAGGGGAACCCTTATAACTTTAAGGCTTAGCGAAATTCTAAAATACAGATTAGGACTTAAAGATAAGCTAAAGGAAGATATTATTAAAATAGTAGTAAATTAAATAATGAAAAATAAAATTATGTATCTAAATGAGTTTCTTAATAATTATGATGAAAACCTTAGTAAACGAATTGGCTGTAACTCAAAGTCTTCTAAAGCAGTCAGCATCCCATGATTTTTTAACTTCAATACTTAATCGTCGAGGATTTTATGAAAAATTCAATGCTCTTTTATCGAATCAAAGGGAAAATGCTCCAATATCAATTATTGCTGCGGACATAGACTTTTTTAAAAAAATAAATGATAAATATGGACATGATATCGGAGACTATGTTCTTACGGAAATAGCAAACACGATTATAAATCTTATAGGCATTAATGATATTTTTTCAAGATGGGGAGGAGAGGAATTTTTAATCGTACTGCCTAATACTCCCTACGAAGACGCGCTTAAAATAGCCGAAATTATAAGAAAGGAAATAGAAAATAAAGTTATAAAATATAAAGGTACAAAAATTAAAATCACTATGACCTTTGGCGTTAGCAGCTTTAATCCAATGTATGAAATAGACCAATGTATATCAAATGCCGATAAAGCCCTTTACTATGGCAAAAATAACGGCAGAAACTGCGTAGTAGGTTTTGAAGACATAATTGCCTAAATATCAGTTATAAATGCTTTAGAGGAGATTGCTGATTTTATTGAAGCTATTCTTCAAAAGAAAGCAGACTTGCAGCATAGTTTATAATGTTTGCATTTCTTAAAGTAATATCTTAATAATATAAAAAAATCTTTAAGGAGCGGTATTTTTATATTCAATTTCTTTCATTATATTTTGGATGAATTTTGGAGGATGGTTATCCATTGCGCCTGCACTAACCTCCAAATTCTTTGGAAACAAATATTACAGCGAAAACAAGGTAAATTAGGGCTGCACTTACATATACAAAATCAGCCCATCTCCTCCCTCAGCTTTTTAAGAGCCCTATCCTTCATCTTGGTAACCGCCATATAATGGCACCTCCTGCTTTTGCAAATCTCCACCATGCTCTTATTTTTAAAATAAACCTCTTCTATAACCTTTCTCTGCTTATCAGAGAGCTTATCCATTGCATCCTTAAGCCTTCTTATATCATCCTTATGCCCATATTCCTCCTCAACATTTATATCCGACTCTAAAAAATCATAAAGGCATCCTCCCTCATCACTCATCTGTTCATCAAGGCTTACATTATACTTTATTTTCTTTGCAAAATTTCTAATGCCGAAAATAAGAGATGATTTAACATAACCCTCAAAGGGATATTCTTTGTCAAAATCATAATTATAAATGCACTTTAAAATTATGTAATACCCCTCCTGCATAGCATCGCTATAATATTCCCTGTCATGAACATAGTACTTTATGCACTTTTTAATAAGCGGCTCAAAACTTTTTAAAATCTCAAGCCTTGCATTCACATCTTCCCTCGCAAGAATAACCTTTTCCCTCATAATCCCCCTCCCACTTCTCCAACATTGGTGCCTATGGGAGTTCCGTAAAAATGCTCCTACGAATTTTTTTTGCCACAGCATATAGTATATATGGCCTTGGTGTTTATACAATAAATAGTATGTTTTTGGTGAATATTATAATTTTTCGGAGGCATCCCTATCACCGGATGTGGAGAAGTTTGTTCACATTTCTTTTTTCTTCTATATAAATTTTACTACCTATGCGAACCTAATATCAACATTTATCCATATCTTTACGAACCAATTTAGTTCGTTTATAGGAACATATCTTCTATTTTTTCCCTTTTACTAATTTTTTCTTCGATTTCTATTTACACATATGAACACTTTGGTATAATATAAATAGATATTAGCGAACCAAAAGGCGGTGAGTTTATGGAAATAGGTGAAAGGATTCGAAAAATAAGAAAGGAAAAAAACCTGTCAATAATCGATTTGGCAAACCTTACAGAATTATCAAAGTCCACCATTTCAGAAATTGAAAACGGGAAAAAGAAGCCGGCCTTCGATACACTTAAAAAGCTTTCCTTTGCCCTTAATATCCCTGTTTCAAAGTTGCTCGATGAAAATACCGATGATGAAACAATACTTGGAATATCTAAATCTGAAAAGCTTGTAAAATCCCTTCAAAGAGCTAAGCATCAGCCAAAAGAGGTTTTAGACGAGCTTGCTGATTTTATTGAAATTATTCTTGAAAAGGAAGAGAAAAAAAATAAATAGCTTAAATTTCTCTCTCTTTTTTTGCTTGCATATCGAACATTAGTTCGATATAATATTTATATATTCTTACAGAGGTGATAAATTATGGGGGTTTGTTTGCCACAACATGTTAGAAGGGAGCGCTCAATACAGACAGCTCAAAGAATACTTCTTGAAAATAACATAAGTTCACTTCCAGTTGATATTAAATCTCTTTTTAAAAAATACGGTTACTTCTTAGTAGATTATTCAACCGCTGAAAAATACTGTAGCAAAAATGACCCTTTAAAATTTAAAAACGCAGAAGACTGCTTAGCTGCTACATATCTTATGAATAATAAATATCTTACGGTTTATAAAGAGAACATAAGGCCCTACGGAAGGCTTGTTTGGACTTTGTCCCATGAATTTGGCCATATAGTCCTCGGTCATCTTGAGGATTTCGATGAAACCGATGTTAGAAGGACTCTAACTGATAACCAGTACGAAATACTCGAAAAAGAAGCAGACGCATTTGCTGCGGAGCTTTTAGCCCCAATCGCACTTTTAAAAAACATAAAGGGTTTAAACAAAGAAATGATACAATCTATGTGCAGCGTTTCCGAAGAAGCTTCAATCTATATTTTAGAAAACATAAAAAAATTCGGGAATATGGAAGTTTACACCCGTGTAGAATACGCATTTTTAGAAAGTTTTTTTGATTTTATAATGCAGACATGCTTTAAAATAAATACAGATTATAACTTTTAAAGAAAAGGTCACAGCAGCTTAGCTGTGACCTTTTGTCAACTATGTGGCACTTGACAAAGTCAAATATCAAACTGGTCTTCTTCTTAAATTTCTAATCGCAACATCATGTTCCCCAAGAATTTCAAAAATTGATTTTTGATTTTCGCTTATTTCATTCAATTTATTTGTAACATATGTTTTAAACTCTGTAAGATTTGCAGTTTGTTCTTCAATTGCATCTAATCTCTGCTTCATTATACTTTGCTCCTGCTTTATAGATGAAATGTCTTCTTTCATTGAAACAATGTCTTCTTTCATTGAGGTCATTTCTTCTTTCATTGAAGCAATATCTTTTTTCATTGAAACCATGTCGTCTTTCATTGAAAGCATTTCATCTTTCATTGAAAGCATTTCATCTTTTAAAGGTTGAATCTCTTCCTTAATTATACTTCTAATGGCACTTAAAAGTTCCTTATCCATGAATCAGCACCTCCTATGTTGCTTTAAAAATATTTTATCATAAATATGCTGCAATGTCATTGTGCTATTATAGCTGTTAAAAGATTTTAATAAGTTTACTTTGTCAACTATGTGGCACTTGACAAACTGTACAAAAGTGCACACCATACAAAACCCGTGAACAAGATTTTTTTCTTGTTCTCAGCCCCATAGCCCTTCAAAGCCTTTATGACACTGCATTTGCAGCCTCATAAAAAATATATATGAACAAGAAAACAAGTTTTTCTATATAGATTTAAACATAATATAAAAAAATAATATTTAAATTTAAATCTATATAGAATTCTTGTTCACTTGTTCACAAAAGCCAATTTCTTAGCAACTACCTATTCACCCTCATATAAACCCTTTGCCTTCCGTATATAGGTATTTTTATCATCCTATCGCTCCTCTCCCACCCTTCAATCTTCCTAAGAATTGCGTTTATCTCGTAGGAATCAGCCTTTCGCATAGAACTTGGCTCCCTCTCAAAAAGCTCGCACCAAATCTCCATAGTACTAACCATGCTCCTCTTAACATTAACATTCCTTCCATACCCATCCCCTCTTAAAAAGTTCCTCCTCTCACTCAAACCCATACTATCCCAATCCTCAGGGAGCAGCCTCTCAAGATATTCACAAACCATACCCTCCCTGTCATCGCTCTCAATATCATCATTCTGCATAGCCTTGGCAATTTCCTCCGCCTCACCCTCTAAAATAAGGCTCTCCCCAGCATTATAATAACAAAGAGCCTCTGCCAAAATGAATATTATAGGCCCTGCAAAAAGCCCCAATAACCCCTTCCTTTTCAACGGGATTTCCCTGCCTTACGCACTCTTTTTTTATAGCCTTCTCCTCCTTTTCTCCTTTAGGCCAAAGGGAAGTATCCCTCCAATTTTCATATCTTTTCAAAACATCATCAGGATTTAGCCAAATATCATCATTAAACTTAAAAAAATACTCCCCATCAATAGAAGTTGAAGGATAATACATAAGCCTTGCAGCCTCAAAAGTTGTACTGTCAAAATTATCAATGCCCAAATCCTGCACTATCATCCTCGATACAGCCTCATATTCATCAGGAAGAACGCTTCTTTTCATTCGTCCAAATCTTCTCTTTCCTGCTTCTCCCAAGGGCAATATTTATAATCCCATCGTTTTTTAAAGCCACCGCCTTTTTAAAATCCTCACACTGCATAGCTTACCTCCCAAATAACTTTATAAACTGCCATTGTTTTCTCCTCTCCAGTGCCTGACACCGGAAACTGAGAAAACAACTCAACAAATTCGTCTTTACGATGTAAATATTACCATTTAAGAGAACATTTATCAAGGCTTATGTGAACCAACTTTGTTCACACAAGCGAAACATTCTTTGATTTTTAAATATTTCTAATTTTTTCTTCGATTTTTATCTGTGAACTTTTCATACAACTTATGCATATTATGCGAACCCAAAGGCTAAAAAAATCACCGAGATTTACTCCCAGCGCTGTGGAAACTTACAAAAATTTAAAATACTTGCTACATCTTCGCTGACTTTCCAAGACTCCCAATACATCTATCTATACCCTTATCTCACCCCATAATACTCCACATACCAATCGGCGAACATTTGCAATCCTTCCTCAATGCTTGTTGAAGGTTTAAAGCCAACAGCCCTGTTTAATGCCTTCTCCAAAGCCCATATAAAATTCATAAGCTTTTCAGGTGAGTATAGGCCATAAGCTCATTCGATTTTTTAGTTGCAGCATACAAAATAACAGTATTATCAACAAAATCCCTTTGTTCAAAATAAATAATATGATTTTAAAAATTACCTATTTAAAATTATAAGTATTTTTTTCTGTTTTTGAATTATAATATATCCTCATTTGTTTTATTCTTAAAATAACCATTGAGAATATTATAGAAATAACCGTTACATTAATAAATAAAAATAAATTATTCATATAACTTTGCCCATTAAAAACAATTTTATATATTTTAGAAACTATATAAATGAACAATGGATGCGAACAATAAACTAATAAGCTAATATCTCTTAGAGACTTATAAATGGTATTTTCTTTTAAATCAACTTTAATTAAAATTAACATGAGGAAAAAATCTACAAAAATTAATGATATATACATATTGTTATCCTTTGATACGTTCAAAAATCTAAGTATATTTGCTTCAAAAAATAGCATTAAGAATGAAAACAATAAAAATATCTTTTCTTTCTTTATATTTATATTATATCTTGAAATCAAGGCACCAAGCATAACAAACATAAAACCAAATGGCAGTCCATTTTTAGCACTTACAAACACTTTAAAATAATAAGAAAATAGTTTACTAATAAAAAATGAATTTTTAATAAAGCCATAATAAGAATCGCCTGTTTAGTGTAAAATATAAATACAAAGAGTTGCAGAAATAAAATACAAATAAAAAAATGGAAAAAAGTCATTGCCAACATCCTCAAAATAAACTACCCTTTAGTTGATGAGGCTAAAGGGGGTAGAAAGGAATGTTAACAATGACTCAAGTTAAGAATATCAAAAAGCTGTACTATAGTAAAGGGAAAAAAGTAAATGAAATTGTTAAAGTTACTGGGCATAATTACAGAACAGTAATAAAATATCTTGAAAAAGCTGATTTTAATCAAAGTTTAGGTAAACAAGAAGGAGATAAAAGAGGACGGCCTA
>NZ_FUYH01000021.1 GCF_900167605.1 Caloramator quimbayensis | reverse complement strand
AATAAAACAGGTATAGATAGAATGAGCCTTTATGGTAAATATAAAAGAAATACAATTGCAGCCAAGGCTCTGCTTGTAGTGCTTTTAAGATGTATGTGCAATTTAAAATGTAAAGATATATGTGAAATAATTGGGAGTATAACAAGCTCTGGGGTATCGAGGCTTACAAACGTAGGACTTAATCTTGTTAATGAGAATATAGAATATAAAAGTGCTATGAAAGAGTTTTTGTTAATCTATGGCGTATAAATTTAAAATTTTTTAATAGATTAATTTAATAAATATATTGCCAAATGGTAAAAATGAGAAAAATTTTATTAAGTTATTCTTTTTTTGTACAAGCTGTGATAAATTAATAAATATAGATGACAAATATAATGGACTCGTGATTAAATTGATGATTAAATAAAATAAAATTAAAGGGACAGTTAACAAGTTATTACTGTTTAGGACATTATTTAAAAATGAAAACAATTATTAACCGTCCCAAAAGGACCAAAAGGACCAAAAGGACCAAAAGGACCAAAAGGACCAAAAGGAAAAAAGGAGGAAAAGTATGAAGGTAAGAAAAGCAATAATTCCAGCTGCAGGACTTGGAACCCGTTTTCTACCTGCAACTAAAGCACAGCCTAAGGAGATGCTTCCTATTGTAGATAAACCTACAATTCAATATATTATTGAGGAAGCTGTGGCATCTGGAATAGAGGAGATCCTGATTATTACTGGAAGAAACAAAAGAGCAATTGAAGACCACTTTGATAAGTCTGTTGAACTTGAAATGGAATTAAAGTCAAAGCATAAGGATGATCTTTTAAAGGAAGTTGAATATATTTCAAATCTTGCTCAAATCTATTATATAAGGCAAAAGGAGCCTAAGGGACTTGGACATGCTATATATTGTGCTAAAACATTTGTTGGGAACGAGCCTTTTGCAGTAATGTTAGGTGATGATGTTGTTGACAATGAAGAACCTTGTTTAAAGCAGTTAATTGACATATATAATGAATATAAAACAACTATACTTGGGGTGCAGGAAGTACCACTAGAGGATGTTAATAAATACGGAATTGTAAAAGGAATGCATATAGAAGATGGTGTATATAAGGTTAAGGATTTGGTTGAAAAACCAGATATAGATAAAGCACCATCTAATATTGCAATACTTGGAAGATACATTATAACTCATAATATTTTTGATATTTTAGAACATACTAAGCCAGGCAAGGGTGGAGAGATACAACTTACTGATGCATTAAAAGAACTTTTAAATAAAGAAGCTATGTACGCATATACCTTCAAAGGAAGACGATACGATGTTGGTGACAGATTAGGATTTTTACAGGCAACGGTAGAGTTTGCACTAAAAAGAGATGAATTAAGAGATGATTTTCTATGCTATCTTTCAAAAATAATAGGTAAAGGGACAGTTAACAAAAATAATACTAATCAGAAATAAAGCTTAAATTAAGAATTTATGATTATATTTAAAAGGTGTTTAAACTATTTATTTTATATAGTAATTAGATAAAAAATTTGCACTTTTTTATGTTTTAAAAAACTTAAAAATTAATCTTTAACTTTTTTAATGCGAAAATTATTGATATTTTGTCTTAAAATTTATAACATTTAATTAATAATCAATGAGAAATAAATATGTTAAATTTAAATAATAAAATTTTTAAATATGTTTCATATAAATATAAAACTATTAATTTCATTAACAGGGCATGACTAAAAAATAGCCACAACGACGGAATGAAAAAGTTTGTCACTTGTCAACTGGGTGGCACTTTTTTTGCGGTATACCTCCTTTATCCGGTATCTAACACTGCGTATTGCAATATATATCCAAATATGGGAATACTACATTTTCACACTAACCGTCCCCAAAACCCCCAAAACCCCTTTAAAGAGAGCCTTTTAATATGGTAAAAATTGATTTATAATAATATGAAAATGCAAAGGGAGTGGTTACATGGAGTATAAGCAAATGTATAATAGATGGATGAACTTTGATGAGAAGACGAGGGAAGAGCTTTTGTCTATAAAAGATGAAAAGGAGATATTAGATAGGTTTTACAAGGATCTTGAGTTTGGAACAGGTGGTCTAAGGGGAGTTATAGGAGCTGGAACTAACAGAATGAACATATATACTGTAAGGCGTGCAACTCAAGGGCTTGCAAACTATATATTAAAAAAAGATATAAAAAATCCTTCTGTTGCTATTGCCTTTGACTCAAGACTTTATTCTGATGTTTTTGCTAAAGAAGCTGCTCTCGTACTTAATGCCAATGGAATAAAAACATATATGTACGAAGAGTTAAGACCGACACCGATGTTATCCTTTGCTGTAAGAGAACTTCAAGCAACTTCCGGAATAGTTATTACAGCGAGCCATAATCCAAAAGAATATAATGGCTATAAAGTATATTGGAACGATGGAGGACAGATTACTGAAGAACATGCAAAGGGAATACTCGATGAAATTCAAAGAGTTGACTATGAAGACATTAAGACATGTGAATATGATTTTGCAAAAAATACAGGACTTTTTAATTTTATAGATGAATCTGTTGAAGATAAATATATAGAACTTGTTAAAGAACTTATTATAAATAAAGAGCTTGTTAAAAATGTAGGGCAGCAAATGAAGATTATATATACTCCGCTGCATGGTACAGGAAACAAGCCGGTTAGAAGGGTTTTAAAAGAGATTGGATTTGAAAATGTTGAGGTTGTAGCAGAGCAGGAGATGCCGGATTATAATTTTAGTACTGTTAAATATCCTAATCCAGAAGAACATGAGGTTTTTAAAATTGCTATAGAAATGGCAAGAAAAGATGATATAGACTTGATACTTGGAACAGACCCCGATTGTGATAGAGTCGGAGTTGTTGTTAAAAACGATTCAGGAGAATATGTTGTTTTAACGGGAAATCAGACAGGTGTGCTTCTTACTGAATACATGCTATCACAGCTTAAAGAAAACAAAAAAATGCCCGAAAATCCTATGGTTATAAAAACGATTGTAACAACAGAGCTTGCAAGGGAGATTTGCAGATATTATGATGTTGAGATTATAGATGTTTTAACAGGGTTTAAGTACATAGGTGAAAAAATTAAAGAATATGAAGGTAAAAAGAATTTTATATTAGGCTTTGAAGAGAGTTATGGATACTTATCAGGCAGTTTTGTAAGAGACAAAGATGGTGTTATAGCATGTGCACTTATATGTGAGATGGCTGCATGGTATAAATCAAGAGGCATGTCTTTATATGATGGTATAAATGAAATATATAAAAAATATGGATATTATAAAGAAGGACTAAAATCAGTTACTTTAAAGGGTATAGAAGGAAATGAAAGAATTAAAAATATAATGGAAGATATGAGAAATGATTCACCTTTGAAAATAGCAGGGCAGGAAGTTGTTGTAGTTAAAGATTATTTGAAGGGTATAGAAAAGGATTTAAAAGATGGAAAAGAAAAATCAATAAACCTTCCAAAATCAAATGTTATTCAGCTCTGGCTTATAGATAAAAGCCTTATAACTGTAAGACCTTCTGGTACAGAACCCAAAATAAAATTCTATTTTGCTGCTGTTGGAAATGATATAGAAGAGGTAAACAAAAAAATTTCAAAAATGGAAGAAGAAACGATGGAATTTTGCAAATTATAATATAATTAACCTCCGTGAAGTTGTAACACGGAGGTTTTTGTTATATAATGCTATTAAGTGAAAGTTTTTCAAGGGGTGATGGGATGAAAAGGCGAATAATAGCATTTACTGTAGTATTTTTATTTATTTTCTCGAGTATATCCTTAGCATTGGATAGTAATTTATACTTTCAGGATTTGAGAATCGGCCTTGAAAACATGTCCTCAAATTCACTACAGATAACATTAAATGGAGATTATAAATTTAATGATAATATTATGTTATCTGGTACAAGCCATGTCTTAAATATAAATATTGATAAAATAAATATGGATGGAATTGATTATGATGGGATTGTTTTAATCCCTCAAAATAAGGATAATACTTTAACATTAAAAGCAGGATTGAAAACATATAGCTATATTGGAACTATTGAATTTACTATAAAATCAGGGAATATTGTGCCGATTAATATTGTAAATATTGAAGATTATTTAAAAGGAGTTGTTCCCTACGAAATGTCTAATTCCTATCCTTTAGAAGCATTAAAGGCACAAGCAGTTGCTGCAAGGAATTATGCAATAGCAAATATAGGTAAACATAAAGATAGGGGATATGATTTATGTGATACCACTGACTGCCAAGTGTACAGGGGATATAATTCAAACTATAATAATTCAGCAAAAGCAGTTGAAGATACGAGAGGCATTGTTCTTTTGTATAATGAAAAACTTGTAGATGGCTATTATGCAGCAAGCAATGGAGGCTATACGGAAGATAGCTCAAATATATGGAGCAAGGCAGAACCTTATTTAAAAACGAAGATTGATGAATTCGATAATGAAAATTGGCCCTATGGTGATATGAGTTTTAAATCAAGTGATATAGATTTAAAACTAAAAAGTAAAGGATACATAAAGTCTGATTGCAGTTTTTTAAGGATTGATTTAAGCAGCATAAAAAAATATGATAGTGCAAGAGTTGCTTCAATCGATGTTATTTATAAAGACATGAACGGAATAGAACAGAGATTGACCTTTACTAAGGATAGAGCAAGAACTTTTCTATCTTTGCCAAGCTCAATGTATGATGTAACTTATGATGAGAGTATTGATACTTATACTTTCAAGGGTAAAGGATATGGTCATGGCATAGGCATGAGCCAGATTGGTGCTAAAAACAGGGCCATTGCAGGACAAAATTATGATTCTATATTGAACTTTTATTATGATGGCACTTATCTAATAAATCTTTTAAATCAGAGCAAAAACATAATAATAAATAAAAATAAATTCGTAGAGAGTGAGAGTGCTTTTATAACCTATGATGGCGATTTTGAGGGTTATCTGTATAAATATGTTATTGAAAAAGATGGGAATGTTGTATTCGTAAGGGACTATTCAAAGGATAAAACTCTTACATATAAATGTGATAAGGCAGGAAATTATAAGATTCATCTTTATATAAGATATAATGACTCACAAAATACATATGATGAAGAAAAAAGCGCTGAGTTTATAATTGAGACAGGGACAGTTAACAATTCTCAGTCAAGTTCTGTTCCAAATGATACTAATGGCACAATTCCTTCAGATAATAATGAATCAACGCAGAACAACAAAGATTCTTCAAAAACAACTACTGAAGATATAACAAAGCCATCCGATACCAATACAAAACAAGATTCTAATACATCAAAGGAAAGTTTAATAAGAACTTTAAATATTTCAAGATCACTTACTAAAGGAATGAAAGGTAATGATGTAAAAGCGCTTCAGGAATATTTGAAGATACTTGGATATAAAGTTGATATAAATGGAACATTTGATAATAAAACTTATACTGCTGTAGTAGATTTTCAAAAGAAAAACAAAATAACTTCTTCAGGTATAGTTGGAATAAAAACAGTTACTGCATTGAATAAAGCAGTAACAAGCAGATATGTTACAACAGTTATACCTTCAAGAGGTGAAAGCGAAAAATCGCCAGTGGTTAGCTTAAGTATTTCGGGCATCTTAAAGAAAGGAAGCTCGGGAGAACAGGTAAAAAAACTTCAAGAAGCTTTAAAATATTTATCATATAATATAGATGTTAATGGTAAATTTGATTCTAAAACTGAAGCTGCAGTTAAACAATTTCAAAAATCAAATAAATTGGTATCAGATGGAATTGTTGGAAATAAAACTATACAATTATTAGAGCAAAAACTAAGGCTGCGATAGGCAGCCTTTTTAAATGCATACAGGGACAGTTACATACAGGGACAGTTAACAATTATATTACTATTTAAAGCTGACTATTTTGTTTCCAATATAATTGCGTTCCATATTATTTATGTTTTTAAAAATATCTTTTTCACTAATACAGCTAATATATAAAATTTGTAACCTTTCAATGTTAAGTTCTAACTATGATAATTATTTTTAAAGCTAAAAATGAAGATAAAAAGTTTAGCAATTAATTCTTAACCGTCCCTCAAATTTTCAGCAAATGTTAAACAACCAATAAAATTTGTTTTAAAACTCAAGATTCTAAAACGTTTAAATAGATATTAGAAAGCTTAAAGGAAGATAGTTTGAAATTATACAATAAATTGTTAACTGTCCCTTAATGAAATGAATGTGATTTTTTACATAAAGTTGTTAACCGTCCCTCATGCCTCAACAAGATAAAATATAATTTTACCAATTTTCATTAACTGTCCCACAAAAATTGCATAATTAAAAAAATGTTCATAAATAAATGATATAATGTTACCGAGATGTTTTACTACTAATTATAGTTGATATATAATTAATATTGCTGAATAATGTAACCTTTGTGTTATGATTAAGCGGCTTATGAAGAAACGGAGAGGAAATTGAAATGAACAGGCAAATTAAACAAATCTTTCTTGTTATTCTTGATGTTCTTTTTATTAATGCATCTATATTTATTGGGTATTTTGTAAGGTTTTCTTGGAAGATTCCAAGCCCATATTTAACGATTTACTATAGGTCCTTCATTCCTATATCTATTATAATGATAATTTGCTTTAGCGCATTTAAGCTTTACAAAAGCGTATGGAGGTATGCGAGCATAGATGAACTTATATCGGTGATTCTTGCTGTAAGCCTTGGAACCTTTCTATCCTTTATTTTTGGACAGATAGCAAAACCATTTATAGGCAACAGGCTTCCTATAAGTATTTATCTTATAATGTGGGCCCTTACCATTTTAATGTCCGGAGGAATAAGATTCTTAAGAAGAATTATGGCAAGCGTTGAGATGGTTCCCTCGGAGGTTCTAAAAAAAAGCAGAAGAACACTAATTGTGGGCGCAGGGGATGCGGGCGCTATTGTAGTTAAGGAAATGAAAAAACATCCAGAACTTGGCTTTATACCTGTAGCTTTTGTTGATGATGACGAAGGCAAAAAAGGTCAGATTATTCATGGTGTGCCCATAGTTGGAAGCAGAGATGATATCGAAGATATAGTAACCTCTAAAGATATAGATGAGATACTTATTGCCCTTCCTTCGGCAAGTCTTGAGGAGAGACAAAAGATATTTAAAATCTGCAGCAATACAGGATGCCATCTTAAAACCCTGCCAGGCATATACGAGCTTATAGATGGGAAGGTCAGCGTAAACCAGATTAGAGATGTTGAGATAGAGGATTTGCTTGGAAGAGAGCCTGTTGAGCTTAACATCGACGAGATAGCAGGATATCTTGAGAATAAGGTCGTTCTTGTAACTGGAGGAGGAGGCTCGATTGGTTCAGAGCTTTGCCGACAGATTGTTAGGTTTTCTCCTAAAAAGCTTTTGATACTCGATATATATGAAAACGGTGCATACGATCTTCAAATGGAGCTTAACAGAAAATATCCACACATTGATAAGGAAGTAATAATTGCTTCAATAAGAGAGAAAAATAGGCTTGAAGACATATTTTCAAAATATAAAATAGACGTTGTTTTTCATGCTGCTGCTCATAAGCATGTTCCATTAATGGAAGCAAATCCAAAGGAAGCTATAAAAAACAATGTAATTGGAACATTAAACCTTGTTGAATGTGCAGATAAATATAACGTTAAAAAGTTTGTGCAGATTTCAACGGATAAAGCAGTAAATCCTACAAATATAATGGGTGCCACAAAGAGAATATGCGAGATGATAATTCAGGCAATAGACAAAATAAGTAATACTGAGTTTGTTGCTGTAAGATTTGGAAACGTACTCGGAAGCAGCGGCAGCGTTATTCCTCTTTTTAAAAAGCAGATAAGAGAAGGCGGTCCGGTTACAGTAACTCATCCAGAAATAAACAGATACTTTATGACTATTCCAGAAGCAGCTCAGCTTGTAATTCAGGCGGGAGCCATGGCAAAGGGCGGAGAGATATTCATACTTGATATGGGAAAACCCGTTAAAATAGTTGACCTTGCAAGGGATCTTATAAGATTATCGGGACTTGAGCCTGATAAGGATATTAAAATAGTGTTTACTGGTCTTCGCCCAGGTGAAAAGTTATATGAAGAGCTTTTGATGGATGAAGAAGGAATTCAAAATACAAAGCATAAAAAGATATTTATAGGCAAACCCGGAAGCTACGATTTTATGGAGCTTAAAGAAAACATAATTGGACTTTATAATAAATTAAGCTGCAGCGATGAGGAGGTTTTTGACAGCGTTGAGCAGCTTGTACCTACTTATCATAGAAAAAAGAACTAAATTTTAAGTATGGGAATGGCTTTGAACTAAATAAATTTATGCCCAATGCTGCTGAATGAAAAATTATTTTTGATTAGTAATGACTTGTTAAAAAGAAGAATTATAACAAATAAAAATGAGCATTAAAGGAGGATTATTATGTCTTCAAAGGAAAGGTTAATTGAAAAGATAAACAATAAAACTGCAGTTATAGGAGTTGTAGGACTTGGTTATGTAGGTCTTCCTCTCGCTGTTGAAAAGGCAAAAGCTGGATATAAGGTTATAGGTTTTGACGTTCAATCTAAAAAGGTTGAAATGGTAAACGCAGGACATAATTATATAGGGGATGTTGTTGATGACGAGCTGTCAAAGCTTGTAAATGAAGGGAAACTTACAGCAACTACTGATTTCAGCTTTGTTAAGGATGTTGACACTGTTTCAATATGCGTTCCAACACCTCTTGACAACTATAAACAGCCTGATATTTCCTATGTAGTAAATTCAACAAAAAGCGTTGCACAATATCTTCATAAAGATATGCTCGTTGTTTTAGAAAGCACTACATATCCTGGCACAACTGAAGAGGTCTGCAAGCCAATTCTCGAAGAGAGCGGATTAAAATGCGGAGAAGACTTTTTTCTTGCCTTCTCTCCAGAGAGAGTTGACCCAGGCAACAAGCAGTTTAAAACTAAAAACACTCCAAAGGTTGTAGGCGGAGTAACTCCTGACTGCACAGAGATTGCAGCAGCCCTTTACAGAAATGTTTTAGAGGGGGAAATAATGACAGTATCCTCCCCAAAGGTTGCTGAGATGGAAAAGATACTTGAAAATACCTTTAGAAATATAAATATTGCCCTTGTTAACGAGATGGCAATACTTTGCAAGAGAATGGGAATCGATGTTTGGGAAGTTATAGAGGCTGCAAAGACAAAACCCTATGGATTTATGGCATTTTACCCAGGTCCAGGCCTTGGAGGGCACTGCATACCTCTTGACCCATTCTATCTTACATGGAAAGCAAGAGAGTATGATTATCATACAAAGCTAATCGAAATTGCCGGGGAAATAAATGACTATATGCCTCAGTTTGTAGTTGAAAATGCTATGCAGCTTTTAAATACTCAAAAGAAGGCTCTTAATGGCTCTAAGGTTCTTTTACTTGGAGTTGCATATAAAAAGGATATAGATGATTACAGGGAATCACCTGTTTTAAAGATAATCGAGCAGTTAGAAAAACAGGGGGCTGTTGTTTTAGTTAACGATCCTTATGTTAAAACCTTTAAATACAAAGGAAGACAGATAAACACAGTAAACCTCGAAGATGAGATAGACGATGCAGATATTGTAATTGTTACAACGGATCATAGCTGCTATGACTACGAAGATATAGTAAAGAGGGCAAAGCTTTTCTATGATACAAGAAACGCTTCAAAGGATGTTGTAAATAACAGGAATAAAATAAACAAATTATAATGATTAAATTTGCTATTTGGAGGTTATTATGAAAAAGTTAAAGTTTGCAATTATAGGCTGCGGAAGAATTTCAAAATGGCATGTTGATGCAATAGCTCAAAATTCAGATGAGGCAGTTCTTGTGGCAACCTGCGATATATTAAAAGATAAGGCTGTAGAAAAGTCGGAAATTTATAAAAAGTTTTTTCCTGATGCTCAGGTTAAGATATATGAAGATTATAAGGAAATGCTTGAAAATGAAGAGATTGATGTTGTAACGATTGCGACTGAGAGCGGTTATCATCCAGAAATTGCAATATACTCAATGAATAAAGGAAAGCATGTTATAGTGGAAAAGCCTATGGCTCTTTCAACGGATGATGCAGAAACTATGATAAATACAGCAAAAAAAATGAACGTAAAGCTTTGCGTGAGCCATCAAAATAGATTCAATAAGTCAATTCAGATGCTAAGAGGCGCTTTAGAGGAAGGGCGCTTTGGAAAATTAGTCAGCGGAATGGCAAGCATAAGATGGAATAGAAATATGGACTACTACAGACAGGCACCTTGGAGAGGAACCTGGGAACTGGATGGAGGAACTCTTATGAATCAGTGCATACACGATATAGACCTTCTGCAGTGGATGATGGGAGGAGAAGTAGATTCAGTATATGCACAGACAGGAAGATTTTTAAGGGATATAGATGCAGAGGACTTTGGTGCGGTAATCGTTAGATTTAAGAACGGTTCGATAGGAATTATAGAAGGAAGTGCCTGCGTATATCCTAAAAACCTCGAGGAAACTTTGAGCATATTCGGAGAAAAGGGTACTGCGGTGATAGGTGGACTTGCTGTAAACAGGGTTGAAACCTGGAGATTTTCCGATGGAAAGGACAGCGAAGAGGAAATTTTAAAGCAGCAGGAGGCAGATCCAGATACAGTATATGGACATGGACATACTCCTCTTTTTAAGGATATGATAGATGCAATAAAAAATAACAGAGAGCCGCTTATAAACGGGCAGGAAGGTAGAAAGGGAATGGAGATAATACTTGCAGCCTATAAATCTCAAAAGACAGGTATGCCTGTTAAATTCCCGATCGGAAGCTTTTCAACTCTCGATATGAAAGGTGAGGTATTATGATGTATTGTATCTCTGACAGTTCTACTATTGGTGAGAACGTCAGCTTTGGAAACTTTGTTGTTGTAGAGGATAATGTTGTTATAGGAGATAACTGCATAATAGGTCATAACGTTGTTATACACAGCGGAACAAAAATAGGAAACAACGTAAGAATAGATGATAATACTGTAATAGGGAAAAAACCTATGAGAGCGGTTAACAGCATATTTAAAGACGAAAAGGAACTTGATCCTGCTGTAATTTCAGATGGATGCCTTATAGGAGCAGGGGTAATAATTTATTGCGGCTGCAGTATAGGAGAAAAATCTCTAATCGCTGATTTATCAACGATAAGAGAAAATGTTTCAATAGGAAGCAAAACTATAATTGGAAGAGGAGTTGCTGTTGAAAATTTCAGCACAATAGGAAACAACTGCAAGTTAGAAACCAACGTATATATAACTGCATATTCAACAGTTGAAGATAATGCTTTTATAGCACCTGGAGTTGTTACATCAAACGATAACTTTGCTGCACGTTCAAAGGAAAGATTCAGCCATTTTAAAGGGGTTACAGTTAAAAAAGGAGGAAGGATTGGAGCACAGGCAACAATTCTCCCAGGAAAAGTTATAAACGAAGACGGATTTGTTGCAGCTGGCTCAGTTGTAACAAAGGATGTTGAGAGAGGAAAAATAGTTGCTGGAAATCCTGCAAAATATTTAAAGGATGTACCTAAAGATCAACTTCTTGAAAATCAGTAATAGTGAGGTTAGATAGATGAAAGTTATAACTATAATAGGTGCAAGGCCTCAATTTATAAAGGCTGCTGCAGTTTCAAGAAAGCTAAGAAAAAGCATGGATGAAATCATAATCCATACTGGTCAGCATTATGATGAAAACATGTCTAAAATATTTTTTGAAGAGCTTCAAATACCAAAACCTGATTATAATTTAAACATAGGTTCAGGAAACCATGGGTATATGACGGGGAATATGCTTATTAAAATAGAAGAGATTCTATTAAATGAAAAACCTGATATGGTGCTTGTCTATGGTGATACAAATTCTACAATAGCAGGAGCACTTTCTGCAAGCAAGCTTTTAATCCCTGTTGCCCACGTTGAAGCAGGTCTTAGAAGCTTTAATATGGCAATGCCTGAAGAGCAGAACAGAATATTAACTGACCATATTTCAAAGCTTTTATTTGCTCCAACGCAGACTGCAGTAAATAACCTTTATAATGAGGGAATTAAAAAGGGAGTTGTAAACTCAGGGGATGTTATGTATGATGCGGTGCTTTTCTTTAAAAATCTTGCATCAGAGAAGAGTAGAATTTTAGATAGATTAGGATTAAACTATGGAGAATATATTTTATCCACAATTCACAGGGCAGAGAATACAAACAGTAAAGAAAGGTTAAAGAACATAATAGAGGCTCTAAGCGAATCAGAGGAAAACATTGTTTTACCTCTTCATCCGAGAACAAAAAAGTTCTTAGAGGAGTACAATTTTAAATTCACAGAAAACATAAAAATAATAGAGCCTGTTGGCTATCTTGATATGATTATGCTCGAAGGCAGCTGCAGCAAGATCGTAACAGACAGCGGAGGGGTTCAAAAGGAAGCCTTTTTCATGGCAAAACCTTGTATAACCTTAAGGGATGAAACGGAATGGGTGGAAACTGTGGATAACGGATGGAATATAATAACTGGCTGCGATAAGGAAAAGATAATAAAAGCAATTAAATATTTTAAGCCTGAACGTGAAAGAGAAAATCATTTTGGAGATGGAAATGCAGCAGATAAAATTGTAGAGGTTTTAAAAGGGGGATTCTAAGTTGAACATTTTATTTTTAACACAGTATTTTCCTCCAGAGGTTGGTGCGCCTCAAAACAGAATCTTTGAATTCGCTAAAAGATTGAAGGATAATGGACATGATATTACAGTTTTAACGGCAATGCCAAATTATCCTAAAGGAGAAATTTATGAGGGATATAAGGGCAAAAGCTTTTTAGTAGAGGATATGGATGGAATAGAGGTCGTTAGAACCAGCATATATGCAACAAAGAGCAAGGGGTTTGTAAAAAGGCTTTTAAATTATTTTTCCTTTACCTTTTCATCGGTATTTCAGGGATTAAAGCATATTAAAAAGCCTATAGATGTTGTAATAACTGAATCCCCTCCTCTTTTTTTGGGCTGGTCAGGATATGTTATATCAAAAAGGCTCAGAGCAAAATATGTGTTTAATATTTCCGACCTTTGGCCTGAGTCAGCTGTAAAGCTTGGAGTTCTTAATAATAAACTTTTTATAGCTCTTTCAACCTATCTTGAAGAGTTTTGCTACAGAAAGGCGGACATAATAACTGGACAAACAAGGGGAATAGTAGATAATATATCAGGAAGAGGGTTTAAAGATAAGACATACCTTGTAACTAATGGGGTTGATACAAAGCTTTTCGGTAAAGATAAGGCAAATTTTGAATTTATCAGGGAAAACAATCTTGAAGGAAAATTCATTGCAGGATATGCAGGAATTCATGGAATAGCACAGGGGCTTGAAGTAATTATAAAGGCAGCAGATATACTTAAAGATTATAAAGATATTGTTTTTGTATTTGTAGGGGATGGACCAGAAAAACAGAAACTTATTGAAATGAAGGAAGATTTAAACCTAAAAAATGTATTATTTCTTCCTGTTCAGCCAAAGAAGAATATGCCAGGGATTGTTGCATGCTTTGACTGTGCAATAGTTCCCCTTAAGAAACTCGATTTGTTTAAAGGGGCGCTTCCTTCAAAGATGTTTGAAACCCTTGCATCAAAAGTCCCTATAGTTCTTTCCGTTGAAGGTGAAGCAAAAGAATTTATAGAGAATGCCAATGGAGGAATATGCGTTGAACCTGAAAACGAAAAAGAAATTGCACAGGCGGTTTTAAAACTTTATAAAGAGCCTGAACTTAAAAAGCAGCTTGGAGAAGATGGAAGAAAATATATAGAAGAAAACTATGACAGGGATAAGATAACAAGAAGATTTGAGGATATATTAAAAAGGCATGGAAAGTAAAGCTCATATCATAAGGAGGTTTATAAATGGCACATAGGGTATGCCACATAACAACAGCGCACATAGCAGAGGATATAAGAATATTTCATAAAGAATGTAAGACTTTATCTCAAAACGGCTATGAAGTTTATCTCGTTGCAAACTACGAGAGAGAAACAATAAAGGATGGAGTTCATATAGTTCCCCTTCCTCAAAACAATAACAGATTCTATAGATTTTTGATAAAACCCTTTACAGCGATGAGGATAGCACTTAAAACAAAGTCGAGCGTATATCATTTTCACGATCCAGAGCTTATTTTGATAGGCAGGATTTTAAGTCTGCTTGGCAAGAAGGTTATATATGATGTTCACGAGGATTATGCCAAAAGCGTAATGACGAGAGAATGGGTAAAACCCTATTTAAAAAAGATTATATCAAAAACCTTTAACAGGTTTGAAAAAAATTCAGTAAAATACTTTTCGAGAGTTATTTCCGCAAGACCTGATATATCAGAGAACTTTCCAAAGGATAAAACTACAACAGTAAGGAATATGGCAATATTAAAACTTATCGATGAAGTTAAACCTGCTGATATAAAAAAGGATAAGATGGTAGTTATTTATGCAGGAGGCATAAATAAGATAAGAGGAATTAAGGAAATAATTGAGGCCATTGGACTATTAAAGGGAGAAGCAGAGTTTTGGCTTTTAGGGAAGTGGGATAGTCAAAGTTTTAAGGATGAATGCGAAAAGCTCGAGGGATGGAAATACACAAAGGATTTTGGATTTTTAGATCTTGAAACTGCTTATTCTTATATGAAAAGAGCTGATATTGGAATTGTTAACTTTCTTCCAGCACCTAACCACAATACAACACAGCCTAATAAGCCCTTTGAATACATGACCTGCAGCCTTCCTATGGTTATGTCAGACTTTGAATACTGGCAAAAACTATTCAATGGCTGCACATTGTTTGTAAACCCAATGGATCCTTTAGATATCTCAAAAAAGATTAAAATGCTTTTAGATGATAAAAATCTAAGGGCTGAGCTTGGCAAAAAGGGAAGAGTTTATGTTGAAGAAAATTACTCCTGGGAAGCAGAGAGCAAAGTGCTTCTTAAGGTTTATGAGGAAATACTAAATAAATAGAACCGGAGGGTATCATGTCTGAGATAAAAAAAGTTGCAAAATACAGCATATTAGTTACTATTCTTTTAACGATTAGCAAACTCGTTGGATTCATAAGGGAATTTTTAATCGCAGCAAAGTTTGGAGCAACAAGGGAATCGGATATTTTTAAAATAGCATCAACTATGCCGACGGTTCTATTCAGCTGTATTGCAGCAGCTCTCGTAACTGCTTTTATACCGGTTTTTGCAGGGATAAAAAGGGATAGGGACAGAGCAAACGTTTTTTTCAATAATATACTTAACATAATACTTCTTATTTGTATTATTCTTTCAATTATAGGTATAGTGTTTTCACCGCAGCTTACATATATGTTTGCCAGCGGTTTTAAGGGAAAGGATTTTGATACTACTGTTTATATGACAAGGATTCTCATGCCCTCAATAATATTCCTCGGCATAAGCGGACTTTATACAGGATATCTTCAATCCTATGATATATTTATTCAGCCAACAATTGCATCTATTGCTGCTAATTTCGTGATTATAGCAGGAATATTGCTTTTTTATAAATATGGTATTATATCTGCAATTATTGCAACTTTTTTGGGGGCTGTAGCACAGGCCTATACTCAAAGACCATATATGAAAGGTTATAAATACAAATTCTATATAAATTTAAAGGACAGCAACGTGCAAAGAATGTTAAAGCTGTCAGTTCCAACTATTATAAGCACAGCGGTGTCACAGATAAACCTCATGGTAGGAAGAAATTTTGCTTCAAATCTTGTTGCTGGAAGTATCTCTGTATATGATTATTCCTATAAAATAAACAGCATAATAAACCTTGTTTTTATAACTTCTATTACAACGGTACTTTATCCAAGCCTTACAGAAAAATATGCAACGGAAAGGTTTGATGAGTTTAAGGATATGATTTTAAAATCCATAAACCTTATATTAATAGTTGCAATCCCCTTTATTCTCGGAGTATATGCACTCAGTACTCCTGTTGTTACTCTCCTTTTAGAGCATGGCAAATTCGATAGGAATGCAACCTTGACTACATCTATGTGCCTTAAGTTTATATCCTTTTCAGCTCTTGGATATTCACTTATTGACATATTCAGCAGGATATTCTATTCTGCAAGGGATACAGTAACTCCAATGATTAACGGTTTCATAAACGTAGCAATAAACGTATTATTAATATTTTTGCTTGTTCCTAAATTTAAAATAAGCGGGCTTGCTCTGTCAACAACCCTTTCAACGCTTATTATTTCAACAGTAATGTTCATTGAGATTATAAGAAAGATAAAATATAAGGATTATTTTAAAAACATAATTACTTTATTAAAAGCCCTTTTATCTGGGATAATAATGGCTGTAATCGTAGGTTTAGTATATAGATATATGGATAACATAATAAAAGGAGGAACTTTAATATTAAGCTTAAAAATAGCAGTCTCTACTTTTATAGGAGCTGTCGTCTACTGTATAGCTTTAAACATTTTAAAGGTAGAAGAGTTTAAGATGCTTATGGGAATTTTGAAAAGAAAGAAAATAGGAGAGTGAAGCAGTTGAAGTTTAATGCGAAAAAAAGGGTAACAGAATATATAATAATAACTGTCCTTATGCTTATAGTATCTTTGATTTATAAAGCTGATTTTGTTAGAAAAGATATGGAAAGAAAAATTCTTCAGCAATCGAGCAAAAAAACTGTTGTTATACTTTTTACAAGGGAATCTTCTGACAGCATAAAGCTTAGTGAAGATATAAAGAAATTTAACATAGAAAATAAGGATATTTATATAGATTATCAGTACTACGGCGATGAGTACAACAACCTTTTAAGGTTGTCGCTGCAATCAAAGGACAGGCCAGATATATTTCAGCTCGGTTTTTATGATATAGTTGATAAAGGAAAAGTGTATACATTAGATGAAATAGGAACTGATACAAATGGAATGGAATCAAAAAGGATTTTCACCTATAAAGGAACCCCGATAGGCATTAAGGTTTCAGGCGGAACTGTTAAATTCGCTTATAATAAGGAGATTTTTAAAAAAAGCGGACTTAACCCTGAAAATCCTCCAAAAACTTTTGGAGAATTATTGTACTTTGCAAGGAAAATAAAACAGCAAAATCCCGATGTAATACCCTTTGAATTTCCTGCATCAAACTTTGGAGATTTAAAAATTTCGATTGGGCAGCCAAGCGTTTCAAAGGGAGATATATACACTTCCTTTTGGGATTATAAAAATGGAGAATATAACTTTAATTATGCAAAGGATATTATAAAAAAGTATAATGACCTTTATAAAGAAGGATTAATACCCGAGGATTTTGATAAAAAAAGTATTAAGAAAGTAAGAGAAGATTTTATAAATCAAAAAGCTGCTATGATAATAAGCATAGGAGATGATAAAAAATATTTTGAAGAAAATAATCTAAGCTTTGATATGGGGATCACTGACCTTCCAAAATTTTATGGACAAATTAGCAGAAAATATTATTATGCAAATATAAACGTTCTTGTAATGTATAAAAACGATAACGACTCAGAAAAGGTAAAAAAAGTTTATAAATGGCTCTATGATGAGTATGATAAATTAAACAATGAAAAGAAGAACGTAAAAGATTATAAATATGCTGAATACAATAACGTTTCCTATTTTGATTTTGAAGGAAATGATCCTACTGGATGCTTTAATGTAAATTTTTCAAAGGTAAACGATTTAATATATAAGGGGATTAAAGGTCAGGAGAACATTGAGAATGTAACTAAAAGTCTAAACAGCTATTTTAACGAGTTAAAGGATACGAAGTTAAAACAGGAGCCGGATTTTTTAAAAGACTATATAGTTGATAAGGAGTAAAAAATGAAAAGATATAATTTAACAAAGAGAGATTATATAGTTATATTATTTATAATTATTTTATCTTTTATGGTTTCAATATTAAATTATAAAGATCTTGGGATTAAAGATACAGCAATGCTTTTTGCTGCAACCTTTGCTCTGTTTTTTGAAGTTTATTTTTTAAATAAGGATATTAACCTTTCAATTCTTTTGTTTATATTTTCCTTTCCCTTTCTCGTTACGGCAAGAAAAGCAGTGTATTTTGAATTGTTTGTGTTTAAAATTACCTATGAAACAATATATATAACTACTTTATTTATCTTTTGTATTAAAGATATAATAAATTTTATAAAGGAAGTATATTATAAGCAGCAGGATAAGCTGAATTATATTATATATATTTTTATATTTGTAATATTTTCTCTAAACAGCGCTATTTTCTCAGATAACATTAAAAGTAGCTTTGCAAGCACTTATATTGCAGCAGCTATACCCGTTATGTTTGCTTTAGCTGTTTATGTGAGGTTTAGAGATAAAAACTTTAAACATATAATTTATGCTTTTATACTGCAGTGCGATTTAAGCTGCGTATATGGAGCATTTCAAATTATATCAAACAGAATAACACCTTCAACAATCGTTGAAAAGAGGCTCAACATTACCTTTGGGTATCATAATGTAAATATATTTGCAGGAATAGTAATACTTATACTTCCCTTTATATTAAACGAGATTTTATATTCTAAAAACAGCAAAAGAATACAGAGCTTTTTAATTATATCTTTATTTCTGTGTTCAGGAGGACTTTTTATAACCTTTACAAGAGGAGCATGGATAGCGTTTTTCTTATCGATATTAATAATGCTTATAAGCAAAAAGTATAAAAAAATATTTTATATTTTAATAGCTTTGGGTATAGTTTTTATAAAACCTGCTATGACGTTTATTTTAAAGCGTGGAACTAATATGGATTTGTTTATGAATGAATCGAGCATAGCAAGACTCCAGTCCCTTTATACAAGCCTATTTATAATGATAAGGTACCCCTTTGGAGTAGGGGGAGGAAATTTTGCTCAGGTTTATAAGAAATGCCTTATTGAAGGATACTATATGATGCCAACGGGCCTTAGGGATAATATAACAGTCGCTTCCTACAATCTTGAAGCGGCACATAACCTTTGGCTTCAAATAGCTGTTGAATTTGGAATAATAAGTGCAGCAGCATTTTTCATAATTATTTTAAGCAGATTTATCTATGCTGTTAAAAACTTTAAAAATTGCAGGGCAGAGGTTGCCTGTTTAATATCATACTTGATTTTTTCCGTTTTAACAGGTGTGGAATTTGAGCATAAAGGAATAATCACTATGACATTAATTATATGGACAGTATTTATGATAATTGAGTTTAAAGGAAATCAGAGAGAAATTGAGTAAAGGTGGTGAAAAGGTGGTAATATGTTTTTTGGCTAATGCTTCCCTTAGTCATACAAAAAAGTGGGCACAGCAAATGGCAAAAATAGGACATGAGGTACATGTCATATCCCACAGAGATGCTGTTATTGATGGGGCTAATGTACATTATTTAAACTACAGCCTTAAAAATTATTTTAAAATGCGTAAAAAAGTCCATAGCCTTATAAGAAAAATAAATCCTGATATACTTCATGCCCATCAGGCGAATACCTGCGGACTTTATGCAGCAACTATGAAGGGATATGATTTCATATTATCAACATGGGGCTCTGACATACTTATAGGCCCTGAAAAGTCTTTCATTTTAAGGATGATAACAAAGTATGTTATTAAAAAGGCATCCTATATAACCTCAGATTCTTACTATATGAGCGAAAAAATTATTGAGCTTGGCGGGGATAGAAATAAGGTTTTTACATTTCCTATGGGAGTTGAGGATGAACTTTTAAACTATATTCATGAGTTTAGAAATAATAATTTGAATTTTATTAGTAATAGAAGGCTTGAAAAACTTTATAACATAGATGTAATAATAGATGGTTTTTATAGTGCACTTTCTAAAAACAAAGACATAAATCTTACTATTGCAGCAGATGGAAGTGAGATGGAAAAGCTTAAAGATAAGGTTAAAGAGTATGGAATAGAAGATAAAGTTAAATTTACAGGAAGGTATAGACCTGAGGATATAGGAAAGCTTCTTTATACTAACGATGTATTTATTTCTATACCATCATCGGATTCAACTTCTGTAAGTTTACTTGAGGCTATGTGCTGCGGACTTTTCCCCATAGTTTCAAATCTTCCTGCAAATAAAGAATGGGTTAAGGATAGGGAAAATGGTTATATAGTTAAAGAAATAAACAGCAAAGAGGTAGAAGAATCTATTTTGTGGTGCTGCAGCAATAAAGAAAAGATAAAAAAAGCTTCAATAGTTAACAGAAAAATAATTGAAGATAAAGCTCTTTGGAGCAATAATATTAAAATGGTAGAAGAGCTTTATGAAAAAATGATTAAATAGGGGATAAATGGAGGGTTGTATGTTTTTAAAGAGATTATTTAATATAATTATGTACTCTTTTATTTTAATTGTTCCTATTATGCCCCTTAAAGTAAAGATAAAATATTTTCCCATGTCTGCTGATTTTATTTTAGGGGGACTTGCAATATTTATTGGGGCTTTATATTGTATCAGACTTTTTTGTATTAAAGATAAGGCCTTCCTTGAAACAATTTTCAGCAAAAGAATTAAACTTTTAAACATATTTATTATATTTTTTGTTCTTCTTAGCCTTATATCTGTAGGATACTCCGTAAATAAAGCAGCTGCAATATCTGAAACTTTTAGGTTTTTAGAATATGTTCTTCTTTTCTATCTAATAATTATAATCGCTGATGATAAATTTATTAAGGTTTCATTTTTGCTTTATTTTCTGTCTATGATATTTGCAAATTTCTATGGGGTTATGCAGTTTGTACTTAACCTTTCCAATTTCAGAGATGCAGGTGCAGTTTATCCCCTTGGAAGAGGAAGAGTTTTTGCAACCTTTGAAAATCCTAACTATTGGGGATGTGCAGTAAATTCAGTTATATTCATTCCAATAATTGATATGATTGAAGGTAAAAGGCTTAAAATTTTATATAACATACTTCTTTTTATTCTTTTTCTTTTTAATCTTTTAATGAGCTTTACAAGAGGCTCATGGGTAGGATTTGGATTAGGACTTTTACTTTTATTTTTTATAAGGTACAAAAAGGGACTTATATCTCTTCCCTTTATTTTTGGAGGAGCTCTTATAGTTCCATATATAAGAAACAGGATACTTTCTATTTTCAGCTTTTCAAATCTTACTAATAATGAAAGGTTGAAGCTTTGGAAAACTGGTATTATAATGTTTAAGGAACATTTTTGGACGGGGGTTGGAAACGGAAACTATCTTTACAGGTATACAGAGTATGTAAAAAAGTATAAGGATTTATACCTTGGAAGATGGAAGTTCAGCGTTCACAACTCCTATATAAAGATGTTTGCAGAGCTTGGGATTTTTGGAGGAATCCTTTTCATAGGTATTTATTTAATGCTATTTTATCTAATATATTATACTTATAAAAATAGTAAAAAATATAATCTTTATGCCTTAGCTTTTTTATGCTTTGGGGCATCATATATTTTCCAGAATTTCTTTAATAATTTGATGTTTATACCTCAGCTTAATGTATTTGTATGGATAATAATTGCTTTATTATATAAAGGTAATTTTTTAGAAGAACAGGAGGATAAAAAATGGGAATTTTAGTTGAAAAAATAGAGGAAAGATATAAAAACGTGGCAGTGTTTGGACAGGGATTTGTTGGCCTCCCTCTTTCACTTAGTTTTTCCTTTAGAGGATGCAATGTTTATGGAGTAGATGTTATTAAAGAGCTTGTTGATGACATAAACAGTGGAATAACATATCATACCGAAAGCTTTGAAGGAAAAACTATTCAGGAGATTTTAAGGGAGGAACTTAAAAGCAATAGATACAGAGCAACAGCTGATATGGAACTTGCCCTTAAAGAGTGCAACAATATAATAGTAACAGTTGGTATTCCAATAAGAAACGGCAGCCACGACATTAAGGATCTTTTAGATTGCTGCACAGTTATAGGTAAAAACCTTAAAAAAGGAGACCTTGTGGTTATAAGGAGCACAGTAATTCCAGGAACAACGGAGGAAAAAATACTTCCAATATTAGAAAAGGAGTCTAATCTTAAGGCTGGAGAAGATTTCTATCTTGCCTATTCCTCAGAAAGAATTGCTGAGGGGCATGCCTTTGAAGAATTTGCTTATATGCCAACGATTGTTGCAGGTATAAATGAAGAGAGTGCAAATAAGGCAAAGGAACTTTTATCAATAGTTTGCAAAGTTGATGTTATAACTGCAAGCAATATAAAGATAGTAGAAACATCAAAGGTCTTTGAAAACGTTCAAAGGGATGTAAATATAGCAATGGTACAGGAATTTGCAAGGTTTACTGAAGCCCTTGGAATAGATATTTTTGAAGTTGTTAAGGTAGCTAACACTCATAAAAGAGTAAAACTTCTAACGCCAGGTCCTGGAGTTGGAGGATACTGCATCCCTAATGCTTATCATTATTTAGAGCCAAAGGCGCAGGAGCTTGGTGTAAGCCTTGACTTATTAAGGCTTTCAAGACAAAAAAATGCTAACCTTCCTGAAATTATGGTAACTATGCTTGAAGAAAAGCTAAAGAGCTTAGGAAAAGATTTTAAAAACAGCAGCATTGGAGTTCTTGGAATTGCAATGAAGGATTATTCTAACGATGATAGAATAAGCCCTCCGATTGAGATTGTAAATATATTAAAAAACAGGGGAGCTAAGGTTTTTGCCTATGACCCTGTTGTTCCGACGGTATATGATTTTAAAGTTGAAAAATTAGATGAAGCTGTAAAAAACATGGATGCTGTTATGATTCTTGCAAAGCAAAGGGAATTCGACGCAATAGATTTAGAGTATCTTTTAAATAATTTAAAAAATGGAGCAGTAATATTCGACGCTAAGAGTTTATTCATAAAATATAAAAATGAGCTTATTGAAAAAGGAATACATGTTATGTCAATATAAAACCTTCAAGCAAAGGAGAATTAACTTGAAAAGTTTATTTAGATGGTTGGTACAATTTTTAACTTCAGTAAAAGTAGGATGTCTTAAATTAAGGGCTAAAATTTCAGGCGACTATATTATAAATAGATATATAGAGCACTGCAATGAAAGGGAGATTAAAACAGCATTAAATATTCTTGGAGCAAAGGTATCCCTATCTTCAAATATAAGGCCTGGAATGATACTCGACAACACCTATTTTAATTATAATAACCTTATAATAGAAGATAACTGCTTTATAGGAAGAAAAGTTTTCTTTGACATGGCAGACAGTATAACTATAAAAAAAGATGCAGTTTTATCCGAAGGGGTAAGCATTTTAACCCATCAGGATGTTGGAAATAGAATGATGAACAGGTTTTATAAAAGAAAGGCTGCTCCGGTTATATTAGAAGAAGGATGCTGGATTGGAGCGAATGCAACAATACTTTGCGGAGTTAGAATAGGAAAATGTTCTGTTGTTGCGGCAGGCTCAGTTGTAAATCGTGATGTTCCTGATTATACGGTAGTTGGAGGAGTACCTGCAAAATTCATTAAGGAATTAAAATAAAGGAGGGTCCTATGGAAGGCGATATATTAAGAGAAATAGAAAGCAGTCTCAATAAAAAGAAGATGCAGTTTGCCATCAAAAGGTTTTTTGACATAATCTTTTCATTAGTTTTGCTTATTATTTTGAGCCCTCTTTTTCTTTTTATATCTATATGGATAAAAATAGACTCCGAGGGAGAGGCAGTTTTTAAACAAACAAGAATAGGATTAAAGGGAAAACCCTTTACAATATATAAATTCAGAACAATGGTTAAAAATGCAGATAAACTGTTTAACAAAAAAGTAGATAAGGAAAACCTTAAAAATTTCGTTTTTCAGGAAAAGGATGACCCAAGGATTACTAAATCAGGAAGGTTTCTTAGGAAAACGAGCCTTGATGAACTTCCACAGCTTATAAATATATTAAAGGGTGATATGAGCCTTATCGGACCAAGACCAGAGATACCAGATATAGTAAAGCTCTACAGCGATTATGAAAAAATAAGGCTTTTATTAAAACCCGGTGTTTCAGGTTTAGCTCAGGTTAACGGAAGAGGGGAGCTGGACATTGGACAGACTATTGAATATGATGTCAAATATGTAAAGAATTTTTCTCTTTGGCTTGATTTTAAAATATTCCTTAAAACCTTTAAAGTTGTCTTTATGAGAGAAGGAGCCTATTAAGGCTCTTTTTTATTTTTTATAGGGGACAGTTAACAATTATTGCTATTTTAGAGGGACGGTTACTTATTTCATACACAATATCTGCAAAATTAGGGGGACATGCATAAAATATTATGATTAATTAATATAATAATTAACCGTCCCTCATGTTCCCTCATGTTCAAAAATACCACCCAATTGACGAGTAACAAACTTTTTCATACATTCCTTGTGGCTATTTATTAGTCATGACCTGTTAACAATTTATTACATAAAAACAAATAGTTATAAATTATATTATATAAATTTTACATATTGGGAGCATTTGTAATGAATAAAAGAGGATATTCTGTAAATTTGTAGAATATATAAAATATTAATTTTTTTTGGGGGAATGAGATGTGGGGAATGGTGAAAAGTCGCTTCCTTATAAATCTAAAAAGTTTAAACCCTATGTAATAGTTAAAGATGGAATTATTAAAAAAGTTAGCAGCAATTTTATTAAATTAATTAATTATGATAAGCAGGAAATAGAAGGTAAGAGCATAGAAGAAGTTTTTAAACTTATTAGAATTTACCCTGAAGTTGATGAAAATGATTTATTTGGGAAAAAAGAGTATTTTATTTTTGACAGCATGTTTAAAGTCAGGGTTGTTACAATAATAAAAGATGAAATGAAAAAAAGGGGAGAATATGTTTATACTTTTATAGAAAGGAACAAAAAGTATATAAGACAAAAGCTTAGCTTTTTTGAGAGAATACAGTTTTATTCAGATAATTCTTTAGGCATAGCGTTTTTTTCCTATCCAGATTTTATACTTTTAAAAGCTAATAAAAATTTTTATAAATATCTATATGAATCCACAAGCAAAAGGGAGAATCTAATAGGAAAAAAAATCAAGAATGAGATAGAAGCAAATTATAACAGCAGCTTTTGGGGAAAGATATGGGAATGTATATTAAAAACAGGAGAAGGATATAACGTAAAGGAATACAGGCATATAAAATCGAATGGCGATACTGCCTATTATAATATACAGATAACACCTATTAAGGAAAAAAAAGAAATAAAATGCTGCATAGTGAGTATAAAAGATATAACGGATGATGTTTTAAAGAGAAAGGAACTTGAAAGGCAGGCTTCTATAATAAAACAGCAAAGGGATGAGCTTGAAGCTATTATAAAAAATATATCCGATGGAATTGCTGTTGTTGATAAAGAATTAAATTATGAGCTTTTAAACGATACTATAAAGGAAATATTTTATGATTTTGATAGTATAAAAAGATATGGTGATTCATTAAAGAATACAAAATATTATGATAAAGATGGTAATATAATATCCTTTGAAAACTTTATAGGATGCAGGGTGCTCAGGGGAGAGAGAATAGAAAATTTTTTGCAAATCATAAAACGGCCTGATAGGACAGTATATGTCAGTACCTTTGGAAGCCCAATATACGATAAAAACGGGGAAATCGCAAAAGCAGTTTTATGCTTTAGGGATATTACTGAGCAGATAAATTATGAAGAAATATTAAAAACTCAGATGGAGCACTTTTATAAAATAATTGATTCCCTTGAACTCCCGCTTGTTAGGATAACCTATCCTGATTTTGTTATAATTGAGATGAATAAAAGAGCTAAGGAATTTATAAAAGAAATAGTGCCCCGATTTCATATGAATCTTGATATGATTAAAGAGGATCATATTTTAAAATATTTCCCCATTGATTACAAAAAAGAAGAGACATATATTTATATTTTAGAAATGGAAAAAAATAAAAACCCAGTTAAAATTGAAAACGTTGAAATAATAAAAAAAGATAAAAAAATTTATTCTAATTTAATATTTCAGCCTATATTAAATTCATCGGGAGAAATATATGAAATACTTATGATAATTATAGATATTACGCATGAGGTGGAAGAGAAGGAAGCTATTGCAAAGCTTCTTAAAATGCAGGGAGAGATTTTTTCTTTTATAACTCATGAGTTTAAAACACCTCTTTCTATTATAAGTGCTGCTGTTCAAGCCATGGAATTTTTATGCAAAGATGAACTTTCAGAAAGAGCTAAAGGATATATAAAAAGGATTAAACAAAGCTGCCTTCAGCAGCTTAGGCTTGTTAACAACCTTCTTGATATCGTAAGAGCAGATGCAGGGTATTTAAAAGTTTATAAGAAAAATATAGATATAGTAAAGCTTACAAGATATATAACCGAATCAGTTTCAATATATGCTAAGCAGAAGGATATAAATATTCATTTTATATCTGATACTCAAAGTAAAATAATTGCAATCGATGATGAGAAGTACGAGAGAATACTTTTAAATCTTCTCTCAAATGCCATTAAATATACTCAGCCTAAAAAGAATATTTTTGTTAATATCTCTACTATTGAAAACAGCATTTGTTTAGAGGTGAAGGATGAGGGAATAGGTATACCAAAGGATAAGCAGGACATTGTATTTCAGCGTTTTGGGCAAATAGACAACAGCCTGTCAAGAAGCTGTGATGGAACAGGAATAGGGCTTTGCCTTACAAAACTTTTTGTTGATGCCTTAGGCGGCAGGATAGAGCTTATAAGCAATGAAGGAAAAGGAAGCAGTTTTAAAATTTATTTGCCTGATTTTATAATAGAACTGGAGGAAAGCAAAAATAAACAGACATTTGAGGACAGCAGACTTATTCAAAATGTAAATATTGAGTTTTCAAATATATATTGCGATTAAATCTTTAACTAATCATCAATATAAGCTTTACTTGTATAATTGAGAGCAGCTTACAGCTCATAATACTAATAATCCAATTACTTAAATTGGCAAAAAGTATTATGGGCTTTTTTATTAAAAAAGTATTGCACATTTGTATACAAGTATGTAATAATATATATGAGGTGGTTGGATGTATAGTTTTAATGATTTTAAATTTGTCTTAGATAAAAATCATGTTTTAAAAGTTGTAGAGAGCTATTATAAAATAGAAGACCATGAAACTGCTTCAAAGGCCTATGATGATTTATTAAATTTACTTCAAAAAAACATTCAACCTGTTGGACTATTTAAGATTGAAGATAAAAATAGGGAATACGATTTTGAAACTATCAAAAACTGCAGTAAAATTCTTTATTGTATTATTACGTTAGGTAATACTGTAACTGAAAGCATAGATGAAATGTTTAAAAAAGGCAGCTTTCTTGAAGGAGTGCTTCTTGATGCTATGTCAAGCTCACTGCTTTTTGAATATAACAGCCAGATGTACAGCTATTTATTTGACTGGGCAGCAAAGGAGGATTTAGGTATAACCTGCAGGATAGCCCCTGGGGATGGAGAGATACCTATTGAATACCAAAGGGATATCGTAGAAAGAATAGAAACTTCAAAAAATCATGGCATATCAGTTATGAAAGGGAATGCAATAAATCCTTCGAAGTCGATGAGCTATATACATGGTGCTGATAAAGAATTAGAGAGAATAAAAATGCTCCATAGCTGTAAAGACTGCAGCAATTTAAATTGCTGCATAAGAGAAGTAAAGCAAAGAATCCAAAGGCCTTACAAACAATAATTCTCTCACAATTTATATTCATAAATTATTTATATACAATAGTTTTTGGATGCTTAATAAGATTTAAAATTAACTATTAAAGCTCATAATACTGCGAGTCATCTTTACATAGGCTTTCTCAGTATTATGGGCTTTGTTTTAATCTATGATGCTTTTGATAGCTTTTAATATTTGTTTTTTTCTGGTACAATTTATATAATCATGCTATTTATGAATAATATAGATAAAAATAAAATTAGATTAGCTTGTTAAAATCAAAATATTGGTATAAAATCAAAATGCATGCATAAATATTGGAGGGTGTATATGGGAAATAATAAAATTAATAAACGAAAAGGACTTTATGCGGATTTATCTTTGATTATTGTAGCATTTATATGGGGAGGAGGATTTGTTGCAGTTAAAAATGCCCTTGATAATGTTAAACCTTTTTATATATTATCAATAAGATTTCTATTATCCTTTATATTTCTTTCTATTGTTTTTTATAAGAGAATTAAAAATATAACTAAGGAAGATATAAAAGCAGGATTTATAATAGGAGTTTATTTATTTTTTGGCTTTGCAACTCAAACCGTAGGACTTCAATATACAACAGCAGGTAAACAGTCCTTTTTAACAGGTACATATGTTGTTATAGTTCCCTTTTTATATTGGATAGTAAGCAAAAAAAGCCCAGGTATTCAGTCAATGATAGCAGCTTTTTTAACTCTGTCCGGCATAGGACTTTTGACTATAAACAGCAATGGCTTTGATTTGAACATAGGGGATATTTTAACTCTGCTATGTGCACTGTTTTTTGCAGCACAGATTTTAGCAATAGGCCATTATGCACAGGATAGAGACCCCATACTTCTTTCAATAATTCAAATGGGTTTTGCAGGCTTTGCATCCCTTATACTTGCAGTAATTTTTGAACCTTTTCCTAATGGAATAAACAGCAGTTCTTTCTTTGCTATATTTTATCTTGTTATATTCAGTACTCTTTTAGCATTCCTTGTTCAAAACGTTGCACAAAAGTATACCTTATCTACCCATGCAGCGATAATTTTATCTTTAGAATCCGTATTTGGGAGCATACTTTCAGTTATAATACTTAAAGAAAGATTTACTTTTACTATGGTTTTAGGATGTTTATTTATATTTTTAGCAATACTATTAACTGAGGCTAAGTTTGATTTTATTAAAAAGAGTGAAGAAAGAAAAATAGAAAATAATTAAAATTATTATAAAGGGGGTAAAAAAATGGAATTTGAAGTTAATAAGGTTTATAATGGCTTCAAATTGATTGAAAAAAGAAAAATAGAAGAAATAAACTCTACAGCTCTGCTGTTTCTTCATGAAAAAAGCGGCGCAAGGCTTTATAAGCTTTCTAATTATGACGACAATAAAGTTTTTTCAATTGGTTTTAGAACACCTCCCTATGATGATACGGGACTTCCACATATTCTTGAACATTCTGTTTTGTGCGGTTCAAGGAAATTCCCTACAAAGGAGCCTTTTGTAGAGCTTCTAAAGGGATCACTTAATACTTTTCTTAATGCCTTTACTTTCTCTGATAAGACAATGTATCCCTTTGCAAGCAGAAATGAGAAGGATTTTTTCAACCTGATGGATGTTTATATGGATGCAGCCCTTTATCCTAATATATATAAATACCCTGAAATACTTATGCAGGAGGGCTGGCATTATGAGCTTAACGATAAAAATGAGGATATGACCTATAAAGGCGTTGTGTATAACGAGATGCAGGGTGCCTTCTCCTCAGCAGAATCAATACTTATAAGAAGAATACAGCAGTATCTTTTCCCAGACAGCCCGTACAAAAATGAATCGGGAGGAGATCCTGACTATATTCCAAACCTTACTCAGGAAAAATTCATTGAGTTTCATAAGAAATATTATCATCCTTCAAACAGCTACATATATCTTTATGGAGATGGAGATACACTTAAAGAACTTGAATTTTTAAACGAAAAATACCTAAAGGATTTTGAAAGGATAGAAGTTGATTCGAGGATTAATGAGCAAAAACCCTTTGATGCTATGAAGGAGGTATCATTAGAGTACCCTATAACTCCAAATGAGGAAGAAAAGGATAAAACCTTTTTAAGCCTTAGCTTTGTTACAGGAAAATCTACGGATGCACAGAATTATCTCGCTATGAATATACTTGAACACCTTCTTCTTGAAACCCCCGCTGCACCGCTAAAAAGAGCGCTTATTGAAGCTAATATAGGAAAGGATGTTTTTGGACAATTCGATTCGAGCATAATGCAGCCTGTATTTACAATAGTAGTTAAAAACTCAAATATAGAGATGAAAGAAAAATTTAAAGAGGTTGTTTTTGATACTTTAAGAAAGCTTGTTAAAGAAGGCATAGATAAGGAGCTTATAGAGGCTTCCATTAATAAAAGAGAATTTGAAATAAGGGAAGCTGATGAAGAGGGGCTTCCTAAGGGACTTTTATTCGATGTAAAACTTATGGACAGCTGGCTCTATGATGAAAATCCCTCAATGCATCTTGAGTATGGGAAAACATTAAGTAAAATTAAAGAGAATGTGAAAACAGATTATTTTGAAAAACTTATTGAAGAGTATCTTTTAAATAACACTCATAGTCTTCTTTTATCCCTCGTGCCTAAAAAAGGCCTTGCCGAGAAAAAGGCAGAGGATATTAAAAGAAAACTTTCAGATATTAAAAAGAGTATGAGTGAAGATGAAATAGAAAATATAATCAGTCAGACTAAGGCTTTGAAAAAAAGACAGGAAGAGCCGGATTCAAAGGAAGACCTTGAGAAACTTCCACTGCTTTCAATTAAAGATATAAATCCTAAGGCAGAGGTTCTTCCTATAGAGGAAAGGGCTTTAGATGAAGTTAAGGTTCTTTTTCATCCAATATTTACTAATGAGATAGCCTATATAAACCTTCTTTTTAATACAGGTGCTGTGCCCTATGAGCTTTTACCCTATGCAGCTTTACTTTCTGATGTATTAGGAAAGATAGATACTGAAAAGTATAGTTACTCAGAGCTTTCTAAAAAGATAAATTTAAGCACTGGGGGTATATACTTTGGAGTTGAGGTTTATCAGGGAAAAGGAAACATTGATGAGTTTTATCCTCAATTAATAGTAAAATCAAAGGCTTTATGTGATAAGATTCCAAATCTTATAGAGCTTATAGGTCAAATTGTAGGAAAATCTAAATTTGATGATAAAAAGAGGTTAAAAGAAATAATTCAAGAAATTAAATCAAGATCCGAGATAAGAATATCCCAATCGGGACATCTTATATCGTCTATGAGACTTTTTTCTTATTTTTCAAAATCAGGTGCATATGTAGAAAAACTTTACGGACTCAGTTATTATAAATTCTTGTCAGATATCGAGAAAAACTATGATAATAGAGCTGATGAGATTATATCAAACCTTAAAAAGACTGCAGATATTATATTCAATAAGGATAATCTTATTATAAGCGTTACAACAGAGGAAAACGACTATTCAGTATTCGAGAAAAATTCAGGGGAGCTTTTAAAATATATTGGAAACAGAAAATATAATCCTGTTAATTATGAATTCGATTTAGAAGCTAAAAACGAAGGACTTTTAACTCCAGGAAATGTTCAGTACGTTGCAAAGGGATATAATTTTATGAAGGAAGGGTATGGCTATACAGGAAGGATTCAGGTTTTAAGAACTATATTATCAGGAGATTATCTTTGGAATCGTGTAAGAGTTCAGGGAGGAGCCTATGGATGTTTTATGAGGATTGACAGAACAGGAAATTTAGCCTTTGTATCCTATAGAGATCCAAACCTTAAAGAAACTCTGTCGGTATATAACAGCGTCTTTGAATATTTAAAGAACTTTGATGCTGATGAAAGGGAGATGACTAAATATATAATAGGAACCATAGGAAAACTCGATTATCCTTTAACTCCAGCGGGCAAAGGCGAGAGGGCAGATATAAATTATATAACCCATTTAACACAGGAGGATTTGCAAAGGGAAAGAGATGAGGTTTTAGATACGACTGTAGAAGATATAAGAAGCTTTGACAGACTTTTATTTGATGTAATGAAGCATGAATATATTTGCGTTCTCGGGAGCGAGGTTAAGATAAAAGAAAATAAGGATATTTTTAAAGATATAATAAATGTTTTTGAATAGGGCATTAATGCCCTATTTTTATGCCTGTGTTTTTTGGAACATTATGTATATTTTGAGCGTCATATTTTGTAGAATGCAGTATAAGGAGGCTTTGGAATAATGATGAAAAATAACATAAGGGTAAAGGGTGATGTAATGAAGGGGAAGAAAAGAGTATTTTCATTATTAACAGCCCTGCTTTTTACAGCAGGAATTTTTGCTTTCGATGTAAAAAAGGTAAAGGGTACAGAGATTGAACTTTATAATAAGCAAATTGCAAAGAGCATTATATATACTGAAAAGCAGATTTATACATCTTCAAATGTAAAGCAGAGGATGAACATCATTACAGCAGATTTAAAGGATAGTGATGTAAACGTAATATTTTCTAAGGCTAAGGATACGGTTAACAAATATAACACATTAACGCAGCAGATACAAAGGGAGATATTTAAGGGAAACAACGTTGTGGCAGGTATCAATGGTGATATGTTCAGCATGACAACAGGTGTCAGTACAGGACCTCAGATAAAAGAGGGTGCAATACTTGCAGGGTATTTTGCAAGAAGTGAAGAGAAGATATATCCTGCATTTGGAATAGATCAAAATAAAAAGCCTTTTATTGAGAATATTTACATGGAAGGCAAACTGACAGCGAATGGAGAAACTGTTGATATATTTAATATTAATAGAGAGAGCTATAAAAATAATATAATAGTTTTAACTCCTCAAATAAATGAAAGTAAAAATATTGACTTTTCAAGCTATGCATCAAATGGAGCATTAACAATAGTCAGGGGAGTAAAATCTCCTATAAAACTTGGAGTTGAATATGAAGGAATCGTTGAATCTTTAGGTATTGGCAGCAAAAGCATCAAAATACCTGAGGACTGCGTAGTTATTGCAAGCAACGGGACTAAATTTGACTGGATAAAGTCCCATGTGAAAGAAGGGGACAAGATAAAATTTAAATTTGATTTTAATAAAAAGGGAATTAATGAGGCTATTGGAACCTATGCATATATTGTAAAGGATGGGAGAGCCTTAACAGTTGATGAAATGGTAAAAAACGGTGCAGCCTATTCTCAGGTAACAGCAAGAAAGGCAAGAAGTGCAGTTGGCATTACAAGGGATAACAAAATAATAGCGGTTGCTGTGGATTATGGTAAGCCTTCTTCAGGAATAAGCGATGGAATAACCTTTAGTGAAATGGCAAAGGTAATGCTTGATATGGGAGCAGTAACAGCCGCTGCATTAGATGGCGGAGGCTCAACACAGATGAATGTAAGGCTCTATGGAAATAATTTTATAGATGTAGTAAACAGGCCTTCTGATGGAAGGGAAAGAGCCATTACCAATGGTATATTGTTTGTAAGCAGCAGCTCAAAAACCTATGAAGCAGGAGACATAATAGTTGACAAGGATATTTATATTTATAAAAACTCTAATTTCAAGTTTAATCTAAAGGGAGTAGATACTAATTTAAACCCTATTAACCTCTCAAATAGCAGTATAGTATGGAGCACTGAAGGGGGAATTGGCAGCATAGATTCAAATGGGAATTTTAAGGCAGCATCAAAGGCATCTGAGGGGAATGTTATTGCTTCCTTAAAATCTACATCTGGAAAAGCTTATGTTAATGTCGTTGATACTCTCGACTCACTTAGCATCAAAGAAAACGGCCCTGTTTTACTTCAAACTGGAGCGAAAAAACAATTTTATCTTGATGCTAAATGCGATGGAGAAATACCTGTTATAATTAGCAGCTCTGCAGCAAAATGGAGCGTTACAGGAAACATAGGGACCATAGATTCCAATGGAGTTTTAAATATAACTTCTAAAAAAGGCTATGGTACAGTAACTGCAGAGGCTGGAGGATTAAAGGCATCAATTAATGTTATAGTTGGTCAGGATTCTATGGTCATAGATAATTTTGAGCATAACGATTTAAAACGCTATAACATAGATGGGTATATTGGGGGAACGGCTTCAATAGCATCAGGAGTATCTAAAAGCGGAAAGTACAGCTTAAAGGTAAGCTATGATACTAAAGGCTGGACAAAGCAGTATAATGGGACGATTAATATAAGACCAACCTTTGAAGATAAAAATGGAAATGATATAAATAATCTTTATACTACCTTTGTAAGACCTAAAAAGATAGGAATGTGGGTGTATGGAGATGGACGTGCACCTTGGCTTAGGGCAGTTTTAACCGATGGAGAATCTAATAAAAGAACAGTGGATATTGTACAAAGAATTAACTGGACTGGATGGAAGTATGTTGATGCTGACATTCCATCTGATATGCCTCTTCCAATATCCCTCGATTATTTCTATATGGTTGAATGCGATAAAAGCCTAAGCTATAAGGGAACTGTATATTTTGATGATATAAGGTTTACCTATACTGACAATGAAGACTTTAAGGGACCTGAGTTTTATAATTTTAAACCGGATAAAAACGTATATAGCAGCAGCACAGTGATATCATTAAGCATAAAAGATAAATCAGGGGTTGATAAAAAGTCTATTAGGACAAGGCTTGATGGAAAAGCTGTTACTGCATCATTTAATGAAGCAACAGGGGTTTTAACATACAATGCTAAAAACCTTACAAAGGGAATTCATACTTTTGAAGTTGAAGCATCTGATAAGCTGTCAAATAGTGCTAATCCATATTTTAAAAGAACTTTTACTGTTGACCTTGACAAGGATGTTGAAAGCCCAGTAATAAGCAATATAACTCCATTAAATAACTCAGTGGTAAAAACATCAACACCGAGAATTAGTTTTAACATAAAGGACAACCGCTCAGGAGTTTTAAGTTCAGATATTTTTGTTTATGTTGATGATAAAAGACTCTCTGCTTATTATGATTGGAATTCTGGATGGGGATATGCACTGCCTGAAAATCTCTCAAAGGGAGAGCATACAGTATTAATTTATGCAAAGGATAAAGCAGGAAATATGTCGGATAAAATCACATATAAGTTTACAGTTGACCCAATTAAAGGACCGGATAATGGAGAGAATTTTACTGTATCCTTTGTTTCAGACAGCCATGATGAAGGTTATGCCTATGAGATTTACAATATAATAAACAGCGATAATTCACAGCTTGTTATACAAAACGGAGATATAATCGATAATGATTCACAGGATGAATGGCAGGATGCGCAGAAGGAAGTTTCAATAATTAAAAATAAGCCTATAATGTTTAATGCAGGGAATCATGAAGCCTTTTCAGGAAACTTAAACAACTATATTAAAAATTTTGGCTCTCCAACCTACAGCTTTGAATTTGGAAATTCTCTTTTTATATCTTTAAACAGTGCAATAGGTCAAAGCATTACAGCATCTGACCCAACCCAGTTTGACTACCTTCAAAGGCTTCTTAATAAAACAAATAAGAATAATATATTTATATATACCCATGTTCCAACAAGGGACAGCTTTAAAACAGGACATCAAATGGTTTCATCAGATGCATCAAAGCTTGAAAGCATGCTCAGCGACTACAAAAAGAAATATCCTTCAAAGAACATAAATGTGGTATTTGGACATCTTCACGTGTTTCAAAGCTATAGCGTAGGAGGAGTTGTCTATACAATAGACGGAAATGCTGGAAACAAAAGATATGTAAGCCCAAAAGATGGAGGATTTTTATCCTATACTAAATTTACTGTATCAGGAAACAGCGTATACAAAAAGGTTGTACCTGTAGTTCAAAATATATCTATACTTGATACTTTAAAGGATATTTCTGGAGAGATGAAACTTCCTGCAGGATGCACAAAACAGATTAACTTATACGGTGATTTCTCAATGCTTTATAGCGATTATATAATACCTTTAACATCCTTTAGGGAAAAGGATGTAGTATGGCAGACGGATAACCCTTCAGTTGTTTCAGTGGATAAGTTTGGGGTTATAAAAACTTTGAAAGCTGGAACTGCTAATATAAGGGCAAATCTATTAGGTAAAACAGCAGAAATTAAAATTATTGTTACAGATAAAAATGATATTATACCTGCGGGATTTAGTTTAATTCCATCCTATATTTCTATATTATCAGGAAAAAGCGTAACTTTAGAAGCTGCAGCCTATGATATTTATGGCAATTCCTATGATATAGATAATAGTCTTATAAATTTTAAAGTTGATAATATACTTGGAAGTATAAAAAATGGAGTATTTACAGCAAGCAGCACCTATAAAGATGTTTCAGGGGAAATTACGGTTGAATTTAAAGGATTAACTGCAAAATGCAAAGTGGATGTTGTAAAGCTTAAAACAAAATATGTAACGATTACAGCTTCAAGCTTAACCGTAAGGGATACAGCATCGATAAAAGGAAAAGAGTTAGGTAAGCTTGCAAAGGGTACAAAAGTGGAGGTTATAGATGAAGTAAACGGCTGGTATAAAATAAACTTTAATGGTAAAATTGGATATATTTTGAAGGACTATACAAAATAATTAAACAGGCTGCCTTAAGGAATTTTTCTTAAGGCAGCCTGTTTTTATCTTTTTGGTTCAAAGCTGTGGCAGTCGGTGCTTTCTTTTGTTCTTGCCGGCTCTTCATGATGGGTAACATCTATTCTATCAAGGGAGCAGTAGGGTTCATTTTGTGCATGATACTTGCACTCTGTAACGTTACAACCAATGCTTTTATTGATTTGATTCATATAAACACCTCCAAAATAAATTACATATATATTATTTATCCTTCTAAATATTTTTATTCAGAAGGATTTTATTATCTATTGACAGTACTGGTAAAATGAAGTAAACTAAAATTATGAATTTTAAGAAAAGGAGGTAGCGATTATGATTAAATTAAGAGTTAATAATCAAAGATTAGTCAATGCTAATGCATATTCTGTAAGTTTTTTTGCGTCAAAAACTAAATTCTCAGCCTGCCTCCGTGGACAGAGTTATATCTAATATGTGAAGGTGTAACAACAGGTCGTGGGTTGAGTACCCATGGCCTTATTTTATGCATATATTCTTTTTACTATTTATGACTTTATAAGACCATGGGATTATCCTGGTCTTTTATTTTTTAATAGGGGGGACAGTTAATGAAACGCGTATTAATTAAGTATGTATCAAAGTATAAAATTTATGTTATAATACCCTTTACTGCGATGCTCTTAAGCATTGCTCTTGATATGTTTAATCCTTATCTTTCAAAGATAATGGTGGATAGAGTTATAAGGGGTAAAGAAAAAGAATTATTAGTAATGGTTCTTTTGGGGATAGGCGGAATATCCATAACAAGGTCCATATTAGGATATATAAATGAGTATTTATTTGACTATCTTTCATCATTAGTCAGCATTGATTTAAAAAGAGACCTTTTTAGGCATATACAAAGCCTGCCATTTAAGTATTTTGATGGAATGAATACTGGGGAACTTATGTCGAGAATAGGAGAAGATGTTGATAATGTATGGAGAAATGTTTCCTTTGGAACCAGGATTTTTATTGAAAACTGCATATATTTTATTACAGCTTCTATAATACTCTTTAAAATAAACTATAGACTTGCGCTTATCAGCCTTGTAACAATGCCCTTTATTGCGTATTTTGCATTGATGCTTGAAAAGAAAATAGATAAGGCCTATGAAAAAATAAGCGATCAGGCTGCTATTCTTAATACAACAGCTCAGGAAAATATAGCAGGAGTTAGACTTGTTAAAGCCTTTGCAAGGGAAAGACATGAGATATTGAAGTTTCTTGAAATGAATAAAACAAGTTATAAGCTAAATATGGAGCAGGCGAGAATTATTGCAAATCATTTTCCCGTTATGGAATTTTTAAGCAATATATCGATTATAATAGTTATTTCTGTTGGAGGAATGCTTGTTATAGGTGAAAGGCTGTCACTTGGTACTCTTGTTGAATTTAATGGATATATGTGGATGCTTATATGGCCTATGAGAATGCTTGGTTGGATTACTAACGTTATGGCTCAAAGCAGTGCTTCTGCTAAAAAGATATTTAACATTATGGACTTAGAACCTGAAATAAAAAATAGTGAAAATGCAGTAAAGCTAAAGGAAATTAAAGGCCAAATAAACTTTGAAGATGTAAGTTTTAAATATAATGATGAATATGTCTTAAAAAATATAAATATTGAGGCAAAGCCGGGGCAGACTATTGCCATAATGGGTACAACAGGTTCAGGAAAGACATCATTAGTAAGCCTTATTGGAAGATTTTATGATGTAAGCGATGGAAAAGTTCTTTTCGATGGCGTTGATATAAGAGATATGGATTTAAAGCAGTTAAGAGAAAATATAGCCTATGTTTCACAAGATACCTTTTTATTTTCTGAAACAATTGAGGAGAATGTAAGGATAGGAAATATCGATGCATCATTGGATGAAATATATGAAGCGTGTAAAAAAGCCTGTGCCCATGATTTTATTGAGGAGTTTGAAGATGGTTATAAAACAATAATAGGAGAAAGAGGAATAGGCCTTTCTGGAGGGCAAAAGCAGAGAATATCTATTGCAAGGGCTATTTTAAAGAATGCAAAGGTATTAATTCTTGATGATGCAACCTCAGCTCTCGATACAGAAACTGAATATCAGCTTCTTAAAAATCTTTACCACGGCGATAAAAAAATTACAACGTTTATAATTGCTCACAGGATATCTGCAGTTAAAAACGCTGATGAGATAATATTCCTTGAAAACGGAAGAATAGTTGAAAGAGGAAATCATGATACACTTTTAAAGAAAAAAGGAAAATATTATGAAGTTTACTGCGAGCAGTTTAAGGATTTTGAAGAATTTAACAGGCAGGTGATATAATGGCTAAAAATATAGTTAAACAGGATGAAGATATTAAAAAGAAATCTAATTTTGAGATTACTATAAGGCTTTTTAAATATATGAAGCCCTATAAATTTAAAGTATTTATAGTAATACTTCTTATGATTTTTGTAATGGCATGTAATATAGCCAATCCTTATCTTTTAAAGACAGCAATAGATAAATATATTGCAGGTGATGATTTGAAAGGGCTTTTAAAAATAGGGATTTTTATGGTTGGGATAAACCTTATTGCAATGTTTGCATCGAGAATAAGAATAAAGAGCATGGCATCTATATCAAATAACATACTTCTTACAATAAGACATGAGCTTTATTCTCATATACAAAAGCTATCCTTTCAGTTTTTTGACAGCAGGCCAGTTGGTAAAATACTTGCGAGGGTAATTGGGGATATTAACTCCCTTCAGGAGCTCTTTACAAACAGCGTAACGAGCTTTATTCCTGAGCTTTTAACGCTTATATGTGTAACTATAGTTATGTTTTCTATGAATTATAAGCTTGCCCTATCGGCGATTGTTATACTTCCTTTTCTTGCACTATCTATGTTCTTTATTGAAACAGTGAGCAGAAAAAGGTGGCAGGTATTTAGAACTAAAAGATCCAGCGTAAATGCCTTTACCCATGAGGAGTTTTCTGGTATAAGGGTAGTTCAGTCCTTTACCTTTGAAGAAAAAAAATCTAAAGCTTTTGTAGAGCTTGTAAAAGAGATGATGGGAGCTTTTATGAAAGCTGTAAAACTTGGGGATTTGTTTTGGCCATTAATTGAGTTTTCATCAGGAATAGGTATTGTTCTTGTATATTGGTATAGTGTAAAACTTATAGATAAAGGAAATATAACCGTAGGAACATTAGTAGCTTTTACATCCTATATAGGAATGTTCTGGAGACCTATAATGAATATAAGCAACTTTTATAATTCTTTAATAACTAACTTTGCAGCTGCAGAGAGGGTTTTTGAAATTCTCGATACTAAGCCTGATATTGTAAGCATACATGATGCTGTAAAGATGCCAAGGATTAAAGGAAATGTTGAATTTAAAAATGTTACCTTTTCCTATGAGGATGGAGGAGTCGTGCTTGATGATGTAAGCTTTAAGGTAAACTCTGGGGAAACCATTGCCCTTGTTGGACCAACTGGAGCCGGCAAGACTACAATAGTTAATTTAATCAGCAGATTTTATGATGCACAAAGGGGAGAGGTTTTAATAGATGGTAAAAATGTAAAAGATGTCGATATTGAATCTTTAAGAAGCCAAATGGGAATTATGCTTCAGGATACATTTCTTTTTTCAACTACTATTATGGAAAACATAAGATATGGAAAGCTTGATGCTTCCGATGAAGAAGTAATAGCTGCAGCAAAGGCGGTAGGAGCCCATGAATTCATAATGAAACTTGAAAATGGATATCATACTGAGGTTAATGAAAGAGGATCGAGACTTTCTGTTGGCCAAAGGCAGCTAATATCCTTTGCAAGGGCACTTCTTTCAAATCCGAGAATTTTGATACTTGATGAGGCAACTTCAAATATTGATACCTTTACTGAAAGAATAGTACAAAGAGGAATTAAAAAGCTTTTATATGGAAGAACTTCCTTTGTAATAGCCCACAGACTTTCAACAATAAGGGATGCAGACAGGATAATGGTTGTTGACGGAGGAAAAATAATTGAGGAAGGAACTCATGATGAACTTTTAAGATGTAAAGGATTATACTACGACCTTTACATGACTCAGTATAGATTTTTAAGTGAAGGAGCATAATATAAAGCCTGTAATGCAAAAAGCATTACAGGCTTTACTTTTAATATTTATTATATTGCTGTATACTCTTAGATGTAGTATTAAAAAACGGAGGTATTAATATGTTTAACTGTCATATTCACACCAAATTTTCATCGGATTGTAATATGGATATAAAAGAGGCAATAGATATTTCAAGAAAAACCGGAGTTGGAATTATAGTAACTGACCATATGGATTTAGGACTGTATGAGGATGGAAGATTTACCTTTAATGTTGATGAATTTTTTGAGGAATATAGTGAATATAGAAGCGAAAAGCTTCTTCTTGGAATAGAAATCGGTATGAGAAACGATTATGAAAGCCAAAACAGGAAAATAGCAGAGGGTTATTCCTTCGATTATGTTTTAGGGTCAATTCATGTTGTTAATGGATATGATATATTTTATGATGAATATTATGCTGAAAAGAGTAAAAAGATGGCATATGAAGAATACCTTGACTTCATGCTAAATTGCCTTAAAACCCATGATTTTATTGACTGCCTCGGGCATATAGATTATATTGCAAGATATGGAAGATATGATGATAAAGAAATATACTATGATGAACATAGAGAATATATAGATGAAGTGTTAAGGTATGCTGTCAAAAAAGGAATATCCCTCGAGGTAAATACAAGAAGGATTGATGATAAAAAAGCATATTTAAACCTTTTAAAAATTTATAAGAGGTTTAAAGAACTTGGGGGAAAAACAGTTACCATCGGCTCTGACAGCCATAGAGCATCGGATATTGAAAAAGGCTTGAAGGAGGCTTGTGAAATAGTAAAGGAAGCAAATCTTATTCCAGTTTATTTTAAAGAAAGGAAAGCTGTTGAATATAAAATATAAAAATTGTATATTTTGTTGAAGCCATATGACATAAATCTATTGTAATTACATTATTATATTAATGATTTAGATTTTTTAGGGAAAAAAATATTTTTATGATGTTTTACTATGATGTTTTACAAAAAAATTATTGGTAAACATTAATAATTGATAGCTAATGTAAATATATACTATAATTTTGTGCACGATTCATTACCTAAAAATGGAAGGAATATTTATTTGATTAAAGAATATATTTAGAAAGAAATACAGAGTGATGAGGTAATGAATATGAAAAGAAAACTTAGGGTTTATTTTATTTTTTGCTTGATTTTATTATATCTTAGCTTTAATTCCGCAGTTTTTGCAGATGCCATTAAAGAAAATAGAGATATTAAGTTTATTATTCCAAAGATGTATTTTTTAGATGGGAATTATATCTATTATATTGACCAAAGGGATAGTTTTATATATAGGGTAAAAAATGATGGTAAGGATAGAAAGAAAATAGTAAACAGCAGAGTTTATACAGATGGAATGCTTTTATCAGGTATGATTGTTGATGATAAGTATGTTTACTATATAAATGATTCGGATAATAAAAAACTTTATAGGATTAACAAGGATGGTACAGGAAGGGTTTGTATAGCTAAAAGAAGTATAGATCCTTCCGATGGATTTTATTTATTAAACGGCTATATTTATTATTTTTCTAACAATAAATATTATAAGATTAGTATAAACGGAAAGGAATATAAATTAGATAATAAAGATAAGCAAATATGCAGCTATTACTTTAATTCTTTTAAAAAGATTTTTTATAATAACTATTTTTATTTTCTATTAAGTGATGGAATATATAAAGTAAAGTTTGATGGTACTGATAAAGGAAAGATAGTATCAGGAGGGATATACGATTTTAAAGTGGATGACTCTTCGGTATATTATATAAACGAAAAGGACTTATGTCTTTATAAGGATGGGAAAAAAATAATAAACAGCAGGGTTTTAGGAGATACAGGGGATGAATGGATTGGAAATTTTGATATAAAAAATGGATATATATATTATACCAATGCTGATGATGATATGCTATTATATAGGATGAATACAATAACTAAAGAAATTACTAAAATTTCAGATATAAAATCAGTAAGTTTTAAGGTAGGTGATGAAATTTACTATATAGACAGCTTTGATAGGGGCAAACTTTATAAAGCTTCATTAGATGGAAAAGAAAAAAAGGTTATAGCAAAGGGAGAGCTTCTTTATGTTTATGAAGTGAAAAAAGACTTTATATTCTATAGTGCAAAATGGGAAAAGGAAGAAGACTTCTTCCTTGGAAGGAGCTTGGCTGCAGATAAAAATGGAAAAGTTATTATTGAATTAAATTGATTTTTATGGTAAAGAATATATTAAATAACCATATAATTTATAAAAAAACATAGGAAACTGAGCCAAATACCGAAGAGTTAGTTTCTATAAGTGTTAAATGAAAAATTATAGAGAAAACAAAGGGATGAGTGAAATAATTGCTCATCCCTTAAATGATTATTTAAACTCTACAAGTACACATTTGTTATATACAACATTTATTCCGCTTGAGGATGCTCTTTCAATAAGTTCCATGCTTTCTGCACCAGGCTGGAACCATAGATACTTAATTTCAAGCTGCTTAATTTGATTAATATACTCAACACCCTTTACAGGATTTATAACCATATCAACAGCATCTGGAATTTCTGGAAGTTCAAGAAGAGATGTGTAACTTTTTTTACCGTCAATGCTTTTACCCGAGGGGTCAACAGGATAAACTATATATCCCTTTTCTTGAAGAAATTTGTAGATTTTATAAGCAAATTTTTCTTTGTTATGTATGCTACCTACTACAGCCCATATTTTTTTTGATTTAAACTCGGATATTTCCATATTAAACCTCCATAATTTTATTATCATCATCTACATAACACATTATATCATATTTTAAGCTGCATATGTCATTACCATTCATAAGTTCAATCATGTCGGATTTAATTTTATCAAAATCTTTCTTTAAACAGACGATGATTAAATTTATTTTTTCAAGAAAATCAGAATTTTTTATTATAATATTTTTTTTCTGAAGGTAGTTTTGTATTTTCCCATATTTATCATAATCAAAAATCATTTCAAAAATACATCCTTCTAATCTTTTAACCTTTTTAGCAGCATCGACTCCCATTTTACATGATGCACCATAGGCTCGAATAAGCCCCGATGCGCCAAGAAGTGTGCCTCCGAAATATCTTGTAACTACTGCAGCAACATCGTTTAATCCTTCGCGTTTTAAAACTTCAAGCACAGGAGGACCAGCAGTTCCCTGAGGTTCTCCATCATCGGAGTATCTCATCGATATTCCGTTATTTGTTATATATGCATAAACGTTGTGAGTAGCATCTTTATATTTTTCCTTTATTTGATTTATAAATTCCATTGCTTCATTTTCATTTTCAATTCTTTTAATGTTGCATATGAAAATTGATTTTTTTTCCTCAAAAGATACTTCAACTTGATTTAAAACAGTAAAACATTCTTTATTCAAAATTATCACCCTTTGTAATTTCCTCTATAGCTGATACTGCAGCATTTTTAACATATTCCCTTTGATTTTCATCTTCTGCTATTTTATTAAGATAGAAAACAGATTTTTGACTTTTTATCTTAGAAAGAGCCTTTATTGCATACTGTACAACCTGAGGCCTTGAATCGCTTAAACATGATATAAGAAGGTTTTCTGAAGAAATATCTCCAATCTTTCCAATGGCTGAGCAGCAAATTCTCTTTATATTACCATCATTACACTTTAAAAATGCGTATATTGGCTGAAGCGCCCTTTTGCTCTTTAATTCTCCAAGAAGCCAAATATAAAAACCGCAGTCTTCCTTTGCAGCATTAAAAAGATTATCTAAAAGATAATTTTCAAGATTTTCTTTATCCTTATTTGAAAGAAGGTTTATAATTGACTGCCTTTCGTTTTTATGACATCTTTTAAGCTTATTTATTATGTCCTTTTCTGAATTAGAATTTTCAAACACTCTATATTTTATTTTACATTCAATTATTTGTTTTTCAATTGTGTTTTTCTCCATATTTCTTATTCTGCTAATAATATCTATGCTTTTTCCCTCAAGATAAAGCATATATGTTATTTCCTCTTCATTTAAGTTTTTTATATTGTTCCAAGAAAGATTATTCATATTGACCTTCCTTTTTATTATTTTAAAATAATATAATTTCTATATAAATTATAGATAATATCTATAAGGGTTGTTGTATACTTCTTAATATTATATCATAATCTAAAACAAAATGTTTATATGTATAGGTAATGTCAAAAGTTCTATGAAAAATCACTGATTGTAAAAATGTGGTTACTCAAAAAAGCGCGTAGCGCAGCTGTCGCCCTTGACAAACATCATCCAAATGGTAAAGAGATCTTAACGAGGGCGAAGGGAACAGATATAAGGGCAGCACAAATAAGCCCTCGAAAAATTCAGCATACCATTTGTCTGATTTGTTTTTCAAGGGTTCGCTGTGCCGACAGCTAAGAAAGCGAGAGCTTCAGCAAAACAGATATAAAGGCTAAGCTACCTGATGTTTTAGAAT
>NZ_FUYH01000038.1 GCF_900167605.1 Caloramator quimbayensis | reverse complement strand
GTCAATTTTATGTCATGGTATTTGACATTATATATGATATAATAGAGCCAAAGCGATAATGATTAAAAGCACTGGTTATAAAACTGGTGCTTTTTCTGTAGCTCTATATTTATTTTGGTGTGACGGGCGGTATGAAATATAAATAAACCCAAAATAAATAGTAGGAGCTGATTTTTATGTTAAAACCGCCTATTTCGAGAATGGGAGGAAAGTCAAAATTAAGGAAAATAATTATAGAAATGATACCTGAACACATTTGTTATGTTGAATTATTCTTCGGAGCAGGATGGGTGTATTTTGGGAAGGAACCTTCAAAGGTTGAGGTTATAAATGATATTGATAAAGAAATAGTTAATCTGTTTAAAATGATGAAATATCATGAGGCTGAAATTTCAAGATTGCTGAAATATGAAGTAAGTGCGAGAGATGTTTTTGATAATTATATAAATACTGATATAAAATCATTAACTGATGTTCAAAGAGCAGTTAGATTTATTTTTATTTTATCACAAAGTTTTGCAAGTAAAGGTAAACATTTCGGATATGCGACAACGAATAGACCTAGCCCTCAAATATTTGAAACCGAATATTTAAAGCTTGTAAAAGATAGATTAAGAAATACTTATATTGAAAATTTAAGCTTTGAAAAAGTTATAGACAAGTATGATAGAAATCATACTTTTTTCTTTTGTGATCCTCCTTATTTTGAAACAGATGGATATGGAATAGAGTTCGAAAGGAAAGAACATTTACTTTTAAATACTATGTTAAAAAATTTAAAAGGTAAATTTCTTCTAACAATAAATGACCATCCAGAGGTTAAAGAATGGTATAGAGGGTTTAATATAAAAGAAGTTGAGGTTAATTATTCGGTGTCGAGAGAACAAAGTGCAAGAGGAAAATATAAGGAATTAATTATAACAAATTATTGATTTTAAGGAGGGAGAGGTGTTGAAAATTGATGGAATTATAAAACTACAACAGTCAGATGTTTATAAAAAATTAAATGATAAGAATTATGCTAAGAAGAGAAAGCAGTCTAATAATCAAGATAAGAAGAAGGAGCACCTCTCCTTTTATGATTTAAAAAATCTGATGGAAGATGCTCCTGTATATAAGCGGGGGAAGGGTGGGGCATATAAACAAATACGTTGATATTTATTTAAGTCGCTCAAGAATATCAGATTTGAAAAACAACCTATCACGTGGGAAAATTTTAATTGGGACCAATTTACCACGTTTTACGAGGTCATCAATGTTTTGACGGGTACAATTTAGAATTTGTACTGCTTCAGCAGTGTTTATTATTTCTTCAGACAAAAATTTTTTTAGTTCTTCTTTTGAATTAAATTGATACATACAATCACCTTCTTATTAAAATGATTAAATTTATTAAACTAATAACCAAACTAATAATACTAATAGCGATAGTAAGTTTCTCAATATTTTTCAAAATTATACCTCCTTTTAAATATATTGAGGATGTGATAATATGAAGATAGAAGAAATTAAAGGGAGACTAAGGGCTATTTTTTAGCCCTTAGTAAGTAGATTAAGTTGATAATTGAAATAATCAAGTTAGTGATTGCGGTTAGAAACTGGATTATTTCTTTTTTATCTCTCCCTTTTGATTTCTTCTTTTTCATTCTTATCACCTCCTCCTTACAATTATATTATATCATTATACTATGCGAATGTCAAGTACATTATATAAAAATTTTCATTTAATGGTAAAGAATAACTTGATATAGAGAGCTCCTAATAGAGCTCTTTTTTATGTGGTAAAGTAGGTGAAATTAATGACAGAAACAGAATTAATTAAATGGATTAATTTGTTAATAAAAAATAATAACATAAAAGCTTTTTATAACTCAGCTCTATGGGAACATACAAGACAAGAAGTATTGAGTGAACAACATTATGAATGTCAGATATGTAAGGATAAGGGAGTATATACGCCAGCAGTAACGGTACATCATATTAAATTTTTAAGGCAGCATCCAGAACTTGCTTTAACTAAAAGTAATTTGATGGCTGTATGTGAAGAGTGTCATTTTAATATACATCATAAACAAATTCCTAAAGAACAATTGAACGAGGAAAGATGGTAGTCACCCCCCCAGGTGAAAAAAATCAAAAAACTTTGCTTATAGGGAGAACGGGCAGCAGGGAAGACAAAACAGATATTTCTCGCGCGCGAGGAAAAATTGAGTGAAAGGAGGGATGGTATAATGGCAAGTGCAAAAAAAATAAGAGAATCACTGATTAAACAATTGCAGGATAAAGGAGCTAATGTCGAACATTTTATAAGCTTAATTGATGATTACTGTTGGTATTGGGAGCAGGAAAAGGCTATGCAGAAGGATATTAAAAAGCGAGGATATGTATATAATGCGATATCCGCTTCAGGAAAGGAATATGAAAAAGAGAATCCCTCCGTAAAAAATGCTCTCATGTATAATAAACAAAAATTGTCAATATTAAAGGAATTAGGATTAACGACTGATAATGTGGTAAGTGATGACGATGAGCTCTAAAAAGTTAATACCAGAAATTCAAAATTATATTGACTTGGTTCGAAGTGGAAAAATTGCTGTATGCAAGGAACAAATTTTACTGTGTGATTATGTTGAAAAGTGCTTTAATGATGGAAATATATTTGTTGATGAAGAACAACTGCATAAATATCTAAGTTTACAAAAATACTTTCCGTTCAAATTATTAGAATGGGAAGTTTTTTGTTTTACGCTTCATAACTGCACTTATTCTAAGCCTGGCATATTGAGATGGCCAGATTTGTTTATACTGGTAGGGCGTGGAGCTGGTAAAAATGGTTATTTATCCTTTGAAGATTTTTGCTTAATAAGTGAATATAACAACATAAAAGAATACAATATTGATATTTGTGCTAATGCTAAGGACCAAGCAAGAACATCATTTGATGATATTTATAATATTCTTGAAGAAAATGAAAATAAACTAAAGAATCACTTTTATTGGAATAAGGAAATGATAAAGTGCTTAAAAACTGGTTCTGTATTACGATTTAGAACATCAAATGCAAAAACTAAAGACGGAGGGAGGCCCGGTAAAGTTGATTTTGATGAGTACCATCAATATGAAGATTATAGACTAATAAATGTTTTTAAGACTGGATTAGGGAAAAAGAAAAATCCAAGGACAACAATAATAAGTACCAATGGTGATGTAAGAGATGGTCCATTGGATCATCTTATAGCAAGAGCTCAGCAAATTTTAAATGGAGTTATGTCAGATAATGGATTATTGCCTTTTATCTGTAAACTTGATGATGAAAAAGAAGTTGATAATCCTAAAATGTGGGATAAAGCTAACCCATCATTGCATTACTTTCCTGAGCTTAGGGCTCAGATAGAAAGGGAATATGTTGATTATAAAAACGATCCGATAAGCAATTCATCTTTTATGACTAAAAGGATGAATATACCACAAGGGAATAAAGATATTGAAGTTACTTCATGGGAAAACATATTGGCTACTAACCAGAAAATACCTGACCTAACAGGTTGCACCTGTGTAGCTGGACTTGATTATGCTAAGACAACTGACTTTGTTACTTCAGGATTACTTTTTAGGTATAAAGGTAAATACTATTGGCTAACGCATACTTGGGTATGTGAAAGCTGTAATGACTTAGGGAGAATTAAGGCACCTTTGCGCGAATGGGAAAAAAAGGGGTTGTTAACTTTTGTGAAAGGTCCCGAAATACCACCCGAAATTCCTGCTGGATGGTTAGCTGAACAGGCTAAAAAGTATAACATAACTGTTCTCGGCATGGATAATTACAGATATACACTATTGGCAAAAGCTCTACGGGAAGTTGGATTTGATACTGATAAGAATGGTGCCAATAATATTAAGCTTATGAGACCGAGTAATCAAATGCTTATAGCCCCAGTAATAACAAGCTTGTTCGTAAATCATAATATTGTTTGGGGAGACAACCCGCTGATGCGCTGGTATACAAACAATGCTTGTATTATAACGTCAGCATCCGGCAACATAACCTATGGCAAGATTGAACCTAAAAGTAGAAAAACTGATGGCTTTATGGCGTTTGTAGCTGCTATGTGTGTAAGTGGAGATTTAGAGGATAGTGGGGAAACTATAGACTTTGATTTTGGAGTTTATACTTATTAAAGCATTTTTTAGAAGAAGGAGGTTGAAAAGTGAGGTTTTTTGATTGGATTAAGGATTTTTTTGGAATAGAACAAAGTACAGTATATCTTAATCAGCAAGCTATCACTACACAAGAAGTACAGCTTGCAGTAAGAGATTTTGCGATATGCTCTGCAATTAATTTAATATCAGGAGCTATAAGTAAATGTGAATTCAAAACATATTCAAACGGTAACGAGTTTAAAGGAGATGAATATTATTTATGGAACGTGGAACCCAATAAAAATCAGAATTCAAGCCAATTTATACAAGAATTTATATCTAAGTTGCTTTATTATAACGAGTGTCTTGTTTTGGATATAAATGGTCAGCTTATAATTGCAGATGATTTTACCCAAACAGAATATGCAGTATTTGAAAATATTTTCTCTAATGTAATTAGAGGAACAATGAAGTTTGATAGAAGTTTCAAAATGAGTGAAGTTTTATATTTTAAGTATTGCAATAATGATATTCAGCAGCTCCTATGTAATTTAATGACAGGCTATAATAATCTCTTAAATATGGCAATAGGTAAATATAAACGTTCTGGAGGAAGAAAAGGGATTGCAAAAGTTGATAAAACCCCTTCGGGAGATTCTGAATTTCAAAAGAAGGTTGATGATTTATTTAACAATCGTTTTAAATCATATTTTGAAGCTGAAAATTCGGTAATTCATATACCAAAGGGCGTTGAATATATAGAACAGAATGGAGAAGGAAATAAAAAATCAACAAGTGATTTAGTTGATATTTCAAAAATAATTGAAGAAGAATTTGACAGAGTAGCACAAGCATTTAAAATACCACCAGCATTATTAAAAGGGGATATTGCAGATATAGGAAAACTTACAGATAATTTTTTAACTTTCTGTATAGATCCTTTAGTTGATTTGATTAGTGAAGAAATAAACCGCAAGAGATATGGCAAGAAAGTATTTTTAAAGAATTCATATTTAAAGATAGATACTACCTGCATAAAGCATATTGATATTTTCTCGATTTCAGAAGCATTTGATAAGCTTGTTGCAAGTGGTGGATATAGTATTGATGAATTAAGAATTAAGGCAGGTGATATTCCTTTGAATACTGATTTTAGCAAAAAACACTGGATGACTAAAAATTATACAGATATTCAAACAGTGAAGGGAGGTGAAGAGTAAATGCCAAAGCCAATTTATTTAATAAGGCAATCTACAGAAGCTGATACATTAGATTTGTATATCTATGATTATGTTGAAGGCGATAGTACAGATTGGTGGACTGGAGAAAAAATAGAAAGCCAAACATCAGCTAATTACATTCAAAAACAATTAGAATCTGCCAAAGGAGTAAATAAAATAAATATTTATATTAATTCTTATGGCGGGGAAGTTAAAGAAGGATTAGCAATTTATAATCAGCTTAAAAGACATCCAGCTCAAAAGATAGTATATATAGATGGTTTTGCTTGCTCGATAGCTTCAGTAATTGCTATGGCAGGGGATAAAGTTATTATGGGACCTAATACTTTAATGATGATACATCATGCGAGTATGGCTGCATGGGGAAATTCTGAAGAATTGAGGAAAGCAGCAAACGATCTTGAAGTAATAGATAAAGCGAGCTGTTCAAGTTATCTTGCTAAAGCTGGAGATAAATTAAGCGAAGAAACATTAACACAGCTTTTAGACAATCAAACTTGGCTTAATGCTGAGCAATGCTTAAAATATGGGCTTTGCGATGAAATAGCAGGTATGGAGAATGAAAACATTACAAAGGCACAGCAAAGATTTAATGAAGCTATAAGACAGCAAATGCAAAGCTTAAAACCAGATATAAAAGTACCTGAGGAATTCAAAAATCAAAAAACAAATGCTGAAAAATTAATGGCAGCTTTTAAAATTAATAAAAAAATGGAGGGAAGATAATATGACAATGAAAAGCAAAGATTTATTACAACAGGAGCTAAGGGAGAACTTAATTCAAGCTCTAAAGAGCGAAGATGAAAATGCTATTGTACAAGCATTTTCAAATTTTGCAGATTCAGTACAAAAAAATATAATGGAGGAATATGCTGCATATCAAAAAACACAGGATAGTGCAATTCTTGCTAAACGTGGGGTACATCAGTTAACAGCAGAAGAAACAAAATTCTATCAGAATATAATTGGTGCTATGAAGTCATCAAATCCACAGCAAGCATTTACAGGCCTTGATACTGCGTTCCCTGAAACAGTTATAGAGAATGTAATTGCTGATATAAAATCAGCCCACCCATTACTTGACGCTATTAATTTTACTAACACAACTATTTTAACTAAGATGATTATAAACAAACAAGGTACACAGTTAGCCACATGGGGGCCTTTAAATTCTGAAATAACAAAAGAATTATCAGGAGCAATAGGAAAAATTGATTTGACACTATGTAAATTGTCGGCATTTATGCCTATTTCAAAAGATATGTTATCCGTAGGTCCTGAGTGGATAGATGCATACGTAAGGGGAGTACTTTCAGAATCAATAGCTTTGGCCCTTGAAACTGCTATAGTTGATGGAACAGGAAATAATGAGCCTATAGGGATGGATAGATGTGTTGCAGATAACGTAACAGTTACTGGAGGGGTATATCCATTAAAAACACCTATTACTGTAAATGACCTTAAACCTACTACGTATGGAACTATTTTAAGTACGTTAGCTCAATCTCCAAACGGAAAAACAAGACCTATAAATAATGTTTTACTTGTTGTAAATCCAACGGATTATTTTACCAAAATAATGCCAGCAACTACTATTAGAGCAGCTGATGGAACATATACAAGAGATGTATTCCCATTCCCAACAACAGTTGTGCAATCACCTGCAGTCCCAGCTGGTAAGGCTATTTTTGGTATTGCTAATAGATATTTTATGGGGATTGGAGCAGGAACCAATGGTGGAAAGATTGAATACTCAGATGAATTTAGATTCTTGGATGATGAAAGAGTTTATCTTACTAAGCTGTATGGAAATGGCAGAGCATTAGATGACAATGCATTTATACTTGCTGATATTAGTGGATTAACCCCAGCAACACTTGAAGTAGCAGTTGCAAATGTTGTAAAGACTAAAGAACAGGTTTAATAGAGGTGATATAAATGCCGGAATCTATATCTCAATTATTATTACCGTATGTTAAGTCATATTTGCATATAATATGGCAGGATGAGAATACTGACAATAATTTAACCGGCATGATAAATAGAGGAATGGCACGTTTGCAAGAAATAGCAGGCGTGCCTCTTGATTTTATTGCCGAAGATTTGCCAAGAGCCTTACTTTTTGATTATTGCAGATATGCCAATAGTCATGCACTTGAGATGTTTGAAAAAAACTTTGCTTCAGAGCTTATGAGCTTGCATATTAAAGGTCAAGTTCAGGCTAATAGCGAGGTGGCACCATGAAAATAAAAACAGACATTGAATTTATAAGTTTTAGTGATGGAATATGTGATATTTACTCAATTGATGAAGAAGGGAATATAACATATAAATTTAGAGGATTAGGATTTGCTAATCGTGTGTTAGGATTTAAAAGATACTTTACTGCTGCAGCTAATCAAGTGAAAACGGATAGAGTAATAAGGATACCTAATGTATATGGTATTGATAACCATGATATTGTAGAAATTAGAGGCAATGGGAAATATGACATTGAATTGATTCAAAATATATTTGATTCTAATCCTCAATGTATTGATTTGACATTGAGGCAATTAGAGGTGATAAGATGAACATAAAAATAGATAATTTAGCTGAAGTAATATCAAAGGAATTAGAAAATTATTCTCAAAATGTTACAGATGGTATTAAAAAAGCTATTGATAAAGTGGCGGATGAAACTAATGAAGAAATTAAAAAACATATAACATTTAAACAGCATACAGGAAAATATGTTAAATCTTTCAGATTAAAGGTATCTTATGAAGATAGATATAATAAAAGAAAAACATGGTATGTAGCTAATGGCCAACATAGGCTAACTCATTTGCTTGAATATGGACATGCATTAAGAACTGGAGGTAGGGCTAAAGCATTTCCACATATTCAATACGGAGAAGAACTTGCAAAAAAGCAAATGGAGGAACTTGCAAAGGAGGCGATAGAAAATGCTAACAGATATTAAAGCATGGTTAGAAACTACAGGTTTTAAAGTTGCTGAAGAACGGTTTTTAAAGCCTCCACAATTGCCCTATTTAATTTATATAGAAAATAAAGAAATAGATGGAGCAGATGATAAAAATTTTATAGCAAATAGAAACATAACTGTTGAGTTATATACTGATAAAATAGACCATGCTGCAGAAGAAAAGATAGAAACGCTACTAAACGAAAAGGCCATAAAGTATAGAGTAAATCGGACTTGGATTGATAGTGAAAAGTTTTATGAAACAATATATGAATTTAACCTAATAGAAAAAGTATAGGAGGGATAAAATGGCAACTGCAGGCAAAAAAATAGTTTTAGGTTCCGGGAAACTATATATAGCTGAGTTTTCTAATGGAACGATACCTGATAATGCTACTCTTGAAGTAGATAGCAACTTACTTGGTCTAATTCAAGGAGGTGCAACGCTTGAATACAAACCTAAATTTTATGAGGTTACAGACGACTTAGGGCTTGTGCAGAAAAATATTTTAACTGATGAAGAAGTAACTTTAAAATCTGGAGTTATGACTTGGAATGGTAAAACACTTACAAAACTTTGCAGTACTGCAAGAGTTACAGAATCAGCAGGAAAAAGAACGGTAAAAATTGGAGGAATAGGCAATCAGGACGGAAAAAGTTACGTCATTAGATTTGTACATGAGGATCCGACAGATGGAGATATACGTGTAACAATCGTTGGTAATAATCAATCCGGCTTTAGTTTAGCATTCAAGAAGGATAAAGAAACAGTTATTGATGCGGAATTTAAGGCTTTACCGCTTGATAGTGAAGGCACAAAGATAATATACGAGGAAGAAATACCTACAACCTAAAGGGCAGTGGATATAAGCTGCCCTCTTAGAAACTGAAAGGAGCAATAGCTATGTTTGATATAAGCACTGTAAATAAGAGATATTTTGTAATTAAGATAAACGATTTAATGCTTGAAGTTGAACCTCCAAAGCTTAAGGCATTAAAGAAAATATTTGAACTTTCACAGGCAAAGAATGAAGAGGCTATTAATAATCTATCTGAAGCTTTAAAAATGATTTTAAACAAAAATAAAGCTAACATAAAAGTTACAGACGATATAATTGAAGAACTTGACTTGGATGAAATGAAAGAAATTATAACAGTATATTTTGAATGGCTAAATAAAGAGAAGAACTCAAAAAACTAAAAATCCCATATTATCCTATTGATGATGAGGATAATATGGGCCATTATGAGGTAAATACATTAGAAGAAAAGTTGGTTTGTGATTATACAGGATATAATTTTGATAGATTAGAAGAATTAACAGTTTTTGAATATTGGTTATTATTGAGAGATGCCGTTATATATAATTATAACCAGACAAAAGAAGGAAGAGAGTATCTTGAAAACTGTTGGAGATTAGAACAAACAGAGCCGGATAGAAAGATTTTGAGAGAAAAAACAAGAAGAAAGGAGGGATAAAATGGCAGGAAATATTAAAGGAATTACGATAGAAATAGGCGGCAATACTGCCCCTCTTGAAAAGGCATTGCAAAATGTAAATAAAACAAGCAGAGATTTGCAAAGTGAGCTTAGAGAAGTAAACAAGGCCTTGAAGCTTGACCCTAAAAATACTGAATTACTTACACAAAAACAAAAGTTACTTAATGAAGCAGTTTCAAACACAAAGGAAAAACTTGAAACATTAAAAGAGGCTGAAAGGCAGGTTCAAGAACAATTTAAACAAGGCAAAATTACTGAAGAACAGTATAGGGCTGTTCAAAGAGAAATAATTAAAACAGAGCAAGAGCTTAAAAATCTTGAAAAACAACTTAACAATACTAATAATAAGTGGAAAGATACTGCAAAGGCTTTAGAGGATTTTGGAAATAAAACAGGTAAACTTGGTAAAAAGTTTGCACCTGTTTCAGGAGCTGCAGGAGCTGCCGCAGGTGCTCTTGTTGGACTTGCAGTAAAGTCAGGACAGGCGGCAGATGATTTGAACACTCTTTCAAAACAGACTGGATTAAGCACAGAAACACTTCAGAAGTTTAAGTATGCAAGCGACATAATAGATGTATCGATGGAAACATTAACGGGCTCCTTGGCAAAATTAACAAGAAGTATGGCCAATGCTCAGGGGGGCTCTAAGGATGTTCAAGCTGCATTTAATCAGCTTGGAGTATCGATAACTGATAATACTGGACACTTAAGGGATAATGAAGAAGTCTTTAATGATACGATAAAGGCTCTTGGAAATATTTCAAATGAGACTGAAAGAGATGCCCTTGCTATGAAGATATTTGGTAAATCAGCACAAGAGTTAAACCCTCTTATTCTTGGTGGTGCAGATGCTTTAAAACAGCTTGGGGAAGAAGCTAAAAATAGAGGACTTATAATGTCCCAGGAGGAACTTGATAATATAAATGAGTTTAATGATGAGATAGACAAGTTAAAGGCAACTGCAGGAGCAGAATTTGCAAAAATTGGTGCTGATATAGGGAAAATATTATTGCCAACATTAAAAGATGTTGCAGAAGCAATAAAAGATGTTTTATCTTGGTTTTCATCTTTAGATGTAGGAACAAAGAAGATTATATTAACAGTATTAGGTGTAGTTGCAGCAATTGCACCTACTTTAATATTTATTGGAAAAATAGCAACGGGTATAAGTGCAATTATGAACTTAATTACCGTATTAGGGCCTGTTGTAGCAGGATTATCAGTGCCAATTGGGACGATTATAGCTGTTGTTGGTGGGTTAATTACTGTTGGTGTGCTTTTATATAAAAACTGGGATGAAATAAAGGAAAAAGCTGGTCAGCTCTGGCAAGGGATAAAGGATGTTTTTGGGAATATAGGCAACCATGTAAAAGATACTTGGAATGGTGTAAAAGAAAAAACATCTGAAACATGGAATAATATAAAACAAAGTACGAGTGAAGCATGGCAAAATATCAAGGATAAAATTAATGAGCATGGTGGAGGAATTAAAGGCGTTATAGGAACATATATGGATGGATATAAATTTATATGGCAAACAGGATTTAATTTGATGGATAAAATAACAGGTGGCAAATTAACTGATATATGGAATTCGATAAAAGAAAAAATGCAAAGTATACGTGATACGATATTGGGATGGAAAGAAAAACTTGCAGAAGCATGGGATAAAATTTGGAATTTTAAATTGCCTCATATAAAGCTGCCGCATTTCTCTATAAAAGGAGAGTTTAGTTTAAAGCCTCCAAGTGTTCCTCATCTTGATGTTAATTGGTATAAAACAGGTGGTATTTTTAATTCCCCTTCTATAATTGGTGTTGGAGAGGCAGGAAGTGAGGCTGTTCTACCAATAGATAGATTAGATGAATTGATGGCAAAAGCTATTGAAAAAGCAAAGGGCAATAACAACGGAATCACATTTACTATAGAAAATTTCTATAATAATTCAGATAAAGATATAGAACAGCTTGCTTATGAACTTGAATTTTATAGGCAGAGGATAACGATGGGGAGGAGTGGTAAGTGATGCTGAGCTTTAATTTTGCAGGAAAAGACAGTTATTTAGATTACGGAATTATTATTAAAAGACCATCTTTGTCATCTCCTAAAAAAAGAATTTCTTATATAGAAATTCCTGGTAGAGATTCAAGTTTAAGATATGATGAGGGAACATTTGAAGATATAACTATTACTGTGGAATGTACTTTAATAGGTGATAATTTATTTGAAAAAATAGACCAAATAAAAGCATGGCTATTTGGAGCAGGAGAAAGTGATTTAATTTTTTCGTTTCAGAATGATAAAAAATATCTTGCACAGGTTGTAAACTCAGTAGATTTTAAGCAAATAATAAATTATATTAGTGAATTTCCAATAATCTTTAATTGTAGACCATTTAAATATGCAGTTTTAAATGACTTAGTTACAATAACCCAAAGTGGGACTAATTTAATAAATCCAGGAACAATATATAGTTTGCCTAAGATTTACGTTTATGGCTCAGGAGATATAACGATTAAAGTTAATGGTGAAGAATTAAAGATTAATAGTTTTCAGAATAAAATAATAATAGATTCCATTCTTTATGACTGCTATGATGACGATTTTAACAATTTAAATTCAAAGGTTGATGGTAACTTTCCTATTTTAAAAGTAGGTAGCAATATTATTGAATGGACAGGAAATGTATCAAAGGTTGAGATATTACCTAACTGGCGGTGGTTGTAATGATTTGTGTTTACGATAAAAAGACTAAAAAGGGTGAATTTGAAAATATAGGACTAGGTGTTTTAGATGAGTGTATATCAGCTGAAATAACAGAAGAACTAAATGGTGAATACAGTTTATATTTAGAATATCCAGCAAACTCTAAAAAAGCTAATTACTTAGTAGAGTTTAATATTATAAAGGCAAAAGGGCAGCTTTTTAGAATATACAAAGTCGAAAGAATTGGTGAAAAAATAGGGAAAATAAAGGTATGGGCAAGGCATATATTTTACGACCTTGCTTTTTATTTTATAGAAGCGGTTACGTTAGTTAATGCAAACATGAAAGAAGCAATAGAAGGAACCATCCCACCTGAGGCACAATCGGTGTTTAAATTTACAGCACCAGAGGAGAACATTTATCCATTTAGCATAAGAAATGCAAATTCACTTGAGGCTTTTTTTAAGATAATTCAGTTTTATGGCGGAGAAGTGAAAAGAGATAATTACAATGTCGAAATACTTAAACAAATAGGAAATAACACTGGGATATTAATAAAATATGGGAAAAACATAAAAGGAATAAAGGCAATAATTGATACTAATGATTTTGCAACAAAGATATATCCAATAGGGAAAGATAACTTAGTTCTTCCTGAAAGATATATTGAGGCTGAAGGTGAGGTTTCTAAGATTTTACCGTATCCAATAGTTAAAAAGGTTGAATTTGATACAGGCGACATTGATGAATTAAGAAGCTTAGGAAAGGAATATATAAAGAAAGCATCAAATCCTTTTATAAATATAGAAGTTGACTTTTTAGAGCTTTCAAAGATAAAAGAATATGAAAACTATAAAAGCCTTACGGAAGTTAATCTTGGTGACGAGGTTGAAGTTAAGCATGAACTTTTAGGAATTACAGCAAAGCTAAGGGTTATAAAAAAAAGAATAGATCTTTTAAATCCTTTAAATACCAAAATAGAATTAGGAAATCCATTAAATACGATAATTGAAAAATTAGATTTTGAATCAATGCTTGAAAAGATAGAGAGTAAAATAACAGGTTCACAAAATCAACTTATTTTAAAAAGAAACGCTGATACATTAAATATTTCAACTACAAAATATCAAGCTATGATAATAGGTTTTTCAGTTTCAGCAGATACAAACTTAACATCAAATATTGTAATATCAGGGAAGGCAAGCTCTGATTTAACATTAAGTATATTCTTTTCTTTGGATAACAAATATTATGATTTAAAGCCAGTTCAAAAGGTAGCAGCTGGGGATAATATAATTAATGTTACACTTCCAATGCCTCAGATTACAGCAGGACAGCATGCTTTTGTTATTGAAATGCAGACTACAAGTGGAACCTTTACTATTGAGAAAAATAACCTACAGGTAACAATTGAAGGAAGAAACTTAGAAGGTGGATTAAGCCCTAAACTTCCAAGAGCAGAAGTTTTACAAGCATTCTTATACGAATTGTTTTTAAATAAGATACAGCAACAAAAGCAAGATATAGTTATTACAAGTGATCAAAAGATTATAAGTGATATTGACCCTAACATAGCACAGACAAATTCATATGCTGATTACTTAGCTAAATCACTGGAATATTTTATTGATATAAATATTTTAATAGTCCCAAAGTTATAAAGCAGAGGTCTGACTTTTTAATACCTTCAGGTAAAAACATCTCAAACATAACTGTTGATACAAGCTTTGTAAGAAGAGATACAAGTGGCAATCCAATCCCAACAAAAGAAAATAAAAATAATGTTTGCATAAGAGGGTGGTAATTTGAGAGAAGTTGTTTCATACAATAAAGACTTTTTAAGTAACACAGTTTTTATAGAAACAAAACTGAAAGATGAGAGAGGAATAAAAGGCAAAGTATTAGTTGAATTGTTTGATTCGAAAACAAATAAAAAAGTAAAGGAAGCATATACTGAGAACATTATTCCAGACCTGTTTTTTAAGGATATGTTTATAAGACATTTTGCAGGAGGAATAATGGGTATAGGCCCAAGGGAGTCAGATTACTATAATAATAATTTTGAATGTATATATTTAACTGATTCAACAAAACCAGAGTCAGCAAATACAGAAAGAATATCAGGAAATATAACAGGGTATGCCTATAGAAACACAGAATATTCAGGGACAGATCCTTTAAGAGGAACAATAAACAAAGCAGAAAGCAAAATGGAATTAGCAAATGGCAAAATAAGAGTCACTTTTGTTTTTGACTTTCCAACCCATGCTGCAAATGGTAAGTTTGAATCTATTTATTGGGGATGTGATATGCAATATAAGGATTATCATTACATTGGGCCATATATTTGGGGGAGAAATAATTATGGCGATGGATATGAAAATATAAATTGTAATTTGAATCCAAATAGGTTTTGGGCTTTAACATATGGATTATTAGGAAATGGATTTTATACTAGAGGATTTAATTTTACAGATTATTACAAAGGTTATACAATAGTTGATGGTTCAGATTCATCGATATATCGATCAAGTTATATAAGTTTTCCACAAGAATTAATTGGGCATTTATTTTATATTCCATTTGATTTTAATAGAAATGAATTTGTGGATTTTTCAAAAGCAGTTAAATTGCTTAATAGTTCGGGAGGTGCCTTTGGTGCATCTAATATAACAGAAGTAATGCCTATATATGATGCAAATGGTGATATTGATTATTTTATCGGGATTTTTATTCGTTATAGTTCACCCAACTATTACATGAGGATATATAAATGGAGTAAAGTTGGGGTTTTAATACATGATTCAGGAGAAATGAATATTACTACAAAATATAAAGATGAATACAATACTAATTTTAATTACCAAAATTATTCATTAAACCCCCTGTATTGGGGAGATGGGTATATAGAAATCTATGGATTCAATTCAAGAACTGATACTCAATATAATGAAACGGTTTATACGAATAGGCTTTTAAGGGTTGATTTAAACGGTAATATTATAAGCGAACTTAATTTAAAACCTAAAATAGGAAGCTCGACATGGTTTGCTTCAAAAAGAATGAATAGTGGGAATATAGAAAGGAGATGTTATCTAAAAAATTTAACATGGAGAACAAGAAACAGAATTTATTTATATTATAATGGAATTCAAGGCGGATCTTCATTTTATCAAGCAATAACACCTGATGGAAACATATTAGAACCAGTAAGAAATAATTTTGGCATTTATGAAAATTATTTTAATAGATATAACATATTAGGAACTGATAAAAATATAGCCTTTTATTCATATTATAGCTCGCCAAGCTATAATATAGCGCTAAATCATTTAGCATTGAATGGACCCTGTGGTGCTCATACAAAGCTTGCTCAGCCAGTTGAAAAAACTGATGCAAATACAATGAAGATACAATATACATTTGAGATAGACTTAATAGATTATGCCTTTGATTATTATTAAAGAAGGGATGATTAAGATGAAAAACAACACATTTCAATTAATCTCTGCTACAATAGAAAGATACGGTTACATTTATGAGAAGCTTTTGAGCATAGAGAGTTTAACTCGAGGGGGGAAAATACACTTGGGGGTGCAACAATGAGTGAATATAGCGAAAAACTTTGTAATGAAAAGCATAAACAACTTGAATCAAGAATTAATACGCAAGAATTCAGGCTAAATAATCATTCTGAAAGGCTTGACCGAATAGAACAACGGGGAGCGGCAGTTGACGCCAAAATTGAGAATCTATGTGACCAAATAAAGTCTTTAGTAGCAATAATGAAATGGTATATAGGTTTAACAGTAGGAGCTTTAGTAAGCTTCTTTTTTTATGCTATTGAAAAAGGATTGTTTAAATAAGGAGATGATAACATGTTACCCATAACACAGATGCTTTTAACAAACCACAATAGACCTAAAATCAAGCTAAAAAAGCTAAAAGTTATTGTAATGCATTGGACCGCAAACACTGGCAAGGGAGCTAATGCTGTTGCAAATAGAAATTATTTTAATTCTACAGATAGATATTGTTCAGCTCATTACATAGTTGACGATCATCAAATAATTCAATGTATTCCTGACAATGAAGTTGCTTATCATGTTGGTGCTAACAAGTATATGCCAGCAGGACAAAAAATAATGGAGGGGAAATGGGGCCCAAACTTCTTTACTATAGGCATAGAAATGTGTGTAAACAGTGATGGCAATTGGGATAAGACCTATCAAAATGCTGTGGAGCTTGCAGCAAATCTTTTAAAAAAGCATGGGCTTTCAATTAACAATTTATATAGACATTATGATATTACGGGAAAAGATTGTCCAAGGATGCTTTTAAGTGATTCTGCGTGGAATATATTTAAGTCAAAGGTTCAAGCTCAAATGAATCATTCATCACCACAACATAATCAATATAAAAAAGGCGAGGTAATTGCTACAACTTTGAACTGCAGAGAAAAACCGGATAAGAATGCAGCTATAAATGGTAAACTGTCCAAAGGATCACAAGTAACAATTTATGGAGAGCAAGAGGATTGGTATTTAATAAATAATAAAGCACCGCAGTGGGTTTGCAGAGATTATATAAAAATAATTTAAGGGAGGTTTTATTATGTTAAAAGATATATTAATGCAAGGCTTAACAATTCTTATTCAGTTAGTGGTGCTCTTTGTTATGGG
>NZ_FUYH01000037.1 GCF_900167605.1 Caloramator quimbayensis | reverse complement strand
CGAATCAGTAGGTCGCAGGTTCGAATCCTGTCCGGCGCACCAAAAATAGTGCCACCCAGTTGACATTGACAAACCTAATTGTTTGTTAGTGTCAACTGGGTGTTTTTTTATATTTTAAGCTCAATAAATAAGTAACCGTCCCTCCAAACTAAAAAATTTAAAATTAATGTATTAATTTTTGCTGTTCTTACAATTTATAAAGTAACAGATAAAAAACAGGGAGGGTTTATTATGAAACAAGGCTGGATTAAGAGTTATAGAAGCGATATAGAAAGCGATGTATGGGCGATGCCGCCGCTGTATTACAGAGTATGGCACTATATTTTATTGTCGGTTAATTACGAAGAAAAAGATATACCTATGAAGGATGGCAGCTATTTAAAAATTTTAAGAGGACAATATTTGACATCGATTAGGACTATATGCAAATCCATAGGATGGTATGAGGGAGGAATATTCAAAGAGCCAAACCCTAAAACCGTTAAAGAGATATTAGATTGGATGGAGAAGGTTGGGCTTATAACAGTTGAGCATGGTAAATTTAACAGACAGTACAGCCTTATAACCATAGTAAATTATGAAAATATTCAAAGGGATGATTTTGATATTGAAATTATAAATAAGAATGAAAGTAACACAAAGGAAACGGAGGACAAACAGGAAGAGGATATAACTAAAAATAATAAGAAAGAAAAAGAATTAAAAGAAAACAAAGAAAATATTAATAGCTCTTTTGAAGATTTTTGGAGTGAATATCCAAGGAAGGTAGAGAAAAAAAGGACATTAAGGATTTTTGAAAAAAGGATTAGAGAAGGAATATCTTCAAAGGAATTGATTGCTGCAGCAGCTAATTATAAAAAGTATTGTGAAGATAAAGGAACGGATATAAAATTTATAAAACATCCTGCAACCTTTATAGGAATAGACAAGCCCTACGAGGAATTTATAGAAGGCATACCAAAGGATTTAACTTCCCTTCCTAAGAATGTTTCTGATGCCCTGAAACTCTATGAAGAATCTAAAGCTAAGGAGGATGTTGCCTTATGGTAAAAAGTGAAGTGGCAAAGCTTTTGGCGGTGCTTGCTGCGGCCTATTCAAAGTTTGAGGTTAATGATATAAAGCTTCAGCTGTGGTATGAGATGCTAAGCGATATATCCTATGAGGCTGCACAGTGTGCAGTAAAAAAATACATATGTGAGAGAAGCTTTCCTCCAAGCATTGCAGATATAAGGGAAGCTGTTGCGGATATTTATGATGGTGATAATGTAAAGGATGCAGGGGCAGCCTGGGGCGAGGTTGTAAAATGCATAAGGGATTATGGAATGTACAGGTTTGATGAGGCTCTGCTTAATATGAGTGAGAAAACAGCGATGGTTGTAAAGCAGATATCTTGGAGCGAGATTTGCCTTTGCGAGAATCTATCGGTAATACGAGGGCAGTTTATGAAGATGTATGAGATACTTGAGAAAAGGGAGAGGGGGGATAAACTTATGCCTCAGGGTGTAAGAGAGCAGATTAAAAGAGTTGCCATGAAAAGGAATGATGATGAGGCAAAGCTTATAGGGTGATTGTACTATGAATTTTTATAAGCTTAGTGATTCAATTTGTATTTTGGTACTTTGAATAAGAATTGTTAATATATAAATAGTACTATTTATATTTAGAAGTTATATTATTTTAATAATAAAAAAGAAATGAAGGAAGTTTTGTGTAAATGGAGAACATTACTTTTATAAAAAATTATAGGTATAAGAGAATTTTTTAATAAATGGGGTGATTTAATGAGAAAAATATCTACATTTTCTATTGTGGCAAGGGATGCTCAAACTGGGGAACTTGGGATTGGTGTTCAATCAAAGTTTTTAGCGGTAGGTTCAGCAGTGCCGTGGGCAAAGGCGGGAGTAGGAGCAATTGCTACACAAGCTCTCGCAAACCTTGATTATGGGGAAATTGGTTTAAAGCTTCTTGAGAAGGGGTACTCAGCACAAAAAACACTTGACGCTCTTTTAAGTTTAGATGATAACAGAGAAGATAGGCAGATAGGAATTGTAGATTCTAATGGGAATTCTGCGGCGTTTACAGGAAGGAACTGTTTTAATTGGGCGGGACATATAACGGGGCCTAATTTCTCCTGTCAGGGGAATATACTTGTTAGTGAAGAAACTATAAAGGCTCTTGCTGATACTTTTAATAACACACAAGGTTCTCTTGCAAGGAGAATTGTAACAGCTCTTGATGCAGCACAAAATGCAGGAGGCGACAGGAGAGGAAGACAGTCTGCAGCGCTGCTTGTTGTTAAAGAAAAGGGGAGCTATGGTGGATATAACGATAGATATATTGATTTGAGGGTAGATGATGACCCTTACCCAATAAAAAAATTGATACATCTTCTTGACCTTCAGGAGCTTTACTTTAACAAGACGAAACCTGAGGAAATGATTAAAGTGAACAAAGATGTAGCAAGACAGATACAGGAAGATTTAAAAAAGCTTGGTTTCTATGAGGGAGATATGAATGGTATATATGATGAAGAAACAAAGAATGCATATAGGGATTTTTGTGGAGTAGAAAATTTTGAAGAGAGAATATGTGAAGGGGATGTAGTTGATTGTAATGTCCTCAAATTTCTGAACAAAAAAGCGTACAATTCTTAAATAGATAAAATAAAAAAGTCTGCCCTAATGATAAAAATTAGGACAGACTTTTTTATACGGTTTTCTATTAACCAAGGTTAAACATTATACTAAATAAGTAACAAGCATGATTAATAAATAGCCACAACGACGGCATGAAAAAAGTTTGTCACTTGTCAATTGGATGGAAATATTTTCATACATTCTCCGTCTCCGGTGATAGGTACCAAAAGCGAATATTGAATAAACCAAAAGAAAAGTATATAAAATAAGTAACCGTCCCTCTAAAAATTTATTCTATTACATATTTCAGTAAACCTTTTAAGAAGCATCCTTCCATAGTCATGCTCAATTACTGACTCATTTATTTTTTGGATATCATAGCCCGATTCAATAAGGTGCTTTTCATCAGCTTTTATATATTCTAACATTATGTTTTTATCAAATTCGGGATGAAACTGAACCCCCCAAATCTTATTTCCTATTACTATAGCATGATGGCCTTCAAAATCGTTCTTTGCAAGAAGCTTTGAGTTTAAAGGAGGTTTTATTATAGTTTGAAAATGTGTAGTATGGCCTAAAAACTCCTCAGGGAGAACTTTTAATAAGGAGTCTTCTTGTCCATTTTCTGTAAGCTTAATTGATACAGTACCCTTTTCAATTCCTTTTGGATTATATCCAACGATTCCTCCAAAGGCTTTGCATAATAGCTGATGGCCATAGCATATTCCAAGGATTGGTATATCCTTCTTTGAAATATCCAATATCCATTTAGAAAGAATTAAACTCCAATCTTCTTCATCGGTAACCATGCTGTGGGAGCCTGTTAATATTATTCCTGAAATTGATTCTTCCTTGGGAAAATATTTTTCTTTTTGAGCATCTATTACAACGAAATTTTCTTTATCAATAGCTGCTTGTCTAATTATAAAATCCTCAAAATCTCCATATTTTTCTTTAATGAAGTCAAAGGTATTTCCGCATTTTACAATTAGTATTTTTTTCATAAAAACCTCCAAAATACATAAGTATTAGATATATTTTATAAAAATACAAGCAGACTGTCAAACTGCATATTTTAGACATTTTTAATTATTAGTTTTATACACGATAAAGAAATTAATATACAAAAGAATACACTAAAATTAGTCATGTAAATTAGCAAAGTTGGGAAAAACAGCCATTAAGTGTGGCAGATTTTGTGCAGAGGTTATATTGAATGGGAAACTTAATTTATATATGAAGGTTTTTTAAGTTTATTATAATAATTGAAAAAAATAATTATTTGTTATATTTTATAATAAGATAGGGTATAAAAATTTTAAAATATTTTGGAGGTGTTAACATGCCGTACATAAATAACACAGTTAGTATGAAGCTTACCTTAGAACAAGAAGAATATATTAAATCGCAGCTTGGAAAGATAATATCTGAAATTCCAAATAAAACTGAACAGTGGCTTATGGTGAGCTTTAGCGACGATAAGGTTATGTATTTTGGAGGGGAGCGAAAGACTAAAGTAGCCTATATAGATATAAGATTATTGGGTTCATGCAGCAGGGAACATAAAAATAAAATAGCAAATCTTATAACTGAATTGTTTAATGACTATTTGGAAATACCTAATGACTGCATTTATATTACATTTCAAGAATTTAAGGATTGGGCTTGGAATGGAAGTTTATTTTAGAATTGTAAATAAAATTGACACAATAGAAACAATATAATAAATCATGATAAAGTGCTTATAAAAAAGAGGGGGATTAGGAGCCTGCGCTATCATTAATCTTCAGACTCCTAAATCATTAATACAATTGTATTATAACATAAGAATTAAAAAAATGTGTTAAAAATGTGTTAATAAATTAACGATAATGAAAATTTAGCACCTCAATTTTGAGGTGCTAAATTTATGATTTTAAATTTAAAGTCATAGAAGAGAATTATATGCCGGAACAGGATTGTTAACCGTTGCATCGCTGTACTGCATAGATAGAGAACTAATCATTGAAGAACTTATTATAAACATAATTCCCATCTGTGGGGCCATTATTGTAAAATCAACTATTCCATGTACGAGTATTGCCGCTTGTATTGCAGATAGCAAAGATACAAGTTTACAGTTTTCATTATATAAAAGTCTTATACCTTCGAATATATACATCTTCATATATATAAAAACAGTTAAACCTACAATGCCTAATGTGGTAGCGATAGTTATCCATATGTTATGGGCGTGAACTTCTCTTAGATGATAATTAATAAAGTATGTTCCATAATCATAAACTCCCAAAAGCCCCCAGCCGGTTAATGGCTTTAGCTGAAACATCTTATAGCATCCATCCCATATTGCCTGTCTGCTGTCTATTGAATTATCAAGCTCATGACCAAATATATTCTTTAAACTTGGAACAATAGAAGGCGCATACATTATAATACCTATTATTAATGAGGCTAAGAGTAAAAAACGAAAACTCTGCTTGTTTTTATTAAGTGAAAAATATACGAATACTCCTGAAAGCAAACCAATGGCAGCGCCTCTTGAACCAGTAAGAATAAGGGCTGTAATAAATAAAGATAAAGCAATATAGTATAAATAATTTCTCTTTTTCCCTGATTTGTTTAGAAAGTAGATACATAATAATATCATGCAGCTAAACCATGCTCCAGCTACGTTTGGGTTCCCAAAGGTGCTGTATACCCTGTGATTTTTTGTAGCCCAGGGAGGACACATAATAAGCTTTGCCCAAAGAGGGTTAGACCAAAATGCGAAGGATATTTTTTCCAATATACCAAGTACAGCAGAAAATACGGATATTTTCAATAATAATTTAAGCAATCCTTCGATTTTGTACTCGCTATTATATTGGTTTTCTATAAAAACGCTTAGACAGAAATATAGAAGAAAGGCTAAAGATAACAGCGAGGACAAAAGGCTTTTGTTGATTATACCAACTATAAAGGACCATACAAAAAGTACCAAAAGTCCTCCGTTCCAAGGGTTTCGTTTTAAGGTATATTTACCTTTAATCATCAAATAAGATATATATATAACTGGAATAAACGCTGTATAGGGAGAAATAACAATAAGCAGTAATGATGCAAACATTTTAAAGACTCCTTTTTTATTTTTTACACCATTATTTATAGTAAATCATAAAAGAATAAACTTCAAATGCTATTCATTAAATTTAAAAAAATGTTTACAACATATTATAATATGCTTATTTTTATCTTTAGATTTATGAATAAGTAATATACTTTTACTTATTGAAAAAGGATTAATAAAATTTTAATAATATATTAATTTTTAAAGCTGACAGTCTGCTTAAAATTTATAGAAAAGGAGGGACAGTTACTTATTTTACTAATTTACTATACATTTTCTAAATCTATAAAACTATAAAAAAGAGATATCCCCTACGATATAGATACATTTATAATAAATTTAATATAATAAGTAACCGTCCCTCAGCTTGTCCCAAACGTTGCAAATTATTTAAGGAATATCCATATAATGAAGGTTAAATTATTTATTTTATAAACTAATAAGTAACTGTCCCTCAAAAAAATGCTAAAGGAAATTCTATTAAAGGGGGTGTTGTGATATAATAGTTAATGAATAATTAAATTTTTTAAAAAATTCAGGATGGGGGATTAGGATGTCAAAGTATGTTTTGTCATTAGATCAGGGGACTACAAGCTCGAGAGCTATACTTTTTAATCGTGAAGGGGAGATAGTATCTACAGCACAAAAGGAATTCAAACAGATTTATCCTAAGGCAGGATGGGTTGAACACGACCCTATGGAAATATTAGAGAGTCAGATTCAGGTTGCAAAGGATGCGATTTTAAAGGCGGCTGCAGCACCTGAAGATATAGCAGCAATAGGTATAACAAACCAGAGGGAAACCACTGTGGTTTGGGATAAAAATACAGGAAAGCCTATATATAACGCAATCGTTTGGCAATGCAGAAGGACAGCTTCTATATGCGATAAGCTAAAGGAAGATGGACTTTATGATGTTATTAGAAAAAAGACAGGCCTTATTCTTGATGCATATTTTTCGGGAACGAAGATAAAATGGATACTTGATAACGTTGAAGGGGCAAGGGAAAAGGCAAATAAAGGAGAGCTTTTATTTGGCAACATCGACACATGGCTTATATGGAACTTAACAGGAGGAAAAGTACATATTACCGATTATTCTAATGCATCAAGGACAATGCTTTATAATATATATAAATTAGAATGGGATGAGGAGTTATTAGAAATTCTTAATATACCAAAGGTTATGCTTCCAAAGGTTATGCCATCAAGCAAAGTTTTTGGTTATACAAAGAGTGGCTATTTTGGAGGAGAAATACCTATATCAGGGGACGCAGGAGATCAGCAGGCAGCTTTATTTGGGCAGGGATGTTTTACCCCTGGAACTGCTAAAAACACCTATGGAACTGGATGCTTTATGCTTATGAATACAGGAGATAGGGCTGTTGAGTCTAAAAACGGACTTTTAACAACAATTGCTTATGGAATCGATGGAAAGGTTGAATATGCTCTTGAAGGAAGCATATTTATGGCTGGGGCATCTATACAATGGCTTCGTGATGAGCTGAAGATGATAGAAAGCGCAAAGGATACAGAAGAGTTAGCACTATCTGTTCCTGATACCAATGGAGTTTATATAGTTCCTGCCTTTGTTGGAATGGGGGCTCCCTATTGGAATATGTATGCGAGAGGCACTGTTGTTGGTCTTACAAGAGGAGCAAAAAAAGAACATTTTGTAAGAGCAACCTTAGAATCTCTTGCATATCAGACTATGGATGTGTTAAAATCAATGGAGGAAGACTCTGATATTAAACTATGTGAGCTTAATGTAGATGGCGGCGCTACTGCTAACAACTTTTTAATGCAGTTCCAGTCAGATATACTTTCAGTTCCTGTAAACAGGCCCTGCATAATAGAAACTACAGCCCTTGGGGCAGCATATCTATCAGGACTTGCTGTTGGATTTTGGAAGGATAAGGAAGATATACTAAGGAATAAAAAGATAAACAGAAGCTTTAAGCCCTCAATGGACGAGGCTCATCGAGATAAGCTTATTAAAGGATGGAAGAGAGCAGTTAGAGCATCCCTATATTGGGCAGAGGATAGAGAATAAAATATTAAATGGTGAGATTTGAGAGCCATAACAATGAAGCTGCAGTGCAGCTTTGTCGTTATGGCTTTTTATATTTAAAGGAGGTAATAATATGTATGATGTTGCGGTAATCGGTGCAGGAATAACAGGAGCATGTATTGTAAGGGAACTTTCAAAGTATGACCTTAAAATTATTGTAATTGAAGGAAGCTATGATATTGCAAATGGAGCAACAAAGGCAAACAGCGGTATTGTACATGCAGGGTACGATGCAAAGGAAGGTACATTAAAGGCAAAGCTTAATGTGCTTGGCAATAGGATGTATGAGGACCTTTGCAGGGAGCTTAATGTGCCCTATAAAAACAACGGTTCATTAGTTATAGCTTTTAACGATGAAGAAATGAAAACTTTAGAATTGCTTTTAAACAGAGGCTTAAAAAACGGTGTTGAAGGCCTTGAAATAATAGATAAAAATACCCTATTAAATCTCGAGCCTAACATAAGCGATAGGGCAAAGGGTGCTCTTTATGCAAAAAGCGCAGGAATAGTATCTCCCTATGAGCTTGCCCTATCCCTTTGTGAGAGCGCATATCTAAACGGCGCAGAGTTTATATTCGATGCAAAGGTTACAAATATAATAAAAGAAAAGGGAAAATTTACAATAAGCACAAGCAAGGGACAGATTATATCAAACTTTGTTGTTAATGCTGCAGGGGTTAATGCTGATGAAATAAATAAGATGCTTGGAGGAGAAAAATTCAGCATTATACCAAGAAGGGGAGAATACTGCCTTCTTGATAAGAGCCAAGGAAATATAGTTAATAGAATAATTTTTAACACTCCAACTGAAAAGGGAAAGGGTATACTTGTAAGTCCAACAACTCATGGAAACCTTCTTTTAGGACCTAATGCCCATGTAATTGAAGATAAATTAGATGTTTCAACTACAGGTTTTGGGCTTGAGGAAGTTATTGAAGGGGCTAAAAAGAATATAAAAAATGTTAATTTAAGAGAAATAATAACATCCTTCAGCGGTGTTCGTGCAACTCCAAGCACAGGAGATTTTATAATAGATGTTCCAACAAGGGGAGCGGTTAATGCAGCAGGAATTGAATCCCCAGGCCTTACATCAGCTCCGGCGATTGCAATTATGGTTTTAGAGCTTCTTCACAAAGAAGGACTTACTCTTAACTTTAAATCTGATTTCAAAAATGGAAGAATACTTCCAAAAAGATTTATTGATATGAATGATGAGGAGAAAAAAGCAGCTATAGAAAAGGATAAGCGCTATGGAAAGATAATATGCAGATGTGAGCAGATTACCGAGGGAGATATAGTTAATGCTATAAACTGTCCTCTTGGTGCAAAAACAGTGGATGGAGTAAAAAAGAGATTAAGAGCTGGTATGGGAAGATGCCAGGGGGGATTTTGCATGCCAAGGGTTGTTGAAATACTTTCAAGGGAACTTAAAACTGAACCTGAAAACATACTTAAAGCAGATAGTGGAAGCTATATATTAACTGGTAAAACTAAATAGGAGGGATAACATGGAAAGGGATCTTGTTATAATAGGAGGAGGTCCTGCGGGGCTTGCAGCAGCTATTGAGGCAAAGGAGAAAGGAATAGATGATATACTTATAATTGAAAGGGATAAAAGCCTTGGAGGAATACTTAATCAGTGTATTCACAACGGCTTTGGGCTTCACATATTCGGTGAGCAGTTAACAGGCCCTGAATATGCAGACAGGTTTATTAAAAAGGCAAAAGATTTAGGAATAGAATATTATCTTAATACTATGGTATTAAATATGACTGAGGATAAGACTATTACTGTATTAAACGAAAATGAAGGCCTTTTTAACATAAAAGCAAAGGCGGTAATATGTGCTATGGGATGCAGGGAAAGGACAAGAGGAGCCCTAAACATTCCAGGAACTCGTCCTTCAGGAGTTTTTACAGCAGGTGCAGCTCAAAGATTTGTAAACATGGAAGGATACAATGTTGGCAAGGAAGTTGTAATATTAGGTTCTGGGGATATAGGGCTTATAATGGCAAGAAGAATGACCTTAGAGGGAGCAAAGGTTAAGATGGTTCTTGAAATTATGCCTTACTCAACGGGACTTAAAAGGAATATCGTTCAGTGCCTCGATGATTTTGATATCCCTCTTAAATTCAATTATACTGTTGTAAAAATACATGGAAGGGAAAGGCTTGAGGGAGTTACAATAGCAAAGGTTGATGAAAACAGAAAACCAATTGAGCAGACCTTTGAATATGTAAAATGCGACACTCTTTTATTATCCGTTGGGCTTATACCTGAAAACGAGCTCTCAAGGGAGGCTGGAGTTGAAATTGATAGAGTAACATCGGGACCTATTGTTACAGAGGCTATGCAAACCTCAATAGATGGAATATTTGCCTGCGGAAATGTTGTCCATGTTCATGACCTTGTAGATTTTGTTACTATGGAGAGCCGCCTTGCAGGGAGAATGGCTGCAAAATATATAAAGGGCGAGCTTAAAAAGGATGGAGATTTTATAAGTACAAAAGGAATAGATGGTATAAGATATGTTGTTCCCCATAAAATAAACCCTGAAAACGTTGAGGATAATGTAAATTTCTTTATGAGGGTTGATAATGTATATAAAAATGTGATTATATACGCAGAGCATGATGGGCAGATAATTTATAAAGCCAAAAAACCTATGGTATCCCCTGGGGAGATGGAGAGCATAAAAATTAAAAAGAATGTTTTTGAAAACATTAAATCTGGGGAAATTAAGTTTGGTTTAAGGAGGGCATAAATATGGAAGAGAGAAATTTAACCTGTATAAACTGCCCTATGGGATGCAGCCTTAAGGTTAAAATATATGATGATAAAATAGAAGTTGAAGGGAATATATGCAGCCGAGGAAAAGAATATGCTGAAAATGAAGTTACAAACCCTAAAAGGACTGTAACCTCTACTATAAAAGTTGTTGGAGGAGAAAGACCTGTTGTGTCCGTTAAAACCACAGGAGAAATTCCAAAGAAAAATATATTCGATTTAATGAAAATAATAAACGATAAAAGCGTTAATGCGCCGGTTAAAATAGGTGAGGTTTTGATTAAAGATGTTTTTGGGGTTAATGTAGTTGCTACTTCTAATGTTGACAGAGCATAGTTATACTTTTTAATTTTCAGGTGCAAAAGTGAAATTGATAACTATTAAAACGCAACGGGCTGTTGAACTTATTAGTTCAACAGCCCGTTTTACAATTAATAATTATATTTTAATAAATGTAGGAAAGATAGGACTTGTATGACCATCCGGTTATTCCGTTAATTCTTATCTTAAGCCACATTCCATCGTAGGAATAACCTATAACCTCAGCATACTGACCGCTTTTTAAAACTCCTATAATCTGTGATGAGGTTGAAGGGTTTTGTCTTATATTAAGCTGTGTTACTCCTTTAACTGTAACATATTTTCCGCTTGGTATTGGAGATACTAAGGCTCCCCATACCCAGCCGCTTTTACCGTTTGCGCTTATATTGTACCACCCTGAAGAGTAACTGATTACATATATAATCGTTCCCTTTGGGAGAGCAGTTATTATTTGAGATGATGTTGAGGGCATACTTCTTAAGTTTGCATAAGTTATGCTGTCGGAAATCTTTGCAAATATTTCTGTTGCGACAGGTTTTGGGAGACTTTCTGAGTTAGCAGACGATAAAGCTGTATTTTGAGTTACTGTAGACACAGCGCTGCCGGATGTTTGAACCGTATCTTCTAAAATATAGTTATATCTTCCGGCTATATAACCGCTGCTTATTTCCTTCATGCTTAGAAAGTATCTTTTAGTTCCCTGTATTCCTCCATAAAAAGTATCTGTAGTTGACTCATAGGTGAAAGCACCTTCAACTCCGTTTAGATTTCCCCATCTATCGAATATTACAACATGATCCCCAGGCTTGTTTAATATATCCATATGCTTTATATCTTTTATATCGATTTTTGTAAAGTAATTATTAAATAGGGTTGAGGTTGAAAGTTTCCAGTCCTTTATGTTAAATACAGCTTGTACAAAACCAGAACAATCAAGTCCGGCGGTCTGAGGAATATATCCCATTCCTGAGCTCGTATTTACATTACCTGCAAAGGCTCCCCGGTTTATTGCATCAATAAAACTTGTCCATGGAGCATTATAAGAAGCAGTGTCTATTCCGTCAAATCCTCCCCAATTATAGGGGATACCTGTAAACTCAGCTGAAGATACATCTTTAAACTGGGATGGAGAGGTAACATATAAAGCCTTGTCAGGGCTTATATAGCCGTTTTTATCCTTAGAGTAAGTCCATTTCAAATCGATGATTTGATGGGCTCTTTTTTCTGCTTCGCTTCTTGAAATTGGATTTTGAGCCGCCGCATAGGATGTTTTAAAAGGAATTAGCGTAAAAGTTATTATAAATAGTGCTGCGGATAAAAGTGAAATGAATTTTCGCATAAATCTCCTCCTTTGCAAGTAAAAAAGTGCATAAAAACATAAAAGGTTAACATAATTATACTTTGATTTTATTACACATTTCAATGAACAAATTGTGGTAAAAAGAATGAATTGGCTAAATATTATAAAAATTTAAAATCAAAAAAGCAGAAGGGGAAAGTTTATGCTCTTCAAACTTTCCCCTAAAAAACATATTTTGTTAATTTGTATTACAAATAAAGAACTAATTCATCTATATCCTTTCTTATCTTATTATAATTATGTTCCTTAGCATACCCAACAGGAGTAAAAGCCACTATTTCAAGGGAGATGTCAAGCTTTAAAACCTCTCTTGCAGCTTTAACATCGAAGGCTCCAACCCAGCAGGTTCCAAGATTAAGATTGGTAGCAGCAAGGACAATATGATCCATAACTATTGCTGCATCGATATCACCGTAGTTTTTTCCGTCTGCTCTTACCCATGCTTTTGAAGGAATTGAACAGATTCCAAGAATTATCGGAGCTTCTACGAACCAATCTCTATTGTAAATTCTTTTAAGCTCTGCTTCTCTTCCCTTTGTTTTTATTACTAGTATCTTAAAGGCCTGCTTGTTTGCAGCGGTTGGAGCGAGCCTTGCAGCTTCAAGTATTTTACTAAGTTTCTCCTCTTCAATTTCATCGGATTTAAAGGCTCTTATGCTGCAGCGTTTTTTTACGATATCAAAATAATCCATAAAACACCTCCTATATATGAGCTGATGCTAAATTTTATTTTTAGAATTACAATTTATACCAATCATTTTTTTTATTATATATTTTTTGCTGTAATTAGTCTATACATTAATTGTTAAATTTTAAAAATTAAAGAATGTTTTATATGCGAATAATTAATATATTGAAATATTTTGCAAAAACTAAATATTAATTAAAATTATACTTTTAATATTTATATATTTATTATACAATGAATATAAATTAGCATACCATAAATTATTAATATATAATATGAATCTGGGAGGAAAAAATATGCCCATAAAAATAGTTGCAGATAGCTGCTGTGATTTAAACGATGATATAAAAAGGAGTACTAACATTAATATTGCTCCTTTGACAATAGAGCTTGAGGGAGAGATATTCAGGGACGATGAAAATCTTGACATTCAAAGATTTACAGAAAAGATGAGAAACAGTAAGGAGAGCCCAAAAACATCCTGTCCATCTCCTCAGGAATTTATAAAGCATTATGAGGGAGAGGAGAGCGTATTTGTAGTAACATTATCTGCAGCCCTTAGCGGAACCTATAGAAGCGCTATGATGGCAAAGGAAATATTTACTGAAGAGATACAAAAAAAATTTATACATGTTTTTAATTCAAAAAGCGCATCTGTTGGAGAAACGCTGATTAGCCTTAAGATTGCCGAGCTTTGCAAACTTGGGAATGAAGATTCTGAGATAGTTAGTAAAGTTGAGGACTATATAAGCGGAATGAAGACGTTTTTTATGCTCAACACCTTAGAAAACCTCGTAAAGGCAGGAAGAGTAAGCCCTATAATTGCTAAGGTAACTTCACTTCTTTCAATAAAACCTATTATGGCGGGAACTGAAGAAGGAACAATAAAAATTCAGGAAAAGGTTGTTGGAGCGCAGAAAGCTTTTAAAAGATTTGTTGAAATAATCGGAGAGCAGGGAGTCGACCTTGAAAATAAGGTTCTTGGGATAGCTCATTGCAATTGTCTTGATAAAGCTCTCGAATTTAAAAATGAGGTATTAAAAAGATATAAATTTAAAGATATAATAATAGTGCCAACGGCAGGAATAAGCACTGTATACGCTAATGAAGGAGGACTTGTGATAGCTTTTTAAATTAAAATATGCCATTTTAACCACCAATTCCCTGAGTATAACTTTAATTTTTGGTTAAATTAATAGTAGAACAGGAACAGGAGGTGAATAAAATGGCAGACAACAAATTCTACGGAGGCTTTGCAGGTGCAGCTGGATATGCAGCTCCAAAGAATCAGACAGTTATTCCTGAGGCAAAGAAAGGACTTGACCAGTTTAAGGAAGAAGTAGCTGCTGAAGTAGGAGTACAGGTACCAGCAACTGGATACTGGGGAAATATGACTTCTAAGGAATGTGGTACAGTAGGCGGTTACATGGTAAAGAAGATGGTTGAGGCTTATGAGAGAAATCTCGCTGGCAAGTAATATAAAGTATAAAAAGGGAGTGTTAGTGCTCCCTTTTTATTTTAGAGAGGTGATATTATGAAAAATAAAAGCATTAAGGAGCTTAATACCTTTTTAAAGGGAGAACATATGGGAATTGACGCCTATGAAAAGTTTATAAATAAGGTTGATGACGAAAATATAAAAAATCAGCTTCAAGATATACAAAAGGATCATAAAAAGCACGCTGAAAAAATAGCTGAAAGGATTCAGGATCTTGGAGGCAGAGCAAAAAATGGAGTTGGATTTACAGGAAAGATAGCTGAGGCGGCTTCAAATATAAAAAATATAGGTAAAAAAGATGATATAAGTATTTTAAAACAGGCCTATGACGGAGAGGATTTGGGGATTAAAATGGCAACCGAAGTTGTAAAGGGAGATCTTGATAATGAGAGCGCAAAGCTTATTAGGGATATTCTATCGGAGGATAGAAATCATCTTGACAAATTGAACAGCTTAATTCAGAATAAAGGTAATATACAGTAGATTTTTTATCTTTGGCAGCTTTTTTGAAGGCATTTTTAGATGCTGCTACTGTCAAAGAACCACGGGAATATTGACAATATATACTGTTAATATTATAATTTTTTAATAAATATGTAAAACTATGAAGGGAAGAGTAGGTACAGATTTGAATTTTCAGCGAGCCGATGATGGTGGAAGATCGGTATGACAGCTGTATTGAAGAACATCCCGGAGTTCCCAACCGAAATGAAAAGAGTAGACTTGGGGGTGACCAGAACCTTAAATCTGGAGAGTATCGGATTTTACCTGTACTTTTAAGGCGGCCTTTTGGCAAATTGGGTGGTACCGCGAAATTAACCTTCGTCCCTTTATGTGGCGAAGGTTTTATTATTATATAAGGGAGGATTTAATGTGGAAAGTACTACTATTAAAAAGCTCTATAGAGAGCATGAAAGCTTTGAAGACAAACAAGTAAAACTGTCCGGATGGATAAGAACATTAAGGTCATCAAAATCCTTTGGATTTATTGAATTAAATGATGGAACGTTTTTTAAAAATGCACAGATAGTTTTTGATGAAGCCCTAAGCAATTTTAAAGAAATTGAAAAGCTTCCTATAAGTACATCAATAACTGTTGAAGGGAAGGTTGTACTAACACCAAACGCAAAGCAGCCCTTTGAAATTAAGGCAGATAATATTATTGTGGAAGGAACTTCAAGCTCCGATTATCCACTTCAAAAGAAAAAGCATTCCTTTGAATATTTAAGAACAATTGCTCACTTAAGACCAAGAAGCAATACTTTTTCAGCAGTGTTTAGAGTTCGTTCTCTTGCGGCTTTTGCTATTCATAAATTCTTTCAGGAGAGGGGATTTGTATATGTTAACTCTCCAATTATAACAGGAAGCGACTGTGAAGGCGCAGGACAGATGTTTAGAGTTACAACTCTCGATTTAGACAACCTTCCAAGAACACAGGATGGTCAAATCGATGTTAAAGAAGATTTCTTCGGAAAAACTACAAGCCTTACAGTTAGCGGACAGCTTGAGGCAGAGGTTTTTGCTCTGTCCTTTAGAAATGTATATACTTTTGGACCGACATTCAGAGCAGAAAATTCAAACACTCCGAGGCATGCAGCAGAATTCTGGATGATAGAGCCTGAGATTGCCTTTGCAGAGCTTAAGGATGATATGGAACTTGCAGAGGATATGGTAAAATATATTATAAACTATGTAATGGAAAATGCACCGGAAGAAATGGAGTTTTTTAATAATTTTATAGACAATACATTGTTTGATAGATTAAACAACGTTGTAAATTCCGAGTTTGGGCATGTAACATATACTGAGGCAATAGAGATACTTAAAAAATCAGGGCAGCAGTTTGAGTACCCTGTTGAATGGGGAATAGACCTCCAAACAGAGCATGAAAGATACTTGACGGAGAAGGTATTTAAAAAGCCTGTATTTGTTACCGACTATCCAAAGAAAATAAAAGCATTTTATATGAGATTAAATGATGACAATAAGACTGTTGCGGCTATGGATCTTTTAGTTCCAGGAGTTGGAGAGATAATAGGCGGAAGTCAGAGAGAGGAAAGACTCGATGTGCTCGAAAGAAGGATAAAAGAGCTTGGAATGGATGTTAAGGATTATTGGTGGTATTTAGAGCTTAGAAAGTATGGAGGGACAAAACACGCAGGATTCGGCCTTGGATTTGAAAGAATGATTATGTACTTAACCGGAATGAGCAACATAAGAGATGTTATACCTTTCCCAAGAACACCCGGAAACGCAGAGTTTTAATATGAACCGTAGGCATTAGCAGTTTTTAACTGCTAATGCCTCTGACTTTTTTTGAAGGGATTTTTGATTGAGCTTTGAGGGACTTTGAGGGACGGTTACTTATTTTTCTTTATTACTTTACAACTCCATGAAGAAATTTTGGGGTTTTAAGGGACGGTTACTTATTTTCACTACCAACATTACAATTACATGAATAAAACCACCTCTAACTTGGCAAAATAATACTAAAAATATAATTTAAGTTGGAGGTGGTTTGTCATGCCAAGACTGGCAAGGCAAAAATCGTATGACTCAATTTTCCATGTTATGGTTAAAAGCATCGTTGAAGCTCCTCTTTTTAAAGATGATGATGATAAAGTAAAGTTTATGGATTTCGTTAAAAAAGCTCAGGACCAGTTCGAGTTTAAGGTGTATTCATACTGTCTTATGGATAATCACGCCCATTTTATTATAGATTCAAACGGTGCAGACATATCGAAGATTATGCACTTTATCAATTATAAGTACGCTATGTACTATAACAAAAGGCATGAAAG
>NZ_FUYH01000035.1 GCF_900167605.1 Caloramator quimbayensis | reverse complement strand
AGAAACAATAAACGCTATCGAAAGTATAGAAAATACATTAAATAACTTTGCTAAAGATAACGAAAAGTACGAAAAAATATTAAGAGAATGGCTTATAAATAATAAATCATTAGAGTATGTAGCTGAACAACTTGGAATTAGTGAAAGACATATCTATAGAGAAAAAAATAAAGCATTAAAAAAATATGCAATACAGTTGTTTGGAATTAAAGTGTTAAAATAAAAATGTCAATTTTATGTCATGGTATTTGACATTATATATGATATAATAGAGCCAAAGCGATAATGATTAAAAGCACTGGTTATAAAACTGGTGCTTTTTTATGTAGTTTTGTAGTCTTTATAAGGTGGTGATAAAATGTTAGATGAGAGAAAGGAAAAAGCTATTACTTTAATTTTGAGCGGTGAGGCAATTACTGATGTTGCTAAGTTGGTGGGAGTATATAGAAGTACAATATATAACTGGCTGGAGGATGAGGAGTTTAAGGCTGAGCTGGACAGGAGGAGGCAGGAAATTGTAAAGCAAGGAAACGCCTTGATTTTAGCTGAGTTAAAGACCTATGTAATGGAGCTTAGGAAAATGGCAGTTAAGGGAAAATCAGAGAGAAACCGGCTTGACGCCTTACAATACCTTATAGATAGGGTGCTTGGTAAGACTACTACTAAGGTTGAACAAATCGTAACAGAGGATAAAGATAAGGTTAATGATGATATTTTAGAGAATGAATTTAAAGAAGTGGACAATGAATAAAACATGTATAAATAGCGTATAAATTGATATAAAATAAATAAATATGCAGTATATCTTTGTATAATGATTTTGCAACTATTTAAAAATCATTGAAAAGCCTTGATAATACTGGTTTTAGTAAGATATTATAACATTATATGAAATCTGCATTTAGCTTAATGTTTGTATGGGGCATGAATAGAAGGGGGTAGGGTTCTAATCTTGAAATGGGCTGCAGTGCCCGGATGACCTCCACAATTTTTTAAAATATTTTTCAACCTTCGGACAAGCCAATCTCTTTTATCAAAATACATTTAAAACGCATATATAAGCCTATATACGAATAAAATTCGTTAGAAGGTGTAATTGATAGTTTCCAAAGAAAACAATGCTTAAAATGGCTGTAAATACATTTAAACCCACAAGCTCCTTTTTTATATATAAAATGGGTACCTGATGAAATATCAGGTATTCTTTTACAGTTAAATTATTGTAGGTGATTGTATGCATTATGATGAAGCAAGTGAAAACAGGAAGCTTTTATATAAATACTTAAAAAAACAATATGGTGATGAAAAAGCAAAGGACCTTGTAAAGCAGTATAAAGACCATTTATTTGATTATCACGGTCTTGCATGGGCCCTTGGAAAAAGGTCGATAGAGTTTTTTTGCTTATACTTTTTGCAGAATACCTTTGTACCAAAACCTAATAATACAGCAAGGAAGCTTGCACCTGTTCATTATGAGTTGTGGCAGGAAGCAGAGAAAATGTTTTTAAAAGATGAATATGATAAATTGGAGCTGATACTTCCCAGAGGAAGTGCGAAAACAACTATATTTGATTTTGCAATATCTGTATGGCTGCACAGTTATGGTATTTCCCCCTATACCCTTGTTTGCGGTAAAACTGAACAGGACGCCATAGAATTTATTGCTGTTACAAAGCAGGCATTTACAGAGAATGAATATATAAAAAAAGCCTTTGGAGAGCTGATAGATGAGAAAAGATTTACGGTTAACAAGCTTGAGATTGAACTGGTAAACCGTACAAAGATACAGGCAATTTCATCAACTTCAAGCATCCGTGGTAAAAAATACGGAAATTACAGACCTGCTGTTGTAATTGCCGATGACTATCAAGGCAAGTCTGATATTATTACAGAAGAAGCCAGGGAGAAAAAATATCGTACATGGATGGATGATGCAAAGTTTGCAGGTGATGAAGCTGTTTATCGTGATGGAAAGAAAATAAAAATGGCGACAAAGTTTATAGTTCTTGGAACAATTTTACATAGAGATTGTTTTATGAGCCGTCTTTTACTGAACAAAGAATACAAGCATATATTACGACGGGCTGTTTTGGTTGATGATGTTGAGGAGCTTTTTAATAGCGGACCTTGGGCTGAATTTAAAAAAATATACTTTGATGATTCCCTGCAGGATTCAGAGGCTGTTGCAAGGGAATTTTATTTTCAGCATGAAAAACAGATGCAGTTTCCAGTGCTTTGGCCTGATAAATGGAATTGCTGTGATTTGGCCATAAATTATTATAACGACAGCATAAGTTTTAAGCAGGAATTGCAAAATGATGCTTCAAAGATAGGAGAAAAGTGGTTTAAGTCAATAAGGGTACAGACTCCTGAAGAAATAGAGAAACATAATTTTATAAAAACAATGCTTTGCGTGGATCCAGCTTCAACTGCAGGCGCAAGTTCAGATTATTGTGCTTTTTTAGTTGGCAGTCTTGCTGATAATGGATTTAAGTATTGCCGCAAGGCTGAACTTGTAAAGATTAATGCAAGGAAAGATTTTGATAAATATTTAAACTATATAATTGAGCTTTTAAAGGATTTTGAAGACATTACCCATTTATACATTGAAAAAAATACATTTAATGGTGCAGATGCAAACAGGATTGAAAATATGATTGCTGCTGATTTTATGTTATCACACAGAGATATAAAGATTATGAATGAGATGCAAAAGAAAAATAAGGACGATAAAATTGCGACAATTGTTTCAGATGTAAATAACGGGGCTATTATTTTTAATTCTGATGATAAAGAGTTTATAGAGCAGATAAAAGAATTTGCAGGACAAGATTATACTCTGCATGACGATGCAGCGGATATTACTGCTGAATTTGCAAATAGGATTGAACAAATAGAGGTTATAAAGCCTCTTAAATTTTTTGACAGGAAACTGCTTTTTTAGTGAGGTGATATTATGACCTTAGAGGAACTAATAACAAAGTGTATAAGCGATTATTACTTAAAGCTGCCCAAATATCAAAATATGTTTGATTATTATAGAGGGCAGTCAGATGCCATAAAAAATTATAAAATGATTACTGACAGGGCTAATAATAAAATCAGCTGCAATTTCATAAAAAAGTTTATTAAAGAAGAAACATCATATATTCTTGGGAACAAGATAACCTATATAAGTAAGTCCGGGAATGAGGATATAATACAAGCTATCCAGGATAATATTGCTCATTGGAGCGAAAAACATAACCAGAATTTATGCAAGAATGTGCTTGTATATGGTAAAGCTTATGAACTATATTATGTGGATGCAGATGGACTTTTTAGTGCGAGAATATTAACGCCATTGAATAGTTATGCTTTGTTAGATGACTTTGGTAATGTTCAGTTATTTTTACACTTTTACAAGCTGCAGTTTGATGATATTCAGTATCTTGATGTTTATCATGACTCAGTGATTGAGCATTACAAGTCTACAGGAGGTTATCCGACTACCTTAATAGGGCGTGACAGCCATATATTCGGACAGGTACCTGTTTCCTGCTGCACGATTGCAGAAGAGGAAGAATATGACACTTTATGGAATGATATAAAGGGCCTTCAAGATGCTTATGAAACGAATTTAAGCGATATAAGCAATGAAATAACTGATTTTAGGAATGCTTATTTAAAAATAATTGGTGCAACTCTTGAAGGTGATGATGACTTAAAAAAGATGAAACAGCTTGGTATAATGCAGGTGCCAAAGGATGGCGAAGTTGAATGGCTTATTAAAAATATTAATGATTCCTTTATACAAAATACATTATCAACGCTTGAAGATAAAATGTACCAGCTTAGCTGCCATATAAATGCAAATGAAAAGCTTGTAAGCAATACAAGTTCCCTTGCCCTTAGAACAAGGCTTATTGCACTTGAAAATAAATGTAAGCTTAATGCTGATTCTATAACAGACTGTATAAAGGTGAGGTTAAAGTTCTTATTCAAGTATTTAAAGATAAAATCTAATGTTGATTATGATTTTAGGGATATAAAATGTAAGTATACGCCTATGATACCTTCTGATGATGTTGTAATGGCTCAGATAATAAGTCAGCTTAATGGCAAACTTTCAACAGAGACAGGTCTTGCACAGCTTTCATTTGTTGATAATGTACAGGAAGAGCTTAAAAAGCTTAGAGCAGAGCAGGAGGCTAACAGTATCGGTGCTTCACTTCTTGAACAAAGCGGTGGTGGATTAAATGAGTAAAGTAAATCCAAAATATCGCAGGATTATTGAAAATATTAATGCAGAAGGTGAAAAATATACCAATGAAGAAATGAAAGAAGTATATAAACAGCAAGCTAAGGCAAAGGATGAAGTCCAAAAATTAATAGGTGCATTATTTATTAAGTTTGCAGTGGATGGGTTTTTAAAATTTACACAGGCACAGAAGGATAAATTAGTGCATGAGATAGGAGAAAAACTAAGAAACATAGGGAAAAATCTTGGAAGTGACGAGATAGACAAAATAACTTCAATTCTTGAGGATGTATATATTGATACTTATTATAAAAATGCTTATGTAATAGATATAGGAACAGAAAAGGATTTAAAATTTGATTTATTAGATGAGGAAATAGTCAAAAGAGCAGTGAATAAAGAGATTGATGGTATGCTTTTTAGTGATAGAATTTGGCAGAATAAAGCAGCACTGATTGATAAATTGAAGCAGTCAATAAGTGAATGTATGGATGGGAAAACAACTATTGATAAAATAGGAAGAGATATTTCAAGAATGTTTAATGTGGGCGCCTATGAAAGCTACAGATTAGCTGTTACAGAGCTTACAAGGGTACAGGCAAAGGCACAGGAGGATATAGCAAAGAATATAGGGATAAAAAAACAGATGTGGTCGGCAACACTTGATACTCATACCTGCAAAAGATGTGCTTCACTGGATGGAAAAGTTTTTGATATTGATGATCCTAATAAGCCGCAGATGCCTTTGCATCCACTTGACAGGTGCTGCTGGATTAATGCCCCTGATGAAGATTGGAAACCTGATAAAAGAATTGATAATTTAACAAAAGAGGAAATTGATTGGAAGGATTATAAAGAGTGGTATGAGGAAAAAGTGGCAAAAATAAAAGAACTTGAAAAAATAAAAGAATACAAAGAACCATTACCCAAAAGACATTATATTAATTCTATAACTATTAAGTCTATTGCTAAAGATAAGAATACGATAATAATGCCTAATGTTGATGTAAAGAAAGACATTGAAGATATTAAAAAAGGACTGTATAATAAAACAAATGATACTTATGTTGTAAATGGTAGGATGTACGGTTGTCATGACTCAAGGTTTTATCCTATAAAAGGGGATGGTTTTGTAACCATAGATAGAGCACAATTTAAAGCATTGCAGTATTTAATTAAAAATGGTAATGATAATAAAGCAATGACTGTGTTTAAAAATTTAGAGTTGTCAAAAGAAAAGATAGACGAAGTTTTGAAAATATGGGAGGTGAGAAATAAATGATTGGGACTACAATATTAGCAAAAGAAAAATTAGATAAGGGAGTTCTTGTTAAAGCTATATGTAGCATTTTAGGCGTAAATAATGATAATGTTATGTATATTGAAGATATTAATGATTGGGTTAATAAAAAAAATGAAGTGGCAGTAATTGAATATAATGGTATTACCGATGATGAAATAGCAAATGGTATGCATGTATATGATATTTTTAGTAATAAAAAAATTAATATTAATGAGTTACAAAAATATGTAACAGAAAAATTATATATTAGTGAAGAAATTTAATATAAAAGGTGATAAAATGGATAACTTTAAAATAATATATAAAATTCTTAAAAGACTTGAACGTGCTATGGATGAAGAGGAATTTGATAATAAAGAAATAATGCATGAAGCATTAGGAATAACAGAAGCACGCTGGGTTAAAATTATGGAGATGCTGGCTAACGAGGGGTATATACAAGGGGTATATATAATAAATATTGCTGGCAGAATGTACCCGGGAATAAAAATAGCAGACGTAAGAATAACATTAAAAGGACTTGAGTATTTAGAGGAAAATTCCATGATGAAAAAAGCAGGAGAGTTAGTAAAAGGAGTAATAGAATTTATAAAATAGCACTTACTAAGTGAGATTAGTAGGTGCTTTTATTATGCCCAAATACCCATTATTGGGTTTTATATAAAAATTGGACTTGCAGGGGTTTAAACAACTGCAAGGACTATGAGGAGGTATAAATATTATGACACAAGAGGAAATAAAAGCTTTATTAGACGAATTATCAAAAGGGACAGATTCACTTATAAACTACATCAAGGGTTTAAAACCAACTGAGGCGGTAACACTTGATGGAGTAAAAAAATTTTTGGAAGACAGCGAGGAAGGCAAAAAGCTATTGCAAAGCCTGACTGACAAAAGGGTTACCGAAGGGATTGAAACTTTTAAGAAAAACAACCTTGAAAAGCTTATTGAAGAGGAAATGAAGAAAAGGTTCCCTGATGCTGACCCAAAGGATGCAGAGCTTAAAAAACTACAGGCTGAGATTGAAAAAATCAAAGCTGAAGCCTTAAGAAAGGACCTTACTAATAAGGCTATTAAAATAGCAACAGATAAAAAACTGCCAGTGGAGCTTATTGATTTTCTTATTGGCAATGATGAGGAAACAACTACTAAAAATCTTGAAACTCTTGAAAAAAGCTTTAATTCAAGGGTAGAGGCAGCTGTACAGGAAAGATTAAAAGGAAGCTATCAGCCTCCAAAAGATAATTCAAACCCTGCTGATGTAAATGATTTAGCAGGAGCAATTTCACAATTTTATAATAATAAAAAATAAAAGAAGGGAGTAATTGAGTATGCCAATAACATTAGCACAGGCAAAGGTAAATGTACCTGACGCTTTAAGTAAAAACGTGATTGATGAATTTAGAAAGTCATCTTTTCTACTTGATAATATGATTTTTGATAACGTTGTATCTCCAGTTGGTGGAGGAGCAACAATGACCTACGGTTACAACAGGGTAAAGACACAGCCAACAGCAGCATTTAGGGAGATAAACAGCGAATACATTCCACAGGAAGTTGACACAGAGCATTTTACAGTTGACCTTAAAATATTTGGCGGAGCATTCCAGATTGACAGGGTTATTGCAGACATGGGAGGTATTGTTGACGAGGTCACCTTCCAGATGCAGCAGAAAATAAAAGCAGCAAAGGCACTGTTTCATGATACGGTTATAAACGGTGATTCAGCTGTTGACAGTAAAGCCTTTGATGGGCTTGATAAAGCAATTGCAGGAAGCTCAACTGAATACAATAAAAATGCATATATTGACCTTTCAACTTCAAACGCAATGGATACAAATTATAAAACATTTCTTGATGCCTTAGATGATTTTCTTTCTACTTTAGATGGAAAACCTTCATTTTTAGCAGGGAATAGCAAACTTATAACAAAAATTAAGTCTGTAGCAAGAAGGGCAGGATATTTCAGTCAGACTGAGGATGCCTTTGGGAGAAAAGTGGACAACTATGATGGTATCCCTTTAGTTGATCTTGGTGAGAAGCCAGGTTCAACTACTCCGGTAGTTCCTATTATTGATACAAGAAAGCCAGATGGTACAAATGTCATAACCGGATTGACTGATCTATATGCTGCACGCCTTGCATTAGATGGATTCCATGGAGTTTCTCCTACAGGTGCTGGTTTAATAAAGCAGTACATGCCTGATTTTACAACTCCGGGTGCTGTAAAAACTGGCGAAGTTGAAATGATTGCTGCTGTTGCCCTTAAAGCTACAAAGGCAGCCGCTGTATTTAGGAATATAAAGGTGGTGTAATTATGGCAAAGATTACAGCACCAAACAAAAAATACTGCGGTATAACAGCAGGGGTAAGCTTTTATAACGGGGTCGGTGAAACTACTGACCCCTATTTAATCCAATGGTTTAAAGAGCATGGCTATGAAGTTGAGGGACAAAAGGAAGCAACGGAGGCTGAAAACAAAAGGCAGTCAAAAAGGAGCTGATTAAATGCTTGAGGAAATAAAGTGTATTTTAGGTATAGCCGGTACGAGCACGGATGCATATTTAAACTTTCAGATAAATAAAGCTCAGGAAGCTATAAAAAATTACCTTCATGTAGAAGATGTGAGCTCCTATGATTTAGCTATAAAAGAATATGTTATTGTAATGTATAACAGAAGAGGCAATGAAGGAGTTAAGCAGGCACAGCAGGGAAGCAGAATCGCTACATTTGGAGATGACCTGCCAGAGAGCGTAAAAAACTTGTTGCCATTACCAAAAATCAAAATGATAGGGTGATCTAATGTTTTATAATAAAGAAATTGAAGTGTGGAATAAATCTGAAAGTTATAGAGATGCAGATGGTATATGGCATGAAGGGGAGTATACAAAAATTAAAACTAAAATGGCAGATATTCAGCCCTATTCTACTGAAAGGTTAAAAAAAGAATATGGATATGAAATAGGCGTAACGAGAAGGTTATTTTGCGATTTGGATGATGATATAAAAATTAACTCAGTTATAAAATATAAAAACGATGAAATGGAAGTTGAAAAGATAATTGAATGGGATAATTACATGGAAGTATTTTGTTTAGATAAAAAATAAGGTGATATTATGGGAGTTAAAACCTTTGGATTTGATGATTTTGAAAAAGCGTTAAATAATATGATAAACAAATTTCCTGAAAGTGCTAAAAATAAACTTGGCCAAATTGCAGATGAAGTTATTGCAGATACAAAGCTTAATACCCCTGTTAGGACAGGAATACTGCGAAGAAGCTTTATAAGGGAAGGAGCAAAGCAGGAAGGAAATGTGTATAAAGTTAAATGCGGCAGCAATATTTTATACGCTCCATTTGTTGAAGAAGGACATAAAACAGGTAGTGGAGGTTTTGTAAAAGGCCGTCACATGTTTAAAAATGCTTTAACAAAAGCAGAAAAGAAAATGCCTGAAAAGCTTAAGGGCTTGTTGGATGAAATAACAAGGGTGTGATTTTATGATAACTCTTACAGATATTCAAAGGGCAATAAGCAGGAAACTATATGGTGAATTTGGCAGTGAATATTATATCTATACTGAAGAAGTAAAGAAGGAGCTTAAAAGGCCTTCTTTTTTTATTGATGTAATACCTGTTTTAACTGAAAACTTTGTAGATTATAAAGATAAGCTTATAAACATTGATATAATGTACTTTTCAAAGAATGAAACAAACGAAGAGAATTTAAGGGCAATTAATATATTTGAACAGATTTTTAATAGTGTATTAGAAGTGCAGGGGAATACAATTTCAATTAAAGCATTAAATTATAAAGTCGTTGATAATATTCTCCATTGCAGTTTTACACTTGATTTCACAGATAATGAAGAGCCTATAGAAATAAATACTCAAAGTGAGCCATTGTATATTATGCCGAGTGATATTGATGAAGCACTTGACTATAAAGAGGATAGCATAAGAGTTATGCAGGAATTAGATATTGAATAGAAAGGATGGTTGAGATGGGATTACCAGAAGTAAGAATAGAATTTATTGAAAAGGCTGTTAGTGCAGTGCAAAGAAGTTCAAGGGGAATAGTTGCATTAATATTAAAAGATGATACTAAACCAGCTGGTGAAGTGATATATAACTCAATTAATGAGGTTGTATCGTCTGATTGGACTGCAGAAAATAAAGATTATATAGAAAAAACTTTTTTAGGCGTTCCAAGTAAGGTAATTATAGAAAGGATTGCAACTACTGCAACAGATTATAATGCTGCGTTATCAGTTTTAAAAAATAAAAGATGGAACTATTTAGCAATACCTAATATTGCTTCAGGTGATGTTTTAAATATTGCTACATGGATAAAAAGCTGCCGAGATAATGACAAAAAAACTTTTAAGGCGGTACTTCCTAATATAGCTGCAGATCATGAGGGGATTATAAATTTTTGCACAGATAATATAAAAGTTGGTGCAAAAACTTATTTGGCAAGTGAATATACTTGTAGGATTGCAGGGATACTTGCAGGATTGCCCTTTACACGTTCAAGTACCTATTATGTGCTTTCAGAAGTTGAAGCAATTACCGAGAGTGATGATCCAGATGAAGATATAGATTCTGGTAAGTTAATTCTTATTAATGATGGTGAAAAAATAAAAATTGCAAGGGGAGTAAACAGCTTAACTACAACAACATCGACAAAAGGCGAAGATTTTAAGAAAATAAGGATAATCGAGGCAATGGATCTTGTGAGGGACGATATAAGAGATACCTTTGAAAATGATTACGCAGGTAAATATGTAAATAAGTATGATAATAAAATTATATTTTTAGCTGCTGTAAACAGTTATTTCAAAGAGTTAGTAAAAGAAAATATTTTGGATCCTTCAGGAGATAATATTGCTGAAATAAATATACAGGCACAAAGGGACTATTTGCAAAGCAAGGGTGTAGATATATCAAAGCTTAGCGAACAGCAGATAAAAGAATACAACACAGGAAGCAAACTGTTTATTAGAGCACAGGTAAAATTCCTAGATGCAATGGAAGACCTTTATTTTGAAATTTATATTTAATAAGAAAGGTGGATTGAGAATATGGCTGTTAAGGCAGGTCAGCAGATATTAGGAACTTATGGTAAAGTGTGGTGGGACGGAGAGGAAGTTTTTGAAGTGGAAAGCTTTCAGGCAAGCATAAAGGCTGAGAGAGAAGATGTTCCAATGCCTGATACATTAAGCGTTGACAGCAGGATAAAGGCTTTAAAAGGAGAAGGCAAATTAAAAATAAAAAAAGTTTTTAGCAGAGGGCTATCAAAATTATTAAATGCATGGAAAAACGGGGAGGATCCAAGGAGCCAGTTGATTGGAAGGTTAAAGGATCCACAGACTAAAAATAAGCAGAGTGAAAGAGTTGTAATTGATAATGTATGGTTCAACGAGCTTACCTTAATGGATTTTGAATTAGGGAAAAAGCTTGAAACAGAATTTCCCTTTGGCTTTACCCCGGATGATGTATCTTTTCCTGATTTAATACAAGAATAAGGAGGATAAAAAATGAGAAAAGAACAGGCAAAGAAATTAACATTAAAGGATTTAATTGCTAAAAAAGAGCAGATTTTAAATAATAAAGTTAAAACTATGGATTTGTATGTAAAGTCCTTAGATGCAGTAATTACAATTCAAAAACCTGATATAGATACGATCATAGATGCAAGCAAAATTGATAACCCTTCTGAAAGCGATAGATATTTGGTATACAACTGTGTTATCCAGCCTAATCTTAAGGATAAAGAGCTTCAAGAAGCCTATGGCTGCGTTGAGCCTATTGAAATTCTTAAGATATTTGAGGATGGGGAGATTTCAAGTATTGCATTAAAGTGCATGGAGCTTGCAGGATATAGAAATAGTGTGAGCGTGGTAGAAGATATAAAAAACTAATTAATAGTAGTGCGGACTTATATATGCTGCACTACTATATTCAAAGAGGACACTCAATTAAGGAATTGCTCCAGCTTGATGAATATGAAAAATTATTTTATATAGCAAGCATGGATAAAGCGATTAGTGAGGAAGAAGGGTTAATCGAAAATATAAAAAGAATGATTAGCCCTTCTTAATTTGCCATAGGGCAGGTGATAATATGGAATATACTCTTGGAGCTGTATTTGAGATAAGAGATAACTTTACATCAAAGCTTAAAAGCTGTGTTGGCGCAACAAAACAGTTTAAAAAAGAGATAGATAATGGGAGTAAAAGTGTTTATGATTTTACAAATAAAACTGATAAATCAGGCGGAGTAGTAAGTAAGCTGAAAAAAGAAATATTAGGGCTTGCAGGAGCTTATGTTAGCTTGCAGGGAGCTTCAAAATTAGTAAGTACAGCAATAGGGCAGGCAAGCAGTATGGAAGGGTACAGAAATACCCTTAACGTTGTCATGAAGGATACTAAAAAAGCTGCTGAAACTATGGCTTGGGCAGTTCAGTTTGCAAATAAGACGCCCTTTGAAACAAATGAAGTTGTGGATGCTACTGTAAAGCTTCAAAGCTATGGGCTTGCTGCTAAAGATGTACTGCCGAAAATAGGAGATATGGCAGGAGTTATGAATAAGAGTCTTGACCAAGCAGTTGAAGCTGTGGCAGATGCACAGGCTGGTGAACTTGAGAGACTTAAGGAATTTGGAATAACAAAGCAGATGATTGTTGACCATGCAAATAAGATAATGCGTGGGAAAGAGATTGTAAATAACAAAGGGCAGATAACCGACCAGAAAGCCTTTAATCAAGCCTTACTATCATTAATGCAGGAAAGATTTAAAGGTGGAATGGAATTGCAGTCAAAAACTTTAAAGGGATTATGGTCCACAGTTACAGGAGTTGCCAAAAATGCATTAGGGCAGCTTATGGGAGTTGCACAAGACGGTACAATTAAAACAGGAGGATTGTTTGATAAATTAAAAAGTAAAGTTGGCGTTGTTGCAGATACGCTTCAAAAATGGAGTCAGGATGGGACTATAGATAGAGCTGCTAAAAGAATTGAAGAAGGCTTTAATGCGCTTGGTAAGGCTGTAGGCTGGGTAAAGGATAATATGGGATGGCTTATTCCTGTTATTTCGGGAGCTGTAGGAGCAATAGGGGCATTAAAAGTTATAAACACTGTAAAAAGACTTATGGATTTATGGAAAGCCAGCACAATAGCCCAAACTATTGCACAAGGAGGTCTAAATGCTGTTTTAGCTGCTAATCCTATAGGTTTAGTAGTACTTGCAATTGGGGCAGTAATTGCCGCCGGCGTAGCCTTATATATGCACTGGGATACCGTAAAGGCAAAAGCAAAAGAACTATGGGAAAACGTTAAAAATACATTCGAGAACATAAAAAAGGATATTATTGAAAAGTGGCAGGCAATAAAGGATTTTTTGAAGCATCCTATAACGGGAACAATAAACCTTATCAAGAAGGCTAAGGGTGAAGAAACAGGAGCAGCTAAAGTTGCAGTGCATGGCAGCCATGCAAGGGGACTTGATTATGTGCCTTTTGATGGTTATATTGCAGAGCTTCATAAAGGCGAAAGGGTGCAGACTGCAAAGGAAAATCCATATAATCCGGGTAGTAGTAATAAAGATAAAAATATATCAAGTATAACAATAGCAAAAATTGCTGATTCAATTATTATAAGAGAAGAAGCCGATATAGATAAAATAACAACTGCACTTGTGAAGAAAATACAGAAAGTCAGCTCTAACATGGCATAGGAGGTGAAAAAATGGAATTTTGGATAATACAAGGAACTGAATATATACAACTTCCTGTGCCGCCTTCTGAATTCACAATATCAAAAGAGAATAACAATGAAGTAGTCAATGTAGAAACATTAGGTGAAATAAACCTAATTGGTAAGGAAAAGTTAAGCTCAATAAGTTTATCAAGTTTTTTTTCTTGGCAAAAATACCCATTTGTAAAGGTTAGAAATTTACTTAAGCCCTATGAATACACAAAAATTATAGATAGCTTTAGGACAAGTGGCAAACCAATAAGGCTACTTATAACCGAAACAGATATAAATGATTTTTTCACAATAGATAATTTTGAATATGGAGAACGAGATGGAAGCGGAGATGTATATTTTACAATCACTTTTAGACAATATAAAGTGGTTACAATAACAACTCAAGTTGTAGTAAAAAAGACAACTACACCTGCAACAAGTGCTAAAACAACAAAGAAGGTAATAAATAGAAAAGTTGCACGAGCAAAGACGAGAGAAGACCATATCAAGCAAATAAAACAGCCTGCATATAAGCAAAAAGGCTATGTATCATATAAAGAATACATGTTAGCCGAAAAGGTGTGATTGTATGAAGTTGGTATTATATCAAAACAATAAGATGATAGACATAACACAGCTTTGCTCAAATGCAAATTGGAGTGGAGATATACAGCAGGTAGCAAGAAAGCTTGAATTTGATATGGTTTATCCATTAAACGACAACAATATAGAAAAAATTAACATTCAGCTTGGCAATATGATTATATTTTATGATGATAACAAGGAACTTTTTAGGGGTATAGTCTTTACAAAAGAAAAGAGTTCATCAAGCCAAGCTATTAGGGTTACCTGCTATGACCATTTGATTTATTTAATCAAGTCAAAAGGGACATATAATTTTAAGAAGATGACAGCAGAGCAGATAACACAAAAGGTTGCAGGTGATTTTGGAATTAGTTTAGGTAGCCTTGCAAAGACAGGAATAAGTCAAAATCTCATAGTGCAGGGGGAAGATATATACTCAATCATAATGAAGGCTTATACAAACGCAAGCAAACAAAATGGCAAGAAATATATACCTATGATGAAACAAGGCAAACTATATGTAATAGAAAAAGGCTCAACAGTAGTTAGTTATGTGCTTGAGTCAAACACAAATATAACCGACTCAAGTTACACAGAAACCATAGAAAACATGATAAATAGAGTAAAAATTTATGATGATAAAGGCAACTACATTAACAAAGTTGAAAATAGCGATTGGATAAAGTTGTATGGAGTATTACAAGATACTTACACAAAAGAAGAAGGCAAAAACGCACTAACAGTCGCAAAAAATATGCTAAAAGGTATAGAAAGAAGCGGAGATATAACTGCACTTGGTAATGTTGATTGTATAACAGGATATGCAATAAAGATTAAAGAGCCTTACACAAACTTAGTAGGACTTTTTTATATTGATAGCGACACACATACTTGGAATAATGGACAACACACAATGCAATTGGAACTTCACTTTGAAAATATTATGGATGAAAAGAGTGATGGCTGATGAAAAATCCATATAGCGAATTATTACAGGTGATGAGAGAGCAGGGGGCTAAATATAATCCTCCAACTATTGAAATAGGGCAAATTATTTCAGCAACCCCACTTAAAATTAAAATAAATGATTTACAGCTTGATAAAAGCGATATTTATATAAATGATTCTATAAAAAGTAGCTTAATTGCAGGTGATTTAGTCGCAGTTTTACCTATGACAGATAGACAGAAATTTATTGTGCTTTGTAAGGTGGTGAGCTTATGAGTGATAGCATATTTCCTTTTATAGATGTTACTGACGAAACAATAGCAGAGCAGACGCAAGAACTGCCAACACCCACCGAATATGCTTGGGACTTTGAAAAGAATGATTTTATTCTCAAAGATGGTAGTTTTGTTGTAGTAGAAGGGCTTGAAGCAATTAAAATATGGATATACAAGACACTGCAAACACCACGATTTAGATATGCGATATATAGCGATGATTACGGACACGATTTAGAGGACCTTATCGGAAGTGATTTTAGCAAGGCAGCAGCGGAGAGTGAAATAAAAAGAATACTTTATGAAGCACTGATGGTTAATCCTTACATTGAAAGCATTGAAGATGTTGAAGTTATCTTTGATGGAGACACATTAGGAATAAGTTGTATTGTTGCAACTCCTTATGGGGAGGTGAGTGTGAATGTATGAAGATATGACAGATGATGTATTAAAGGAACGAATGCTTGAACAGACAAGCACCTACAACGATGAAGGCGGATTTATATATGATGCTATAGCTCCAGTTGCAACTGAACTTGCTAATATGTATGCTGAGCTTGATAATGTGCTTAAAAATGTTTTTGCACAAACAAGCTCAGGTGAATGGTTAGAAAAAAGAGCAGCAGAGTTTGGGATATATAGAAAAACAGGGACAAAAGCAACAGGACAAGTTAAATTTGTTGGAAATAATGGAACAATTATTCCAGCGGGGGCACTTGTCCAAACAGAGTCAGGGCTTCAATTTCAAACTAAAGCAGAAGTAACTATTTCAAATGAGCAAGCAATAGTAGATATTGAAGCAATTGATGTAGGAAGTCAATATAATGTGCCTGCTAATACAATTACAGAATTGCCTGTGCAAATAGTGGGAGTAATCTCAGTTATAAATGAGCAAGCGACAGCAAGTGGAACAAACGAAGAAGATGACGCAAGTTTGTTAAATAGACTTTTGATTAAGGTGCAAACACCTGCGACAAGTGGAAACGCAAACCACTATAAGCTATGGGCTTTAGAGGTTGCAGGAGTAGGCGATGTCAAGGTATTTCCACTTTGGAATGGAGCAGGAACAGTTAAGGTTGTAATCATAGATAGCAATAAACAACCTGCAAGCCAAGATATAGTTGACAATGTAGTTGCTCACATTGAAGAAAACAGACCAATAGGGGCAACAGTTACAGTTGCATCGGCACAAGCATTAAACATTGATATATCAGCGACTATTGTGAGGGACACAAATTATACATTAGAGCAGGTTATAGCAAATGTATCATCAAAGATAACAAACCATTTAAAAAGCATAGTATTTAAGCAAAGTTATGCAAGTTATGCACAAATAGGCTCATTAATACTTGATAGCGAAGGAGTGCTTGACTATTCAAATTTAACTGTAAATGGCGGAACATCAAATATAACAATTGGCGATGAGCAAGTTGCTGTATTAGGTGAGGTGGTGCTAAATGAGTAGAGATGTTACTAAATTAGTGCCACCTTATCTTTTAGAAAGTGCAGTATTTCAAACTTTATATAGTATAGAAAATACAGAGCTTAACGCAATAGAAACTGCAATAAATGACATACTTAATCAATGTTTTATCGACACAGCTACTTGGGGACTAAAATATTGGAAGCAATTTTTAGGAATAACTGTTGATGAAAATAAACCTGCTGAATATCGAAGGTCAGTAATTAAGTCCAAAGTTAGAGGTTCAGGGAGAATTACAGTTAATCTTATAAAAACAGTTGCAGAGAGTTATTCAAACGGGGAAGTTGCAATAACCGAAAATGTTGCACCTTATACATTTGAGGTAAAATCCATTGGGACAAGAGGTATTCCACCAAACCTTGATGATTTGAAAAATGCTATAAATGAAATAAAACCTGCTCATTTAGCTATAATTTATACATTTACTTATACAGTCTGGAGCGAAGTAAAAAGTATTACTTGGGGACAAGTTAAGACAGGAACTTGGGGAGATTTAAGAACAAGGAAGGTGATATAATTGGCTACTCAAACTACAAATTTAGGATTAGTAAAACCTGCTGATAATGAAACTGCTGACATACAGGTAATTAATAATAATATGGACATTATTGACACAGAGTTAACTCCAACGGCTGATTCTACACAATCGCCTTCAGGGAACGGGCCGGGTAAGCTTGTGCAATGGGTAAGCTGGCTTACAAACCGTATCAAAGCCATCACAGGCAAAACGAACTGGTGGGATACACCCAGTAAAACGCTTGAGGATCTAAACACTCACATCAATACAGCAGCTCCACATTCTGGTCACGAAACCCCTGCAGGAGCTCAAGCAAAGGCAAATGCAGCCGCAGCAGTGGTACAAGCAAACCTTGATTCGCATTTGGCTGAAAGTACGATACAAATTGCAAGCGGAACAGCAAATGCAATTACAGTAACAACTGGTGGTAATTTTACCTATACACAAGGTAAATGCCTTAAATTTAAAGCAACTGCTGATAATACAGGAAATGTAACTTTAAATGTAGATAACAAAGGAGCAGTTCCGCTATTAAAACTTGATGGTTCACAAATTCCAGCAAGTGGGATTAAAAGCGGAAAGGTATATGAAGTTTATTATGATTCAGCGAGTGGTGGTCGTTTTTTTGTGTTGCCTAAAGCGTCAGGTTCTGCTGTCGCATCCGACGTAAGGCTTGGAAAAACATTTAGTAATGATAGCGACAGCGATATTGTTGGAACACTTGATTTAACAAATCTTATTCCAGCAAATATAGTTAATGGAGTTAATATTGCAGGAGTAACTGGGACAGCATATCCTCCTTATTATATGCCGGGAGATAACCCTATTTATGCTGAAAATGTAATAAGGGGGTCATATAGTCAAACAGAGGAAGAAATATTAAATTTTACAGTTAATAACAATGGAACAATAAGGGCAAAATATATTTTTAACAAAAATATGAGTTCTGGGACAGCCTATCTTAATATTTATAAAAATAGCGTATTGTTATCAAATAAAGCAGTTCCATATAGTTCAACTGATGTAACGTATGTAGAAGATTGGCCAGTAAACGCAGGGGATGTTTTTTCTATTAAATCATATATAAACAGTTCTGGGGGGTATACCTATAGAAGTATATTCAAACAATTTAAGTTATGTGTTGCACAAGCAAATATTTCAATAGGTGTTAACACTTGTAAAATTGTATAAGGGGTGAAATAATGAATTATACGTTTTCTTATAACACAGAAGAAGAAAAAGAAAATTTAATAAAAGAAAATACATTATTAGGGCGACATTTAATAGAAGTTCAAAATATAACAGAAGGCAATTTTTTAATATTTAGTGATGCACAAATAACATATAATTTTTTCACAGAAGTAGATAAATCGGTAATTAATGCAGATAATACTGATATTTCCACAATTACAATATATTCATTTAGTCCAATCGAAATAAATATTAAAATAGCAATTGATAATGAACAACCAATAGAAGTGGCAACGATATATGGAAATGTAATTTATCAATTTAAGACAGACTTAGCAGGTCAGCATATAATTAAAATTGAGGCTTTAAATTATAATCCATATATATTAGAAATTCAAGCTATATAAATTATATTAATATGCACAATAGAAATATTTTGCGACACAAGGAGCATCCATAAAGGGTGCTCTTTTAATTTTACTTTGGAGGTGCTCTATGAATGTAGCTTTAATCAGTTCTATTTGCTCTGTTATAGGTACGCTTATTGCAGTGTGGGGCTTCTTGCGACTAACAAAAAAGGATGACAGAGATTCAGTCGGTAATGCTGTAAGGCTTGAAGCAAAAGTAGATTATATATCTAAAGGAGTTGACGATATTAGGCTTGACATTAAAGACCATGGCAGAAAGATTGACGATATTGACCGACGTGTAACAAGGGTTGAAGAATCAACTAAATCAGCACATCATAGGATTGACGAATTAATCAACAAAGAAGGTGAATAATATGCTATCAATAAATCAAGTGCTCCTGACAAGTAAATTGAACAGACCTGGACGCAATATTAAAAAACTCAAAGGCGTCGTAATGCATTATACCGCAGACACGCACAAAGGAGCCGATGCGGATGCAATAGCAAGGTATTTTAATACCAATACAAGAGGAGCTTCCGCACATTATATTGTTGACGACCATCAAATTATTCAATGTATTCCCGATAATGAGGTTGCATGGCATGTAGGCGCAAACAAATATACTGCCATAGGTCAGCGTATCCAGGAAAGACCATATGGACCAAATTACTTCCTGATTGGTATCGAGATGTGTGTAAACTCTGACGGCGACTGGGGAAGGACATACATCAATGCGGTGCAGTTAGCAGCATATCTATTAAAAAAGCATGGATTGACAGTTAAGGACCTTTATAGGCACTATGACATAACCGGCAAAAATTGCCCTGCTATGATGATTGACCAGGCAGTTTGGAGCAAATTCAAAACAGATGTTGAGGTAACCATGCTTCCACCGGCACCACAACAGCAGTATAAAAAAGGGGAGGTTATCGCTACAACGCTGAATTGTCGAGAAAAGCCTTCAACAAGTGCCAAAATTAATGGCAAGCTCCAAAAGGGAGCAGTCGTAACGATATATGACCAACAGGGCGACTGGTATCTGGTTAACAATAAAACCCCGCAGTGGGTTTGCAGAGATTATGTAAAAATAATTTAAGGGAGGTTTTATTATGTTAAAAGATATATTAATGCAAGGCTTAACAATTCTTATTCAGTTAGTGGTGCTCTTTGTTATGGGAGCACTTTTTAATTACTTGGATAAAAAAATTGGGGATGAGAAGATAAAAAAATACTACGATTTAGCAAAAAAGGCAGTACAAGCCGCAGAGCAATATTTTGGTGCGGGTAAGGGTGTTGAAAAGAAGGCATGGGTAACAAGCTATTTAAAACAAAAATTTGGTGATAAATTATCCCCTGTAGACATTGATTTACTATTAGAGAGTGCAGTTCACGAGA
>NZ_FUYH01000052.1 GCF_900167605.1 Caloramator quimbayensis | reverse complement strand
TTCAATCTTCTTAGGCCGTCCTCTTTTATCTCCTTCTTGTTTACCTAAACTTTGATTAAAATCAGCTTTTTCAAGATATTTTATTACTGTTCTGTAATTATGCCCAGTAACTTTAACAATTTCATTTACTTTTTTCCCTTTACTATAGTACAGCTTTTTGATATTCTTAACTTGAGTCATTGTTAACATTCCTTTCTACCCCCTTTAGCCTCATCAACTAAAGGGTAGTTTATTTTGAGGATGTTGGCAATGACTTTTTTCCATTTTTTTATTTGTATTTTATTTCTGCAACTCTTTGTATTTATATTTTACACTAAACAACTAAAAGAGATACTTTTGCACTCTCTGTGAAAAATTTGATAATTATAAATACATTTCAAATTATAATGTTTTGTATAAGTCTGCCATTGTATTAATAAAATTTACGTTAAAATTTATTTAATGCAAAAGACCTAATGAACCAATTAAATAACACACTTTTACAAGTGGATTGTGAATTTTAATTCGATACTAATAATATAATATAAATTACTATGTATAAAAGCCAAGCTAAGTAGTCATATAATCGATAAAATTTGATAAGGGACTGCACTTTTGTATAGGGAGTAAGTTAGCAAAGGAATTTACCTGACTACGAAGCTGCGACTTATGTAAATATTGGTAGTATACTATTTGAAGTAAAGCCATAGGAAAATATAATATATTTCCTATGGCTTTACTATTTTTTAATTTTATATAGTATCATACTATAAAGAAAGATATTAGATATTAAGATATCATACTTTTTTTTGATTTATTTCTTCAATTCTTTTATCTATGATTTCAACAGGTGATATTGATGATGTTGTTAAGTATCTATAATTGGCAGCTGCAGCCTCAATTATTACAGCAAGATTTCTTCCTGGCCTAATTGGTATTCTTACCTTCTTAATTGAAACACCGAGGATTTCAACAGTTTCATTGCTGTTACCAAGCCTGTCAAAATCATCATATTCATTATTCCATGGTTCTAATTCTATAACAAAATCTATGATTTTTTCTTTTAATACCGAACTTAATCCATAAAGTGCAGTCACATCAATAATTCCAAGACCTCTAACTTCTATCATTCCGCTGGTGCTATAGGGGCTTGTGCCATATAGACTTCCTCCAACGCACTTTATTTCAACTGCATCATCAGAAACTAATATATGTCCTCTTTTTATTAATTCGAGAGCTGTTTCGCTTTTGCCGATTCCGCTTTTCCCTTGAATTAAAATACCAACGCCATATACATCAACGAGCTCTCCGTGAAGGGAAGTTGTTTCAGCAAGCTCCTTTTCCATATATGTAATTAATTCTTTCATAAGCCTTGTCGTCTGAAGACTGCTTCTTAAAACCCATATATTATGTTCCTTAGCAGTATCAATAATTTCCTCATGAGGATTTAGTCCTCTTGATATTATAACGCATGTAATATCAAATTTAAAAAATTCCTTTATTCTTTTGTATCTCAAGTCAGGATCCATTTTATCAAGATAACTCCATTCAGCCATGCCTATTACCTGAACCCTATCTTCTCCAAAATAGTCATAGTAACCTGAAAATTGAAGGCCAGGTCTGTTTATATCGCTTGTTGTTATTTTTTTATTCCTATCGCCGCTTACGATAACATCTAAATTTAAATCCTTAATCAATTTTTCAATTTCTAAAGTCATAAAACTCTTCCTTTCAGATATAATTAATATAATTTTATCATACTAAAGTAATGTTTAAAATTAAATATATCATAAAATTGTTAACAGTCCCCCAAATCTTCGATGTCTTCAAGGGACGGTTAACAATTTTATTTACTTTTAAAAAATTGCCGTAATTTTAAATTGTCAGCCTAAAAAGCTCTATTAACTATTAAAAAAAATGTGTTATAATTACTATAAAATGTGAAATATGGTATTTTACTTTTAAATATGTGGAGGGTTTTATGAAAAAAACTATTGTTTTATACAAGTCTAAGTATGGCAGTACTGAAAAATATGCAAAGTGGATTGCAGATGACTTAAAGGCAGATTTATATGATAGTGCCAATATAAAACTAAAGGACTTAATGAGCTACGATACAATTGTTTACGGCGGGGGACTTTTTTCAAGTGGAATAAATGGTATATCTTTAATTAAAAGAAATTTTGATATGCTAAAGAATAAAAATATAATAGTCTTTACGGTTGGACTTTCTCCAACAGATAGTAATGAACTTAAATCAATTATAGATAAAAATTTTAAGGAAGACATGAAAAAATATATTAAGTTTTTTCATCTAAGAGGGGGCATTGATTATAAAAATTTAAGCTTTATTCATAAAATTATGATGAATATGCTGAAAAAAATAGTTATGAAGAAAAAAAAAGAAGATATGACAGAAGATGAAAAGGCATTTTTAGAAATTTTTGGAGATAAGGTTGATTTTACTGATAAAAAAACTATAAAACCATTAGTAGACTATGTGAAAGGCTTATAATCTTTAAAGAGGTGTGTCTATTGAAAGTCTTTAAAACAAAAAATATTCTTTTTCTTGTTTTATTTTTAGTTGCTGTTTTTTTCTCTATTTATTCAGCGAAACTTGCCTTTAATGGTGATGATAAGATAGATTTAAACAATGGATGGACAGTAAAGGTAGGAAATACAGTATTAGAGAATCAGGATATTTTTTTAAAAAGTGTTATAGATAAAAGCGAATTTCAAAATAAATTCGTATGGTTTTCAAAAAGAATTATATTTCCTCAAGAATATAAAAATAAAAACATCTCTCTTTCTATTGGAGGGATACCCTTTGGACATGAAGTATATTTTAATGGACATCTTATTGGAGCTTCCCCTTTTAAGGATTTTATTTTTAATGATTGGAACAGCAGGTATTCTTATTATATTCCTAAAGAGTTTATTAAAGATGAAAATGTTTTAGAGCTAAAACTGAAATCGATTTATGAATATGGTGCGAATCAAAGCATTTTTATTGCAGAAAGCTCTAAAGTAGTAAAAAATAATAAATTTTTGAACCAATATTTTATATCAGTTTATCTTGCGTTATCTATAGTAAACATAATAATCGCAGCTTACTTTATAAAGCTTTATTCAACGAATAAAATGAATAAAAAGTATCTGTATTTTGCTATAACATTACTTTTTATTACCCTTCATTATTCTAATTACTATATTACAAGCAGCGTTTTCGGATATTTATGGTTTCAAAAAGTGGTTTTTCTTTCTTTTTATTGTGCTGCTTTGTTTTTCGTAATGTTTTTAAGAAAAAATTATGGGTATAAATTTAATAAAAGATTTCATTTTATATCACAAATATGCGGCATGATTATTTTTACGACTTTAGTTATACCGCGGAATTTAATAACCTTTGCTTGTTTTAGGAAAAAGTTATATTTATTTTTTATTATTGCTATTTTATATATAATTTATATGATAATAGATGTAGTTTTTATTAAAAAGTTAAAAAATAAATTTACATTGTTAATTTATAGTGCAGCATTTATTACTATAATTCATGATATACTGATAGATTTAAGCTTAATAAGTAAGGTTAAGGGGATACACCTAAACAGCTATGCTATAATGCTTATACTAATGTATGGGGCTTATGATATGGCCAAGGAGTATAATAGCATATACTTAAATTCTATTATTGATTCTTTAACAGGGCTTTATAACAGAAGATATTTTGACAGCTATATTTTAAATCTCGGGAAAAGCGATGAAGATTACTGCTTGTTTATTATAGATTTCGATGGATTTAAAAGTATAAATGATAATTTTGGACATGCTGTTGGAGATATAGTTTTAAAAAGCTTTGGGCAAATTGTTAATAATATATTATATAAAGGATGTTTTGCAGCAAGAATTGGGGGAGAAGAATTTGCTATACTTTGTGAGAAGCAAAGATTTGAAGGGCAAAAGCTTGCAGAAGAAATAAGGTATAGAATAGAAAATTATGATTGGGGAAATAAAACTACCAATAAAAACTTAAAGGTGACGGTAAGCATTGGAGCAGTATGTTTTAAAGGAAAGGATATTTTTAATAAAGTTTTTAAGGCTGCTGATGAGGCATTATATTTAGCAAAAGATAGTGGTAAAAATAAAGTGGTATGGGGAGATTTAAAATAGAGGGACAGTTAACAATTATTGATATTTGTTAGCTGTCCTTTTAATATGCTTTTTTTTTATTCCTTAGGGAATAATATGATAGAGGTGATTGTATGAGAAAAAGAAGAATTGAAAGCCCAATAGTAGCTATTGGAAAAAATGTTGATGAATCTGCTTCTATAAGGCAGGCGCTTGGATATTTACCGATAGCGAATTTTGTGAATAATGAAGATTGTGTAGTTATAACTGCAAACATGGTAAACAATAATCCACCAGAAAAAGCTGTTGTTGTGGGGCCACAGTCTTTAAGGGAAATAATAAAATTTTTTAAAGAAAGAAATCCTAAAAGGATTGTTGTAGCAGCTGGTTCAGGGGGGACAGATACAAAAACAGTTCTAACAAATTATGGGTATGATAAAGTTATTGAGGAGGAAAAAGTTGAGTTTATTGATTTGAATGTTGGTCCGTTTACGAATATTGTTATCGGTGGAAAAGTAGTTAAAGAAACAAAAATAAATAAGCTTATCGATGAAGCCACAATAATTGTTTCGTTTACACAGCTTAAAATTCATGAAGAAGCTACTATGTCAGCAGCTTTAAAAAATATTGCGTTATCATGGCCTCCAGCACAGGTACATGGATATCCTAAGAAAAATTTAGGTATTCATGAAGATTTGCATGATTTTATTGTTGCGATGGTGAAAAATATACCAATAGATTTATCGATTGTTAGTTTGAATCCAGCAATGGTTGGTACTGGCCCCAGTAAAGGGGCAGCAAAAAGGAGTGATATGGTAATAGCGAGTTTTGATCCGGTTGCTTGTGATACTATTTGCGCCAGACTTTTGGGGTTTAAACCACAGGCAATTAATTATCTATACAGGTGCATAACAGATGGGGTAGGAGAAGGGAACATACAAAATATAGATGTAAAAGGAGCAAAGCTTATTGATATAGAAAAAGAATTTTCACAGATTGCCTATGGTCAGAGCTTTGCAATCGATGAATGATTAAAATTGTATGCATTATATTGAAATCACTCTATTTATTATGGATTTTTTTAAGCTTGAAGCTATTAATGTTACAATAGGTGATATATAGCATAGAACTGCAAAGGGTATATAAGCTGCTGCTGCAAAACCTGTTACTACTGCAATTAAAAGGGAATTTACGTTCCAAGGGAATAGTGGAGCGATAATTGTTCCTGTATCTGATACTGTTCTTGCAAGCAGCTCTCTTTTTACATTTAACTCATCATATTTTTTTGAAAGCAATTTTGCAGGAAGACAGAGATTTCGCAGCAAAATTCCAGTAGAATTTTTATTTTTACTGAAATTGCATTTTATTGTATCATATTGAAGAAATGGTATTCCACCAGCTCTATAGGTTGCAAAAATAGTTATAACTCCCCCTACCCCCAAAAATTTAAATAATTAATTTCCAATTTTATTGTTTCATTAAGTTTTTTCAAATACTGGATTATTCCAGGTATCTTCTATTGTAAATCTCTCATCTCTTATATCCTCAATAATATTTATTTGAAGCATTCTTTTCTTCCTAAAACCTCTAATACATCTAAAAAAATATAACTGCATAAGATTAAATGCTA
>NZ_FUYH01000033.1 GCF_900167605.1 Caloramator quimbayensis | reverse complement strand
TACGGGTTCAATCTTCTTAGGCCGTCCTCTTTTATCTCCTTCTTGTTTACCTAAACTTTGATTAAAATCAGCTTTTTCAAGATATTTTATTACTGTTCTGTAATTATGCCCAGTAACTTTAACAATTTCATTTACTTTTTTCCCTTTACTATAGTACAGCTTTTTGATATTCTTAACTTGAGTCATTGTTAACATTCCTTTCTACCCCCTTTAGCCTCATCAACTAAAGGGTAGTTTATTTTGAGGATGTTGGCAATGACTTTTTTCCATTTTTTTATTTGTATTTTATTTCTGCAACTCTTTGTATTTATATTTTACACTAAACAATTAATAAAGAGCCCCATAATACTGCATAAAATGCTTTCTATGCAGTATTATAGGGTTTTATTTTTAATAAAATCCACAAGGTTATCAACAGATAGCAGCATCTTAAAGTTTGTTTTTTAAAGTTATCACCAGAATTATTCACATTATCCACAGAAAATCATCCACAATACAAATTGATGTATATCAATTATACAGTAACTTATAATCAACAAAATATTAATATATAGTAAATAATAAATTCATAATAAGAGCTGTAAGAAAAAGGATTAATGTATTAAAAATTTGATTTCATTAAATTATTAGCGAAATTTGATTTAAAATAATAGTTTGACAATTCAGAAGAAAAGCATTATAATAATATTGTGCAAACGATTGCATGAATAAAAAATAAGGGGGAAGACCTATGAAGGGAATTAAAAAAATCATTTCATTAGTTTGTATTGCTGTTTTAATTGGAAGTCTTTTTGTAGGTTGTGGGAAGAAATCTGAGACTTCAACAACAAATCAAACAAATCAGACACAGGAAACAAAGACACCAAAGAACTTAATAGTATGGTCGCATCTTACTGATAAAGAAGTAGCAGAAGTAGATAAAGTAGCTCAGGAATGGGCTAAAAAGACAGGTAATACTGTAAAGGTACAAGCAGATAAAGGCGATTTTCAGGCATATCTGCAGGCTGCAAACAGCAGCAAGGCACCAGACATAATGTTTGGTATAGCTCATGATAACCTTGGAACTTTCCAAAAGGCACAGCTTCTTGCAGAAGTTCCTTCTGATGTAGTAGACAGAAGCAAATATGTACCAATGGCATTAGATGCTGTATCATATGATGGAAAATTATTTGGTATTCCACTTGCTATGGAAACATATGCTTTATTTTACAACACAGACAAGCTCTCAGCTCCTCCAGCTACAATGGAAGATCTTATAGCTGCAGGCCAAAAGAATGGATTCCAATATGATATAAACAACTTCTACTTTACATATGCTTTTATTGCAGCAAACGGAGGATACGTATTTAAAAACAATGGAGGAGCCCTTGATCCTAACGATATAGGGCTTGGAAACGAAGGAGCTATAAAAGGATATCAGATGCTTGCTGACTTCGTACAAAAATATAAATTTATGCCTGCAACATTAAAGGGAGATGATGCTAAAGCAGCATTCCAAAAGGGCAAGACAGCTTTATATATAAGCGGGCCTTGGGATGTTCAAGGGTTTAAGGATGCAGGAGTTAAATTTGCAGTTGCACCTCTTCCAAAGACAAATGGACAGCCAACACCTTCCTTTGTTGGAATACAGGCAGCCTTTGTAAATGCGAATTCAAAGAACCAGGCAGAAGCTTGGGATTTAATGAAATACTTAGTAGAGAATACACCAATGCCATTATTAAAATCTGGTAACAGAATTCCTGTTTTAAACTCTGAACTTGAAAAAGATGAAGTTAAAAATGACAGCATAATATCAGCCTTTGCAGAGCAAGCGAAGTATGGAACACCAATGCCTAACATTCCTGAAATGGCAGCTGTATGGAAACCGGCAGGAGACAATTTAACTCTTCTTACATCAGGAAAGTCAAAGCCTGATGCAGTCGCAAAGAATATAGTTGATCAAGTAAAACAAGGAATTGCACAGCAGCAAAAATAAAATATAGTTAACTTACAAGGAGAGGGCTTTAGAACCCTCTCTTTTAATCAAAACATTGTTGATGTAAAATAGAAAATAATGCAATAGGGTTTGCTTTAAATATTTAAAAACAAGTGCCTTGGGAGGAGAAAATGAAAAGGAAAGATGAAAGAAAGAGAATAAAAGTATATGATGCTGCAAGACCTTTTATATATCAATCACCAGCGCTGATATCTATCCTGCTGCTTCAAGTAATACCAATAATAATGACATTTTATTATGCTTTTACAAATTATAACATAAACCATCTTAAAAATTATAAATTTGTTGGTTTTTCAAATTTTGTTGATATAATTAATGGTCCTTTTAAAGAAATTTTCTTACCTGTTTTAGGCTGGACTGTTGTATTTGCTCTTATTTCCACCTTAGGATGCTTTATAATAGGCCTAATAACAGCATTATTATTGAATAATCCTAACATGAAAGAATCTACCATATATAAAGGTCTGTTAATAATCCCTTGGGCAATTCCAGGAACAATTGCAACTCTTGCATGGCAGGGGCTTTTAAACGAGACCTATGGAGGAATAAACTTAATTTTAATGAAACTTCATCTTATTTCAAATCCAATACCTTGGTTTTCAGAACCTTTATGGGCAAGAATTGGTATAATAATTGCAAATCTTTGGCTTGGATTTCCTTATATGATGAACATTTGCATAGGTACGTTGTCTCAGATACCAGATAATTTTTACGAAGCTGCAGATATTGAAGGAGCGAATGGATGGCAAAAATTTATAAAGATAACTTTGCCTTCTATAACAAATACATCATTACCTCTTATTATTTCTTCATTTGCATATAATTTTAATAATTTTGGAGCTGCATATCTTATTACAAGCGGACTACCGGCGAAGGCAGGCTCGCAATATGCGGGATATACTGATATTTTGATATCTTCAACTTATAAACTTGCTATGCAGTATAATTTATATAATGTAGGTTCAGCTTTATCCATATTGATTTTTGCTATCGTTGGTACACTTAGCTTTATCAATTTAAGGCTTACAGGTGCATTTAAGGAGGTAAACTGATGGAAAGGACAATTAATTCTTCAAAACAGGATGTAAAATTGATTTATAAAAAGAAATTAAAATTTAAAGATATAAGAAATTTATGGCTTCAAAGAATTGCGCTTTGGATAATAATTGCTATTGTACTTTTTCCTATAGTTACAGTAATCTCAGCATCGATGGCAAAAGGAGATGCATTTTATCAGGGAAGCATATTTCCTCAAGTATGGAGTTTTGAAAATTATTCTAAAGTTCTAAAAGAAACGGATTTTAAGATATGGGTTAAAAATAGTATGATGGTCTGCTTTAGCGTTGCTATACTTCAGCTTTTAATGACGACAACGGCAGGTTATTCATTTTCAAGAATGAGATTTAAAGGGAGAAAAACCGAGCTTTTAGTTCTTTTAATACTTCAGATGTTCCCAGGTATAATGACGGTTTCAGCTATACTTGGAGTAGCATATAGGCTCGGATTTATGGACCAGCTTTGGGCTCTTATATTAGTATGTGCAGGGGGAAGTGCTTATAATATATGGCTCTTTAAAGGCTTCATTGATGGAATACCTGTATCTCTTGATGAAGCAGCTATGGTAGATGGTGCAAGTCATTGGCAGGTATTTCGCAAAATTATAATACCTCTTTCAAGGTCCATGCTCGCAGTTACATTCCTTTTTAGTTTTATAGGTATATATGGAGAATTTGTATTTACAAGTGCACTTATTAAAGATAGTTCACTATATACAGTAGCCATAGGACTTCAAACCTTTATAAATAATAAATTTTCAACTAACTGGACACAATTTTCAGCTGCATCTATAATGGCATCTTTGCCAATTGTTATTGTTTTTATGCTTTTACAAAAGTTTATATCAAAGGGATTAGTTGCTGGAGCACTAAAAGAATAAAATATAGGGGAGCAGAATATGAATTTACATGCAATATATCATATAACAGATGTACCTTATGCTTATGCTGAAGATGAGAATAATTTATTTATAATGATAAGAACAGAAAAAAAGGGTGTAAAGGGTTGTAGATTATTTTATAAAGACAGGTACGATTGGGAAAACCCATTTAATGTTAAAAATATGGAGTTAAAAAACAGGGATAATTTGTTTGATTATTTTGAAACAGTTATTAACCTTCAAAAAAATAGATACAGATACTTTTTTGAATTAGAGGATTTTAATGGAAATATTTTATACTATAATGAGAGGGGTTTCCATGAAAAATCAGTATGTGAAGCGGGAGCCTTCGAGTTTCCATACATAGCTTCAGCTGATGTATATAAATCTCCCTCTTGGGCGCAGGAAGGCATAGTGTATCAGATATTTCCAGACAGGTTTTGTAATGGGGATAAAAGCAACGATCCCTTAGGGGTAAAATCATGGGGGGATGATGTAACTGCTGCATCGATGTTCGGAGGAGATTTAGAAGGTATAATAAATAAGCTCGATTATCTTGAAAGTCTTGGAATTACAATAATATATTTAACGCCTGTATTTTTATCAACAACTAATCACAAATACAATACACGGGATTATTATAAAATAGATCCTCATTTTGGAGATGTAAATACGGCTAAGAGGCTTGTTGAAAATGCTCATAAAAGAGGAATTAAAGTAATATTCGATGCAGTATTTAATCATTCAGGAGATGATTTTTTTGCATTCTTAGATGTGCTTAAAAATCAAGAGGAATCTAAATATAAGGATTGGTATTTTATAAAAGAATTTCCTGTATCGACTGAAAAGATAAACTACGAAACCTTTGCAGATAATGTTTCTATAATGCCAAAGTTAAATACAAGCAATCTTGATGTTAGAGAATATCTTCTTGATGTTTCTGAATTTTGGATAAAAGAAGTTGGAATAGATGGATGGAGGCTTGATGTGTGTGATGAAGTAGACCATCTTTTCTGGAGAGAGTTTAGAAAAAGGGTTAAATCTGCAAATAAAGAAGCCTTTATAATAGGTGAAATATGCCATGAGGCTGTATCCTTCCTTAAAGGAGAACAGTTAGACAGCATAATGAATTATCCTTTCAGAGATGTGATGATAGATTATTTTGCTAAAAGAAGTATAAAGGCAGATAAAATGATAAATGAACTTTCAGCTAAAAGAGCACTTTATATGAAAAAAATCAATATGAATCTTTTAAACCTTTTAGGAAGCCATGACAGGGCAAGGTTTTTGACAGAATGCGGTAATCATGTTGAAAGATTGAAGCTTGCAGCTGCTTTTCAGTATACATATATAGGAATACCGTATATATATTATGGTGATGAGATAGGGATGTCGGGAGGACATGACCCTGAATGCAGAAGATGTATGGAATGGGATGAAAAGAAGCAAAACAGGGAGCTTTTTAATTATTATAAAACTTTGAACAGAATAAGAAAAGAAAATAAAGTACTTGTCTATGGAGATTTTATAAATGTATATAGTCAGGGAAGCATTACAGCATTTAAGAGGATAAATAATAAAGATGTAATTTTGGTAATACTTAACAACTGTGATGAAGAGAATAGCTTAAAATCAGAGGATATTAAAGGGAATTATATAAATCTTTTTACGGGTGAGAAAATACATTTATTTGACAGCATTATATTAAAACCTAACGATATTAATATATTAAAATTATCCCATGAATAAAACTTATTAATAAGGTTAGGGCTGTATTAAGCTAAAGGTTGATTTTTAGTTTGATACAGCCCTATTATTTAATTATTTATACTTTAAAATGAATTCACTTTTTTTATTTAATCCTTCATAAATTGGATTAATATTTGTACTCTGTATTTTTCCGTTGAAGCATTCTATTTCGTAAAGATTATATTTACCTTTTTTATAATCTTGGGTTAATCCATCATCTTCGTAGTACAAAATTTTACCGCTGCCTTTAAATATTTCAATGGTTACGTTTACATCTTTTTCTCCTATATAGTTAATGTGCTCATCAAATATTGGAATTATGCTGCCTTCTTTAACAAAGACTGCTATTTCATCAAGGGCAACCGGTATAGTGTAGAAGCTGTTCCCTTCATATTTTTCATTTGTAAAATAGTTATACCATGTTCCTTCAGGAAGATATATATTTTTCTGTCTTTCATTAGCATATAGCACAGGGGCTATTAGCATATTATCCCCAAACATAAACTGAGAATACATGTCTAAAACATTTGCATCCTCAGGATATTCCATAACCATAGGTCTAAATACAGGGATTCCCTCTTTATAGGATTTATAATACATATTATATAAATAAGGAATAAAGCGATATCTTAAATTAATAGCTTTTACTGCAGCATTTTCAGCTCTTTTACTAAAACTCCAAGGCTCTTGTCTTCTTGTATATATTGCTGAGTGGTTTCTAAAAATAGGTAAAAATGTGCCAAGCTGCATCCATCTTATAAAAAGCTCCTCGCTGCAGTTTCCGCCAAATCCTCCAACATCATTTCCGACGAAACTGAAGCCTGACACACCTAAATTACAGTTCATAGGTATAGACATCCTTAAATGCTCCCATGTGCTTTGGTTATCCCCTGTCCAAATGGAAGCATATTTTTGTCCGCCTGCAAAGGTAGCTCTTGTCATACTAAAAGACCTATTATTTTCCCTTAATTCTTCCTGAGCTTCTTTAGAGCATCTGCTCATTTCCATGCCGTAAAGGTTGTGAAACTCTTTATGCTCTATTGTTCCTTTATCGCTGCTATGGAGGCACTCTTCAGGCATTGTCTTGTATTCGTTATCAAAAACAGCAGGCTCGTTCATATCGTTCCATATGCCATCTATTCCTAAAGAAAGAAAATCCTTAAGTTCTTCCTTCCACCACTCTCGTGCTTTATGATTCGAAAAATCCGGAAATACGCTTTTGCCTGCCCAAACTTCTCCAACATAAAGCTCTCCATCGGGATTTTTTACATAGCAGTCTTTTTTAAGACCATTGATATATGTATTGTAGCCATCTTCAATCTTAACTCCAGGATCGAGTATTGTTACTAATTTAAATCCCTTTTCATGAAGATTCATAAGCATATCCGAAGGAGCAGGGAATTTACTTTCATCAAAGGTCATAACTTTAAAGTTGTCCATATAATGTATATCGCAGTATAAACAATCGCAGGGAATATTTTTGTTTCTAAATGTATCGGCAATATTTTCAAGTTCTTCTCTTGAGGAGTAGCTGTATCTGCACTGCTGATATCCAAGAGACCACATTGGAGGCATGTCCATATTCCCAGTTAAAAAACAATATTTTGAAACCACATCTTTCATATCGTATCCAGGAATGAAGTAATATTGAATTTGTCCTCCTTCAGCACCAAAGAAGATTCTTTCGCGGTTTTCCTTTCCCATATCGAAGTAGCTTCTATAGCTGTTATCAAAGTAAATTCCATAGTAAAAATTATTTTTCATAGAGCAGGGTTTTATGCCTATGTAAAAAGGAATGGTTTTATATAAAAGAGGAGTATTATCGTTATAACTTGGGTCATCGGTATTGTAGTTTTCTATATACTGCCCTTTTTTATTTAAAGGACCGGATTTTTCACCGAAACCATAATAGGCTGTGCAATCGTTTGCCTTACATATAAAAATTTTTTTATCACTTTTTCCAACAGGATTATAGTCTGTATTTATAACCTTTCCGTCCTTTGATAAGAAAGATATTTTTAAGCTGTTTTTGTCAATTAAAGTATCAACATTATTACCTGATAGAATAATGCTTTTTTCATTTTCCTCTATTGTTGGAGTAATTGTTTTAAGACAGCTATTTATGGCGTTAGTATTAATGCTTATTTCATCGCTTTCCCCGACGAAAATTTTTATAATATCCTTTTCATAGCATGTAATTTCAATTCTTCCTCCTGAAAATATTACTTTTAAAGTGTTATCTTCTAAAAAGTATTTTTGATAATTGCCTATAAAATATGCTGGCTCATATTTTACGTTTAATGTTTCCTTGTGACTTAGCATAATTTTCACTCCTTTGTAAAGTTAATTCAAAATATTATTGAAAACCATTTATTAGTATATATTATTTTAAAGTGGTTATCAATTTACTTTTAAATTTATTTTTATAATTAGATACATGGATTATAATATATATAAGAGGTGATATTAATGAATGGTGTAATTGAAATATTAAGCAATACTAAACTTGACTATAAACAAAAAAGGGCAGCTCTTTCATCCCTAACAGAAAATTCTCTTCCATATGTTGATATAAGCGATAAAGCGAGAAAATATATGGAGGATGGGATTATATGCAATTTGAATGAAGGAAATGCTCCCTACAGGCCAAGATATATTCTTCCTGACTATAAAAAGTATTTTGAAAATGGAAGCGAGTATCTTAACATTAAAAAGCCTTCTGATATGTATGAGGCTGTAAACGCTCTTCTTATAATATATAATTACGTCCCATCTATTACAGGATACCCTGTATATTTAGGGAATGTAGATGAACTTTTAGAGCCCTATTGTGATACAGTATCTGAAAAAGAGCTTGAAAATTTACTTAAGATGTTCCTTGTAAATATAGATAGAAATCTTCCCGATGCCTTTGTTCATATGAATATAGGACCAAGAGATACGAGGGTTGGGAGGCTTATTTTAAAACTTGAAGAAAATTTAAAAGATGCAGTCCCAAATCTCTCATTAAAGTGCTCTAAGGATACGCCGGATGATTTTATAAAGCTTGCAATTAAAACATCCCTCGAAATAGGTAAACCTTACTTTATAAATCATGATGAATTAGTAAAGGTTCTTGGCGAAAATTATGGTATAGCAAGCTGCTATAATGCCCTTAAAATAGGAGGAGGAAGTTTTACTTTAGTCAGGGTTAATCTTAAAGAGGCGGCAAAGCTGTCTAAAGATTATAATGATTTTATAGAAAGAGTACTTCCTGATGTTATAGGCTGTCAGTGCGAGATAATAAATGAAAGGGCAAGATTTATAGTTGAGACAGCTAAGTTTTTTGGAACATCATTTCTATCGAGGGAAGGACTAATTGATATTAGTAATTTTACTTCGATGGCGGGGATATTTGGTCTATATGAATGTGTTGAAATATTAAGCGGAATGAAAATGGGAGCAGACGAAAGTGCAGACGAAATGGCAGAGAATATAACAAAGAGGGCCTATGAACTTGTAAAAGAGAAGGAAGGCCTCTACTGTTATGGCTATGGCGGCAAAATAGGGTTTCACGCTCAATCGGGTATAGACAGCGATATAGATGTTTCAGCAGGTGTTAGGATAAAGACAGGGTGTGAACCTGAGATATTTAACCAGATAAGGCTTGAAGGAAAGCTTCAAAAGTATTTCGATACAGGAGTCAGCGATATATATATATTTGATAGAACTGCAAAGAGCAATATAGATGGGGTACTTACGATTATTAAGGGTGCTTTTAAAAGTGGAATAAGGGAAATGACGATAAATACATCTGATTCGCAGCTTATAAGGATTACAGGGTATCTTGTAAAAAGATGCGATATTGAAAAGTATGAAAAGGGAGAACCTCTAAGGGAAGGTACCGTTGCACTTGGTGCAGATAGTATAAAAAACTGCAGGATTTTAGATAGGAAGGTTAGAGGTATATAATGGCTTATATAAATAAAATAATATTAAACACCTTTATAGATGGGCCGGGAAGCAGGATGGCAGTATTCATGCAGGGGTGCAATTTAAGATGCTTATACTGCCATAACCCTGAAACATGGAATCTTTGTACAAACTGTGGGGAATGCGTTAAAGCCTGCAAAAAAGGGGCGCTTTATTTTAAAGATGGCAGGGTAAAGTACAACAAGGATTTATGTGTTAAATGCGATGTCTGCATAAAGGTATGTCATAATAATTCAACGCCCAAATATACTGATATGTCTGCACAGGATATTTTTAAAACAGCCTATGATAACAGGGATTTCCTCGACGGCATAACCTTATCAGGCGGGGAGTGCACCCTTCAATATGAATTTATTTTAGAGCTTTTTAAATTAATAAAAGAAAATACAAAACTAACTACTTTTATAGATACTAATGGATATATGGAATTTGATGTTCTTAAAAAGCTAATCGATGTTACTGACGGGTTCATGTTTGACCTTAAGGCATTAAACAGAGAAAATCATATTAAACTTACAGGATACGATAACGAAAAAATAATAAAAAACCTTGAGTACGTTTCTAAGATGGGACTTTTATATGAGGTAAGAACTGTATTAGTAGAAGGATATAATGACAGTGTAGAAGAAATTGAAAAAATATCAAAATATATATTTAACCTTAATGACTATACCAAATTCAAACTCATTCCCTTCAGACCCTTAGGAGTTAAGGGAAAGCTTTCTAATATGAAGCAGTTTGATGAAGAAAAATTTGAATATCTTTATGATAATTCAAAAAGAATTTTACAATCACGATTAAAAGAATAAATTTAAAATTTTAGAAATTTTAGGGACGGTTACTTATTTTCTGCATAAGATTCTCGATTTGATGAATAATTCAACCTCCAACTTGGGAAAATATTACTAAAAATATATTTCAAATTGGAGGTGCTTTTTTATGCCGAGAATGGCAAGAGAAAAAAGTTTTGACTCAATCTACCATGTCATGGTTAAAAGCATATCAGAGGTTGCCCTTTATCAAGATGAGAAAGATAAAATAAAATATTTAGACTTTGTGAAGAAAGCCCAAGATCAGTTTGAATTTAGGGTTTATTCCTACTGTTTAATGGATAATCATGCTCATTTTATTATCGATGCAAACGGGGCCGACATTTCAAAAATAATGCATTTTGTTAACTATAAATATGCTATGTATTTTAACAAAAGGCATGAAAGACATGGGCATCTTTTTCAAGACAGATTCAAAAGTTTAATTGTGAAGGATGATAGATATCTTTTTGCATTATCTGCATATGTTCATTTTAATGCAACAGATATAAAGGGATATGAGACGAATCCAGAGGAGTATCGTTTTTCATCATTAAGCATATATTTGGGTCAAAAGACAGATGAATTTGAGCTTGTTGATGATGAATTTATATTATCGATGTTCAGTCTTAAAGAAGCTGCTGCAAGGGGTATGTACAAAGACTTTGTATTCAAAGTAAAGAGTATTGTTGATGTAAAGAAGGAAGAGTTTATAAATGAAGGTACAGAATATAGAAGTATGAGAACTGTGCTTGTAAGAGATCTATCCCCTGATAAAATAATAGAGATTATAACAAAAGAATTTGATATAGATAAGCTGATGCTTAGGATAAAGAGGGCAAGTGGCGCAAAGGAAGCAAAAGCAATACTTTGCTTTGTACTAAGAAAATTTTGTGACTTAAAATGCTGCGATATATGCAAAATAGTTTGCATGGGACAGTCGAACGTTTCCAAGCTGTGTACATTAGGGAGAGAACTTATAAAACAAGAAAAATATAAAGGATTGTTACAAGAAATTTTAAAAGAAACAGCATAGAAATATTTTTAAGTTATAGCAAGTAGATAGATAAAAGTAATATAAATTTTACATGTTAATTTTATACAAAAATATTTTAGTATGAGTTCTTGGGTTGAAAATGGACGAGCCATCTTAATTTTTATTGTAAATAAAGAATGAAAGTATAATTATAAAATTTTCAAGTATTTATTTTACTATTTAATTTGATTTAAATTTTTGTTAATCTAAAAAATCGATAATTTCATTTATTATAAATAATAAGTAACTGTCCTATATCACCATTCCTTTCTTTTAGTATAATGGTTTGTGCTAATTTTATTATACCAAGAATAGAATGTTTTTTGTTTTAAAGTCTCAATTTCTAAAGCTTTATTTTATATTTTTATGTGCAAAAGATGAATTAATAAATAATTATGAAATGTATAATAAGTTGAGGTTTATTAATAACAATTTTTCTGTTTAGGTTCTCACATAGATAACAGTTTTAAATAAATGAAGATAAATAAATAAGTAACCGTCCCAAGATTTAAGATTTAGTTAAGAGACATTTAATCCATAATTAACATTGATTAACATATTCATAGCATTTTCTAAACATAAGAGTTTTACAATGTATTTAGAATCGAGAGGAGGTAAGAAAATGAATCTTAGGAAACAAAAATTAATTAACATTATTTTATCCTTTCTACTTGTATTATCAATATTAATCAGTCCTATCTACGCTGATGCAGCAAGTAAGACAACAGTAAATAAATCAACAAAGGCTCCAGTAGTTAAGATTGTAAAACCTGTAGAACAAAAGAAGGTAAGAAATGTAATATTTATGCTTGGAGATGGTATGGGTATTTCACATACCACTCTTTCAAGATGGTACAAAGGTTCAAATCTTGCAATGGATGAAATAGTAACAGGCCTTATAAGAACATACGGTGCAGACTCTGTAATAACTGACTCAGCACCAGCAGCAACAGCTTTTGCCTGCGGAGTAAAATCCGATGACAAATTTATAGGCGTATATCCTGATAAGATAACAGTACCAACTGAAAAGGCAGTAGATGAAAAGGATGCATATAAGCCATTAGCAAACGTTTTGGAGGGTGCAAAGCTTTTAGGAAAATCAACTGGACTTGTATCAACATGCCAAACTCCTCATGCATCACCTGCAGGTTTTAGCAGCCATGTTCCAAATAGAAGCTTATATTATGATATAGCAATGCAGCAGGTATATCAGGGAATAGATGTTGTATTCGGAGGAGGAAAGCAGTATCTTGTTTCTAATGTACAAAATGGAAGAAAAGATGGAAATAATCTTATAGAAGTATTAAAAAATATGGGTTATGACTTTGTTGAAGATACTCAAGCAATGAGAAATACTAAAGCTAACAAAGTTTGGGGAATGTTTGCAGATGATTCCATGGATTTTGATATGGATAGAGACCCAGCAAAGCAGCCAAGCTTACTTGAAATGACTCAAAAGTCAATAAACATACTTAACAGAAATAAAAAAGGTTTCTTCCTCTTTGTTGAAGGAAGCGAAATAGATTGGGCATCTCATGCTAATGACCCAATAGGAGTTATAGGCGATACCCTCGCTTTTGATAAGGCAGTAAAATATGCATTAGACTTTGCAAAGATGGATGGAAACACCCTTGTTATAGTAGTTTCTGACCATGATAATGGAGGACTTTCAATAGGAAACAGCAGCACAAACAGCACATATTCATCATTACCGCTAAGCAGAGTTGTAGATCCATTAAAGAAGGCTAAATATACAGCAAATTATGTTGAAAAGCTTCTTAATGCAGATAGAAGCAACATAGTAGAAGTTATGAGGGATTACTATGGTATTACAGATTTAACACAGGACGAAATAGATGCTATTAAAAATGCTAAATCAGGCTCATTTAATTATGTTGTAGGACCAATAATAAGCAAGAGAGCAAGCATTGGATGGACAACGACAGGTCATGCAGGAACAGATGTAGCATTATATGCCTATGGACCTTATGCACCAAAGGGGTTAGTTCAAAATACAGATCTTGCAAATGTAATGGCTAAAGCTATGGGATTTGACTTGAAGGATGTTAATGATAAGCTTTTCATTGACATAGAAAAGGGAATAAACCTAATTCCAAATGCAACATCAAAGCTTGATACAACTAATGCAGCAAATCCTGTGCTTGAGATAACAAAGGGCAATATAAAAGCTCAGCTTCCAATAAACACTAACATACTAAAAATTGGGGATAAGCAGTATAAGCTAAAAGGAATAACAATTCTTTCAAAAAATAAAAGAGTTTATGTTTCTAAAGAGGCTCTTGATATAATATATGGTGCAAAATAATCGAAAAATTGATTAGGAAGTTTTGGAATTCAAGAAAATAGCAAGATATTAAATGTTATTAATCTTGCATATATGTGAATCAGCAATACTAATATTTACAGCAGGAAGGGATGCATAAATAAATTTAATAAGTTTTAATATTTTGCCAGTGAGACATTAATTTTATTTTTAATATTTAAAAGCTATAAACTTTAGAATGCAGTATGAATTATTTGGGAAAAACAAGGTTATATAATAAAAGGTTCTTAGTACTATTGGTATTAAGAACCTTTTATTAAGTCAAAGTAAAATTTTACAAATTATTTTTAAATGTAATTGTAAATTTTGTACCTTTATTGAGAGTACTTTCAACTTCTATATTACCCTCATGGGCCTCTACTATGGATTTGACAATTGATAGACCAATACCTGTTCCTCCTGTTTCACGGCTTCTTGAAAGGTCAGTTCTATAAAACCTCTCAAAAATATAAGGAATATCTTTTTTAGGGATTCCTATTCCGTTATCCTTTACGGTAATTACGATTCTATTTTCGATTTTCTTTAAAGATACTTCTATCTTTCCTTTGAAATTAGAGTAGCTGTATGCATTGGATAAAAGATTATTCAATATTTGTCGTACTTTATTTTTATCCATATAGGCATATATGTTAGGTTCAATTTCAGCAAATAATGATATTTCTTTTTTAAAACACTGTGGCCTGAACATTTCAATTATTTTATCCATTTCTTCTGATAGATTAAACTTGCTTTTATTTAGTTTTTCACTGGAATCTTCAAGGCTTGCAATATACTTTATATTATCAGCTAAGCTTGATATCCTTACAACTTCTTCAAGGCAGCCTTCTATTTTTTCAGTTGTTGGCTGCCAAAGACCGTCTATAAAGGCCTCGAGGTAATTCCTAAGATTAGAAAGAGGAGTCCTTATTTCATGGGATATGTCGGTTACGAGCCTTTTTCTTAGCATGTCCTGATCTTCTAAGGTATCTGCAAGGCAGTTTATAGAATACGACAGCTCCTCAAGTTCAGCAGTATTTGTTTTAATTTTAGAACGCTCCTTAAAATTTCCTTTCCTTAAATTTTGTGAAGTTTTTACAACTTCCAATATTGGAAGAGAAAGTTCCTTAGATAAAATAAGACTTAAAAATATCCCAATCAAAATAGCGATTACAGCAGAAACAGGGAAAACTCTGCTGAACTGATCTTTAAATATTAAGGCCTGTCTTGAAGGGTTATTTTTTCCATAGTAACCTATGGTTAATCTTCCAATAATTTCATTATCATTATATAAATTGATATTATCTTCCATATAACTTAGGGTTCTAACATTGTTAGGTGGCTTTAAGTAGCTTTTATTAGTCGGTTTTCTTTCTTGCAAATATTCTTTCCCTGAGTCGAGGATTACATTGTTATTAAAATCTTCAAGCTTAATATAAATTCCCTGAAATCTTGCATAGCCAACTAAAATATTTTTATCTGTCTTATAAATGTCTTTATTTTTCTTATACTCATTAATTATATAATCGGCTATTCTTTTCGTTTCAGCATAATGAACATCATGAAGATAATTATCAAACCTGTTTTGTATCATAACATATGAAGTAATTATTATAGTAATAAGAGTTATTAAAATTACTGCTAAAAAATTTAAGGAGAGCTTATGAAAAAGTTTTATCTTAATTTTCATCATTTTCCTCCGAATTTATATCCAATGCCATAAATAGTTTGGATATACTTTGGATTTTTTTGATCATCCTCAATCTTTTGCCTTATATTTTTTATATGGGTATCGATTGTTCTGTCATATCCTCCGTAATCAAATCCAAAGGCTTTTTCTACAAGCTGATTTCTCGAAAAGATTTGTCCGGGATTTGCAAGAAGAACCTTTAATATTTTAAACTCATTAGTTGTAAATTTTACTTCAGAGCCCCTCTTTTTTACTATCATTTTCCTAAAGTCAACTTCAAAATCCCCATCATTAAATGAAAAATAATCTGCAGCAGGATTTTTGTCTTTATAACTTCTTCGCAGCATTGCATGTACTCTTCCTACCAATTCCCTTGCGCTAAAGGGTTTTGTTACATAATCATCAGCTCCAATTGATAATCCTAAAAGCTTATCATCTACCTCGGACTTTGCAGTCAGCATTATTATTGGAACGTCACAGGTTTGCCTTATTTTCATGCACACTTCTTCGCCGCTTAATTTTGGCATCATTAAATCGAGAATTACAAGGTCAATTTTTTCATTTTCAAAAATATGAAGAGCTTCCTCACCATTCTTTGCTTTATAAACAGTATATCCTTCCTTTGAAAGATATAAATCTACGATTTCAAGTATTTTTATTTCATCATCGGCAATTAGTATATTGTAATTGTTGTCCACAGCAACCACCTCCACATACTAACTTTATTATATATCTTTTTTACGTTATCAAAAATTTTTGAAGGAAATATGAAGTTTTAAATTTTTATGAACTCAGCATTTTATTAAACTCTCCATATTTCCTTCACAATTTGAAAATATTATTACTTTAAAAGCAATAATAAGCGGGAGGAATAGTACATGTTTAAAAAGATTAAAATATTTGCTTTAAACAAAAAAATGATTAAGTATGCGATTGTTTTAATGATAGTTGCTTTTTGTGCAGGGGGATATGCGATATATCAAAATAATAAGGCAAAAAGCGCTATGGCACAGGTTTCATATAAACAGGTAGCAGCTCAAAGAGGCGACCTCACAATTGCAATATCGGTGGACGGGAAAGCAGAGCTTCCTACCTTAGGGCTTAGCTTTCCAACTGGAGGAAAAATAAAAGAAATATATGTAACGCCGGGGCAAAAGGTGAAAAAAGGAGATGTTCTTGCTGAGCTTGACACAACAGATTTAAATAATCAGCTTCAATCAGCAAATAATGATTATCAAATTTCACTGCTTAAATTAGAACAAGCAAAGGCAAATCATAATAAAAACATTCAGGATGCAAAAGCATCTGTAGATAGCAGCAAAAGCCAAGTAGATAAGTTGTATCTTGAGTATTATCCTATGACGCAGCTCCCTGATGCATATACAAAAACTGAAATTGAGCAAAAAAGAATGGATTATGAAAATGCAAAAAGAAGCTATGAAAATCAGCTGTCAAATTATAATAGAATTTTAAGTGATAGCTCAGATATTAAACTTGCAGAGCTTAATTTACAGTCAGCTCAAACAAAGTTAAAGACAATTAACGATAATATTGCAAATGCTAAACTTATTGCTCCCTCTGATGGTACAGTTTTATCCGTTTCAAACAGTGCCGGTGAAGTTATTGGTGAAAACGTAAAATTGGTTCAGTTGTCTAAAGGCGGGAATGTTGCAGTTACAGCTCAAATATCTGAAATAGATCTTCCTAAAATCAAAATAGGGCAGGAAGCAGAGGTAGAATTTGAAGCCTATAGCAAAAAGGCATATACTGGTAAAATAACTTCAATTAATTTGCTTCCTAATACCGATTCCAATGGGATTGTCAGCTACAATGTAAGCGTGCAGCTTAATAGTGCTACAGATGAAATAAAAACAGGAATGAACTGCACAATAAAATTCATATTAAAGCAAAAGAAGGATGTACTTTATATTCCAAATAAAGCAGTTAAAATGGTAAACGGACAGCAGGTAGTATATATTCAGGATAAGGATGGCAATAAAAAAGAGCAGGTAATAAAGACTGGTTTTACCGATGGGACAAATGTTGAAGTAATTGAAGGTCTAAATAATAGAGATATTGTTCTTGTAGAAGACAAGAAAACGAGCAGGTGATTATATGAGTTTGATTGAAATATTCAGAATGGTGTTTATAAATGTAAAAGAAAATAAATTCAGGGTGTTTTTAACAGCTCTTGGCATTATAGTGGGTTCCTTTACAATAGTTATGGTTTTTGGAATAGGAATGGGAAGCATGGAAAATGTAAACAAACAATATGCGAGGCTTAATGCAGGAACAATTGTTATAATGAGTGATCCTCGAGCACGATCCTATGAAGATTTATCAGATAAGGATTTATCAGATATTAAGGACTGCTCATCTGTAAAAAGCGCATGTATGGTTAATCGAAGTAATGCAACCCTCGTATATAACAATAATTCCTCTAATGCTTCGGCACTTTCGGTTACTGAAGATTTTCAGCAGATATACAGCCTATCCCTTGACGAAGGAAGATTCATTACAGATGAAGACGACAAGCAGTATAGCAAGGTAGCAGTTGTTGGCTCCTCAATAGTTGAACAATTTTTTGATAATGATCCAAGTGAAGCTATAGATAAAGAAATCTTAATACAGGGAAGAAGGTATAAAATAATTGGAGTACTATCGAGAATAGGAAGCTCTTCTGGAGGAATGAACATAGATGAATCTGTATTTCTTCCCTTTGAAGTAGGACGAAAAAACGTTACTGGAAGAAGAGCTATGCTTTCAATTATTGCCCTCGCAGATGATGTTAAAAACGTTCAAGGAGCAATAGATGAAATAAGTTCGGTAATAGAAAGCAACCATAGCAAATATGCTGATGCTTTTCAAATTAGAGACGCAGGAAGTACTCTTCTTGCCGCACAGGATGCAGCAAAAACAATGACAATTCTTTTGACATCAATAGCTGCAATTGTATTGTTTGTTGGCGGAATAGGAATCATGAACGTTCTTTTTGTATCCGTTCAGGAAAGGACAAAGGAAATAGGTATATTAAAAGCAATAGGCACGAGAAAAAAGGATATTTTGAAGATGTTTTTATTTGAGTCAATTATAATAAGCACATCTGGAGGCATAATAGGAACGCTTTTAGGAATATTTGCACCAGCTCTTATAAAGCAGTTTAATATAAATTTTGTTCCAACATTATATGGGAATATAATTGCTTTAGGATTTTCAATAGTTACAGGTACATTCTTTGGATACTACCCTGCAAAGAAAGCAGCGTCCCTGAAACCAATAGATGCTTTGAATTATGAGTAAAAGGAGGATTCTTATGAAAAGGAATTCATATATATTTTTAGTGATAATGTTAGCTTTATCAATATTATTATCTGCATGTTCAAAATCCAATGCAGCAAAGGAAGAATCACCAGCTTCTTCATCATCTTCAAATGCAGCTTCATCAAATATAAAAAGGGATATTGTGATTGGAAAGGTTGACAGCATATTAGGAAATGAGGTTGAATTATCTGTTGCAGATATACCTGAAAGCATGAAGCAAAGACTCGAAAATATGGGAAATGGAAACAGGCAAAGGAATACACAGCAAAATAATTCAACGCAGGATTCACAGAATGGAACAAACATTTCAGCAGGGCTTTCTCAAAATCAAGGTCAGGGAGGATTTGGACAGGGAAGAAACTTTCAAAATGGAAATTCTCAAAACAGACAGAGGATGCAGTTTAATTATACAGGGGAAAAGAAAACTATAGATATACCTGTTGGAGTTCCAATTATAACAACTAAGTTTGGAACAAATGGAATGGAAAGAACTGAAGTTCAGCTATCGGATATAAAAGAAGGAAATCTTCTTTATATAATATATGAAAATGGCAATATAGTTGAAGTTAGGCTTATGAATACAGCTTCGCAGTCACAGTCAACACAATAAAATATATAAGTGAATGAGGGATTTTTATGGATGACAATATTATATTAATGAAGGATATTTATAAATCCTATAAGATGGGAAAACAAACCTTGCCTGTTTTAAATGGAATTTCTATAAAAATAAAAAGAGGAGAATTTGTTGCTATATTAGGGCCCTCAGGCTCGGGGAAATCAACTCTTATGAATATAATAGGATGCATTGATGTTGCCGATTCTGGAGAATATATTCTCGCAGGCAAAAATATAAATTCGAGGAATGAGGATGAGCTTGCGTTTATAAGAAACAGAGAAATAGGATTTGTGTTTCAAAAGTTTAATCTTCTTCCTAAATTTACAGCTGTGCAGAATGTTGAGCTTCCCCTTTTGCTTCGTGGAGTAAAAAGAACTGATGCCCATGAAAGAGCATTAAAAATACTTGAGGGGGTAGGACTTTCAGACAGGGCTAATCATAAGCCTATAGAGCTTTCAGGAGGCCAGCAGCAAAGGGTATCGATTGCAAGGGCATTAATCGGAGAGCCGGATATTCTCCTCGCAGATGAACCAACAGGAAATCTCGATTCAAAATCATCAAAGGAAATAATAGATTTATTTATAAAGCTTAATAACGAAGGACATACCATAATACTTATAACTCATGATCTTAATGTTGCATCAAAGGCAAAAAAAGTTCTTCACATTATGGATGGCCAAATTTATTCTTAAAAAGAGGATTAAACTTTCAAGCCTCTTTTTTAAACGTATTTTTTATTTAATTGAATATTATCACCTTTATATGGAAATAATACTAATGAGTTTTAAAAGAGGTGGTAATTTCATGAGCGAAAATGAACAAATTAAAAAAATAAGTTTTATTAACAAAGCTATATTAAATCTTAACATAATCAAAAACTATAAAAAGGATGTAAGCAGTAAATTATCAGAAGAAATAAAATCAGCAATCGATGAGCTTGAAAGCGTAAGACAATACTTTGACTCAGTAGATGAGCCTGAATTAATAGATTATGCAATATATAGAGAAAAAGCTGCAATAACGAGGCTTTCATACCTTTTAAGAGTTGCTAAAGATGAAAAGAAGATTGAAAAAATAAATACAATAGGAAGTTAAAAGTCCTAATTTTAATTTTGCCCTCATATAATTTATTAAAAATTATATGGGGGAATCAGAATGGTATTTGATATAAATGTTATACTGTACATAGTCCTTATTATATTTTTGGGGATAGTTGCACTTTCTCTTAAATTTAAAAGCCCTTCTATAATAAAAGTAGCTTTTAAAATTGTTTTTGCAGGAGTATGCATCTTCTTGTTTAATTTTTTTATTGGAAGTCTAATACACTTTACGATACCTTTAAATATAGTAACTGCGTCTTCTGCAGGGCTTTTAGGACTTCCTGGAATAGCTCTTTTGTTTATTTTAAGATTTATAATCTTCCCATAGATAATAAAAAATCCAGCAGAAAATCTGCTGGATTTTTGCTATTTTGCAAGCTCATAAATTGCATGGGCATATATTTTAGCGTTAAGTATTAAATCATCTACTTCTATATATTCGTTTACCTGATGGTCCAGATTAGGTTTTCCAGGGAAAATTGGTCCAAAGGCTACTATATTAGGCATTTCCTTTGCATAGGTTCCTCCTCCTATTGCAAGAAGGGTTGCTCTTTGACCGGTCTGCTCAGCATAAACCTTCTGAAGAGTTTTTATAAGAGGATGATTTTCAGGGTAATATAGAGGCTTTTGATGAATCATATCTTCAACTTTAAGGCCTATCTCTTCTATTCTTCTGTTAAAAGGTTCCATCATATCTTCATATTTATATGTTACTGGGTATCTAAGGTTGAGAGTTATAGAAGCTTTATCTTCAGTTATATTAATTGCTCCAACATTAAATGAGAGCTTTCCAGAGGGCTCATCCTCAAGGTATACTCCAAAGGATTCCCCGTGTATTTCCATTCCTACATACTTATTAAAGAAGTTTATAAAATCAGCGGCATCACATTTTCCTATATTTAAAGTTCCGAGAAAGGATAAAAGCTGCATTACTGCATTTTTGCCAAGCTCTGGAGTACTTCCATGGGCTGAAACTCCGTAGCACTTTATAATAAGCATATCATCTCTTGTTTCTGTTTTAAATTCATATCCCTTCTCATTAGCAAACTCAATTGCGCAGCTTTCAAGAGAAGCAGTATTATCAGAGACAACTTCAGCTTCACAATAGTCTGGTACCATGTTTGGTCTTTGACCGCCTTTTATGTAGTTTATTTTAGTATTGGAGCTTTGCTTTATGTTAATATCCTTTACAACTTTAAACATTGTAATTCCCTTTTCTGCATATATGATTGGAAAATCTGCATCGGGAGTAAATCCTGCAACAGGCGGTTTTTCCTTTGATAGATAGTGCTCAATTTCTGTACTTCCGTTTTCTTCGTTTGTACCGAATATTATTCTAACCCTTTTTGAAAGTTTTACATTGCTGTCTTTTATTGCTTTTAGAGCATAAAGTGCAGCCATAATTGGTCCCTTATCATCGAGGGTACCTCTTGCATAAATCTTTCCGTCATGTATTTCTGCTCCATAGGGGGGATACATCCAGCCGTCTCCTTCGGGTACGACATCGAGATGGCCTAGAACGGCAACGTACTCATCCCCTTCCCCTAACTCAGCATATCCGGCATATCCGTCTATGTTAGCTGTTTTAAAACCAAGCTCTTCAGAAATTTTAAGGGCAGTTTCAAGGCATAGAGCCACTCCTTCTCCAAAGGGCTTGCCTTCACCGCAAGGCTCTTCTGCAACGCTTCTTATTTTTAATATTTCTTGGGTAGATTTTATAAGTTCATCCTTCATATCGTCAATTCTTTTATTAAAGTCCATCTTTACACCTCCTGATTCATATTCTACAACTATATTATAAAGCTTATTTAAACAATTTTACAATTTATTTTATATAAGGTAAAGCAACAACACTTCCTCGAGTATCTATAGACGAAAATGTGAGGAACAGATAAAATTTTTGAGCAATAATGAGCTAATTTTAATTATTTGTCATTTTACATATAATTTTAAACATATAAATCTGATATTATATGAAAGTCGCTTGAAGCGGCAAAGATTAAAGGAAGTTAAGAGAAAAAACTTCCAAATAAAAAAGAGTTGACTTAAGAGAAAAGGCGTGATAAACTAACTAAGCTGTCTTTTGAAAGAGCAAGTGATTAAGTAAAAAGATGGCAAGAAAAAAGAAGTTGACAATAAAGATACGACATGATAATATAATAAAGCGTCTTAAAAAGAGAGCATTTGAACCTTGAAAATTGAACAGTGGATAAGCGAACGTACCATAAAAGATGCAAAATAAGCATCAAAAATGAGTTTCAGGATTTTATCTTGAGAGTTTGATCCTGGCTCAGGACGAACGCTGGCGGCGTGCTTAACACATGCAAGTCGAGCGGAGGCAGCACTTAACACTGAGTGCTTAGTGGTGAGAGCTTAAATTAAGTTAGTCAGCGTCAAGACCGCGTAAGCGGGCTTCACGCTATATAAGAATAACACA
>NZ_FUYH01000029.1 GCF_900167605.1 Caloramator quimbayensis | reverse complement strand
ATTTTGCAAAAATATATGCCAATACCCGAAAAGGATACTGGCATATAGCAAACAGTCACATCCTATCAACAACTCTAACTAACGAATATTTTAATCAATTAGGTTATAAAAGCCTAATCTCACAGTATTCTAAAATGCATGTAAACTAACGAACCGCCGTATACCAGACCGGTACGTACGGTGGTGTGAGAGGACGCTGAATAAAATAATTATTCAGCTCCTACTCGATTATTAAAAATATAATAAAAGCGTAAAGCAAAAGTTTTTTATGGATAAAATAAATTTATAGAGAGTAATTATATATTTTGTTGACTATTAAATCTTTAAAGGATATAATCAATATATCGAACTAATGTTCCGAAGGTGATGATTATGAGAGAATTTAAGATAAAATCAAATTTCAGGCCGACAGGAGATCAGCCTGAGGCAATAGAGAAATTAACGCAAGGAATATTAAAAGGGGATAAATTTCAAACTCTTCTTGGGGTAACAGGTTCAGGAAAAACCTTTACAATGGCTAACATTATTGAAAGAGTTCAAAAACCAACCCTTGTTATTGCTCACAATAAGACTCTTGCGGCTCAGCTTTGCAATGAGTTTAAGGATTTCTTTCCCGACAGCGCAGTTGAATATTTTGTAAGCTACTATGATTACTATCAGCCAGAGGCCTATGTACCCCAAACCGATACATATATAGAAAAGGATGCATCAATTAATGATGAGATAGATAAATTAAGGCATTCAGCAACATCTGCTCTTTTTGAAAGACGTGATGTCATAATAGTTGCCAGCGTATCCTGTATATATGGATTAGGGGACCCCTTTGAATATAAAAGTCTTATGCTTTCTTTAAGAAAAGGAATGGAAAGGGACAGGGATGATATACTAAGAAAGCTTGTTGATATACAATATGAAAGAAACGACATTAACTTTATAAGAGGAACCTTCAGAGTTAGAGGGGATGTTGTTGAGATATTTCCAGCTTCATCTTCGGATAAGGCGATTAGAGTAGAAATGTTTGGAGATGAAATAGATAGAATATGTGAAATAGATGTTTTAACTGGCGAAATACTTGGAGAGAGAAACCATGTATCTATTTTCCCAGCCTCTCACTATGCAGCATCGAGAGAGAAAATAGAAGAGGCTATAGTTAAGATAGAAAAAGAACTTGAAATAAGATATAAAAATTTAGTAGATGAGGGTAAACTCCTCGAAGCTCAAAGGCTTAAACAGAGAACAAACTATGATATTGAGATGCTTCGTGAAGTAGGGTACTGTACAGGAATAGAAAACTATTCAAGGCATTTTGACGGAAGAAAACCCGGGGAACCCCCCTATACTCTTCTCGATTTTTTTCCCGAGGATTTTTTGATGTTTATAGATGAATCCCATGTTACTATACCTCAGATAAGAGCTATGTACGGGGGAGATAAATCGAGGAAGGATAATCTTGTTGAATACGGGTTCAGGCTTCCCTGTGCCTATGATAACAGGCCCCTGAGGTTTGAAGAATTTCAGAAAAAAATAAATCAGTGCGTATTTGTCAGCGCAACTCCTGCAGAATATGAACTAAATCATTCAAGCCAAATCGTTGAGCAGATTATAAGACCTACAGGACTTGTAGACCCTGAGATAATAGTAAGACCTATTAAGGGGCAGATAGATGATTTAATATCTGAAATAAAATCAACTGTTAAAGAGGGTTTTAGAATACTTGTTACTACCCTTACAAAAAAGATGGCTGAAGATTTAACCGATTATCTTAAGGATGTCGATATAAAGGTTAGATATTTGCATTCAGATATTGATACTATAGAGAGAATGAAGATAATAAGGGATTTAAGGCTTGGAGCTTTTGATGTTTTAATAGGCATTAACCTTTTAAGAGAAGGACTTGATATACCTGAGGTAGCTCTTGTAGCAATATTGGATGCTGATAAAGAAGGTTTTTTGCGCTCTGAAACCTCACTTATTCAAACCATTGGAAGAGCAGCAAGAAATTCAAAAAGCAGAGTAATAATGTATGCTGATAATATTACAGATTCTATGAAAAGAGCTATTAATGAAACTAACAGAAGAAGAAAGATACAAATGGAGTATAATGAAAAAAATAATATAATTCCAATGACTATAATAAAACCTGTACATGAAATAATAGAAGCAACAAAGGTTTCTGAAGATAAAGCTGAATATGTTGAAAATGAAATGAGCCTCGAGGAACTTTTGAAATCTCTTGAAAAAGATATGAAAGAAGCGGCAAAGAACCTCGAATTTGAAAAAGCAGCACAAATTAGAGACAAAATATATAAACTCAAAAAATTTATTGATGAAAAAAATAAATGAAGATTTTTAAATCAATTGATAAAAGATAAAGTTTAAATATAATTCGCTTTAACAAAAGATAAGCGATAAGGCGGAGGTACTTATGTCTCAAGATAAGATAATAATAAAAGGTGCAAGACAGCATAACCTTAAAAATATAGATCTTGAAATTCCAAGAAATAAGCTCGTAGTGTTTACGGGTTTATCTGGTTCAGGAAAATCATCCCTTGCATTTGACACAATATATGCTGAAGGCCAGAGAAGATATGTTGAATCCCTTTCAGCCTATGCGAGGCAGTTTTTAGGTCAGATGGAGAAACCGGATGTTGACTATATAGAAGGATTATCACCGGCAATTTCAATAGATCAGAAAACCACCAGTAAAAATCCACGCTCAACTGTAGGCACAGTTACAGAAATCTACGATTATTTAAGGCTTCTCTTTGCAAGAATAGGAATTCCCCACTGTCCCAAATGCGGCAGAGAAATTAAGCAGCAGAGTCTTGATCAGATAGTCGATAAGGTTTTAGAGCTTGGAGAAAAAACAAAAATAATAGTGTTGTCCCCTGTTGTTAGAGGAAGAAAGGGTGAACATGCAAAGCTTCTTGAAAATATTAAGAAAAATGGCTTTGTAAGGGTAAGGATAGATGGTGAAATAGTTGATATAAACGATGAAATAAAGCTTGAAAAAAATATAAAGCACAACATAGAAGTCGTGGTTGACAGAATCGTAATTAAAGAGGGAATTGAAGCAAGACTTTCAGATTCAATAGAAACGGCTTTGAAGCTTTCCGAGGGACTCGTTTTAATTCACGTTGTAGATGGTGAAGAAATTTTATTCAGCGAGAATTTTGCATGCCCCGACTGCGGTATAAGCATAGGAGAGCTTGCCCCAAGGATGTTTTCATTTAACAATCCCTATGGAAAATGTCCTGTGTGTGATGGGTTAGGCTCTTTAATGGAACTTTCTCCTGATTTAATTATCTCAGATAGAAAAAAATCAATAAACGGAGGTGCTATAAAACCCTATAGCAGCCTTAAGGAGGATTCTTGGACATACTCTATAATCTCAGGACTTGCAAAACATTACAATTTCAGCCTTGATGAACCTTTAGAAAACTTATCAGAGGATATAATTAATATATTGCTTTATGGAAATAAGGGAGAAAAATATAAAATAGAATATAATACTGAATTTAGAAAAGGAGAGATTATCCATACCTTTGAAGGAATAATTCCAAACCTTGAAAGGCGATATAAAGAAACAAATTCCGACTATATAAGAAGTGAAATAGAAAGCTATATGACCATTAAAAAATGTCCTAAATGTAATGGTGCAAGGCTGAGGGAAGAGAGTCTTGCTGTAACAGTAGGAGGCCTTTCAATAGATAAGGTATGTGATATGGCTGTAAGGGACAGCCTAAACTTTTTTAATAAGCTTAATCTCTCTGAGAAAGAAATTACTATTTCAAAACAGATTATTAAAGAGATTAAGGCAAGACTTCAGTTTATGGTGGATGTTGGACTTGATTATTTAACCCTTTCAAGGGCTGCAGCAACACTATCAGGAGGAGAATCTCAGAGAATCAGGCTTGCAACCCAAATAGGCTCAAGTCTTGTTGGAGTTTTGTATATACTTGATGAGCCAAGTATAGGACTTCACCAAAAGGATAACGATAAACTATTAGAAACGCTGCAGCACATGAGAGATCTTGGAAATACTGTTATAGTAGTTGAACATGATGAGGATACTATAAGAGCTGCAGATTTTGTTGTTGATATAGGCCCTGGTGCTGGAGCCCATGGAGGAAAGATTGTTGCCTGCGGAACTGTAGATGAAGTTGCTCTTTGTGAGGATTCTATTACAGGGCAGTATCTGTCGGGGAAAAGGAAGATTGAGATACCAGATGTCAGAAGAACTCCAAATGAAAATTGGTTAACTATAAAAGGAGCAAGGGAGAACAATTTAAAAAATATAGATGTTGATTTCCCCCTCGGAGTTATGACTGTTGTTACAGGAGTGTCAGGCTCAGGTAAAAGTACTTTGATAAACGAGATACTTTATAAAGGTATTGCAAGAAAAGTTATGGGCAGCAAAGCATTTCCGGGAGAACACGATGAAATACTTGGAATTGAAAATATAGATAAGATAATCGATATAGACCAGTCACCGATAGGCAGAACTCCACGCTCAAACCCTGCGACCTATACAGGAGTTTTTGATTATATAAGGGAGATATTCGCTCAAACTCCTGAAGCTAAGATGAGAGGCTATAAATCAGGAAGATTCAGCTTTAATGTTAAGGGAGGGAGATGCGAAGCCTGCAGCGGAGATGGAATAATAAAGATTGAAATGCAGTTTTTATCTGATGTTTATATACCATGCGAAGTCTGCAAGGGCAAAAGATATAACAGAGAAACCCTTGAGATTAAGTATAAGGGTAAGAACATATCTGAAGTCCTCGACATGACAGTTGAGGAAGCACTTAGTTTCTTTGAAAACATTCCGAGAATTAAAAATAAGCTTCAAACACTTTATGATGTAGGCCTTTCTTATGTTAAGCTTGGTCAGCCTTCAACTGAGCTCTCAGGAGGAGAAGCTCAGAGAGTAAAACTTGCTACAGAGCTTTCAAAAAGAAGTACAGGAAAAACTTTATATATACTCGATGAACCAACAACAGGACTTCATATTGAGGATGTAAGAAGGCTTATAGATATACTTCAAAGGCTTGTTGAAGGGGGTAATACTGTTATTGTAATCGAACATAATCTTGATGTTATAAAATGTGCTGATTATATAATAGACTTAGGTCCAGACGGCGGAGACAGAGGCGGAATGGTTGTAGTTTCTGGAACACCTGAAGAAGTTGCTAATTGCAATAAATCCTATACAGGTTCTTATTTAAAAAAGATATTAAGGCAGGAATAATCTGCTTTAATATCTTTTTTTAAATAAAATAATTATTGCTATATATGAATAAATTCCAAACTTTAGTATATAATCTGCAAGAAAATATATTTTGTGTTATAATTTACTTAGATTTTTGTTAAGGGTGATTATATGGTAGGCTATTTTGGATTTGTTATAAAATTCATTGTTATTGCTATAATTTATGTTATCCTTTTTAGGATTATAAAAATAATGTACTTAGACATTAAAGGCATAAAGGGCAGAGAAGCTGATGTTGGTTTTGCGCTTGAGGTGCAGGATGCACCAGATAGTTTAGAACTTTCAAAAGGAAGCGTTTTTCCCCTACATACAGTTACTAACATAGGCAGGAAGGATGATAATCATATTATAATAAATGATCCATTTATTTCTGCAAATCATGCAACTTTGTTTATAGAAAAGGGAAGGCTTTATTTAAAGGATTTAGAAAGCACTAACGGTACATATTTAAACGGAAATAAAATAGATGATGTAGAGGAAATCTCAGACGGCGATGTTATTGAGATAGGAAGGATTATATTTAAAGTTATAGGATAGAGGGATACTATGAAAAAAGAAGAAAAGTCAATATTAAAAAGCATATATTTAGTTACTCTTTTAATGTTTTTTCAGCTTTCCATATCCTTTGGAAAGTTCGATTTTCTTCCAATTATACTGGGACTATCCTCCTGCATCCTTATAGCTTATTCCTATTTTATAATAAGCCGTTTCTTCCCTGCAGGCGATAAATATCTTTTAATATTATCTTCTTTTATAACACAGTTTGGGCTTGTTATGATTTACAGGCTTAACAGTCAAAATCCTGTTAGAGCAATTAAGCAGATAACTTTTTTTACGATAGGCATAGCAGCTTATATCTTTCTTGTAATATTTCTACCTGAGATTAAAAAATTTGAAAGATTAAGATACGTATATATAATAATTACTATTGTTCTTCTATCTTCTACTCTTTTTTTAGGAAGGGAGATTAAAGGCTCGAAAAACTGGATACAGATAGGAAGATTTAATATGCAGCCTTCTGAAATAGCAAAGCTTTTTCTTATTTTGTATCTATCATCTTCCATTAAATATATAAAAAATTTTTATGATGCATTGAAAGAATCTATTCCAGTATTCATATCAATTGGTCTTTTAGTGGTTGAAAAGGATCTCGGAGCAGGCCTTATATTTTTTGGTATCTATATTACTATGCTGTATATTGGAACTTCAAATTTTAAATATATTCTTTCTGCAGTTATTATTTTTTTGCTTGGAGGATTAGCGAGCTACTTTATTTTTCCCCATGTTAAAGTCAGAATAGATATATGGCTTAACCCCTTTGCCTATAAAACAGGTAAAGGATATCAGATATGTCAGTCTCTTTTTGCTATTGCAGCAGGGGGACTTTTTGGGACGGGGCTTGGTCTTGGATATCCACAGTTTATACCAGAAGTTCATAATGATTTTATTTTTTCAGCAATATGTGAGGAATTTGGACTGTTAGGAGCATCTGCTCTTATACTTTTATACATTTTATTGGTATATAGAGGACTTAGAACTGCAATTTATGCAAAGGATGATTATTCAAGGCTTGTTGCAGTTGGAATATCGAGTATGCTCGCATTTCAAATATTTGTTGTTATAGGAGGAGTTACTAAGATGATTCCTATGACGGGAATAACCCTGCCCTTTGTAAGCTATGGAGGAAGCTCAATGCTTTTAAATTTTATTTGTCTTGGAGTTCTTCAAAAAATATCTGAGAGCGGGTGGAAAGAGAATGAATAACAAAAACCTTGTTAGAAATATAAAAATACTTATAATATTTTTTTGCATCTGCTTTTTTGGGATAATATTTTATCTTACTTATTTTAATTTGTATGTATCACAAAAAATAATAAATGATAATTCAAATCCGAGAATAAAAGCAGAAGAAAATAAAAGGTTAAGAGGGCTGATTCTTGATAGAGATGGTAATGTTCTGGTTTACAGCAAAAGAATTCAAAATGGAAAACAGAAAAGGTATTATAAATATGGAGAGGTTTATGCTCATATAACTGGATATAGCAGCGTAATTTACGGTAAATCAGGAATTGAACTTTCTTATAACGATGTTTTGTCTGGGAAAACATTAATTTATAATAATCCTATCAGTGTTTTTAAAAGGTTTTTAGATGTTGTTATGAATAAGGAAAGAAAAGGTAATAACATTTTCCTTACCATTGATGATAAGTTGCAGCAAAAAACCTATAGCCTTTTAGGGGACAACATTGGTGCTGCGGTAGCGATAAATCCTAAAACCGGTGAAATATTATCTATGGTCTCAAAGCCATCTTTTGATCCTGAAAAAATAGATGACAAATTTGATGAATACAACAGCGACAGCACAGGAGTTCCATTTTTAAACAGAGCAGCTAAGGGGTATTATCCTCCCGGCTCGACCTTTAAAATTATTACAGCATCAGCTGCATTAAATTATATTGATAATATCGAGAACAATAGTTTTAACTGCAATGGAAAACTAAAAATAGGAGATTATATATTAAATGATTATAATAAAGAGTCTCATGGTAAGATAAATCTTAAGAATGCCTTTAAAGTATCCTGCAATTATACTTTTGGCAGCATTGGGATGAAACTTGGCTATGATAAATTAAAGGATATGGCTGAAAACTTTATGTTTAATAAAGAGATTCCCCTCAATGATGAATATGATTCAATAAATATAAAAGTAGGGAAAATAAAGATAGAAAACGATAAAAGCCTTGCACTTACAGCACAGGATGCCATAGGACAGCATGGAGTTACATCAAATCCTATGCATATGGCTTTAATAGCAGCTTCAATTGCCAATGAAGGTACCATGATGAAGCCTTATATCGTTAAGCAGATAAGGGATGATTACAATAATATACTATATGAAGCAAATCCTAATGTATTAAAAAATTGTATAGATAAGAAAATTGCAGATAAAGTAAGAGATTATATGATAGAAGTTGTAAAATCAGGTACAGGGAAAAACGCTAAAATTAATGGAATAACTGTTGCAGGTAAAACAGGTACTGCACAGGTTGAAGGTAAAAATGAAACCCATTCATGGTTTGTTGCCTTTGCACCAGCACAGGACCCTAAGATTGCGGTCGCAGTGATTGTTGAAAACGGGGGTGTTGGAGGAGGAACTGCCGCGAGTATTGTCAGGGAAATGATAAAAACCTATCTAAAAAAATAAATCTTCAAACGCTTGTTCGAAACAAAAAAGTGGTATATACTAATATTAAAATAGTTTACATAAAAGGAGAAAAATCATGACTGGGAAGACCCACGTTGGTATTGGAGTAATGTCAGCAGTCATTTTATCGCAGTATATACCCATGGATTTGACAGTTTCTGCTCTTTCGGTTAGTGCATTAGCTGCACTTCTTCCAGATGTTGATCATCCAAAGAGCATTATTAATAAATATATTCTTCCTTTTAAAAGTAAAGGTGCTAAAGTTACATTTTATTTTATGCTTGGAATATTTGTAATAGCTGTTAACAGCTTTTATTTTTCCTATAGTCACTTAAACGCCCTTGGAGTTTTCTTTATTTTCATTGGGGCATCAAACCATAGAAATGGTACTACCCATAGCCTTACAGGCTTTTTATGCTTCTTATTTACTATTGGTTATATTATGGTAAAAATAAGATGTGGAAACCTTATTGTTCCATTTTCGATAGGATATCTATCCCATCTATCAGCAGATATGTTTACATCAAAGGGTATTCCACTTTTTTATCCCTTTTCAAAAAAGAAATTTAAAATGCCCATAACTTTTACAGTTGGTTCTTTCTGGGGGAAAATGATTGAAAGCATAATAACTGCAGGAGGACTTATATATCTAACTTATAAACTTCCTATTATTATGATGAAAATGAGATAGGAGGACTAAAATGTTCGATTTAGATGAGGCTTTAAAAAATCTTCCGGATAAACCCGGAGTTTATATAATGAAAAACAGCGATGGAGAAATTATTTATATAGGAAAAGCTGTCTCACTTAAAAACAGGGTGAGGCAGTATTTTCAAAACTCTAAAAATCACTCTCCTAAAGTCTATGCTATGGTAAGCCATATAGAAGAATTTGAATATATACTTACAGATACAGAGATTGAGGCACTGATTCTCGAGTGCAATCTTATTAAAAAGCATAAACCAAGATATAATATACTTTTAAAGGATGATAAGCACTATCCTTATATTAAGGTAACAGTAAATGAGGAATATCCAAGAATATTTATGACAAGAAAAATAGAAAAAGACGGCGCAAAATATTTTGGACCTTATACTGATACCTATGCAGTCAGGGAAACGCTTCAAATCATTAAAAAATTATATCCTATTAGAAGCTGCAAAAAAACACTATATTATGGAGAAAAGAATGGGAGGCCCTGCCTTAACTATCATATAAAAAGGTGTCTTGCTCCCTGCACAGGTACAGTTAACGCGAAAGAGTATGAAAATATGATAAATAATATACTTCTTTTTCTTTCGGGAAAGCATGATAAGCTTATAGAAGAACTTACAGAAAAAATGAATGAAGCTTCAGAAAATCTTCAATTTGAAAGAGCAGCGGAACTCAGGGATAAGATAAACTCTATTAAAACTATACAGGAAAAACAAAAGATAATAACATCTTCTAATGATGATGAAGATGTTATTGCCTATGCTGAGAATGAAGATAAAATATGCATAGAAGTTTTTTTTATAAGGGGAGGAAAGCTTTTAGGAAGGGAGGATTTCTATTTTGATGATATAGATGATGATGAAAGATTGCTGTCTCAGTTTATAATGCAGTTCTACTCTGAAAGAGAATATATACCAAAGAACATACTGCTTCAAAGGAATATATCGGAACTTGGAATTATAGAATCCTATCTTACACAAAAAAGAGGAAGCAGGGTATATATTAAAGTTCCAGAGAGAGGAGTAAAAAGCGGGATAATAGAGCTTGCGAGGAAAAATGCTGTAGCAGCTCTCGAACAGCTGAAATACAAAATTTTAAGGGAAAAGAATATGACAGAATATTCTCTTGAGGAGCTGAGCGAAATACTTGAACTTGATAACATTCCTAATAGAATTGAGGCCTATGATATTTCAAATATTCAGGGTACTGATTCCGTTGGATGCATGGTTGTATTTGAAGGAGGGAAACCTAAAAACAGCGATTATAGAAGGTTTAAAATAAAAACTGTTGAAGGTCCTGATGATTATAGGTCAATGGAGGAAATATTAATTAGAAGATTTAAAAGAGGCCTTGAGGAGATTAGAGAACTTGAGAACCTTGGAAAAAACATATCTGAAGGCAAATTTTCTAATTTTCCGGATTTAATTATGATGGACGGAGGATTAGGACAGGTATCTGTTGCAGAAAAGGTTTTAGAAGAGTTTAATCTTGATATACCTGTTTGCGGAATGGTCAAGGATGAAAAGCACAAAACTAAGGGAATAGTATTTAGAGGAAGTGAAATATCTCTATATAAAGATTCTAATTCTTTTAAACTTATAACGAGAATTCAGGATGAGGTTCACAGATTTGCAATAAGCTATCATAGAAGTCTTAGAACAAAGAACACAATAACGTCAATCCTCGATGAAATACCTGAAATAGGTAAAAAGAGAAGGCTTGCCCTTATAAAACATTTTGAAAACGTTGAAGCTATTAAAAAAGCATCCATAGAAGAACTTAGGAAGATAGAGGGAATGAACGAAAAAGCTGCTATTGCTGTATATGAATATTTTAATAAAAATGATAGAGATTAAAAGTAAGCTTTTCAATATATTTGTGTGTTTAAGAACTTTATATTATAATGTATTTGTAATGGGGGTGGTTATATGAAAAAGCTTGTTGTGGATACTCATACCCATACAGTAGCAAGCGGTCATGCGTATAGTACGATTATTGAAAATTGTATTGAGGCTCAGAAAAAAGGAATAGAGCTTATAGGAATGACGGATCATGGTCCTGCTATGCCGGGAGGTCCTCATATATTTCATTTTGGAAATTTGAAGGTAATACCTGAGTCTATTAATGGGGTTGAGATTTTAAAAGGAGTAGAGGCAAATATAATAGACTATGATGGACATATAGACATAGATGAGGAAAGAATAAAAAAACTTAATCTTGTAATTGCAAGCCTTCATGATGTGTGTATAGCGCCAGGAAGTATAAAGGATAATACTAAGGCAATAATTAACTCTATGAAAAGCGGTTATGTAGATATTATAGGTCACCCAGGAAATCCCATGTTTCCAATAGATATAGATGAGGTTTTAGAGGCGGCATTATATTATAACGTTATGATAGAAATCAATAACAGTTCCCTCGGAGTTTCAAGAATTGGAAGCTATGAAAACTGTAGCCTTATAGCAAAAAAAGCAGCAGAAAAGGGGAACATGATAGCTCTCGGAACGGATGCTCATATTTGCTACAGCATTGGAGAGTTTAAAAAGGCTGTAGAGATTATTGAAAAAGCCGGAATTGACGATGAGCATATAATAAACTGCGATAAAGATAGGCTTAAAAAATATCTTATTAATAAGGGAAAACTTAAGAAAAAATAATAAGCCGCCATCTTGGCGGTTTTTTTAAAGAGGTTGTATTATGAAGCTTTCTGATGATTTTTTTGAGAGAATGAAAATAATTTTAAAGGATGAATATAATAGTTTTGTAGAAAGTTTAAAATTAGATAGAGCAAAGGGAATAAGAGTAAATACATTGAAATTAAGTTTAGAGGAATTTAAAGAAATTTCTCCCTTTAGCAGTTTAGAACCTATACCATGGGAAGAGAGAGGATTTTATATAAAGGATGATAAGCCTGGAAAACACCCCTACCATCAGGCTGGGCTTTATTATATACAAGAGCCGAGTGCTATGGCGGTGGTTCCAGCTTTAAATATAATGCCTGAGGATAAGGTACTCGATTTATGTGCTGCACCGGGGGGTAAATCAACTCAGGCAGCCTGCTATTTAAATTCAAAGGGTCTTTTAGTATGCAATGAGATAGAGCCCAAAAGAGCTAAGATATTATCTGAGAACATTGAAAGAATGGGCATTAAGAATGCGGTTGTTACAAACAATTCTCCAAGAGAGCTTGAAAAAGTGTTTAAAGGCTACTTTGATAAAATAATCGTTGACGCTCCCTGCTCTGGTGAGGGTATGTTTAAAAAGGAAGAAGCAGCAATACAAGATTGGAGCGTAGAAAACGTTGAAGGATGTGCTGTAAGGCAAAGAGAAATATTGGAATCGGCAGCTAATATGCTAAAGGCTGGAGGATATATAGTTTATTCAACCTGTACTTTTTCCTTTGAGGAAAATGAGGAAACAATAGACTATTTTCTTAAAAAACATAAGGAGTTTGAACTTATTAATATTGAAAAGAACTTTGGCTTTAAAAGCGGGCTTTATGAGTATTTTGATAATGAAAACCTTGCAAGAGCTGTAAGGCTTTTCCCACATAGATTAAAGGGCGAAGGACATTTTATTGCACTTCTTAGAAAAAACTCTGGTGAGGATTTTTCCTATACTCCTTTAAAGAGCAATGTCAAAAAAAATGAGCTTAAGGATTATTATATTTTTTTAACTGAAAACCTTAACATTGAAATAGAAGAAAATTTTTACCTTACTGGTGAAAATCTTTACAGTTTTCCAAAGAATTTATGTACTTTGAAAGGACTTAAAGTTTTAAGAACAGGAATTCATCTTGGAAGCTTTAAGAAAAACAGATTTGAACCAAATCATGCTTTAGCTTTATCTATTATTGACAGGGATGCAAAAAGAAGTGTAAACTTATCTTCAGACAGTGAAGAAATAATGTCATACCTTAAGGGAGATGTTATAAAAGCAAAAGTGGATGATGGCTGGTGCCTTATGCTCGTTGATGGGTATTCAATAGGCTGGGGAAAGGCAGTTAAGGGAGTAGTTAAAAACCATTATCCAAAGGGTCTTAGGTTGTAACAATTTTCTTGATTTATGCATTATTTATATATATACTGTAATTGCTTAAGTTTTATTGTAGGAGATGAATATATGGATTTAGACGCAGTTATTTATGAACTTGAAAAAATTTTTGATAAAAAAAATATAAATTATAATGAACCAATGAAAAACCATACTTCCTTTAGAGTTGGAGGACCTGCAGACATATTTATAATACCTGAAAAGACATGGCAGGTTATAAGTGCAATAAAGCTTTTTAAAGAACATAATATTCCTTTTTTTATAATGGGAAATGGAACAAACATAGTTGTTAGGGATGGAGGATTCAAAGGTGCAGTTATTAAACTTACATCCCTGAATAACATATCTGTAGAGGGGAATAAAATAAAAGCTCAATCGGGAGCATTCCTTTCTAATGTTTCTATGGAAGCCCTTAAAAACAGCTTAAAGGGAATGGAGTTTGCATCGGGAATACCTGGTACTGTAGGCGGTGCAGTTACGATGAATGCTGGTGCCTATGGCCCTGAAATAAAAGATGTTATAGAATCGGCAGTTTTATGTGACTATGATGGAAATCTTTTTTGCTTTAATAGGGATGAGCTTGAACTTTCCTATAGGCACAGTATAGTGCAAAGTGGAAACTATATAGTTCTTGAAGCGGTTTTTGCTCTTGAAAAGGGAGACAGCACTGCGATAAGAAGCAGAATGGAGGAGCTTAACAGGCGACGTGCTGATAAGCAGCCATTAAATTATCCAAGCGCAGGAAGCACATTTAAAAGACCTGAAGGATATTTTGCGGGAAAACTTATTGAAGATGCTGGCCTTAAAGGATATTCAATAGGCGGGGCAAAGGTTTCAGAAAAGCATGCAGGTTTTATAATAAATTACAACAATGCAACTGCAAAGGATATTATTGAACTTATTAAGAAGGTTCAGGAAATAGTTAATGAAAAATTCGGTGTGCTTTTAGAACCTGAAATAAAAATAATAGGTGAGGAATAGTTTTTGCCGGCAATGCTGTATAAATACAGCATTGCCGGCTTTGTTTATAGAATTTTGCTTTATTATACGTCATTTATGAATTTAACAATTCAATGCTTTACAAAATGAAAGTTTGACGCCAATATTCGCAATATTGTAAAATAAAGATGTAAGAATTTTTTTATTATTTTTAAGGAGGTAACTTTAATGAAAATAAGGGATGCAGCTTTAAAACTTAAGATTTATCAGGCTGGCAAGCCTATTGAAGAGGTAAAAAGAGAATTAGGTCTTGAGGATATTATAAAACTTGCTTCAAATGAAAATCCTCTTGGCTGCTCACCTAAGGTTCAGGAGGTAATAAAAGATTTATGTGATAAAATTTATCTTTATCCTGATGCTTCAAACTATGAACTGAAAAAAGCAATAGCACAAAATCTTGGAGTAAAAATTGAAAATGTTTTTTGTAGTACAGGCTCTGATTCTTTAATAAGGGCTATCTGCAGTTTGTTTGTTGGTGACGGAGATGAAACTATAATGGGAGAGGTTTCCTTCCAAAGATATGAAGACAGCACTGTTTTAATGGGTGGGAAGGCAGTTAAAATCCCTATGATAAACAATGCACTTGATGTAAAGGGAATGGTAAATGCAATAAATAAGAGAACAAGAGTTTTATGGTTTTGCACTCCTAACAATCCTACGGGAACTATTATAACAAAGGATGAACTTTTAAGCGTTCTTGACTTAATACCTGAGGATGTAATAATAGTTATGGATGAAGCGTATTATGAATATGTTACGGATGAAAATTTTCCTCAGACTATTCCTCTACTTGAAAAGTATAAAAATATGATAATTCTTAGAACCTTTTCAAAGGCCTACGGACTTGCAGGTTTAAGATGCGGTTATGGAGTTGCAAATGAAGAAATAGCAAGATATATAAATACTGTTGTAGGACCCTTTGATACCAACTTAGTAGCACAGAAAGCAGCTGTTGCAGCTCTTGGCGATACAGAATTTTTAAATAAAGTTATTGACGAAAATACGAAGGGAAGAGAATACCTTTATAGAGAATATGAAAGATTAGGTCTAGAATATATAAAAAGTCATGCAAACTTTATAATGGTTAATACAAATAGAGATGATAAAGTAATATTCAATGAGCTTTTAAAAAGAGGAATTATTATAAGGCCTGGATATTTGTTTGGAATGGAAGGATGGCTTAGAGTTTCAATAGGAACTATGCAGCAAAATGAAAGATATATTAAAGAGCTTGAAAATATACTAAATAAATAAAATTTTGCCCATAATGCAATAATTAGTGGTACTATAAGCATTATGGGCTTTTAATTTTAGAATATGAATTTATTTTTTACGCAGATTATTATTGAAGAGATTAAAGTACTATGATATATTTTGAAATAATGATGGACAAATTGGAGGAATAATAATGCAAATCTTTGGAGATTATCATACTCATACAATATACAGCCATGGAAAGGGAACTATAAAACAGAATGTTGAATCTGCTATAAAGAAAGGCCTAAAAGAGATTGTTATATCTGACCATGGACCAGGGCATGTATTCTATGGGGTAAGATCAAAAAAGCTGAAAAAAATGAGAGAGGAAATTGAAAGGCTAAAAAAAGAATATCCTCAAATAAAAATAATGCTTGGAGTTGAAGCTAATTTAATAAGTGTTGATGGCGATATAGATGTAAACTATGAGGACATTAAGATACTCGATAAACTTCTTGTAGGTTTCCATAATGGAGCAATGCCTAAGGATTTTAAGTCATTTTATAGATTATATTTGAAAAATAAACTTTCAAATATAATACCATCTCTAAAAAAAGAGTGCAGGATGGAAAACACTAAGGCTCTTATTAAAGCTATTAACAAATATGATATAGATATAATAACTCATCCAGGAGCAAAAATTGATATCGATACAAGAGAGCTTGCAAGAGCTGCAGCAAAAAAGGGAACAGTTCTTGAAATTAATTCAAGCCATGGATATATGACCGTAGAATATGTTAAAATAGCAATGGAGGAAGGAGCATATTTTGCAATAGACAGCGATGCCCATACTCCAGAGAATGTAGGAAATTTTGAAAAGGGTTTAAAAATTGCAAAGGAGGCTGGGCTTTCAGCTGATAGAATAATAAATGCTCTAAAATGATTTTTAGGAGGAATTTTAATGCGCTTTGTTATAGTAACAGGACTTTCAGGGGCAGGAAAGACTCAGACTATAAGGTGTCTTGAAGATTTTCAATATTTTTGTATTGATAATCTTCCGCCAGCTCTGATTCCAAAGCTGTCTGAGCTTTGCTATGCCTCAGGGGATAAAATAGATAAGGTTGCAATAGTTGTAGATATCAGGGGCGGAGGATTTTTCGATGAACTTTTTCAAAGCCTTAAGACAATAGAAAATATGGGATACAAATATGAGATACTATTTCTCGATGCTTCGGATAATGTTCTTGTTAAAAGATATAAAGAAACGAGAAGAAACCATCCTCTTGCAAACGATGGAAATATAATAGATGCTATAGAAGAGGAGAGGGAAAGACTTAAGGAAGTTAAAAAGAAGGCTCACCATATTATAGACACATCCAATCTATCAACAAGGCAGCTTCGTGAAGAACTTAAAAAGATATTTATAAGCGGTGAAAAGTTTGAAAGCCTTGTTATAACCGTTGAATCCTTTGGCTTTAAATATGGTATGCCGATTGATGCAGACCTTGTATTTGATGTCAGGTTTCTTCCAAATCCATACTATATAGAAGAACTAAAGCCTTTTTCAGGCAATGATGTTCCAGTCAGAGATTATGTACTAAAATGGAATGAGACTCAGGAATTTTTAATAAGAGTCAGCGATTTACTTGAGTTTTTAATACCCTATTATATAAAAGAAGGAAAATCAAGGCTTGTTATTGCTGTTGGATGTACAGGAGGACGCCATAGGTCTGTAACTATAGCTAATCTTATATATGAAAATTTAAAAAGAAACGGTCATTCTGCTTTGATAACTCATAGAGATTTGACCAATGATACTTTGGGGGATGTTAGGTAATGAATTTTTTTGACTGGTTTAAACCGGGACTTAGGATTAAAAGATGGGTTCTGATGGGACTTTTGGGTATAACCGTTTTTGTTCTTGGAATATCAAAGCTGCTCTTTAGGGGACCAATTTTTGATTTATATCTTTTGCTTTACCTTTACTTCACTGTTATTGGTATAATAATAATGTATGCTTCCCTTAAGCTGGAGCTTAAAAGCATACTAACGCTTATCAGCGGAACAAACATAAGCGGTAAGATTACAAAACAGTCTTTAACTGATCTTTTATATGAGCAAAGACTGCTCATAAGAGGCCCAAGAATAGTTGCAATTGGTGGAGGAACAGGTCTTTCAACTATGCTCAGAGGTCTTAAGGATTATACTTCAAATATCTGTGCAATCGTTACTGTTGCGGATGATGGGGGAGGCTCAGGAGTATTAAGGGATACCTTTGGAATGCTTCCTCCTGGAGATATAAGAAACTGCCTTGTAGCTCTTGCTCATACTGAGCCTGTTATGGAAGAACTTATGCAATATAGATTTAAAGAGGGAAATCTCAAAAATCAAAGCTTTGGCAATCTTTTTATTGCTGCAATGAACGGCATATCTTCAAGCTTTGAAGAGGCTATTAAAAAAATGAGCGATGTACTTGCAGTTACTGGGAAGGTGTATCCTGTAACATTAAACGATGTAACTTTGTGTGCTAAACTTTCAAACGGGGCTGTGGTCGAGGGAGAGTCAAATATACCTTTAGAATGTATAAAAAATAAATCCAAAATAGAAAAGGTTTATTTAAAACCGGATAACCCAAAACCCCTCGATGATGCGCTATTTGCAATAGATAATGCGGATTGTATTATAATAGGTCCTGGAAGCCTTTATACGAGTATACTTCCTAATCTGGTTATAAAAGAAGTAGCTGAAAGAGTTAAAAACTCAAACGCAATTAAAATATATGTATCTAATATAATGACACAGCCTGGAGAAACTGACGGCTATAAGCTGTCAGAACATTTAAAGGCAATAGAATCCCATTGCGGCTCTAATATAGTAGATTTTGTAATTGCAAATAATGGAATTATACCAGAAAAATATTTTAAAAAGTATAAGGATGATTCACAGGATATGGTTGAGGTGGATAAAGAAAATATTTCTGAGGATATAAAAATTATACTGGATGATTATATTTATATTAACGATTTAGGACTCTTAAGGCATGATACTAAAAAACTTTCAAAGACTATTATGAATCTTATATTAAAATATGGTTTTCCAAAAAACAAAAAGAGAATTATCGACTATTATTATCTTTCTGAGAAGGTGAAAGATAGGTAAGGAGGTGGGAGTGTGTCCTTTTCTTCCATAGCAAAGAATGAACTATGCAGGATAAATGAAGAAAAAAAATGCTGTCAGCTTGCAGAACTTGCTGCGATTACAAGAATGAGCGGAACTATAAGCATTAAGGGAAGTCAAGGCCTCAGCTTTAAAATACAAACGGAAAACCCTGCAATTGCAAGGAGAATTTTTAGTTTATTAAAGAGTGCCTTTGGGATTCATACTGAAATACTTGTTAAGAAAAGTAATTCTCTTAAAAAGAATAATATATATATTCTTGTTATTAATCAGGATATGGGCTCAAGAGATATATTAATAAAAACTGGCATATTTAAAGAGCATCCAGACGGAACACTGAGCTTTAACAATAGGATAGGGAACAATATTATAAAGAAAAACTGCTGTAAAAGAGCTTATATAAGGGGTGCTTTCCTTGGAGGAGGGTCAATAAGCAACCCCGAAAAAACCTACCATATGGAATTCGTTGTTAACAACCTTGAACAGTCTGAGGAACTTATGAAGCTTATAAATTCCTTTGGACTTACTTCAAAGATAATACAAAGAAAAAGCAGCTATGTTGTGTACTTAAAAGAAGGCGATCAGATAATTGACCTTCTCAATATAATTGGAGCTCACTCAGCTCTTTTGAATCTTGAAAATGTAAGAATTTATAAAGAGATGAGGAACAATGTAAACAGGCTTGTAAACTGTGAAACTGCTAATTTAAATAAAACTGTGGATGCAGCAGTAAGGCAGATAGAAGCAATAAAATATATAAAAGAAAAATCAGCTATAAAAAAACTTCCTCAGGGTCTTAGAGAAATAGCTGAACTTAGACTTAAATTTCCTGATGTTTCCTTAAAAGAACTTGGAGAGATGTTAAATCCGCCCCTTGGAAAGTCTGGGGTAAATCATAGGCTGAGAAAGATTGAAAAGATAGCTGAGGAACTTAAGGAAAGCGATTTTTAATTTTTAAAAATAAAAGTCAGTTAATCGAGGTGAAGAAATGTCAAAACATGAAGACATAATAAAATATATAAGAAGTTTAAAAGTGGGTACAAAAATATCTGTTAGGTTTATAGCTTCAGAGCTTAATGTAAGCGATGGAACTGCCTATAGGGCAATAAAGGATGCGGAAACTCTTGGAATAGTTACTACAGTACCGAGGGTTGGGACTGTCAGAATTGAAAAGGTTGAAAAAAGAAATATTGAGAGTTTAAATTATGCAGAGGTTGTAAATATAGTTGAGGGGACTGTTCTTGGAGGAAAGGATTATTTATATAAAACCCTTAATAAATTTGTAATTGGCGCTATGACGACGGATATGATGAAAAAGTATATAACTCCGGGGAATCTACTTATAGTAGGAAACAGAGAAGATGCTCAAAAGCTTGCCCTTGAAAATGGATGTGCAGTTTTGATTACAGGAGGATTTGGATGCAGCGATGAGATTAAAAATCTATCTAATGAGAAGGAGCTGCCTATTATATCCTGTTCCTATGATACATTTACAACAGCATCAATGATAAACAAAGCTATCTCTGAAAATCTTATTAAAAAGGATATAATACTCATTGAAGATATAATGAAAACTGATGTAGAGTATGTTAAGACCAATAATACAATTGGTGATTTAAAAGAAAAAATAAAAAGAACAAAGCATGGAAGATTTCCAGTAATAGATAAGTTTGAGAGAGTTGCAGGAATTATTACGATAAAAGATATTTCACCTGATGTAAAAGATGAAGAAATGGTAATCAACTTTATGACAAGTAACCCTATTACCCTAACTCCCAAAACCTCAGTTGCCTATGCAGCTCATATTATGGTTTGGGAAGGAATAGAATTAGTACCTATTGTTGAAGATAAAAAGCTTGTTGGGGTTATTAGCCGAGAGGATGTAATAGTTGCTCTTCAATATATAAATAAGCAGCCGCAGGTTGGGGAAACGATTGAAGATATGGTTCTTAAAAATTTTACTTATGTAAATACAGACAAAGGTCTTAAATTTACTGGCAAAATTGTTCCTGAGATGTTAAGCTCTATAGGTACGGCAAGCTATAATGTATTAACTTTTATAATGTCCACTATAGGCACGATAGCATTAGCTCAAAGGAATCATCTAAATATTACGGTAGATTCTTTTACGGTATTTTATGTAAAACCTGTACAAATGGATTCAACGGTTGTTGTAAATGCACATATTATAGACACTGGCCGAAATCTTTCTAAAGTTGAAATAGAGATGATAATTGATAAAAGTAAAGAGCTTGTTGGAAAAGCTCTTTTAAGCGCTAAGGTTTTAAGAAAGTAAAAACTATGAATTTATAAAAAACGCCGATTAAAAATGGGAGGCACTGCTGATGACTGATAAAAAGCTGCAATCGGGGAATTTTGTACACCTTCATGTTCATACAGAATACAGTCTTCTTGATGGCTCTGCAAGGATAAAAAAGCTTATAAAAAGGGCTAAGGAACTAAATATGAAATCCCTTGCCATAACAGATCATGGAGTAATGTATGGTGTTATTGACTTTTATAAGAACTGTCTTACAGAGGGTATAAAGCCTATTATTGGCTGTGAAATATATATAGCTCCGAGGGGACGATATAAAAAGGAAAACTCCTATGACGCTGCAAATTATCATTTGGTACTTTTATCAAAGGATAATGAAGGCTATAAAAACCTTATGAAGATAGTATCTGAAGCTTTTGTGGATGGATTTTACTATAAACCAAGGGCAGATTATGAACTTTTAAGGAAGCATTCAAAAGGTATTATAGCGTTAAGCGCATGCCTTGGTGGAGAAATTCAAACGCTTCTTTTAGAAGGGAAATACGATGAAGCAAAACAAAAGGCACTAATGTATAGAGAAATTTTCGGAGAGGGAAATTTTTATCTTGAACTTCAAAATCACGGAATAGAAGAGCAGAAAAAAGTAAATGAAAGCCTCATAAAGCTATCAAAGGAGACTAATATAGGGCTTGTTGCTACAAACGATGTCCACTATATAAACAGAGAGGACTCTTCAGCCCATGAGATACTTTTATGTATACAGACTGCTAAAACTATAGATGATTCAGACAGGATGAAATTTCCTACAGACGAGTTTTATTTAAAATCCAGTGAAGAGATGGCAGAGCTTTTTGATTATATCCCTGAAGCTATAGAAAACACTAATAAAATAGCTGATGTGTGTAATGTTGAATTCGAATTTAATAAAACAAAACTGCCAAAGTTTGAAACCCCTGAAGGTATTAGCTCAAAGGATTATTTGAGGAAGCTTTGCTTTGAGGGCCTTTATAAAAGATATAAAGAAGTTTCAAAGGAAATAATAGATAGACTGGAATATGAACTTTCAGTAATTGAGCAGATGGGATACGTGGATTATTTTCTTATTGTTTGGGATTTTATAAGATTTGCAAGGGAAAATGGAATAATGACAGGCCCTGGAAGAGGAAGCGCTGCAGGCTCAATTGTTGCCTATACTCTTGGAATAACAAAGATTGACCCAATCAGATATAACCTTCTTTTCGAAAGATTTTTAAACCCTGAAAGAATAAGCATGCCTGATATAGATTCGGATTTTTGCTATGAAAGAAGACAGGAAGTCATAGACTATGTAGTTGAGAAGTATGGAAAGGACAGAGTGGCTCAGATTGTAACCTTTGGTACTATGGCAGCAAGAGGAGCTATAAGGGATGTTGGGAGGGCTCTTAATTATTCCTACGCTGAAGTTGATGTTATTGCAAAGATGATTCCCTTTGAACTTAATATGACAATCGATAGGGCTCTTGAAATCAATCCTGAACTTAAAAAGGTTTATGAAGAGGATGAGAGAGTAAGACATCTAATAGATATTTCAAAGTCCCTCGAAGGACTACCAAGGCATTCGTCAACCCATGCTGCCGGGGTTGTTATATCATCAGCTCCTATAGTTGAATATGTTCCTTTATCTAAAAATGAGGATACTATTGTAACACAGTTTCCTATGACAACCTTAGAGGAACTTGGCTTATTAAAGATGGATTTTTTGGGCCTTAGAACATTGACTGTTATAAGAGATGCTGTGCAGCTAATTAAAGATAACCATAAAGTAGAATTAGACCTCGATTTTATAAACTATGAAGATGAACAGGTTTATGAAATAATTGGGGCAGGAAACACGGAGGGTATTTTTCAGCTTGAATCAACTGGTATGACTAACTTTATGAAGGAACTAAAACCCTCAAGCCTTGAGGATATAATTGCTGGAATATCTTTATACAGACCAGGTCCTATGGAACAGATTCCGACGTATATTAAAAATAAAAACAATCCTGATAATATTTCTTACCTTGATGAAAAGTTGAAACCTATACTCGATGTTACCTATGGATGTATGGTTTATCAGGAGCAGGTTATGCAGATAGTCAGGGATATTGCAGGATATTCAATGGGCCGTTCAGACCTTGTAAGGCGTGCAATGTCAAAGAAGAAACACTCGGTTATGGAGCAGGAGAGGAAAAACTTTATATATGGTCTTTTAGATGATAATGGCAGCATAATTGTTCCTGGAGCAGTGAGGAATGGAGTAAGTGAAGAGGTTGCAAATAAACTTTTTGACCTTATGATGGATTTTGCGAGTTACGCCTTTAACAAGTCCCATGCAGCTGCCTATGCTGTTGTTGCATATCAGACGGCATACCTTAAAAAATACTATCCTGTTGAATTTATGACAGCTCTTTTAACAAGCGTTATGGGAAACAACGAAAAGGTAGCTTTTTATATATATGCATGCAAAAAAATGGGGATTGATGTTTTGCCTCCAGATATTAATGAGAGCAGCGTTAATTTTTCAGTATCAGGAAATAAGATTAGATTTGGACTTGCTGCTATTAAAAACGTAGGCAAGGGAGCAATCTATTCAATAATTTCAGATAGAAAAAATAAGGGACCTTTTAAAGGTTTTACTGATTTTTGCGAAAGAGTAAACCTTTCTGATGTAAATAAAAGAACTGTTGAGAGTCTTATTAAAGCAGGAGCATTTGATTCCTTCAGGCTAAAAAGATCGCAGCTTTTAAATGTATATGAGAAGGTAATAGATTCGATTATTAATGATAAGCGAAGAAATCTTGATGGGCAGATTTCGTTATTTAATATAGATACAAAAGAAAATTTAAATAATAAGGATGATTTTCCGGATATTAAAGAGTTTGATAAGAAATACCTCCTTTCAATGGAAAAGGAGATGCTCGGACTTTATATAAGCGGACATCCTCTCGATGATTATATTCAGGAGTTAAATTTATTTACTAATACACAAATATCTGACATAGTTACCATAGAAGAAGAGGAAGGATTAGTGTCTCAATCGAAATTTCAGGACGGTCAGAAGGTAATCGTTGGAGGAATAATATCACAGGTTAATATAAAGGCAACAAAAAAGAACGATATTATGGCGTTTATAAAGGTTGAGGATATATTTGCATCTATTGAAGTTTTGATTTTCCCGAAGATATATCAAAAATGCAGCAAAATGCTTCTTGAAGACAGCATGGTAATTATTAAGGGAAGAATAAGCATAAGGGAAGAGGAACAGCCCAAAATTATTGCTGAGGATGTAGAGCCTTTAAAAAAACAAAGCAACACTGATAATAGAAAAGTTTATATACGACTTAATGATTCATCTTGGAAAACTCAGATTGAGGATTTAAAACCTATTCTATTAAGGTATAGGGGGCAAAATCCAGTTTATGTATTTTTAATGGAGTCCCAAAAAACTCTTATGGCTTCGAGAGAGATGTGGGTTGAAATTTCAGAGGAATTTTTGAAAGAACTTAATGGTGCATTAGGAGATGAAAATGTAAAAATTATTTAAGCCTATAATTATTCAAAGTATTATAGGCTTTTCTTTTTTTAAAAGTATTAACTTTAAGTAAAAAAGGAATTAGTTGTTGATTTTTAGTATAAAATAAAATAAAATATGAATGAGAATATATTAGGAGGCCAGTCAGGAATGTGGACAGTTGTTTATATCGCACAAAGCAGACAGGAAATGGAGAAAATTGAAAAAGCTTTGTGTGAGCAGGGGGTTCTTGTAAAAATAAAAAAAATAGGAAAAAATAACGACGATAATGGCCTTTATGAAATACTGGTTCCTAAGTCTGAAGTGGATGATGCATATATCATTCTAACATCTATCACGTTTTGATGCTCATAAAGACGCTGTTTTTTGAATAACGCGGGACTTTTAAAGTCCCTATGGACAAGGAGGTATACATATGAAAACAATAGGGGTTTTAACCAGTGGGGGAGACGCACCAGGCATGAACGCTGCTATAAGAGCAGTTGTTAGAACAGGTATTGACAAGGGTATTAAAGTAATGGGAATTCAAAGGGGATATAATGGACTTTTAAATGGTGAAATATTTGAAATGAATCGTACTTCAGTTTCAGATATAATTCAGAGGGGAGGAACTATACTTAGAACTGCAAGAAGTGATGAATTTAAAACGGTAGAGGGCAGAAAGAAAGCCTATAACGTTTTAAAAGTATTTGGAATTGAAGGTCTTATAGTAATTGGAGGAGATGGTTCCTTTACAGGTGCACAAAAACTTTCTGATGAATTCGATGTTAAAACTATAGGCATTCCAGGAACTATTGATAATGACTTAGCTTATACTGATTATACAATAGGTTTTGATACAGCACTTAATACTGTACTCGATGCTATAAATAAGTTAAGAGATACTTCAACATCTCATGAAAGGGTAAGTATTGTTGAGGTTATGGGAAGACGCTGCGGTGATATTGCCCTTTTTACAGGTCTTGCAGGCGGTGCAGAGTACATTATTATTCCTGAAAGAGAATATAATTTTGATAATTTATGCAGAACTATAATAGAAGGAAAAGTAAGAGGCAAGGTTCATAATTTAATACTTCTTGCTGAAGGTGTCGGTGGAGCTGAAGATATGGCAAAGAAAATCGAAGAGGTAACAGGCATTCAGACAAGAGCTACAGTTCTTGGACATATACAAAGAGGAGGAAGCCCTACTGCTTTTGATAGAATACTTGCATCAAGGCTTGGAGCAAGAGCTGTTGAACTTTTAGTTGAAGGAAAATCCAAAAGGGTTGTTGGAATAAAAGACAACAAAGTTATAGATGTAGATATTACTGAGGCATTGAATATGAAAAAGGAATCCAATGATAACCTTTACGATTTAGCGCAAATATTATCATATTAAGGAGTGAAATAATGAGAAAGACTAAAATAATATGTACCATAGGTCCGGCTTCTGAGAGTGAAGATATGATAAGAAAGCTCGTTGAAAATGGTATGAATGCAGCAAGGCTTAACTTCTCCCATGGTTCCTATGAAGAGCATGGAAACAGGATAAAACTTATTAAAAAAATCAGGGAAGAGCTTAATAAGCCAATTGCTATAATTCTTGACAACAAAGGGCCAGAGCTTAGAACTGGTAATTTTAAAGTTGACAGCGTGGAACTATCTGAAGGTCAAAAATATATATTGACTACAAGACAAGTTTTAGGCGATGAAACGATTTGTTCTGTTAATTATGAAAAACTTCATGAAGATTTAAAAGCAGGAGATAGGGTTTTAATAAATGACGGTCTTGTTGGCCTTGAAGTTGAAAAAATAGAAGGACAGGATATTCACTGCAAAGTATTAAACAGCGGAGTAATAAGCAGCCATAAGAATATGAATATACCAGGCGTTAAAATCAACCTTCCTGCGCTTACAAAGAAAGATATTGAGGATATCAAATTTGGTATTGAGCAGGGCATAGATATAATTGCAGCTTCCTTTATAAGAAAGGCAGCAGATGTTATTGCGATAAGAAAGGTTCTTGAGGATAACGATGGAGAGGGAATATTAATAGTTTCAAAGATAGAGAATCAGGAAGGCGTTGACAATATAGATGATATAATAAAGTTCTCCGATGCAATAATGGTTGCAAGAGGAGATTTAGGTGTTGCTATTCCAACTGAGGATGTTCCAGTCGTTCAGAAAATGATTATAGAAAAATGCAACATGGCAGGCAAACCAGTTATAACTGCCACACAGATGCTCGATTCTATGATTAGAAATCCAAGACCTACAAGAGCTGAGGCAAGCGATGTTGCTAACGCTATTTTCGATGGTACTGATGCTATAATGCTAAGTGGAGAAACTGCAAATGGAAAGTATCCTATTGAGGCAGTAGCTACTATGTCAAGAATTGCACAGAAGGCTGAGTCTGCACTTAATTATGATTCTATGCTGAGAAAGAGAAGAAAATACCATTCTCAATCAGTACCAGATGCTATAAGTCTTGCAACAGTTACTACAGCAATGGAGCTTAATGCTTCTGCTATAATTACAGCAACACAATCGGGACATACAGCAAGAATGGTTTCAAAATACAGGCCACAGTGCAATGTTATTGCAGCAACACCTTTTAAAAGGGTAGCAAGAAAGTTAGCAATCGTATGGGGTGTTTATCCAATAATAACTGAAAGAATGGAATCAGCTGATGATGTTATGGATAAATCAGTGAATGAGGCTCTAATTCAAGGATATGTTAAAAAAGGAGACCTTGTTGTTCTTGCAGCCGGTGTACCTGTTGGATTTACTGGAACAACAAACCTTATGAAGGTTCATATAGTTGGCGACATACTCGTGAAAGGACGAGGCGTTGGTATTGCAACTTATGGGAATGCATATGTAGCAAAAAGTATAAATGATATAAATAAAAATTTCAATGACGGCAATATATTAGTAGTAAAAGAATTAAGCAAAGAATATATAAATGTTATAGGAAGAATTGGTGGAATAATTGCTGAAGAGGGTGGACTCACCTCTCATACTGCTGTTGAATGTATAAGCATGGGAATCCCAGTTATTGTCGGAGCTCATGGAGCTACTGAAGTAATTAAAACTGGTATATTAATTACTATGGATACACGTAACGGGGTAGTTTACAGCGGCAGGGCAAATGTGTTATAATATTGATTAAATTTAGTATTTGTTACTAAGTAAGATTTTCCTTTGTTAGCTAGTTATAATAACATAAATAAAGTTTACCTCCTTAAGCCCTTTTAGGGCTCTTTTTTTATCCTTTATTTATGTATAATTTCATTATTAATTGTTAATAATAAAAAGAGCCGTTGAATTTTTAATCGGTAACTGATTCTGCTATTGCACACCTTTGGTGTGCTTTTTTTATTCTATTTTGACATTAACTAAACATGTATAAATTATAAAAAAATGGTACATATTAAAATTAGAAATTAAAAAAATATTTTTTAATTAGGAGGAAAAAGAAATGAGAATTGATACTTTAGATTGGTTTGCAATTGCATTAACTGTTGTAGGAGCTTTGAATTGGGGACTGATTGGTCTTTTTAATTTTGATTTGGTTGCATTTTTATTTGGCCCTATGTCTACTGTAAGCCGAATTGTTTATACCCTTGTAGGTATTGCAGGATTATATCTTATATATACATCGAGTAAGTTTTCAGCAGCTTCTATTGAAAGAGAGTAAAATGCTGCAAAACATTTAGCATTTGTGATTAGGGCTTCCTTAATTACAAATGCTATTACTTTAAGTGGGACGTTCTAAAAAATTAGAACGTCTTTTAATATTTTGTTTTTTTGATAAAATAGTCTATGTAGATTATACTATGGGGTGAGAATATGGCAGAAAATAAGATTGAAAAGAACAAAGAATATGAAATAGAAATTACGGGTCTTGGTTTTCAGGGAGAAGGCGTTGGAAGAGTAAATAATTTTACAGTTTTTGTTGAAGGAGCACTTCCAAAGGAATTAGTAAAAATTAAAATAGTAAAAGTATCAAAAAATTACGCTTTTGGTAAATTAATCGATATAATAAAACCTTCTAAAGAAAGAACAGAACCTATATGCGATATATATAAAAGATGTGGCGGCTGCCAGATACAGCACATGTCTTATGAGGCTCAGCTGAAATTTAAAAAGCAGAGAGTAATAGATTCGATTGAAAGGATAGGTAAGATTAAAGATGTTATTATTCATGATACTATAGGAATGACTAATCCTTATAATTATAGAAATAAAGTGCAGCTCCCAGTAAGATTAGTAAAGGGTATGCCTGTAATAGGTTTTTTTGCTCCAAGAAGTCATGAGATAATAAAAATGGATAAGTGCTACATTCAAGATAAGTCTTCTTCGAAAATAATATCTATAATAAAAAAGTGGATAGAGGAAAACAATCTTGCTCCTTATGATGAGATAACTGGTGAAGGTATATTAAGGCATATAATGATAAGAAATTCTAATAAAACAGGAGATATAATGGTGGTTTTGGTAACTAATTCTGAAAACCTGCCCCATAAAGAAGATTTGATAGAAAGGTTAAAAGGAGTAAAGGGAATAAAAAGCATAATACAGAATATAAATCTTAAAAAAACAAACGTAATTTTAGGGAATAAGTGCAAAACTCTGTGGGGAAGCGATACAATAACTGATTACATTGGAAACTTTAAATTCAACATATCTCCACTTTCTTTTTTTCAGGTAAACCCTGTGCAGACTGAAATATTATATAATACTGCCCTTAAATATGCAGACCTTTCAGGAGATGAAGTCGTATTCGATGCCTACTGTGGAACAGGAACTATATCTTTGTTCCTTGCTCAAAGGGCAAAAAAGGTTTACGGTGTTGAGATAGTGGCAGAAGCTATTGAAAACGCAAAGGAAAATGCAAAAATAAACAATATCACTAATACTGAGTTTATTGTAGGAGAGTCAGAAGTTGTAATACCTAACCTTATTGAAAAAGGAATCTATGCTGATGTTGTAGTTGTTGATCCCCCAAGAAAGGGATGCGACAGGAAACTTCTTGATGCAGTAGCAAAAATGTCGCCTGAAAGAATTGTCTATGTTTCATGCGACGTAGGAACTTTAGCAAGGGATCTTGGAATACTTGAGGAGCTTTCATATAAGACTATTGAAATTCAGCCGGTTGATATGTTCCCACAGACCTGTCATGTTGAGTGCGTGGTCTTGATGTCAAGGGTGGATAAATAGAAAGGCTGAAAATGCCCATAAACAAGGGGTTTCCAGACATTGAGTTTTTCTCTCGGCTCCTTTGCCGGAGACACCAATGCCGGGAAACCCTTATTTTTATTGTTTGAGGGAACATATCAACTGCCCTGGAAGTGATAGGGTTGAGTTGACAGATTAGATAACGCGCTTTTTTCATAGGGGTTGAGGAGACAGGATGGATGTATAATTTAGCTCAATTACCTTCACTGTTTTCTATTTCTTTCAATGATACCCCATCTTTCGTTTTCCATTCTGTCAGTCCGTTTACGTGGCCGCCAATGACAAAAGCAGCAGCATATGATGGGCTACGAAATAAGATGTTTTCTTGAAGTATTCCATTTTCTGTGTTTTGCAATAATTAAATACAAACTTTTGAAAAAAATCTTTGCAACATCCGCATTACCATAATTGTAAATTAATTGTATTTCATTAATGAATTTTGGAGCCTCCAGCTGGGGCCGTCAAATATTAGTAAATGACTGTGATGGACCATCCTATCAAGTATAGCGTTTGTTAGCTTTTCATCGAAAAAAATACTGTTCCATTTACTGAATTCAAGGTTTGTAGTTAATATTATGCTTTTTTTCTCATAGCATCCTGCTATAACCTGGTATAATAGTTTAGCCCCTTCAATGTCAATTGGAATGTATCCCCATTCATCGCATA
>NZ_FUYH01000028.1 GCF_900167605.1 Caloramator quimbayensis | reverse complement strand
AACTACAAATGTAATCGTTGAAATTTCAAATGGGGATTTCACTCTTTTTTTATTTAAGGTATTGATTTTTTCTCCAAGATGATATACTTTAGAAAAGTAAGTGAGCATTTGTTTTAAATAACTTTTGTTCATTTCATCAGCATCCTTTTTATGTTTGTTTGTGGTAAAACTATTATAAAAAGGATGCTTTCTTTATGCAATTTTTTTCTCTATATTTTCCAGTAAAAATCGGAAAATACCTAATTTCTACTTACTATTTCTTAACCATTATAAATCAACGGGCTTATCGCCCTAAAAATTTTCAAGTGCGAAATCTCTGGCACTTATATGTTTTTTAAACATTTTAGTATTATAAATAGCAGCATCCTTAGGGTATAATAACAAAACTAAAAACATCTCAAATCATCACATTAAAGGTAACAATATTATAATCAAACTTAATATCATACTAAATCAGCCTGTTTCAGCTTGGAATTTTTTATTCGTATATATCTGAAAACTCTATGCTTATTTTTTCTACTCTCTGATTCATAAAATCAGTCACATAATCCTGTTCATTCTTATCTTTTATTTTAATATCTGGAAGAGATACAATAAATTCGCTTCCTTGTCCAATAACACTGTTTAGCGTTATTAATCCATTGTGCATTTTAACGAGAGACTTTACTAACGAAAGTCCTATTCCGCTTCCCTCTCTGTTTCTTGATATTGATTTATCTACCTGTATAAACCTGTCGAATATAAGTTCCTTCATACTATCATCAATACCTATTCCTGTATCTTTTACTGATATATTTATATTATTGTCCTTCAAGTATATACTTACAAAAATTTTACCTCCCTCAGGAGTAAACTTCACAGCATTAGACAATAGGTTCAAAATTATTCTTTCAATTTTATCAGGATCACAGGCTATTATTCTTTCCTCTATCTGTGTATCGAAATACAATTCAATTCCTTTATTTTTAATAAATTCAGAAGCTGAATTTGTTATATCCTCAACTAACTGTACTATATCACAATTTATAAGTTTAATTTCAAACATTGAATCATCGATTTTAGTAATGTCTATCAAATTATTTATAAGCCTTATTAGTCTAAATGTATTTTGTTTCATAACTTTTAAATATTTATTCATACTATTTTTTTGAAAATTATCGCTCTTTAATGTTAAATCCATCATTTGATAAGAACAATATATCATATTTAGTGGTGTTCTAAGCTCATGGGAAATGTTTGCAAAAAAATCTGTTCTTAATTTTTCATATTCTTTAAGTTTAATGTTGCTTTTCTCAAGTTCAATTTTGCTTTTTAATATTATTTTATTATTTACAAACTCCTTAGCATAACTTGTATAAATCAAGTTTGAACCAAAAAATGAAGCTAAAATTACAAAAGCTGAGTTTATAATATTGCTGTATAATTGCTTTACATCAGAAACTATAAAAATCATTCCTGATACAAATACCACAAAGGATATTAAGTAAGTAACAAAACTCTCAATAGGAGATAAATAAAAAACTAATGATATACCAAATATAGAAATTATATAGGCTAAAATATGACCGCTGATGTATATACTATTTAAGCCCATAAAAACGCACCAATAAATTATTATGTTAATTAATATATGATTCATCAGCCTTTTATTAAATTTCTTCTTATTGGTCGTAATAATTTTAAATGCTATAAGCCATAGAGAAATTAATATAATTACTATAATATGAGAATAATAAAGATATTTGTAAGATACTATTTCATCACTCATAGGCTTATATAAAAATAAATCTACTAATATTAATATAATATTTATATGCAGTAAAATTACCCCTACATCCCTGCATCTGTTTATATTATTTTCTGCTATCATTTCATCAAATTCAATTCTGTCCTCATAATTATCAAATACAACTTTTTTAGGCAATATATACTTTATCATATGTTACCCTCTTGTTCATGTACAATAATGTAATTATTCTTATTTTAACATATTTCTGGTATATTTTCATTTATTTTATATTAAATTTATAATAATTTACATCTGCTATACATCGCTTTCAGTTTTTTGTAATTAAAATCAAATACTTCGTTTTTTCGACATATTATGTCGAAAAATTCTATTTATATATTGAATATTTTGTCTTGATTTGTCGGCATGAAAACATTAAAATATTTTTGGTATATTTACATAATTTTTTAAAAAATTTAAATATGATTTAAAAATCTATTATATATACCAATAATTGTTATGAGTTTAATTTAAAAATAAAATGATATTTTTAAATTAAGAGATTAAAACAAAGGAGGGTTAAATATGAAGAAAAAACTCAATTTTAATTCTGTTAAAACCAAATTAACATTTATACCACTTTTTATTCTTCTTATCGCTTTTGTATTTATTACAGTGATGTCAAGTTTCATTGTACAAAAATCTGCTATAAGATTGACAAAGGATGATGGTTTAAATTTAACAAGGCAGATAGCAAAACGAATTGAGCAAAATAAGCAGGCCTATAACTCTCTTAATGAGCAGATTGATGAAAAAATAAAAACAGCATGCAAGATTGTATTGATGCAGCCTGTAATTAACAACGACATTTTAAAAAGCATAGCACAGTCTATTGGTGCTGATGAAATAAATTACATCGATTCCACTGGTAAAATAATTTATTCTAATCTTTCATCAAGCATTGGTTATAAATTCGATACCAATCATATATCAAATCCTGTTTTAACAGGTACTAAATCTGATTTTATGGAAGATATAAGAAAAAGCACCGAGGATGAAAACTACTACAAATATGGATATGTACATAACCCAAAGGGCGGCATGATTCAAGTTGGTATACTTGCAAATAAAGTTCAGGAATTATATGAAAAGACAAGCTATCAAGCTGTAATAGATGAATTAGGGAAAGACCCTAATATCGTTTATGCGCTTTTTATAGATACAAATTTAAAGGCAGCAGCCCATACTGATAAAAGCAGAATAGGCATTGAGCTTAAAGACGAAGGAAGTAAAATGGCTGCAACTGAAGGAAAGGAGTATTCCTCAGAATATTTTTATGATGTTAAAAAGGTAAAAGTTTATGATGTTTTAACCCCTGTATATGATAAAGGACAGCTTATAGGTGCAATAGATGTAGGGCTTTCAATGAAAAGCGTCTATGATTCAGTTTCAAAAATCGTAATATTACTGTCCGTAATGGGAATTATCTCATTTTTAGTTGTAGGAATAATATTATTTATACTCTCAAATAATTCCGTAAAAGCTTTAAATGAAATAAAAAACTATTTATCTTTTATGTCAAAGGGAGATTTGTCGATTAATCTTAATAAAAAATTAGTAGATAAAAAAGACGAATTTGGAGAAATATCAAAGGCAATAAATGAAGTTCAAAGCTCATTTAAAGATATTATAAACGATATTAATTTGAAGGCTAAAAAGATTGAGAATGCCTGCGACAGTCTTATTTCAACATCGCAGGAGATGGCAGCAAGTTCACAGCAGGTATCTGCAACTATGAATGAAATAGCAAAGGGTACTCAGACTCAGACCGAGGAAATATCTGATGTTGTAAATCTCATGCAAAGTCTTGCACTGAATATGGACAATATCTATTCTAAATTAAAAAATGTAAAGGGCTCGGCAGAAGATACAAAAGATAAAATTGGTATAGGCAAAAACGAGCTTAATCTCCTTTTAGAATCTATTAATAATATAAAAGACTCCTTTAATATGGTAAATAGCAAAATTACAAATCTTTCAAATTCAATATCAAAGGTAAGCAGCATAACCGATGCTATAACAGCGATTGCAGAGCAGACTAATCTTTTAGCGCTAAACGCAGCAATCGAGGCAGCAAGGGCAGGAGAATCTGGAAGAGGCTTTGCAGTTGTTGCAGAAGAAGTTAGAAAGCTTGCTGAAGAATCGAGGCAGTTTGCCGATGAAATAAAAGGTTTAGTTGTATCAATAAATAAGGATACAAAAGATGTAATAGTAACATCAAACGAAGTGGACGAGCATGTTAAATCACAGATACAAACTGTAGATGAAACTGTAAAATCCTTTGAAGAAATATTAAGTTCAGTTGAAACTATAGTTCCATCTATAGAAGAAGTTTATAAATCCGTTGACCTTACAGTTGAGGTTAAGGACAGAGTATTATCAAAAACAGAAAACGTTTCAAGCATCATTGAGGAGTCCTCTGCTTCAACGCAGGAAGTTTCTGCTTCAAGTGAAGAGATGTCAGCTTCATCACAGGAAGTTGCTCAATCCGTGGAGGAATTAACCTCAATTGCAAATGAACTTGTTAATTCTGTAGAGAAGTTTAAAATCTGATTTTAAAAAGTTATATAGCGGCATTGGAGTAAGCCCCCTATGCCGCTATAATTATTTCACTATATTTCTAAGCACTCCGATTCCCTGTATTTCACAAGTAACCACGTCTCCACCCTTTAAAAACTTAGGAGGCTTAAATCCCATTCCTACACCAGATGGGGTACCTGTTGATATTATATCGCCTTTTTTTAAAGTAAGCCCTCTCGATATATTGCTTATAATGTATGGTATGTCAAAAATCATTTCTCTTGTGTTTGAGCATTGCCTCAACTCATCGTTTACATAACACTTTATATCAAGCTCTAAAGGAAATTTCAGCATGCTTTTATGTACTAAATAGGGTCCCATAGGGCAAGTACCATCCAGGCTCTTGCCTAAAAACCATTGAATATGCTTTGTCTGCAGGTTTCTTACTGAAATGTCATTTAAAATAGTATATCCAAAAATATAATCTTCAACTTCATTCTCAGGAATATCGCTTCCTTCTTTACCTATAACAACTGCAAGTTCCACCTCATAATCAAGTTCATTAGTCAAATCACTGTGAAGGGGTATGTTTTCTCCATGGGCAACTGCTCTGTTTACAAGCTTAGTAAAATATATTGGGCATTCAGGAACTCCGCCTTTAAAATCCATTGCGCTGGGTACTTCCTTAACATGCTCTTTATAATTTTTACCTAAACATATAACATTTCTTTTGGGAACTGTAATTGGTGATTGCAATTCTACTTCATTTATGTTAACTCCCTTATTGTTTTCAATTGCCTTTTTAATTTTTTCTTCATACTCATCCCTATATTCTTCAATAAATTCAATCATTGATATATTTGGATTTAAGCCTAAAACTTCGCTTAATGCTATAACCTTATTTTCATCCTTTGACAATACACCTATCTTTTCTTGCTCTTTATATTTGTATGTCAGAAATTTCATCCTCCGCACCTCCAAAAAATTAATTAAATTTTTTCGCTTTTTATCTATAATTATACAGTAAAAAATCTCAAATAAAACACAAAAAACCAAGCTTATACCTTAATCTTTGCTCTGTAAACTTCCCCAACTTTGCGAAACGGCAGCTATTATCGCTGGTTTGTTAAAATGAATATGAAATTCATGTTTGTACCTTAGAAACATTTTGTGATTTAGAATGTAATAAACGCCTAACCATAGACTTGAGGTTATATATAGAGTTTTATAAGATGAATTTAGTCAGTTATTTTTTAAAGAGAGGATAGGCTTATCCCTCTCTTTTAAGCTGCATTCTACTATTAAAAAACGTTTTATATCCAAGATTCAAAAATGTAATTACTGTTATTGAAACGCTACCTAATATCCCAAGCATAATGGCGATTTGATATTTTATTGCGACAAGGGGAAGTGAGCCTGATAGTATTTGTCCTGTCATCATACCAGGCAAAAATACAATTCCCATTCCAACCATTGAGTTTATTGTTGGCAGTATTGCCGAATCAAAGGCATTATCTATTATTGATTTACATGCATCCTTTGGTGTTGCACCAAGCATTAGTGAACATTCTATCATATCTCTTTGGTTTGTAACTCCATCAATCAGCTTGTTTATTCCAAGACTAATTCCAGTCATAGAGTTTCCAACAATCATGCCAGCAAGTGGGATGAGATATTGTGGATTAAACCAAGGTTTTATTTTTACAACAATAAGTAAAAAATATAATAAACTAAGCAGTGTTCCAGCTAACATAGAAATAGTAATTACATTTTTAAGTTCAATTGATAGTTTACTTTTATTTCTTTTAAATATATTGCTTATAGAAAATATTTCCATAAAGCCTACAATTAAAATTGTGATAAAAACATTTGGATTTTTAAATATATACGTTAGTATAAACCCTGTTAAAATAAGCTGAACTGTCATTCTAACAGTTGCAATAATTATCTCCTTTTCTATATTTAATTCACGCTTTCTAACTATAAAAAGAAGAATGATAATAAATATATATGCAGAAACAACTTGAATCAAAGACAAGTCAACAGCACCATTCATAATTTCAACTCCTTTTATTAATCTCAATAATGTGATCCGAATATTTTTTAGCGATTTCACTTGAATGAGTAACCATAACAAGTGTTTTATTGTTTTGTTTTACATAATTGCAAATATAGCTTATTACTTTATCCTCTGTTTTTTCATCAAGTGCAGAGGATGGTTCATCTAAAAGTATTACATCAGGATTCATAATTAGTACTCTTATAATACAAAGTCTTTGTTTTTCACCTCCTGATAGGTTATCAGCAGGTGAATTAAGGTCTTTGCCTATGCTAAATTCCATCATAAGTTTTTTTATTTCTTCTATATCATAATCAGTAGATTTTGCAAACTTTTTACCTACAAGTATGTTGTCCAATATATTTCCTTTATAAATAACAGGATTTTGAGGAAGCATAGTAATTTTTCGTCTAAGTTCTATGGCATCAAAATCATTAATGTTTTTTTCTTTATATAAAATTTCACCTTCTTCTGGAGATATAATGTTGTTCAACATTTTTAGTAAAGTAGTTTTACCACTGCCACTTTCTCCTACTATACTTGTTATCTTTTCTTCAGGTATTATTAAATGTTCAATATCTAATATGCCTTTAAATTTTATATTCTTTATTTCAAACATTTTTAACCTCCGATTTCCTTTATAAGTTCTAAGGCTTTTTCGGTAGCCTTACTTAATATTTCTTCTCCTTCTTTTGTTATTGAATAGTACTTTCTAATTTTACCCTCAACATTTTTAGATTCAACAACAAGCAGCCCTTCGCTGCATAGTGTATGAAGAATGGGATATAGTGTTCCAGGGCTTATATCGTATCCATGTTCCTTTAGTTCTTCTATCATCCAAGAACCATAAAACGGGCATTTTTTAGCATGATGAAGAATGTGTAATTCAATAAAACCAAGAAAAAGTTTTCTAAGTATTTTATTTTCCATATTTCAAACTATATTTTCCAGTTTAATAAATCCCCAGTAGTCAATACCCTCATCGTAGGAATTCGGTGTAATAAAGATGTTTTCTTCTTTGCAGCCCATTAATCTTAATATATCTCTTCCAATTCTATTTGAAAATTCATTACAATTTTCATTGTTTTTAAAGAATGAATTATATAATATATTAAATGATTCTGATTTTGAAATAAGATTATTTGAAGAACCTTTAATAATAAAAGGCTCTTCAAATCCATCATTAACAAATTTTGCATTTTCTCTTTTAATTATACTTAGCATTTTATTTTCAATTAAATTAAGCTTACTACTATAATCTATTGAATCATAATTGATTAAAAGCTTTTCTATAATAAACGATCCTGCTATATCTTGTATTCTACATGTTTTGTCCAATCTATGAAGCTTATTCAATATAAACAATAAAATATCTTCCATACTATTGTAAATGCTCCTCTACAATTTCAATTATATTTTTTAAAAAAGTTTTATCTTCTTCACTCATATGTTTTACAAATGTACTCGGTAAATTCTTAAGCTCGACATATATATCCTTAAGCTTTCTTGTATAATCTGTATTTAATTGAGGTGTAACTGAAAAAACTGAATATGCATCATTTATACTTCCACCTGATTCTAAAATTCTTTTTGCATCATTATTACTTAAAACTGTATATAATTTTCTTATATCTAAAGCACTAGGAATCTGTCTTGTACTACCTTCCTGTATTTCAGATAATCCTAACCACTTATATAGTTTTAATATTTCTATTCTATTAGTAAACTTATTATTAGAATCGTCCCATCCTAAATACTGTCTAAGATTTACATCTTTTAAAATTTCAACAAAATAAGAAAAATATGATATTACCTCATCATCATCTCTTGGTAATTCAACTTCATCATCTTTTCTCATTTCCTCGAATGCATAGAATGCTTTTTTCATCCATGATGCAGTAGATCTTCCCATTCCGAGTGTAGCCGCAGCATCTGTTATAGAATAATTTAATTGATCTACTAATGCAACAAGAGCCCTTGATTGTTGATAAGGTTTCCAACTCTTAACACCAGATATATGCCTTAATCCTTGTATTAAAAGTTGATAATCAGAAGAATTATCGTATGTCATATTTTCAATAGACAGTACATTTATTTTTTCTAGGCTTTTTACTATTTGACTGTCTATTTCAAGTCCCTCATTAATATCTTGTAAAAGACTTTTTACTGAAGCAATTCTTCTATTTCCTTCTATTACAACATAAAAATCAGACTTTTCTTCAAGCTTAACAACTACTATTCTGTCAATAGGTAAAAAACCAATATTTTGTATAGAATCTTTTAACTCATCTACACCAAATTTTGAAATATCAGTGAGAGTTTTCTTTTGTACTACATCATCACTAATTTTATTTGTACTTATCTTCTTTTTTAGTGCAGAGAATCTTGGATTATTTGGATCTAATAATAATTTATTAATTGAAACTTCTTTTGACATAAGATTATGTATAAGCATTTTACCTTCTGACATAATTTATCCCCCTTAATTAAAAAATAATAAAATTTCAAATAATTATTCAATTATCATTTATCATAAATTATATTTATCCAAAAATATTTTTACGATGAAAATATTTTTATAAGTACATCTGTTATAAATTAAATTCTTCAATTATAAATTTATACTAATTAGATAGGATGCTTAAATATTCAAATACTTTAATATGAAGGGCTATTTTTTCATTATATTATAAGAATTTAGAAGTTTATGGAACAATAGCGGGAATTCAAAATTAGGTAATTAACGAATTTCTTGATGTAACTCAAGTAGTGTTACATATGAAAATTTTTCAAAATACATTCATAATATAGAAATCTTTTCAAACGGCAGCATATAATACATTCTTAAGACATTGCATTAAATATTGGAATGGATTTAACAATATAAAATATATTAGAGTTGCGAAGAACGGTTATTTATTATTTTTATTTAAAAAATGGGAAGATTAACTTCTCAACGTTACTTATGCACCTTTAAGTTTTTGATATAAATTTTATATTAAATATTTATAATAAATAGCTGCCCTAAATTTACTAATAAGTACTTCTCTTCGAGGATGTAAACAATTAAAGTTAAAATTTAAAATAATTATACTATATCAAAAAATATAAAAAGGAATTTTATTATTAACTTAGAATATTTAAATAAAAAAATAATGATTGGAGGGGCAAGTATGCCAGTATATTATAGGACATTAAAAGTTTATGGGACAAGAGAAGAAATTAGAAGACAGGTAATTACTGCATTCCTTGATGAGCATCCTGGCAGTGGTAAAGGAGAAAACTGTTCAAAATATATTTATAATGTTGAAACTCTTTCAAATGGAGATAGTGTATTTCTTAAGAGGCCTGCTACATTAAATAAAGGAATGGACTTTACAGTACATGTAGAAAAACTGAAATTTAGAGAAAAGGGTATGACTGATATGCCAAGTCATAAAAATGTAATTGAGGATTTAATAAAAAAGAAAGACAGTAATCCTATAGAATATGAAAAAGTTAAGATCATGATAGACAAGCTGTATAAATGTCATCAGGTTGATGAAAATGAATATACAAATCTTTTATTCAATACAGGCTTCCCAATAGAAGCAATATTAAAATCTATAAAATGGCTCTTTATAGAGCAAGATGTTACCTACTGGAACTGGAGTGGAAGAAATATGCTTTATTCAGCTCTTATAGAAAATGATTTATGTTAAATAAAATTATATACAGCATATATACAGCAATAGAATCTATGAAGATAAATTAACTATTCTGTTTTTTCTCCTTAAATAAAATAGAAAAATTTTATAATAAAAAATAGTAATGAATAATCAGTTATTGTGCCAATTTATTTATTGTTTCTTTAAATTATATAATAAAATTAGAATAATATAATCTTATTTGATGAAAAATATTCTTGTATTAGCTTTTATTATCCAACAGATTACTTTAAATCCTTTTGATAATGGAGGAATTTTATGTTTGATTTTAATATTAATTTTAATAAAGCTTTTAATCTATATTCCAGAGAATAAAATAATTCCTGAAAAAGGGTATTTCTCAAAAAATGATTTTGTAAACTTGCTTAGAAAATATTGTAAAAATTCTAATGTCGTATATTTTCTTGCAGATATGTTAGAAGAATAATCCTTGTATTAACACCTGCCAAAAGGGATAAAATTTAATGATAAAAGGCAGGTGTTTTATATGGATAGCGATTTTAATTTACAGACAACTACAGTATGGAGCTTCCCTGAAAGAGGTAATTGGGGCACTCATAAAGGAGACTATCCTGGTAATTGGAGCCCATATATCCCTAAAAACATTATTTTAAGATATTCAAAGGAAAATGAAATAGTCCTTGATCAGTTTGCAGGAAGCGGTACAACTCTTGTTGAAGCTAAACTTCTAAATAGAAGAGCTATTGGCTGTGATATAAATGACAATGCCCTTATAATTTCAAAACAGAGAGTAAATAAAACTCTTGGGAATTCAAAAATATGTATATTAAAAAGAGATGCTCGAAAATTAGATGGAATTAAAAATAACTCAATTGATTTAATATGTACTCATCCTCCCTATTCCAATATGATAAAATATAGTATTGATAATAAGGATGACTTATCTTTATTATCTTTAGAGGATTTTTACATCGCCATGGGAGATGTAGCTAAAGAATGCTTTAGAGTTTTAAAATATGACAGATATTGTGCAATACTTATGGGGGATATGAGAAAAAATAATTTTATAATACCGATTGGATTTAATATAATGAATATATTCATAAATGAAGGTTTTAAACTTAAAGAAATAATTATAAAAGAACAGCACAATTGTAAGTCCACTAAATATTGGAAGGATTTGAGTATTAAAAAAAATTTTTATCTTATTACCCACGAATATCTATTTGTATTTAAGAAATTATGTTCTGTATAAACTTTATTTGTGTTAAAATATATAGATAAATAACCTATGTTGAGGTAATAATATGCACTATTACAATGATGATAGATTTAAACTGATACTTGGTGATTGCATAAATATTTTGAATGATTTAGAAGAAAAATCTGTAAATATGATTTTTGCAGATCCTCCATATAAATTAAGTAATGGAGGCATAACATGCAAATCAGGAAAGATGGCATGTGTAGATAAGGGAGAGTGGGACAAATCCTCAGGGCTTTATAAAGACCATGAATTTAATAAACAATGGCTCAAAAAATGCGACAGGGTTCTTAATGATAACGGAACAATATGGATTTCTGGAACATATCATATAATTCATTCCATAGCCTTTGCATTAATGGAAATGAATTATTATATTATCAATGAAATAATATGGTATAAACCTAACGCTGCACCTAATATGGGCTGCAGATGCTTTACTGCAAGCCATGAAACTTTAATATGGGCAAAAAAATCAAAAAAAGCCAAACATACATTTAACTATAACTCAATGAAAGAATTAAATGGTGGTAAACAGATGAGAAGCCTTTGGGAAATTCCTACAACTCCAGCAAGAGAAAAAACTTTAGGCAGCCATCCTACTCAAAAGCCAAAAGAACTCCTATATAGATGTATTATATCTTGCACAAAAGAAGGAGATATTGTTTTAGATCCTTTTTGCGGTTCTGGAACTACTGGAGTTGTTGCAATAGAAAATGGAAGAAATTTTATAGGAATCGATACTGAAAAGGAATACTTAGAATTAACCAAAAAAAGAATTTTGAATATAAAGGGGGATCTTACTTGAGTGAATTAGCAGCAAAACCTTTTTTAAAATGGGCAGGAGGTAAAAGTCAACTACTTCCAAAGATATTAGATAATCTGCCTCAAAGGCTAAAGGATGGAAAAATAAAAAAATACGCTGAGCCCTTTTTAGGAGGAGGGGCTGTATTTTTTTATTTGTCATCAATATACAATTTTGAGCAAATTATTTTAAACGATATTAACAGCGAATGCATACTTACCTATAAAGTTATTCAACAGTATGTAGATGATTTGATTAAAATATTATCTGAAATAGAAAGTGAATATATAAATAAAAATGATGATAAAAGGCAGGAAATGTTCTATGAAAGAAGAGATATGTTTAATGATGAAAAAACTAAAATAGATTATAATAACTTTTCTGATATGTGGATTTCTCATGCTGCAAATATGATATTTTTGAATAAAACATGCTTTAATGGATTGTACAGACAAAATAGGAAGGGACAATTTAACGTACCCTTTGGAAAATATAAAAACCCTACAATTTGCGATATAGATAATTTAAAATGCGTAAATAAAGCTCTTTATGGTGTTAAGCTTACTTGCGGTGACTTTGAAATTTTAACTTCTTTTATTGATGAAAATACATTTGTTTATATGGATCCTCCCTATAGGCCTTTGAACAATACCTCAAATTTCACAGATTATTCAAAGGAGCCTTTTAATGATGAAAGTCAGAAAAGGTTAGCAGCTTGGTTTTATTATTTAGATAGTATTGGAGCATCCCTCATGCTCAGCAATTCAGATCCTACAAATTCAGATCCTGATGATGATTTTTTTGACAAGCTTTATGAGGATTTTACTATAAATAGAGTTGATGCAATAAGGTCAATAAATTCTAAAGGAAGTGGAAGGGGAACGATAAGAGAACTTCTTATCTTAAATAATAAGTAATGAAAAGTACCAAGGGTACTTTTTATTTTTGATATTGAAGGAATTTAATATAAAACATAGAAATAAATAATAAAAATATAATTAGTCTGGGGGGATTATGTTGAAACTACAAGAGGGTATGGAAAGGTTAAAACCTTACATAGGAAGAAGGTTTGAAACTTTCCTTACTGAAGAACAATTGTCAAATCTAAGAAGAAACAAGGGTAGGGTTGGACAAATACTTGAGTTGCTTATAGGTCTTAAAAATACATCAAATAGTATTGATTTTGAAGATGGAGAACTTAAAACAAACAAATGTAATATAAGCGGAAATCCAAGAGAAACAATGTTTATAACACAAATATCTACCCATATAGATGAAATACTTACAAAGAAAACCTTTAATGATACATATATTTATAACAAAATTAAAAATCTATTATATGTACCCGTATGTAAAGATGGAGATGAAAGCTCATGGATGTTTTTACCTTTTATTCATGTAGATCTTACAATGGACAAGTATAAGAAATTATACTATCAGCTTGAAGAAGACTATTATTCAATATCTAAGCAGCTAAACGATCATATTTTAAATAGTAAAGATGGATTTATTCATACTTCCAATGGAAAGTTTATTCAAATTAGAAGCAAAGACAGCAAACCTTATTTCCCTATATATTCAGATGTTTACAATTAATACATATCAAATAAAAATCATGCATTTTATTTCAAGAAGGATTTTATGAAATATATACAAGCTTTTCCAAAGGAATAAGTATCCAGCCTTAGGGACGGTTACTTATTAAATTTATTATAAAAAAAGAGAGTTCTCCTCTCTCCAGTACCCCTTTTTAATTTCTTATATAAAAATTTTATATCAAATGCATAAAATAAATAACTGTCCTCCCTAATCTTTTTTCCCTAATTCTCTTCCTTTTTTATACGAAAATTTTATATTAATTATCTGAAATAAGTAACCGTCCTTCTGAATTTTTATGTCAAAAAATAAAAAACTGCCCAAAAGGACAGTTATAAAAAGTTTGTCATTTCAATTGGGCGGTACCCAGAAAAAGCGGTATTTTCACAGTTACTTTAAACAAATCTCCATCGATTTCAACATTGAAAACCCCTTTTAAAGATTCTGTAAGACTGTTTGCAATTGAAAGCCCAAGCCCGCTTCCGTCACTGCTTCTTGAAACATCTCCCCTTACAAATCTTTCAATAAGCTTTTCTGCTTGAATGTTTAATGGAGATGCAGATATATTTTTAATAGAAAATATACCATAAACATCATCTTTTAGAATATCTATATATATCCTTGAGTTTTTCATTGAATATTTAACTGCATTAGAAAGAAGATTTTCAATTATCCTCCAAAGATACTTTCCATCTGAGCTTACAAAAATATTTTTATCTGTACAGTTTACTACCACTTCAAGCTGTGCCTTTTTAATCTTATCTTCAAACTCTCCTAAGGACTGCTCTATTAAATCATGAAGATTGATATTTGAAAAATCAACTTTTAAATTTCCGCTCGAAGCCTTACTAAATTCAACTAAATCTTCTATAAGCTGTTTTAACCTTTGGGATTTTTCATAAAGTATATTTATATAATCCCTTTGAGTTTTTTCATCCAATCCTTCTTTTTTAAGTAAATCAACGTAATTAATTATTGAAGTTAACGGCGTTTTTAAATCATGGGAGACATTAGTAATAAGCTCAGCCTTCATTCTCTCCCCCTTAACAGCCTCATTAAGTGCACTTTTAAGTCCCATTTGTATATTTAAAATATTATCCATTACATATTTAAGCTCAGGCATCATTTGTCCTTTTTTTTCATAATCTATGTTTCCAGAAGAAATTTCCTCAATAGTATCTATAATATTTTGAAGGGAAACTACAAACTTAGAGAAATAATAAAGGCACGCAAAGTTAAAAGCAATTATTAGAAAAGTAAAAAACGTAAATAGTACAAACACATCCTTAAAATAACAAAGACTGTAAAACAAAATTCCATTTATTATACCATAGAAAACAAATAAAGCTATGTTTGTTTTCTTAAATCCATTATTGAAAAATAAATTACTTAATGTTTTTATGGTTCTAAAAATAAAAGAGTATTCCCACATCTTTTTAGCTTTTAAAAGCCTCATAACAGATAACACATAGGCTATGCCTATAATAGCATCAATAAAAGAAATAAAAGTTATTGAGTATATATTATTAAACTCGCTGAAAATTAAAACTGAAACAGCAGCTGCAGCAAAGACTAATATAGTACTTATTTCTATTGGAATGTTATCAATGCCTAAGAGCTTAATATCATCATCTTTACCTTTTTTCCCTGATGTTATTAAAAAATAAATAAAAGACGCCAATAAAGCTGCAATACATACGCATACAGCTATTTTTAAATTTAAAACCAACTTCTTGCCATTTTCAAATTTAATATAGCCCTCATAAAATTCATCCCCGCTTTTTAAAGGAAATCTAACCGCTGTATAAACTTTAATCTCTGTATTATTAATCATGTCTGAAATATCAGGATAATAATAATTTGTATTCCACTGATTTTCATACATATTAACAGGCTGAGCCTTAATTATTTCTAAAGGACTACCTTCTTCTATATTGGTAACTGTTTTTCCTGTTTTATTATCCCTTATATAATAAATAAAATTCTTATTCTTTGAAAGTCTATCATTAATAATTTTGTACCTTCTAACATTCTCCGTATCTACATTTTTCCCAGATAAATATTCTAAAACGCTGCTGTCATTTATCAGTTTAGTATTAAGCTCTATAACATTATGGGTATATCTTCCTATTTTTGATTGAAAATCTGATGTTTCATAGTAATTCTCATAATATAAAGCATCGTGAAATTCAAATAATTTGTAGCTTAAGCCCCAAAACATTGAAAAGGAAACACAGGCTAATATAAAAATTATTGTTTTTGTATAAATGCTATATTTAAATTTTTTCCATTTTATATCCAATACCCCACACCACCTTTAAATATTTCGGCTCTTTTGGATTAATCTCAATTTTTTCTCTAATCCTTCTTATATGAACTGCAACAGTGTTCTCTGGAGAATAGGATGGTTCATTCCATACCCTCTCATATATTTCATCTATTGAAAAAATCCTCCCCATATTCTCCATAAGAAGCAATAATATTTTATATTCCGTTAAAGTAAGCCTCACTACCTCACCATCAACCCTGACCTCTTTCCTTTCTTTATCAAGCTCAAGTCCACCGTTTTTTATAACCTCGCTTTTATTTTCCATACTTCCAAGAACAGTATACCTTCTTAGCTGGGACTTTACCCTTGCCATAAGTTCAAGAGGATTAAAGGGCTTTGTAACATAATCATCCGCTCCAAAGTTAAGCCCCGTTATTTTGTCCGTATCCTCGGATTTTGCAGATAATATTATAACAGGAATATTCTTCTCTTCACGTATTTTAATTAATGCCGACAATCCATCAAGCTGTGGCATCATAATATCAATTATAGCAAGATTTATCTTTTCATCCTCAATTACCTTTAAGCATTCAAGGCCATTATATGCCTTGTACACATTATATCCTTCCATTTTTAAATAAATTTCCAAGGCATTTGCTATATCTCTATCATCATCACAAACTAATACATTTATTTTATCCATAGGAACCCCTCCCGTGTATGATTTTAAAATAAAACAATAAAAATCACCTGCCTCAATTAAAATATTAGCAGGTAATTTTTAAAAAAATTTTGATTAAAATCTTAAGAATTTCTTAAGATAGAAATTTTTACTTTTGGCTTAGTTTTAGTTCTATTTCTTTAAGGTGAAGCTGCAAATTATCAATCTTGCTTTCAAGTCTTTTTATGTCTTTAGGCACCTTAAAAGCAACTTTATAAATAAGGTATATAATCCCTAATATTATAAGAACTATTTCTGCCAATTAAAATTCCCCCTGCCACTTTATATTAATTAATTTTTCTCTAATTATAACATTAATTTTCCATATTTGACACTTGTGTTTTTTGAGGCAGCATTGGAGGGACGGTTACTTATTATATGACTTTAAATTATACGATAGTCGCGGGACAGGCTAAGGGACGGTTACTTATTAAATTTATTATAAAAAAAAGAGAGAGCTCTCCTCTCTCCAGTACCCCTTTTTAATTTCTTATATGAAATTTTTATATCAAATGCATGAAATAAGTAACTGTCCCCCCTAATCTTTTTTCCATAATCCTCTTCTTTTTTATACGAAAATTATATATTAATTGTATGAAATAAGTAACCGTCCCTCTGAATTTTTATGTTAAAAAATAAAAAACTGCCCAAAAGGACAGTATTAAAAAGTTTATCATTGTCAATTGGGTGGTACACTTTACATCATTCCGCTGCTTTAAAATTATATACCGGAACTATTCTTTCAACAATATCTACTGTATCACCAATATTGTTTATAATCTCCTCCATAGGTTTATAGGCGAGGGGGCATTCGTCTATCGTTTCCTTATTAACTGATGTTGTAAAAATCCCTTCCATTAACTTTTTATATTGGCTCAATGTAATAGAGTTTTTAGCCCAAGTTCTGCTCATTACCCTCCCTGCGCCGTGGGGAGCAGAAAAGTTCCAATCTTCATTTCCCTTACCAATGCAGATAAGGCTTAGGCTATCGGTTACTTATACCGTAATCTGCAGACAATCTCTATCCCACAAAATGCCTGCTAAAATAAATTCAGCAGGCATTTTTATTTAAACTCCTTCTACATTTTTAAACACCTTTTCAAATCTGTTTAAAGCCTCATCAATAACATCATCTGTATCAGCAAGGCTTGTGTACATCCTGCTTCCTGCAAGAGTTATAATCCCCTCCGCCATGTAGGCAGCCCCCATCTCCTCCATCATCTTCTTTCTTCTTTTAATCTCATTCATGCTTCCTAAGCTCAAAAGCTTTACAAACATCGTTCCTGTTGTTTCAAGATGACATATTGAACCCTGATTATATGCAACATAGGGAAGCTTATATTTTTCAATAAGCTCTAAAAGGCCCTTTGTTAGTCTGTCCCCAGCACGTCCAGCAACTTCACACGCATTCGTTTTTTCTATTTCAAGTAATGTATAATACCCTGCTGCAGCGCTTAATGGGCTTGCAGCAAGAGTTCCTCCAACATATGCCCTTTTTTTGCCCCCCTGAAGTCCTGCTGATAGACATTCTATAAGTTCTCTTCTTCCTCCTACCCCTCCAGCTCCTGGATATCCTCCTGCTACTATCTTTCCAAATACAGTCAAATCAGGCTTAACATCAAAGTATCCCTGTGCCCCTCCAAGGCCTATCCTGAATCCTGTTACAACCTCATCAAATATAAGAAGTGCTCCATATTTATCGCAAAGCTCCCTGACGTTTTTATTATAATCCTTATCAATAGGCCTTGTTCCGCTCTCTGGGCCAACGGGCTCAACTATAACTGCCGCAGTACCTCCCCTTAATTTATTAAACTTTAGCTTTCTTTCAAGCTGCTCAATATTATTGGGAAATACCTCCTGAGTATGTTTATAGCATGAGCTTGGAATACCATGAGCCTCAAACCCTCTTGTTCCTGGAACATGAAGGCCGTAAACCATTTGGTCGCTCCATCCGTGATAAGCCCCTCCAAGCTTTATAACCTTCTTCTTTTTAGTTGCAAGCCTTGCTATCCTGATTGCTGCCATAACGCTCTCTGTCCCGCTTCCAAGCATACGGAACATTTCAACAGAAGGCATATGCTTGTTTATAAGTTTTGCAATTTTAAGCTCATATTCGCTGAAAAGTCCCGTAACAGGCCCGCATTCTTTTATAAGCTCTATTACCTTCTCTTGAACAGGCTTATAATTGCTTCCTAAAATAGTAGGCCCTCCAGCCTGAAGAAAGTCTATATACCTGTTGCCGTCAGCATCATACATATATGCTCCCTCGGCTTTAGTTATAACTATAGGGAAAGGATAGTTAAAGGCAAGATTATGCTGTACGCCACCAGGGATATAATTTTTTGCTTCAGTTATTATCTCCTTTGATTTTGAACATTTAGTATTAAAATATTCAATATATCTATCCATTGCATCTTTTTTTATTCCCCTTACAGGCTGCTTTAAAAGATTATCAATCCTTTCATAAATTTCTTTTGTATCATGCCATTTTGATATTGCATATCCTTCCTTCTCCACGACATACACCCCCCTTAAAAATTAAAACTTTTATATGCTGATATTAAATCCTTTAAAGACTGCATCTAAAATACATTCAAGCTCACTCCATCCTATTGTCTCTTTTTTATGTTCAAACCATGTAAATATAAGTCCATAATATGCTCCTAAAATTGCTGTAACAATATATTTAGATGGATATTCCTTAGAGAATTCACCGCACATCTGCCCCTCCTGTACAAGAGAGTCTATCATTTCGTTTATTGTATAAAAAGGAGAGACATCTTCATTAGAATTAATAATCGTTGAAAATACTACCCTTCCAGTTAAGTGCATATATGGTATTGAATCATCTAAAAGCCTTTTCATAATCAGCTTTATTCTATCCCTGCAGGATTTAAAGTTTTGACCTTCATTCTCATAAAGTTCCTGTATGTCATCCACTTCTTCCTCCGCTATTGCTTTTAAAAGGCCTTCCTTGCTGTTAAAGTAATTAAAAAAAGTTCCCTTTGAAACATCACTCCTTTCAGTTATATCTTCAATTAAAACATCATCATATCCCTTTTCCTCGAATAAATGCCTTGCAGCCCTTAATATATCTGATTTTGTTTTTATTTTCTTTCTTTCTCTTCTTGAAATCTCCATTAGTGTAATATACCTCCATATTCTTCTCTATGAAACAATTATATATGTTAATAGTTTCCAAGTCAATATTTTTATACTCATGTATAATTTTATACAATATTATATTTTTATATTTCATTTTAAAAATATATAGTATATAATAGAATTGATTCTATATTTTGTAAAATTTATTATGAATTAGGGGGTGGGTTTGTGGGTGTCAGATATATAATTGCCCATGATGTTGGAACAAGCTGCAGCAAGGCAGTATTAGTTGATACTGATGGAAGAATATGCTGTCATGAATCCTGTGATTATCCTCTGAGCGTTCCTCATCCTAACTGGGTTGAACAAAATCCTGAGGACTACTGGAGGGCTGTTGTAAAATGTACAAGAGATGTTATTAAAAAATCATCGGTTTCACCAAAGGATATCATCGGTATAGTTTTTACAACACAGGCAATGGGTATTATACCTATTGATAAAGACGGAAATGTCCTTCGCCCAAATATAACTTGGGTAGATGGAAGAGCAGAAGTTCAGGCTAAAAAGATAATGAAAAGGTTTTTGGGAAGAGAAGTATTTAAATCAATTGTTGGTATTGAACTAATGGGAAAGGATGTTATTCCAAAACTTCTTTGGATTAAAGAAAATGAGCCGGAAATTTATAATAAAACAGAATATTTTTTAGACGTTAATGGATATCTGAGGTTTATGGCAAGCGGTGCAAAAACTGCTGAGCTTTCCGGTGCCTGCTCCTATGGCTTTGATCTTAAGAAAAATGACTGGATGAGGATTTTCTTTAAAATAAGCGGTATAAGCACCTCAAAACTCCCTCCCCTCGTGCGTTCTATTGATAATGTAGGGGGGCTTACAAAAAAGGCAGCAGAAGAGATGGGGCTTTTAGAGGGTACCCCAGTTTTTGGAGGATGCGATGATACTCAAAGTGCAGCCGTTGGCTCAGGTGCTGTGTTAGATAATGAAGCCCATATTTATCTTGGAACCTCCGCATGGGTATGTGTTTCTACAAAAAAGAAACTAAAATTTAAAAATTCTGCAGCATGCATAAAAAGCGCAGATCCTGATATGAATATTGTTGTCGGTATTACCGAATCTGCCGGCTCATGTATAAAATGGATAGCTGATGAATTTTACAGGCACGAACAAGCTGACCCTTCAATTAAGGACATATATGCATTAATGGATGAGCATGTTAAAAAGGTTCCTCCTGGCTCAGATTATCTTATATGCACCCCTTGGATGAGGGGAGAAAGATGCCCCGTAAGCTCAACAACTGTTAGAGCAACCCTATTTAATATTACTCACGAGCATACAAGAGAACATCTAATGAGATCAGTCTATGAAGGTGTTGCCTATAACCTTAGATGGATTTTAGAAAACTATAAAAAGGATTTCGGCTTTGATTTTGATGTGATTAAAATTATAGGCGGAGGAGCACTTGATAAGCAGTGGATGCAGATAATATCCGATGTTACCAAAAAAAGAATAGAGGTCTCAAACAATCCTAAAATGAGCGGTGCCCTCGGTGCTGCAATGTGTGCACTGGTTGGGCTTGGGATTTATAAAGATTTTTCTGAAGTTAAAAAGCTCCTTCATACGGAATATATCTACATACCTCAGGAAGAAAACTATAAGATATATGATGAATTGTTTATTTCCTACAAAAATATATATTATTCCCTTGAGAAAATATATAAAGAAATAAACTCAAAGCGATTTTAACGGTGCCCATTCTCCGGTGCCAAGCACCGGAGAATGGAGAAAACATTTTTAAGGGGGGTTTGTCTTGAAAGAATATAAGGTATATCCATACAGGTGGGTTGTACTTTTTTGTACACTTCCAATACTTGCAATGACGAATGTTTTCTGGCTTACCTTTGCGCCTATTACCAGCCAGGCAATAAAATTCTATAATGTTCCTCCTATTTATATAGCATTTCTTTCAATGATTTATATGATAGTCTATATAGTTGCAGCACTGCCTGTATCATATCTAATAGATAAAAAAGGATTTAAAATTTCTATGCTCATAGGTTCTCTTCTTACTGCTGTTTTTGGAATGCTAAGAGGTATCTTCGCAGATAACTATATTGTAGTTTCATTATGTCAGACAGCAATAGCCTTTGGGCAGCCCTTTCTTGTAAACTCAATAACAAAGATTGCTGCGAATTGGTTTCCTCTATATGAAAGAGCTACTGCATCAGGCATAGCAACTATGGCAGGGTATATTGGCATGATTGCAGCAATGCTTTTATCACCTCGGCTATATTTAACTTTTGGTCTCCCAAAGCTTCTTATGCAATACGGTTATGCTTCTGTATTCTGCGCTATCATTTTTATAATATTTTCAAAGGAAAAGCCTGAAAATACAGTAGATAGGACTAATAAAGAAGAATTTACTTTTTCAAAAACAAAGTCTTTATTAAGCAATAATAATTTTGCAAGGCTTATGGTATGTATGTTTGTCCTTATGGGGATTTTCAATGCCGTTATGACATGGATTGAAGAGATGCTTCGTCCAAAGGGAATCAACTCTGTGCAGGCAGGAACAATAGGAGGAATACTAATAATAGTTGGTCTTATAGGCGCTGTTATTCTTCCCATGATATCAGACAGGATTAAAAAAAGAAAGCCTCTATTAATATGGCCTATACTTTTTTCTGTAATTCCCTTTGCAGTACTCACCTTTTCAAATAGTTATACTGCAATATTGATTTCCTGTGCAGCCTTTGGCTTTTTTATAATGGGTATGGGGCCAATCGCATTTCAATATGGGGCTGAAATTGCATACCCAATACCCGAAGGCACTTCCTTTGGTATTTTAATGCTTATGGGACAAATTTCCGGGGTAATTTTTATATTTTTAATGGATTATTTAGGAAATCTTTCAGGAGGAAACATGGTTTATTCCCTTTATTTGTTTACAGTTCTTATCTTTTTTACTTTCCTCTATGCAATAAAATTTAAGGAATCACCATTAATACTTACTGAAACAAAGGAGAATTTTGATAATGATTATGTTATAAAGCTAAGGCATAAGCTTTGTGAAGGAGGTTTAAGGCTTTTAGAATCTGGACTTGTAAGCGGCACATGGGGAAATTTAAGCCTCAGAATAAATAACGATTACATGATCATAACTCCGAGTGGAATACCATATAAATCTTTAAAACCTGAAGATATGGTAATAGTAAATATAAACGATTTAAGCTATGATGGTGAGCTTAACCCCTCCGGTGAGAGCGGTCTTCACGCTGAAATATATAAAAATAGAAAGGAGATAAATGCAGTAATCCATACTCATTCACAGAGCGCCTGCACAGTCGCAGCTTCAAGGCTTCAGGTCCCTCCTCTTCTTGATGATATGGCACAGATAATAGGTCCTTCAATAAGGGTTGCTGATTATGCAATACCAGGAACTAAAAAATTGATAAAAAATACAATAAAGGCATTAAAAGGGCGAAACGGAGTTCTTCTTGCAAATCACGGGGCTGTATGTATAGGAAGAAGCCTTAATGAAGCTTTCACAGCATGCGAAATACTTGAAAAATCATGTAAAACCTTCATTGAGGCAAAATTACTTGAAAAAGGAGTCCCTCTTGGTAAATTTGAAAGTTATGTTATGCATCAATACTTTTTAAAAAAATATTCTAAAAAGTCACTGACAAAATAATATACTGTTAGTGTAATTCATACTTAAGCAAAACTAATAAGCAAAAATCTCCCATTAAATATAATAAATTTAATGGGGGATTTTCTTAATCGTTTCTTCCTATCCTTTCCTTTATCCTAACCCCAAACTGGAATAATGTTGTAGTAAACAAAATCCCAAAGGCAATGGCCCCTGCAACAGCAGCTGTTTCAACACCTTTATTTACCGCATCGCTGTAACTGCTGTTTACTATATATAAAACTGTAAAATATGCACCTGCGCCTGGAACGAGGGGGAAAATACCCGGTATTGAAAATACGAAGGCAGGAGTTTTTAGTATTCTTGCCATAGTTTCGCTGTAAAGCCCGACAACAACAGCACCTATAAAGGTTGAAAAGACAATGCCCCCTGTATATTCGTAGGTTAGAGCATATGCTGTCCAGCTTAAGCCTCCGCATATCCCCGCCCATATAAGGTTTTTTCTCTGTATGTTAAAAATTATTCCTCCACAGAAGCTGCCTAAAAAAGCCAATAAAAACTCTTTCATACAAATCACATCCAATACACACTAAATGTAAGCATAATACCAACCCCGACACCAACAGCAATTGCAATAAAAAGCGCTTCTCCAAGCCTTGTAAAGCTTGATATTAAATCCCCGTAGAGAGCATCCTTTATTCCGTTTGTAATGCTGACACCTGGGACAAGAATCATAATAGAGCCTATAATTATTTTATCTATATTTAATGCTGGAGAAATTTTATGCGCAATTAAACTGACTCCGCCTGCTATCATTCCCGAAATAAAATACTCAAAGAATTGAAAAAAGCCTATGGATTCAATATCATTTTTAACTTTAAAAATCAGCATGCTTATAAAAAAAGCGGCTATGCTGTCCTTTAAAGTGCCCCTAAACAGCATTGTAAAGGAAAAAGCTATAAACCCTGCTGCAATGCACCTTGTAGGAAGCTTAAAATAGGGCATTTTCTCTATATCTTTAAGTATTTTTACAGCATCCTCATAGCCTATTTTTTCATTCTCAAGCCTTCGTGAAAATGCATTTATTGAATCTATTTTATGCAAATCCATAGTTCTGTTTTCAACACGCTTTACATAGGTTAAGGTTTCGTTTTTATCACCTGTGCAGGATATTGTAAATCCTGTGGGCATAACAAAGCACTCGCACTCTATCCCGTAGCTTTTGCATATAGATTTAGCAGTATACTCTACCCTGTAAATTTCAGCACCGCTTGAGAGCAGAATCTCAGCCGACAAGGAAGCTATTTCCATTACCTGTTTTGTTTGCATATAACTCACTACCTTTTTTTAGCTATAACATTTATACCTCAATAACATTATAATCATATTATAAAAACTTTGAAAAGGAAAGCCTATAATATACCAGCTGAGGAAAACTCGATGTCCAAGCTTGTCCGGCGGGCTGTCACAATGCCGGACTTATAAAAAAATCCCCAAAGGATTAAAAATATCCTTTGGGGAGAAAAATTACATATTCACAGCAATCTGAGCTGATAGCTTTGCGTTGTTAAATACAAGCTGAATATTGGATTCGAGGCTCTTTCCTCCTGTAATTTCCTTTACCTTTGCAAGTAAAAATGGAGTTGTCTCCTTACCCTTTATTCCCTTCTCCTTTGCCTCAGCTATAGCATCCTCAATAGCTTTATTTATAATTTCATAGTCCATTTCATACTCCTTTGGTATGGGGTTTGCAATTATTACGCCGCCCTTTAAGTTAAGCTCCCATTTTACCTTTAGCATATCTGCTATTTCCTTTGGCGTATCTAATCTATAGTCAACTTTAAATCCGCTTTTTCTTGTATAAAATGCAGGAAGCTCATCGGTTTTGTATCCTACTACAGGAACGCCTAAGGTTTCGAGGTATTCGAGGGTCAGCCCTAAATCAAGTATAGATTTTGCTCCAGCACAAACTACAGCAACATTTGTATTTGCAAGTTCCTGAAGGTCTGCGGATATGTCAAAGGTCTCCTGTGCTCCTCTGTGAACGCCGCCTATTCCCCCAGTTGCAAAAACTTTTATTCCCGATAGAGCTGCTATAATCATCGTTGACGCCACAGTTGTGGCTCCATCTAATCCCTTCGAAACTATATAGGGTATGTCCCTCCTGCTCACCTTTATAATTTCTCTTCCTTTTTTCCCAAGGTATTCAATCTCATCACGGCTCAGTCCTGCTTTAAGTTTTCCTCCTATTATTGCAATTGTTGCAGGAACAGCCCCGTTTTCTCTAACTATTTTTTCAACAGAAAGCGCAGTTTCTACATTTTGAGGGTATGGCATCCCATGGGAAATAATAGTAGATTCGAGGGCAACGACGGGCTTTTTTTTATCTATCGCTTCTTTTACCTCATCGGATATAACTAAATATTTTTCAAGCATAATTCCATCTCCTTCATTTTTTTATAAACATTTTCAACTGACATTTCATCAGAAATAGTATTTTCAGATAACAGAGCTATTGCTGCACAAGACATAGCAAACTTTGCGCACTCTGTAATGTCCATACACTTTATACTTGCAAAAGCAAGGCCTGCTAAAAAGGCATCCCCTGCCCCCGTTGCATTTACAACCTTAATCTTTTGCATGTCAATTTTAAACATATTAAATTCTTGCCCTGCACATAGGGCTCCCTCTTCCCCGAGGCTCAAAAACACCCTTTTTACTCCTTTATTTAAAAGATATTCACAGGCTCTTTTAGCATTATCTACACTATCAACACTTATCCCTGTTAGGACCTGTGCCTCATATCTATTAGGCTTAATTGTGTGAAGCCTTCCTATAAAGTCCTTAACCCTTTGGGCCTTTGAGGTTGAAACCGTATCTAAAAAAATATTTACATCTTTAATCTGTGTTATGTATTCTAAAACCTCCCTTGAAAGATTTGTATCTGCAATGCAAATCTTTGAATTTTTAAATATATTTTCTTTAGATTTAATATAATCAATGGTTATCTCCTCACATATATCCATACAGGAGAGAGCTACTGCCATATCCTTTTTTTCATCAAGAATCGATAAGTAAGTTGATGTGCTATGCTTTTTTGAAACTATAACATCGCTTACGTCAATTTTTAAATCTTTGCAGTGCTCTAATATTTTATTGCCGTATAAATCATCCCCTACAGCAGTTAAAAGCTTCACATAAACGCCAAGCCTTGAGAGGTTCTCAGCTATATTTCTTGCAACGCCTCCTAAAGAAATATTAATTGTTCCTATGTTAGAATCCCTTAGTATAAGCTTATCCTTAGGTACGCCCTGAATATCAACATTCGCCCCTCCAAGTACCAAAACATAGTCGTTATTATTTATAATACACCTTTTCTCCATAAAAATCTAATATCTCCTTATAAAGCTATCATTTTGTTTGCTTTAGTAAGCAAACATGCAGGAAGTTCATTTTCAAGTTTCCATATAATATTCATAGGTTTGCTCCCACTGTGGCTTACATAATCTGCAGGTCCAAGGTAATAATAGGGTGAAGCGATGCCACTATCCATCTTATACTCCCTTACAAACAATAAAACCTTCCCTCCATGTTTTTTATGATTTATATATCTTTGTCCTGTCTTTGAAGAATGGGAGGTTGTACTCTGTGACTGCCAGTGAAATAATACTTCATTTATTGCATAATCATCATACAATGTGGAGGGAGAATAATCCTTCTCAGATTTATTAAGAGTAACAAAAAGTACATCAGTTTTTTTATCTTCAATATACAAAATACCTTCTCTTTGGGAAGGTTTCTTTTGTAATGTAAAGTATCCTAATGCTGAAAGTATCTCATCCCTGCTGTAGGTGCAGTGCAAATATAAAGGGCAGGAAAAGCCTAAATCTATTTTTTTATCTATAAAATCTATTTTTTCATAGTTATACTTTAAAATTTCAATAAGCTCTCTAAATAATTCATCATTTTCTCTTACCCTTTTAAAACTGTCCTTTAGTGATTTAAAATTCATAGCATAAAGGGGTTCCTGCCAAATTGTATAATGAAACATAATAAGCATTTTTACTTCTTCTTCTGTCATATTATTTTCATCGATTTTATCTATGCTATTTAAATATTTTAGTAAAATATCAATCCACGTTTTAGAGTTAATGTGCAAAATCCTTAAAAGAGCCTTTGTTAGTTTTCTCTCATCAGCATTAACAAAATCATCCTTAACTCCTGCCTGAACGCATAATCTGCTCCAGTTATCCTTTGAATATATATCCTTTAAAGAAATATGATAATGCTCTGTAAAATTTGAAAGAGTTAATTCTTTACCTGTATCTTCTTCAAATGTGCTTATTCTGTTTACTATGCTGCTTCTGTTGTTAAAATAGCTTTTTATGTTATCTAAAACATATTTTTGAGAAAGTTTTTCAAGCTGTATATAGCATCCCTTAGGAACGTTAGGAAAACCGTTTTGTATCTCCCTTTGAAGAGAACTTCGGCACTTGCCTAATAATGCCCTGAACTTTTCTTCAAAGTTATACTTTTTATGTGCCTGGCCTATAAAATCAAGAACCGTTAAACATTCCTTCCCTTCGCATAACCTTAACCCTCTCCCAAGCTGTTGTAAAAATACTGTTAAACTTTCTGTAGGCCTTAAAAACAAAACCGTATTGATTTCTGGTATATCAACGCCTTCGTTATAAAGGTCAACTACAAATATGAAGTTTATCTCCTTATTCTTTAATTTTTCCTGAGCTCTAAACCTTTCATCATCCCCTGAACCTGAATGCAATGCAATGGATGGTATGCCCTTTTTATTAAAAAAATCAGCCATATATTTTGCATGTTCAATGCTGACACAAAACCCCAATCCTATTATATCTTTAATATCGCTTACATATTTATTTATTGAATTTATAATAAGCTCCGACCTTTTTGTATTATGAGTATAGAGCTTATCAAGATCATTCTTTTCATATCCTCCTCTGCTCCATCTTAAATTGCTAAGGTCAACATTGTCAGAAACCCCAAAGTACTGGAAAGGGCATAGAAGCTTTCTATCTATTGCTTCATTTAATCTAATCTCTGCTGCTATCCTCCCATCAAAATATTCGGTAATATCCTTCCCGTCCATCCTCTCTGGAGTTGCTGTAAGCCCTAATAATATCTTGGGTTTATAGTAATCTATAAGTTTTTGATAGGCTGGGGCTGCTGAATGATGAAATTCATCTATTATAATAAAATCGTAAAAATCAGGAGTAGTTTTATTATAAAACTCCTTTGAATTAAAGGTCTGAATCGACATAAAAAGGTGGTCGATTTGCTGCGGCTCAAAGCTTCCAACCCAAAGATCCCCAAAATTCTGATCCTTTAAAATGCCTCTAAAGGCCGCTATGCTCTGCTTTAATATTTCTTCCCTGTGGGCTATAAAAAGAAGCCTGTTATTAGTAGGATTTTCTTTTCTAAAATTTTTATAATCAAAGGCTGAAATAACTGTCTTGCCCGTTCCTGTAGCTGCAACTATAAGATTTTTATACTTACCATGAATTTCCCTTTCAGCCTTTAACTTTTCTAATATCTCTCTTTGATAAGAATAGGGCTGAATATCAAAACCATATTCGAATGTTTCATAGCTTCCTCTTTTCTCTTTTTCAATTGCATTTTTTAATTTATACCCTTCATAGATATAAAAAGGAGTAAACTCCTTATCGTGCCAGTATGCTTCAAAGGTTGCCTCAAATTTTTTTATAATATCCTTCATATCCTGCTCTGTAACTTTAATATTCCACTCAAGGCCGCTTGAAATTGCTGCATTAGATAAATTTGAAGAACCTATATAGGCTGTACTAAACCCAGTATTTCTATAAAACATATAGGATTTTGCATGAAGCCTCGTTCTTTTTGTATCATAGGAAATTTTTATCTCAGTATTAGGAAGCATTGAGAGAAATTCAACAGCCTTATAATCCGTTGCTCCCATATAGGAGGTTGTAATAACTCTAAGCTTTCTATCCTTTGTAAATTCAACTATTTCATCAGCAATAAGCCTGAGGCCGCTCCATTTAATAAATGAAACAAGCATGTCTATTCTATCTGCCGTTAAAATCTCCTTCTTCAGCTCGCTCACTAAGCTTGGCTCGCTGCTTGAGCCGGTAAAAATAGAGCTTTGGGAAAGAGGGGTTACAGGCCTTACTATGTTATTCTCATTTATAACTGCATACTTTGAATTTACCTTGTCAAAAATTGATAGAAGCATCTTCGCATCCTCAGTTATTAGATACTCAGTAATACTCTCATCATTAAGCGCATGCTTTAAAAGCATAATAATTTTATTTGCAACATCTATTTGCCTTTGCAGTTTATCATCATCACTAATATAACTTAATGCCTTTTTTAAAACTGCATATAAATATTGAGATAATATTGAGCTGCTTTCTTCTTCATCAATATTTTCCTTTTGTATCAATTTCCTATCATTGAGCAAATTAATATTCTCAGAAATCATTCTGTTTATAACCTGTTCATAAAGGCCATCTTTGAGCTCCATATCCACACTTCCTGTTGAAAATATTTTTAATTATTTATTCTCTAAATATTTGAAATATCCTGCAAGTTTTTTGGTGGGGGGATTGGGAGGGTGGGTAGCGTTTTGAGCGCAGGAGACGTGGTGTGGGGTGGGTGTGGGGGACGGTTACTTGGGTGCGAAGGGTGCGAGGGACGGTTACTTATTAATTTTAAGGTGGGTACAAGGGACGGTTACTTATTAATGTTGTTTAAAATGCATTTTGAGAAGGGGGCGCGGACGGGATAGGGACGGTTAGTGTGAAAATGTATCATTCCCATATTTGGATATATATGACAATATACGGTGTTAGATACCGGATAAAGGAGGTATACAGCAAAAAAAGTGCCACCCAATTGACAAGTGAGTTAGGAGGGACGGTTACTTATTTGTTGTTACAACTATATAATTTTATGAATAAAACCACCTCCAAATTGGCAAAATAATACTAAAAATACAACCAAATCTGGAGGTGCGTTATTATGCCAAGGTTGGCAAGAGAAAAATCCTTTGACTCTATTTATCACATCATGGTAAAAAGTATTTCCGAGGTGAATCTTTACATTGACGAAAAAGATAAGGTAAAATATTTGGATTTTATGAAAAAAGCTCAGGATCAGTTTGAATTTAGAGTTTACTCCTACTGCGTAATGGATACTCACGCCCATTTTATTATAGATGCTAATGGGGCAGACATATCGAAAATTTTGCATTTTATCAACTACAAATATGCCATGTATTTTAACAAAAGGCATAAAAGACATGGCCACCTCTTCCAAGACAGATTTAAAAGCAAAATCGTCAAGGATGACAGGTATCTCTTCGCCTTAACTGCTTATGTTCACTATAATGCAACGGATATCAAAGGCTACGAGACAAACCCTCAGGATTATCCTTTTTCATCCTTAGGAATATTTTTAGCTGAAAAGAAGGATGAGTATCAACT
>NZ_FUYH01000025.1 GCF_900167605.1 Caloramator quimbayensis | reverse complement strand
TTACCGCTTTTCATCTCTTGGGATATTTTTAGCAGAAAAGAGAGATGAGTTTGATCTTATAGATGACAGTTTTATACTTTCTATGTTCAGCTTAAAGGAAGCAGCTGCAAGAGCAATGTACAGGGATTTTATATTTAAAGTGAAAAGTGTTGTAGATGCAAAGAGGCAGGAGTTTAAAGATGAACCTACGGAATACAGAAGCATGAGAAAGGTACTCGTTAGAGACTTATCCCCTGAAAAGATAATAGAAATAATTGCAGAAAGATTTAACATAGATAAACTAATGCTTAAGATAAAGAATTCAAAGGGAGTTAAGGAGGCAAAGGCAATATTGTGCTTTGCTTTAAGGAAGTTTTGCGATTTAAAGTGTGCCGACATATGCAGGATACTTGGGAGCATGGGGCAGGCTAATGTATCGAGGCTGTGTGCTTTAGGTGCAGAACTTATAAAGGAGGAAAAATACAGGGGCATTGTGGAGGAGATATTGGCGATAGGGGCATAAAATCACAAATTACAGGCTTATTTCATTACTGCATATTTCTAACAAAATCAGTTTATTAAATAAAGAAAAATCTTATAGAATTTTTTTATTGCTATAAGATTAAAAATGATTCTAATAAAGATGGACAAGTATCCCAATCAAATTATCTTTTTTAAATGAATTATCTAATAAATTCATAATAACAAATGATTTTTTAATACAAATGACCGTTATATATAGAAAATATAACGGTCATTTGTTAAGTAGCTAATTTTTCATTTAAAATTATATAGTTAAAAAGCATTTAATAGTATTATGATAAATAAGTAACCGTCCCAGATTCTTCAGATTTTTAATGGAGCTTCATGGGGGATTCGAACCCCCGACCTACTGATTACGAATCAGTTGCCCTACCGGCTGGGCCAATGAAGCATTCACAAGTATATCTTAATTACTTTTTGTTTTAATGTCAACAACAAAAAGAATACTGTAATATCAATCATTATGATATCTGTCGAGATTGCCAAATTTTGTATATTGGCCAAGCCATGCAAGTTCTGTAGTTCCCGTTGGGCCGTTTCTTTGTTTTGCTATTATCGCTTCTGCAATACCCTTCTTATCCGTTTCTTTATTATAATATTCATCCCTATAAAGGAACATAACTATGTCCGCATCCTGCTCTATTGAACCTGACTCTCTAAGGTCCGATAGTATAGGCCTGTGATCTGCTCTTGCCTCGGGGGCACGGGATAGCTGCGACAGCGATATAACTGGTGCCTCCATCTCCTTTGCAAGTCCTTTTAAAGATCTCGATATTTCCGATACTTCCTGCTGTCTATTATCAGTCCTGCCGCTTCCTGTCATAAGCTGAAGGTAATCTATTAAAATTAAATCTAATCCCTTTTCTATCTTGAGCCTTCTGCATTTTGATCTCATCTCAACAACTGATATTCCTGGAGTATCATCAATAAATATGTTAGCATTTGACATCGGTCCTGCCGCCCTGCCAAGCCTCATCCAATCTTCTTCGTCTAAATCTCCTGTTCTAAGTTTTAGCATATCCACATTGGCCTCAGAGCATAACATTCTATATACAAGCTGTTCCTTTGACATTTCAAGACTGAATATAGCGACACTTTTTCCCGCTCTAAGGGCTGCATGAAGTGCAATATTTAGCGCAAAGGCAGTTTTTCCCATAGATGGTCTTGCTGCTATCAATATAAAATCGCTCTTTTGAAATCCAGATGTTTTTCTGTCAAGATCTGTAAAACCCGATGGTATTCCAGTTATCTGCCCTTTGTTTTTATAAAGTCTTTCAAATTCATCAAAGCTCCTCGAAATAATGGTGCTTAAATGTTCAAAATCCTGGTGCCCTTTCTTTTGTGAAATGTCAAAAATGCTCTTTTCAGCAGCACCTAAAACTTCCTCTACTTTTTCCTGATCTGTATAGCATTTTTCTATTATACCGCTTGACGCAAATATAAGCCTTCTTAATATGCTTTTTTCTTCAACAATCTTTGCATAATACTTTACATTAGATGTTGTAGGCACAGAGGCTGCAAGAGAAGATATATATGAAACTCCTCCTACAACCTCAAGGTGCTCCCTGCTCTTTAAAACATCCACCAAAGTTACAATGTCCACAGGTTCATCTTTATTAAAAATTTCTACTATAGTCTGAAATAAAAGCTTATGAGATTCTTTATAAAATTCTTCTCCTGATAAAATCTCAGCGGCAGCTGCAATAGCTTCCTTATCAAGAAGCATAGCACCGATAACCGCTTGTTCAGCTTCTATATTATGAGGCGGAACTCTAACACCCTCCAAATTATCATCTCCTAAAAGACAATTTTAAGCACATCATCAATGTTTTTTACAGGTATTATTTCAATATCTTTATCATCAATAGAAACATCCTTACTGTTTTCAAAAGGAATCAGCACCTTTTTTATTCCTGCCTGACTTGCGCCATATATTTTTTCAATTATTCCCCCAACAGGTTTTACATGTCCAAGTATAGATATTTCCCCGGTAATAGCAATATTCTGTTTCACAGGTTTTTGCGTTATTGCACTGAGCATAGCAACTGTAATAGCTACACCTGCTGAAGGTCCATCAACATTGCCTCCTCCTATTATATTTACATGTATATCATAGTGTGAAATGTCCTTTCCAGTAATACTCCTTATAACAGAGGCAGCATTAAATACAGAATCCTTTGCCATTGAACCTGCTGTATCATTAAATCTAATATTTCCTCCGTCGCTATCCCTTTCAAAAGCAACTGCTTCTATTTCAAGTATGGAGCCTATAAAGCCGCTCACTCCAAGCCCAAAAATTCTTCCAACTTCACAGGAATCCTTTATCGATACTTTGTTATAAGGCACAAGCCTTGAAAGGGATATAACTTCATATAAGTCATCACATGTTATATTTATATCCTTAAGTCCCCTTTTATAAACAACATGTCCGTATACATCCGATAAAATATTTACAGCCTTTCTTCCTTCAATGGTATAACTGCTTATAATATTGGCAGCTTCCTCTTCAATTTCTATTTTTAACTTTTTTGCAGCGTTCAAAACTATATCCTTTATATCATTTTTAGATAAAGGCTCAAAATAAACCTCAGCGCATCTCGACCTTAGTGCAGGATTTATCTCATGAGGCTCCCTTGTGGTTGCACCTATTAATATAAAATCCGCAGGTGCACCATCTTCAAATAATTTTTTAATGTATGAAGGTACGTTTTCATCATCAGGGTCGTAATAAGAAGATGAAAATTCAACCTTTTTATCCTCTAACACCTTTAATAATTTAAATTGAAGCTCTAAATCAAGCTCTCCTATTTCATCTATAAATAAAACTCCTCCATGTGCATCGGTTACAAGGCCAGGTTTGGGCTCTGGTATTCCAATCTCAGCAAGATCTTTCTTAGAACCTTGATATATGGGATCATGAACAGAACCTAAAAGAGGATTTGTAATCTCTCTTGGATCCCATCTTATAGTTGTACCATTAACCTCAATAAATGGGGCATCATCTCTAAAAGGTGTTGATTTAAGCTTTTTGGCTATACTAAGGGCAAGCCTTGCCGTAGTAGTTTTTCCAACTCCAGGAGGACCATATAATATCATATGTTGTGGAAAAGGTGAAGCAAGTTTTGATAAAACCGATGATACCGCTCTTTTTTGACCAACTATTTCATCTATTTTTGAAGGTCTTAAAAGTTCCATTGCTGATTTTGAAAGTTTTATAGTGTCAAGCTTTTGAAGATGTATTAATTTTTTAAAGGTTTTCGAGTTTTCCTTCCCTTTTTTCTTTTTTATTATGCTAAGTTTTATTTCATCAATAAGCTTGTCCTGTTTATCCCTTAAATATTCTTCAACTTCAGACTCAAGTTCACTTTCAACATGATTTTTAGCAATCAGCCTTATTAACTCTTTTTCAATACAATCCATAACATATATAGGATCATCTACATAGCTGTCTTTTTTCAAAACCAATCTTTGAAGTGCATATATTCTATCCTCGATGCTGTCACTTTCAATATTTTCGTTAAGGCCCTGTGAATTTATTGCCGAGGAAATATATTCTTCACCCCATATTCTTTTCATTAAATCATATATAACATCTACTTTGTAATATAACTTGTTGTAAGCATTGCTTAATATATCTTCTTCATATTTTGCTTCGAATGTTACGGCTTTTTTCACTTTAAATCCTCCTAATTCTGCTCTATGGATACTTTAATAGTTGCAGAAACTTCTGGATATACTTTTACTTCAACTTTATAAATTCCAGCAACCTTTATAGCTTCGTCTAAAACTATCTTCTTTTTGTCGATATCATAGCCATATTGATTTTTTAATGCTTCTGATATGTCCTTTGAAGTTATAGAACCAAAAAGTTTGCCATTTTCACCCGTTTTAACTTTTAAAGTTAAAACTACCTCCGAAAGTTTTTTTGCAATTTCCTTGGCTTCCTGTAATTCCTGCGATTTCTTTTTTGCCTCGTTTGCCTTTTGTGCCTGCTGCTCTTTTATTTTTCCTTCAGTGGCTTCCAAAGCAAGTCCCTTTGGAAACAAAAAGTTTCTTGCATATCCATCAGATGTATTAACAACATCTCCTTTTTTACCTAATCCCTTAACATCTTGTTTTAAAATAACCTTCATTTCTTGTCACTCTCCTTTAAGTAATTTTTTATGGCATCATTTAGCCTTTCTTTTGCTTCTTCTATTGAAAAATTTGAAAGTTTTGCACCTGCAATGGTCATATGGCCGCCTCCCCCCATGCTCTCAAGTATTAACTGTACATTAATATCTCCAAGGGAACGGCCGCTTATCATAATATCATTTCCAACTTTAGCTAATACAAAGGAGGCTTCTATTCCATTTATTTTTAAAAGCTCATCTGCTGCCTGAGGTACGATAAGAGCATCTCTAACTGCGGCATCTTGGCATGCTATAGCGATTCCATTGTGTATTTCAGCGCTTGCAATAAGCTTTGTTCTCTCTTTGTATGTGTCAAAATCATCCGCAAACAGCTTTCTAACTTCAATAAGATCAGCTCCAAGCCTTCTTAAAAATCCTGCTGCTTCAAAGGTTCTAACTCCGGTTTTAAATGTAAAGTTCTTTGTATCAACATATATTCCAGCCATCAGAGCCTGAGCTTCAATGTCAAGAAGTATTGGTTTTTCTACAAGATATTGTAGTATCTCTGTAACAAGTTCGCAGGTCGATGACGCATAAGGTTCTATATAGGAAATAGTTGCATTGTCTATAAAATCTGCACTTTTTCTGTGATGGTCTATTATAATTAAATTGTTAATTCTGTCAAGAATCTCCGGATATTCTACAAAACTCTTTCTGTGAACATCAACTAAAACCAAAAGAGGATTTTTTAAACTTTTTTGCAAAAATGTTTCTCTATCAATAAATATGCCTTGATGCTCTTTGCTCTTTAAAAATCTATCAACCAATTTTTCTGCAGAGCTGTCAGGTTTATTTAATAATATAAAAGCATTCTTACCTCTTTGTCTGCATCCCCTGTATATACCAATAGCTGCACCGATGCTGTCAATATCTGGTGTGTCATGTCCCATTATAAATATTTCACTGCTTTGATCTATAAGTTCAGATACAGCATGTGCTATAACTCTTGCCTTTACTCTTGTTTTCTTTTCAACCTCTTTACTTTTGCCTCCAAAAAAGGATAGTCTGTCTCCATCTTTTATAACCGCCTGATCTCCCCCTCGGCCTAAAGCGAGATCCTTTGCTGCAACTGCATATTGATGTACGTTATACAAAGAATCTGCATTTTTTCCAATTCCTATGCTTAAAGTTACTGGAATTTTATTACCTAAATCTATTTCTCTAATTGCATCAAGTATATCAAATTTATTTTCAATAAGTTGACTTAAATGACTGTTATCAAATACAATTATATATTTATTATCGTCATATTTCCTTATAAAGCCTTCAAGTGCACTTGCAAAGGAATTTATTCTTTTATCTATTTCCGCAATAAGGGCAGGTCTGTTTGTCTCCTCTGTACTTTTAATAACCTCATCGAAGTTATCACATTCCACCAGAGCAACAACAGTTTTTTTATCGCTGTACATTTCATATATAGTATAATAATCAGTTTTATTTAAGAAATATAAGAGAAAAATATATTTCTTATCCTCTTTCTCTCTGTTTATTTCCACCGGACTAACAAGGACATTATATATATTGTCTTCTATATTTATTTTTTCAAATGTTTCTATCTTCTTATCAAGTATCTTTTGAAGATTAAAATCTTTAATTAATACATTAATGTTTTTACCATATATATTTCTTGAAACAATAGCCGTAAACAAACTATTTCCCCAAAGAATTTGTCCCTCACCATTTACTATAACAAGAGGTATAGGAATTTGGGATAGTGTGTTTCTGCCTGCAACGTCAATATTTTCCGATATATCCTCCACAAACCTATCCCACTCGTATTTTTTTAGTCTATTGTTTCTTATATTGTAAAATACAAGATAGGCAAACACTAAAAGACCTATAATTCCAACATATAGGTGATTAAATATAAATAATACTGAAATAAGAACAGCAATTATAAGCATGTATATTTTGGTATCCGGGAAAAATTTTTTAAATTTATTATCCATTTTACCCCTCCATTACATGGAGCATTTAACCTCTATTTACATCAAGCTTTCTTAAATTAAGCGCATAATCAATTAAACCAATAAAGAATAAAAACCTTCCTATCTGTGAGAATATCAAAAATAATAGTATAAAAATTCTAAGTCCCTTTGTTACATCCTTTTTTTTCATAAAAAAGTCAACAGCAGCAATTCCATCTACTACAAATGCAAACTGCATAAGTAAACTTGCATTTATAAACAATATATCTGAATTCTTAATTTTTAAATATACCATTAAATAGGATAAAAGTACAAGTCCAATAATACCTATAGCAAGCTGAATAGGCATATACCAGTTTGATAAAGGTTTCATAATACTAACTTCATATCCAAACCTTTTAAAAACTTTACCTGCAATTGTATAGCTTATAATGGCCATCATTATACTTCCAATTAAAAGTCCAATAGGAAGCATTTTTTTGAAAACTTCACCTGTTGGAAAAGCATTCAATGCTAATTCCTGAGTTTCTTTTGGAACTCCCATTTGGGAATACATGGATGCTGCCATTTCTCTCATCTGATTCATTTGATCAGTTAACATAGTTATAATATCCTGTCCCATAAATAGGCTGAATACTTTTAAAACTAAAACTAAAGATATAAACATTGCAGCTGACATCAATATTACTGAAAAGAAAAAATCTTTTTTATTTTTTATACAATATCCAAGAACTATGCTCATAAGTCCAAAGGTAGCTGTTATATTAAGTGCAGATACAGGATCATAGGATATTGCTGTTATGATTCCTGCTACAACAAGGGACATAATACTGTATTTTGCTCCATGCCTTATATAAATAAAAGTAACTGGAAGAGGCCATAGAAAAATTCCTACCATATAAAGGACTGGTATATATAAGCTAAGCAAAATTAATACTACTGTTATTGCTGTAAAAAGACCTGCTTCAACCATTGCTCTTGTTGAGCTTTTATCTCTCATTGTAAGTCCTCCTATTCTATCTTTCTCCCGTTTTTCATATAGGATATAAGCCTTGAATAATCCTGAAATTCCTTTTCAACTGTATTTTCTTCAAGAATACCTATTTTTAATTTTTTTATGACTCTTTCATCTATTACAGAATATTCAAGACCTAACCTTTTTGAAATAAGATAGGAAAATATTATTATTTCGGCTATCTCATCTTTTATATCTTCTATATCCCCCTTATTACCCTTTGCCATAGTAGCAAAAAGATCCGCTACCGAAGACAATAAATAGGCCTTATAGCTGTCAATAAGCTTTATATTACTCATTATATCAAAATCTTCATTATTCATAGCACAACACCCCCATAAAAATTAAAAAAATCACTATTAATAACCTTTTAATGTTATGCTACATCATAGACGGACAATTATCAAGATAGAATAGTAAATAAAAAAGTGCCTGCGGCACTTTTTTATTTACTATTCTGTTGTGTATGGCAATAAAGCAATATTTCTTGCCCTTTTTATAGCTATTGTAAGTTCTCTTTGATGCTTAGCACAGTTTCCGGATATTCTTCTTGGAAGAATCTTTCCTCTTTCTGTGATATATTTCTTAAGCTTTGATATATCTTTGTAATCTATAACCTCAGCTTTATCCATGCAGAATGTGCAAACTCTCTTCTTTGCCTTTCTCTGCTTTGGATTTCTCTTAACGTTTGACATTTTCACCCCTCCTTACCTTAAAGAATTAGAATGGAATTTCGTCATTTCCATCTGGTACTGGAAAGAACCCTGTATCTTCCATTACCTGTTCACTAATATCTGACCTTTGAGTTGAACCTCCGTCCTTAGCCCTGTCAAGAAATTGCACAGAATCAGCAATAACTTCAGTTATGTACCTATTGGTACCATCCTGTGCAGTATATTTTCTCGTTTGAATAGAGCCTGATACAGCCACAAGCCTTCCCTTTGAAAGGTTATTGGCAACAGTTTCAGCAAGCTTCCTCCAGCACACAATAGGAATAAAATCAGCTTCCCTTTGACCACTTTGATTTGTGTAATTCCTATCAACTGCTAGTGTAAAGGTGGCCACAGCAATCCCCGATCCCGCTGTAAATTTCAGCTCTGGATCACGAGTCAATCTGCCAATTAATATTACTTTATTCATAATTACACCACCCTAATATTAGTCAAGCTTAACTACTAAATGTCTGATAATGTTATCGGAGATTCTTAAAACTCTGTCTAATTCTTTTGGTAATTCATTGTTGGCGCTGAAATTCATTAAAACATAGTATCCTTCGTTTACTTTATTGATTTCGTAAGCAAGTCTTCTCTTACCCCACTCGTCAATATTTTCAACTACTCCACCGCCATTTTCGATAACACCTTTTACCTTTTCGATAACGCCTTTAACTTCTTCTTCAGTTAAAGTTGGTGCTACCACATATAGAGTTTCATACTTTTTCATGACGTTCACCTCCTCCCTCCGGACTAACGGCTCACACGATGTGAGCAGGGATTACAACATTACAATTCTACCATAATAATTTCTACTCTGCAATATCATTATTTGATTCAACTGCTTTTTTTATAATTTTTTTTACTGACTTTTCAAATTTAGGCCTTGGAAGCATAACAATTCTGCCGCATCCTAAGCATTTTATTTTTATATCAGCTCCAAGTCTTATTATCTCCCACTCATTGCTTCCACAAGGATGTCCCTTTCTTGTCTGAACTACATCACCAAGGTTAAAATTAGTTACCATTTGTCTCCCCCTTTTTATAGTTCATAATAATTCGTTTAGGAATAGGAAGTGCAATATGATTTTCATCAAGAGCATGTTTGATTCTTTTCCTAAGTTCCATTTCAACTCCCCATTGTTTCATAGCTTCAGTCTTTGCAACAACTCTTATTGTAGCACCATAATCGCTGAAATTTGTAACTCCTAAAACATTTGGTCCTTCAATTATTTCTTTAAATTCTTTTTTCATTTTTTCATTTACATCTTTAATTATATTTATAGCTTTATCAATATCTTCTTCATAGGATATAGTTATATCTACAAGTGCTCTCATATTACCTCTCGATTTATTAGTTACTCTAACTATGCTTCCATTAGGAATAATATGAAGATCTCCTGAAAAATCCCTAAGTTTTGTAACTCTAAGCCCCACAGTTTCAACAAATCCTGAAAGGCCATCTATCTCGACATAATCTCCAACAGCAAATTGATCTTCAAACAATATAAAAAAACCGGATATAACATCTTTTATAAAGTTCTGTGCTCCAAGACCTACTGCAACTCCCGCAACGCTTGTTACTGCGATTACAGTTTTTATGCTAAGCCCTAATACCTCTAAAATCCACATGATACCTATAAAATACATAACGTATCTTAATATACTCTTTAGTAATTCGCTTAAGGTATCTGCCTTCTTTTCATTAAATCCAAATTTAGATTGTTTTTGTTTGTTAAAAAATCTTTGAATTACTGAACTTCCTATACTTATTATGATTTTAATCAAAATAAGTATTATTATTATCTTTAATAGATTGATGCTGTAACTTATCAAAAGATTTTCATCGAATTTAAAAAGGTTTAATATTTTTAAATCTTTGCTGTTCACAAAATCCCCCCTTATTCATTATGATTATATCCTATTTTTTGATTTTAAAACAATAAAAAAATAACAGAATAATTACATTCTGTTATTTTAAAGCTTCAATTTTTTTATCTGAGCCTGAGCCTCTTACAATATACATATTTTTTATGTTTATTCTTTTATTATCCACAAAGGTTTTTATATTTTCAACATTATCAACATTAAACCTTATAGAAAGTCCACAGCTTAATGTTATTTCTCTCGGTGTCGGTATAACTTGGTGATAAATATTCTCATTTTTCAGCACGGACTCTGCCTGCATTGCAAAGTTGACGCTTTCAAAGGTAATTATACAATATTCTTTCATATTTTCATTATAGTTTTATAGTATTTGAAGCTGAATTCATCTTTTCAACTATTGTATACATATTGGTAATGCTTCCAACAGAAAGCTTATCCTTAATGTTATAAAAATCAAGACATGTTCCGCATGCATAAATTTCTACCCCCATGCTCTCGAGGGTTTTAACGCTTTCTAATACATCAGACCCTTCAATAACAAGCTTTACTCCACTATTTACAAAAAGAATTGTTGTTGGTTTTACTTCAGCTTCAGTTAATGCATATAAATAGCTCTTCATAAGTACAGTACCAAGTTTATCATCGCCTACACCGAATTTATCGCTCCCTATTAGTATAACAGGTCTGCTGCTTATTTGCTCTATCTCACATTCACAGCTCGATTCTTCTTTTTTTATTATAATGTGAAATAATTTTTCTTTTTCAAATACTTGATAGCTTAAACCCATACTTTTCACAAGCTTTGAAACATTCTCCCTTGCGGCATCATTGTCAACTATTACTTCAAGTTCTCCGGATTCCATGCTTTCTAATTCTTTTTTTGTCATTATGACGGGTTTAGGACATGCCATACCGCTGCAATCAATTTTTTTCAAATTTATCTCCTCCCTCATTAAATCTAATTATAATATAACAAAAAAAGACTTAATCAAATGATATATAGAAAAAATCAATAATAATAAGTTTAAATATTTATATTTTCTATTATAAATCTTCTTTTTTATTTATAATATCTATTATAGCTAAAGCTACTTTGTACATACTAATTGATTTATCCATGCTCTTTTTTCTTATATATTCGTATGCCTTTTCTTCTGACATATTATAATTCTTCATCAAAAATCCTTTTGCTTTTTCAATGGTTTTCCTCTCTTTTATCTCTCTATTCAGCTCAATAATTTTTTTAAAGCTTATATATGCATTGTCGATTACATACTCAACATTTGAAATAATAAGGGGCTTTTGCAAATATGCATATATAAGTTTCTGCTGAAGCTTTACAGCATATTCCGAAGGATTAGTTTTGAGCATTATGATGCAGGGACAAATTCCTTCTCCTTCAACTATATTGCTGATTTCAAAACCAGATATACCTTTTAAGTTTACATCAACAAGAACAGCATCTGGCTTTAATGAACGTATCTTTCTTATAAGCGAGGTTCCTGAAGTATCTGTATCTACAACATTATATCCCATATTTTTCAGCTGAGATGATGTATTTATAAGAAATTTTTCATCGTTATCTCCTATTATTATTCTAAGATGCAACATAGCAGGCTCCTAAAACTTTGTAAGATACTTTTCTATTTCCCAAGATGAAATGCTTTTGTTATAATCTTCCCACTCTATTTTTTTTGCCTCTACAAATCTTTCAAGTACATGCCTACCCAATGCTTCCTTTATTGTTTCATCGCTGCATAAAAATTTTACTGCTTCATAAAGAGATTCTGGAAGAGATTCTATTGAATTATCTTTTTTATAGTCTTCATCCATAGAATTGATATTTCTATCTATTGACTTTGGAGGAGTAAGATTATTTTTAATTCCATCGAGCCCCGATTTTAATATAACCGCAATAGCAAGATAAGGATTACATGAAGGATCGGGATTTCTTAACTCAAACCTGACATTATTCTCCTTGCTCATTGGAACCCTGACTAATGGACTTGTATTTCTTGAGGACCAGGATATATAAACAGGTGCTTCATATCCAGAAATAAGCCTTTTATAACTGTTTATTGTTGGATTTGTAATTGCACAAATAGATTTTGCATGTTTTAATAACCCAGCAAGATAATTATATGCAACTTTTGATAGTTTTAATTTATCTTCACTGTCATAAAAGGCATTTTTCCCATCATTGAGAAGCAATTGATTTATATGCATACCTGAGCCTGGTATTCCAGCTATAGGTTTAGGCATAAAAGTAGCATGAAGCCCATGATTTTTAGCAACTATTTTAACAACTGATTTAAAGGTCATTATTTTATCTGCTGCATATAGCGCATCGTCAAATTTAAAATCGATTTCATGCTGTCCTGGTGCAATCTCATGATGAGAAGCTTCAACTTCAAACCCCATCTTTTTTAAGGTCATAACCATATCACGCCTTGCATTTTCTCCAAGGTCTATAGGTGCAAGATCAAAATACCCAGCGTCATCATGGGTAATTAGTGTAGGCTTTCCCTTCTCATCGGTATGAAAAAGGAAAAACTCACATTCAGGACCTATTTGCATAGTATAACCCATTTCTTTTGCTTCATTGCATACTTTTTTTAATATGTATCTTGGATCTCCTTCAAAGGGAGTACCATCCGTATTGTAAACATCACATATAAAACGAGCCTCTCTTCCAAATCCTCCCCCCCAAGGATATATACAAAATGTATCTAAATCAGGCCTTAAATACATGTCAGATTCCTCTATCCTGACAAACCCGTCTACACATGAACCATCAAAGGCAACTTCATTGTTTAGAGCCTTTGAAATCTCTTCAGCTGGTATTGCAACATTTTTCATAACTCCAAAAATATCTGTAAATTGAAGATAAATAAACTCTATTCCTTCTTCCTTAATTATTTTTATAATATCATCTCTTTGATATTTTTCTTTCATCAATATCCTCCTTAACTTAAAATAAAGTATTTAGTTAAAATATACTACTTTATATTTATTATACAATTATTGTTTAAAATAAAAAGTTATTTTTAAAAACAAATTATATAAGAATATGTTATAATAACAAAAAAGGAGGGATTTAATGTTCACAGAAAGCTTTGTTAAAAAAATAAAAAATATAGCAATTTTTGTTTTAATCTATACTTTAATTTTCATTTTATTTTTCTCTACTTTATCCTATACGCTGCCCTTTGTCTTAGCTTTTTTAATTGCTTTATGGATAAAACCTCTAAATAAATTTTTAAATAAAAAATTAAAACTTAGCCTTAATTTTTCATCATTATTATCAACTTTATTGTTTTTTATAATTATATTTTTTATAATTACAACAATAGTATTTAAAATATCCTTAGAAATACGAGATATATTAAACAACCTTCCAGATATGAATAAAATAATAAATTTTGTACAGGTTTACATAACTAATTACGAACATTATTTTAATGAACTAAATCCAGAATTAATCGATAAATTCAAGACAGAACTTTTATCTTTGCTGTCTAATACATATTCTATAACCGTAACTATACTTAAAACATCTATATCTTTTGCAATAAAGCTTCCAAAAGCACTGCTTGTAATGTTTATAACTTTAATTGCAACTTACTTCTTTTCAACCGATTTAGCTTATATGAAGAATAAATTTTTATCGATTTTTTCAGATAAATCAAAGGATAAGGTAGTCATGATATGGAACGAGGCAAATAAGATGTTTACTGGTTATATAAGAGCCTACTCATTTATTGTATTTCTATCCTTTACTGAAACCCTTATAGGCTTTTCAATATTAAATATCAAATATGCATTATCTTTAAGTATCATTAGTGCTATTTGTGATGTTCTCCCTATAATTGGTATAGGAGTTGTATATTTTGCCGTCGGAATTTTTTATTTTCTATCGAAAAAATATATTATATGTATAGGAATCATAGTTCTGTATTTAATAGTAACTATTTTAAGACAAATACTTGAGCCTAAAATAGTTTCGGCTTCTCTTGGTCTTAAACCAATAGCAGTTCTTGCAGCAATATTTATTGGGATTATGGCCTATGGATTTTTAGGTATGATATATCTTCTTTTTCTAGTAGTATTTTATAGAATTCTTAAAAAATCTGAAGTTCTTTAAAATATAGAATAATTAGCCTCCCTTTTGGATAAACTTTTTATATAATCAAAAGGGAGGTTTTTTTATGCTTAAAAGCCAGCCTCTTTACTTCTCAATAGATAGCTGCAAGCCAGAAGCTGTGTTTTTAATTTCAAAGGAATTATCATCTCTTATTATTAACCGTGAAAAAGATTTGCAGAATATTATTATTCTTTGCATTGGAACCGATCGTTCTACAGGAGATTGTCTTGGACCTCTTGTTGGTGATAAACTTTCTAAAATAATAAAAAAGCCTTATATTCATATCTTTGGTACCTTAAAAGAACCTGTTCATGCTAAAAATCTTGAGACTAAAACGAAAGATATATATTCTTATTATAATAACCCATTAATAATTGCTGTAGATGCCTCCCTTGGAAAATCCGAGAACATAGGAAAAATTAATATTTTCAATGGACCTTTGTTCCCTGGAGCAGGAGTTAACAAAAATCTTATTTCAGTTGGAGATATCAGCATAACTGGCATAGTTAATATCTCAGGTTTTATGGAATATGTTGTTCTTCAAAGCACAAGGCTGTCCCTTGTAATGCAACTTGCTGATACTATATCCCTTAGCATATTTTCAGCTCTTAAAAACATTAACAATAAAATAAAGTATTTTTCAGAGAATGGCTGATAAAATATTATAAACAGTAAACACTTTATAATTAAAACAATGATGAATAGGTCCTATGATTTAAAAAATATAAAATATCATTAAAACTCTTGTTATCAGCATTAATTATAAGTGAACCTTCTCTCTTGCCTTCTACTGAATTATAAAAATCTACGGCGTCATTATTTTTCATAGAATATATATAAGCATCAGAAACTATTTTTTCACTTAAATTATGAACTTCAAGTCCTTTACTTATTAAAAAATTTTTTAATTCTAATAGTGTATCTTCAACGCTTACAATCATAAAAAACATCCTCCTTTTAGTTAGTATTTCAAGGAGGATGTTTTTTATGCAGATCTATTTTTTTGTCATAGCATCTTTTAGAGCTGTCTTTTCTTCATCAGAAAGATCATATTTAGAAATGCCATTTTCAATTGGTTTTGCAAAGGTAGTACATTCATTTCTACCGTATATTCCTGTTAAAACGACTCCATCGTTTTTTTCATTTAAAAGAGCTATAGAAAAGCTCAAATCGCTTCCAACATCATCAAAAGCTCTGTATCTTATAACTGAAACCTTTTGAACACAATTACTTAATCTAAGATTTATATTGTTATAATCATTTTTTATGTCATTTACAATATCTATTGCATTTTCAACATTCTTTTTATATTCATAAAGCATTTCTTCAATATTTTTTCCTGTTGTACCCTTCATTAATTTTTTATAGCGTTTTTCTATTCTATTTAATTCGATTCTATTCAATATCTCTATAATAAGTAAAATAACAATAAACGCCAAAACAACTAAAAATATAATCGACTGATATTCGTTTATAATAGACATTATCATCTATTTATCATCTCCCTATTATATTTCAACAAAATGTTTCACGTGAAACATTATATATTAAACAAATCTAATATTCTCTCTAAATCTTCCTTAGAATAATATTCAATTTCTATTATTCCTTTCTTTTTCTTATTGCTTATACTAACCTTTGTACCAAGCTGATACATTAATTTTTCTTCTATTTCTTTAATATATGTATCCTTCTTGGGTTTATCTGATTTTTTATTACTTTTTTCTTTTATATTTTTTATTATTTTTTCAGTTTGTCTAACATTTAATTCATCCTCAATTATTTTTTTTGCAATCTCAAACTGAGTTTCTTTGTTTTCTATAGAAGCTAATATTCTTCCATGACCTTCTGATAATTTTTCCTGAATTATAAAATCTATTACTCTCTTATCAAGATTCAAAAGTCTCAATGAATTTGCTATTACCGGTCTTGATTTCCCAACTCTTTCAGCGATTTGCTCTTGAGTTAAATTGAAATCCTCAATCAGCTTCTTATATGCAAGAGCTTCTTCTATTGGATTTAAATCTTCTCTTTGAAGATTTTCTATCAAAGAAATTTCCATCATTTCTCTATCAGTCATTTCCTTTTGAATCACAGGAACTTTTTTAAGCCCAGCAATCCTTGCTGCTCTCCATCTTCTCTCTCCAGCAACTATTTTATAGTATTCTCCTTCTTTTCTAACAAGAATAGGCTGTATAATTCCATGCTCTTTAATTGATTCAGCAAGACCTTTTATATTTTCCTCATCAAACTTTTTTCTTGGTTGCTTTTCATTCGGCATTATTTCATTAATATCTATCTCAGTAACACTGCTCTCTTTTTCTTTTACTTCGTTTATTTCAGGAATTAATGCTCCTAACCCTTTACCCAAAGCACTTTTTTTAGTGCTCACCTTTATCATCTCCTTCATCATATTCTAAAAATTCCTCTGCAAGTCTTTTATATGCCTCTGCTCCCTTTGAATTCTTGTCATATAACATAATTGGCATACCATAACTTGGAGCTTCTGCAAGCTTAATATTTCTTGGAATAATTGTAGTGTACACTTTCCCTTTAAAGTATTTTTTCACTTCCTCAACAACTTCAATAGATAAATTTGTTCTGCCATCAAACATACTCATAATAACGCCTTGAATATATAAATCTTTATTTAAGCTTTTTTTAACCAGTTGAATAGTACTCATAAGCTGACTTACTCCTTCTAACGCATAAAACTCACATTGTATAGGTATTAAGACACTGTTTGATGCTGTTAATGCATTAAGCGTTAACAATCCCAAGGAAGGTGGACAATCAATAATAATATAATCATAATTATCCTTAATATCTTCAAAAGCCTTCTTTAATCTTCTTTCTCTATCTATTTTAGAAGTTAATTCTATTTCAGCACCTGCAAGTTCAACATTAGATGGAATTATATCTAAATTATTTATATTTGTATTTATTATTACTTTATCAGCAGATAATCCCATAATAACATCATAAATAGAATTCTCCAGCTTTCTCTTTTCTATTCCAAGACCACTTGTGGTATTGCCTTGAGGATCTATATCAACTGTTAAAACTCTTTTTCCCATGCTTGCTAAATATGAGCATAAATTTATATTCGTAGTAGTTTTTCCAACTCCTCCTTTTTGATTGAATATAGAAATTATTTTTCCCATACCTATCACCTCCCTGTATATTTTACTATACAGCCTAATATATATTTTACAGTAACATGTTTTAATATTAAATACCTTTGGAGGATTTTATGTTAAAAATAATATTAACAACTTTTTTTCTCGTTTTTATTGCTGAATTAGGAGACAAAACCCAGATTACAACTATGCTTCTATCTGCTGATACAAGTTCAAAATTTGCCGTATTTATTGGCTCTGCTCTCGCACTAATATGTTCATCTTTTATAGGAGTAATGCTCGGTTCCATTATAAATAAATATATACCGCCAAACATAATTCAATTGGCTTCTGCAGTTGCATTTATAATTATTGGCGTTCTCCTTCTTTTTAATAAACTATAGTCATTCATACTATAATCTTAATTAATTCTTACTCAAAAAATCTAAAAAAAAGAGATAAGCTTTTGCTTATCTCTTTGGAATTCTAACTATTATCTCCATGTAATCATCGTCTTCTCTATGCTTATATTCAGCGTCTATTCCATTTTTATTCATTATTTGCTTTAAAGTATTTGTTATAATCCTCGGATTTATAGACCACTTCATTTTTCTTTTGTTTTCATCTTTCTTGTTTTCAGAATTTGTCTTTCTTTTAATTTCTCTATCTACAAGTTCTTCCGTCTTTTTAACATTTAAATTCTTTTTGATGATTTCATCTATTATTTTATTTTGGATTTCTTCATCGGGTATTTTTAATAGAGCTCTTGCATGCCTTTCAGTTAAGCCCTCATTTACTAATCTATCTTTAATTTTAGAAGATAACTTTAAAATTCTAATCTTATTTGCAATTGTAGACTGCTTTTTACCTATCTTCTTTGATAATTCTTCCTGTGTTATATTAAGCTCTTTAAGTAAATTATAATAACCTTCTGCTTCTTCTATAAAATTTAAATCCTCCCTCTGAAGGTTTTCAATCATAGCAAGTACAGCTGATTCATTATCGTCTACATCAACAATAATTGCCGGTATATTTTCAAGTCCAGCAAGCTGTGATGCCCTAAGACGTCTTTCCCCTGCAACAAGCTCGTAATATTTATCATCCTTTTTTCTAACGCTTATAGGCTGCAAAACGCCATATTCTCTAATCGATTCTGCAAGTTCCATAAGAGAATCCGAATCAAATTGTTTCCTTGGCTGATAGATGTTTTGCTTTATCATATTTATAGGTAATTTAACAATTTCTCTTTCCGCTTGCATTTCCACCATCCCTCTTATATTCTTTATTAATTATTTCGATATATATTTCCCTTTTCCTGCTAATATATTTTTTAAATCATACTACATATTTATTCATTTTTTATAACTTACTTTCCTTATTTCGTCATTTTAAAGGCTTTTTCTCTATTTGCGACGCTTTTCTCGGATATTTTTTATCTGTACTTTTTACTTTTTCGACAATAATAAGCTTATGCTGCATCTCTTCTTCATATATTTTTACATCGACAATTTTATTTAGCTTTCCCCCTAATGTTCCTATTGCATTTTTACTTTCCCTAATTTCTTCATCTGTTGAAGGTCCTTTCATGGCAATAAAATATCCACCGACTTTAACATATGGAATACAATATTCAGATAACACAGTCAGATTTGCAACTGCTCTCGCAGTTACAATATCAAATTTTTCTCTAAATTCATTATCCTTTGCTATGTCTTCAGCTCTTCCATGCATAGTTTTAATGTCCCTAAGCTCTAACTCTTTTATAACCTCATTTAAAAAATTTATCCTTTTATTTAAAGAATCAAGTAATAGTACATTTAACGATGGCATTATAATTTTCATAGGAATTCCCGGAAAACCTGCTCCAGTACCTATATCTGCTACATAGCTATTTTCTTTAATTAAACCACTGCTAAATATAGATATTGAATCTAAAAAATGTTTTTTAATTATACCCTCATCTTCTTTTATTGCAGTCAAATTAATCTTTTCATTCCACTGCTTTAACATCTCTTTATATTTTATAAATTTCTTTATTTTTTCATCATCTATATCGATGTCATATACTTTGCAGCCTCTTTTTATAAGTTCATCTAAATCCATAAATTATTCTCCTTTTTTCCTTCTCACCTGTTCTATATAAACAAGCAATACAGAAATATCAGCAGGAGATACTCCTGATATTCTTGATGCCTGTCCTATATTCTCCGGTCTAATCCTTGATAATTTCTGCTTTGCTTCAATTCTTAGCCCTTTTATTTCGTCGTAATCTATATATTTTGGAATTTTTTTCTCCTCAATCCTTTTAAACTGCTCAACCTGCTGGAGCTGTTTTTCAATATAACCTTTGTATTTAGTTTCTATTTCTACCTCCTCAAAAATTTCATCTGAAAGATTAGGTCTTTCATAATCTAATTTGCTTGTATTTTTATAATTCATCTCTGGTCTTTTTAAAAGTTCATATAAGGATATTCCGCTTTTAATTTCTGCGCTGTTTAGCTCTTTTAATATATCATTATTTTCTTTTGTTGGCAAAATAATATACTTTTTTATTCTTTCCATTTCCTCATTTATTTGCCTCTTCTTATCTAAAAATATATTATATCTTTCTTCACTTACAAGGCCAATCTCATATCCTTTTTGGGTAAGCCTCATATCAGCGTTATCCTGTCTTAATAAAAGCCTGTATTCAGCCCTCGATGTCATCATTCTATAAGGCTCATTAGTACCTTTTGTCACAAGATCATCTATTAAAACACCTATATAAGCATCTGACCTGTCTAAAATAAGAGGATTTAAATTTTTAAGTTTTAATGCACTATTTATGCCTGCAATAATACCTTGTGCTGCTGCTTCTTCATATCCTGAACTTCCATTAATCTGCCCAGCAAAAAACAAACCATCTATTTTTTTATGTTCAAGAGATAGCTTTAATTGAGTCGGATCTATGCAATCATACTCTATCGCATAGGCTGTTCTTAGTATTTCACAGTTTTCCAGACCTATTATAGACCTATACATTTTTATTTGAACATCCTCAGGGAGAGAGCTTGACATACCTTGGACATAAAGCTCCTCAGTATCTTCTCCTTCAGGTTCTATAAATACCTGATGCTTTTCTTTATCTGGAAATTTCATAATTTTATCTTCAATCGATGGACAATATCTTGGCCCAACTCCCTCAATCATTCCTGTGTATAAAGGAGACCTTCCTATGTTATCAAGAATTATTTTTTTAGTTTCATCAGTAGTGTAGGTAAGATAACAAGGTATCTGCTGCCTATCTATATTTCCTGAAATAAATGAGAACGGAACTATTTTTTCATCCCCAGGCTGAATTACCATTTTTGAAAAATCTACGCTTCTCCTATGTATTCTTGCAGGTGTACCTGTTTTAAATCTTCTCAGTTCAATTCCATTATCTTGCAGGCTTTTTGAGAGCTCGTTTGCAGGAAATAAACCATTAGGTCCTCCACTATAGCTTACCTCACCAATTATAATCTTACCCTTTAAATATGTACCTGTTGTTAATATAGCAGTTTTACAACTAAAATAAGCTCCATTCTTTGTCTGTAAACCTTTTATTCTTCCATCTTCAATATCTAAAGAAATAACTTCATCCTGCTTTATTGAAAGATTCTCCTGATTCTCAAGAGTATGCTTCATTAAGGATTGATATCTTTTTTTATCAGCCTGTGCTCTTAAAGAGTGTACCGCTGGTCCCTTTGCGGTATTGAGCATTCTTGATTGTATAAATGTTTTGTCGATATTAATACCCATCTGCCCGCCAAGAGCATCAATCTCTCTTACAAGATGTCCCTTTGAAGTGCCTCCGATTGCAGGATTGCAGGGCATTAGCGCAATACTATCAAAATTTAATGTTATAATAAGAGTTTTACATCCAAGCCTTGCAGCAGCAAGAGCAGCCTCGCATCCAGCATGACCTGCTCCTACAACTATAACATCGTAACTTCCAGCCATATACATAATATTCACCTCAAAGCTATGATTATTTACCAATACAAAAATTAGAAAATATCCTGTCAATAATATCGTCTGAAACCGTATCTCCAGTAATTTCTCCAAGCTTTAAATATGCATCCTTAAAATCAATCGATGCACAATCTAAAGGAAGACCTGACTTTAACGTTTCTATTCCATTTTCAATGCTTCTTTTAGCGTTTTCAAGTATATCTTTATGTCTTATATTGGTTATGTATACATCTTTACTCGATATATTCCCTTTATATACAATTTCAACGATATTTTTCTTAATATTTTCAATTCCATCATCTTCTTTTACAGATGTATATATTATTGGTGTATTTTTGAATATATCTTTTATATAATCAATATCAATTTTTTGTGGTATATCCATTTTATTTACAACAACTATTTTATTTTTATTCTTTATTAAATCAATAATAATATAATCTTCTTCTTCCAAATTTTTGCTTGCATCTAACATGAAAATAACAAGATCAGCTTTATCTACATATTCCTTTGTCTTTTCAACTCCTATTTTTTCAACAACATCTCCTGTTTCTCTGATTCCTGCAGTATCAACAAGTCTTATAGGAATACCTTCTATATTTATATATTCCTCAATTACATCTCTCGTAGTTCCTGGAATCTCCGTTACAATAGCCTTATTTTCCTGTATCAGCATATTAAGCAGGGATGATTTTCCAACATTTGGTTTTCCTGCAATTACAGTATTTAATCCCTCTCTTATAATTTTACCTGCATCTGCATTCTTTATTAGTTCATCAATATCTTTTATTATTTCATCAGCATTTCTAATTAATTGTCTTGTTATAATGCTTTCAATGTCATCTTCTGGATAATCAATTGTAGCTTCTATATGAGCAAGTATATTTAAAAGCTTATCTATTACGCTTCTTATTTTTTTTGAAAGTTTTCCCTGTATTTGCTCCATGGCAAGTCTCATACTTTCATCAGTCTTTGCTCTTATAATATCTATTACTGCCTCTGCCTGCGATAAATCTATCCTTCCATTTAAAAAGGCTCTTTTTGTAAATTCTCCAGGTTCTGCAAGCCTTGCACCAGATTTAATTACTAAAGTTAGTATTTTTCTTACAGCCACCATTCCACCATGGCAGTTTATTTCAACTATATCTTCTTTTGTATATGTATTAGGTGCCTTCATATAACTAACTATTACTTCATCAACTATTTCATCATTCTTTTTATCTTTAATATATCCGTAAAGCATAGTATAGCTTTTCATATCGAGCACATTTTTGCCTTTAGGACTTACAAAAATTTGGTTTAAAATTTCAAGAGCTTTACTTCCTGAAATCCTTACAATTCCTATTCCACCATCACCTAAAGACGTTGAAATAGCAGCAATAGTATCTTCAACAATCATTTTACAACCACCTTTTTATAACTTTATCTACATCCTTTTATTATACCAAAAAAGATTTTTTTCAACATCATATATATATTAAAGATAATTTCTTAAAAATAAAAAGATAAAGACTACTTGTCTTTATCTTTTAGCTTCAATAACAACTTTTCTAAAGGGTTCCTCTCCCTCACTATGAGTTACAACATAGGGGTTGTTTTGAAGAGCAGAATGAATTATCCTTCTTTCGTAAGGATTCATAGGTTCTAAAGTAATACTCTTATTGTATCTTTTTACTTTATATGCAAGCCTGTTTGCAAGCCTTACTAAAGTCTCTTCCCTTTTTTGTCTATAATTTTCAGTATCTATTACTACTCTCTTATATGCATTTTCTTCATTACTCTTATTTATTACAAGGCTTAAAAGATATTGTATAGCATCAAGGGTTTCCCCCCTATGACCTATTAAAATTCCCATTTTAGGTCCAACAAGGTTAACTTTTAGTATATCATCCTCATCTTTTACATGTATTTCACATTTAATTCCCATTTTATCAAGCAGCTCACGCAAAAACTTTTTAGCAATAACTTCATAGTCCTCTTTCACAGTTAATATTACCTTTGCAGGTTTACTTCCAAGAAGACCAAGTATTCCTTTATTGCCTTTATCTATAACTTCTATGCTTACCTTGTCCTTTGTAACCCTTAACACTTTAAGTCCATTTTCAACCGCCTCATCTACTGTTCTACCGGCCATTTCAATAGATTTCATAGGTTTTCACCACCTTATTTTATAAGCATTTCCTGATCCTTGTGTTTTATCTTGTTTATTATAAAATACTGCTGAAGCATTTGTATAAAATTACCAATAATCCAATATAAAACTAATGCTGCACTGAATTTATAGCTTATATAAACAAAGAAAATAGACATAAAAATATTCATTTGTTTTTGTGTTTTTGCTGAAGGATCATCAGTCTTTGGCTGCATCATTAAACCTGACAGAAAAGTAGTTACACCTGATAATATAGGAAGTATAAAATACTTATCAGGGGAACTTAAACTTGGAACCCATAGAAATGGAACTCCAGCAAAACCCTTAAAATTATATATTACATAATACATCGCAATAAAAATTGGAAATTGAACTAATACTGGCAAGCAGCCTGCAAGAGGATTTACTCCAGCTTCTTTATAAAGTTCCATTTGCTTTTGCTGTAATTTTTGAGGATCGTTTTTGTACTTGTCCTGCAATTCCTTTAATTTAGGCTGAATTTCACCCATTTTAACAGTTGATTTTGTTTGGCTTATTGTTAATGGAAGTATTAAAAATCTTATGATTAAAGTAAATATAAATATATCTAAAAAGTATGCTACACTAAGATTTGTAATACCTATTCCTGTAACAAATTTATTTATTAAATCAAAAAAGCTTGTTAACGGCTTTACTAATATATTCAAAGCTCATACCTCCTTTTTTAGGGTACAGGATCATATCCTCCTTCATGAAAAGGATGACATTTTAATATTCTTCTAACTGATAGATAACTTCCTTTTATAACGCCATATTTTTCTATAGCTTCTATGGCATACTGTGAGCAAGTCGGATAAAACCTGCAGCTTGGCGGTTTCATAGGCGATATATATTTTCTATATATTTTAATCAGATATATCAATATTTTTCTCATTATTTTCAACCTCTTTTAATAAACCACCTTTTTTAAAAAGATTTTTCATCGCTTCTTCTATCAAATAATAATTAGCCTGTGAAGATTTTTTTCTTGCAACAAATATTAAATCATATCCTGTCTTAGTCATATTTCTATTTTTTCTAAAACATTCCCTTATTAACCTTTTCACTCGATTTCTAACTACACTATTTCCAATCTTCTTACTTACAGATATTCCTACTCTATTAATATTTTTTCCATTTCTGAACAAGTATAAAACCAAGACATCATTACTTAGAGATTTTCCTTTTCTATATATATATCTGAAATGTGAGTTTTTTCTGACTCTTTCTTCTTTTTTCATTATATATTTATCACTCCATAAAAGGATGAATTGCACAAAAAGGCCACTTAAGTGCGGCCTTATGCTGTTAATTTCTTTCTACCTTTTCTTCTTCTTCTTTGTAAAACAAGTCTTCCTGAACGAGTCTTCATTCTCTTTCTGAATCCATGCTCTTTCTTTCTCTGTCTTTTCTTTGGCTGGTATGTTCTTAACATCAATTGCACCCCCTTTTACAATTTTCTATGTTAATGGGATTTTATCAAAACCATTACAATTATTTAGATTACTATAAAAGATTATATATTTATGTACTTAAACTGTCAAGAAATACATAATCCACAATAATGTTAATAATTTATTGTGTTTTTTGTGGATAACTCTTGCTTGTATTTTAATTATTTGTTAATATATTTATACACCGTTGATAACTCTTATTTTTTTGTTTAAAAATAAAGTTATGCACAATCTGTGGATAACAATGTGTATAAGTTGTTGAATTTATTTATTTTTTCTTGTTTTTTTGCAATTTATACCCTGTTAATTCTGTTAATCTAGTTTTTGTGGATAATTTTATTTTTTGCTAAATTAATTTTTATAATCAACATATTCACATATTTGTGTATAATTTTTTTTGTTTTTGTCAACATTTTTTTATGGGCATTTTATATCAAAAAACTGTTGATAACTTTCTAAAAAAATTTTTATTCTTTATCAACATAAGAGGAGGCTATTGCATGGGTACCGAACTTATTGATTTATGGCAAAAAGTCCTTAATATTATAAAATCCGAACTTTCAGAGGTAGGCTTTAATACATGGATTAAATGTCTTGAACCTTTAAAGTTAACTCAGGAAACTTTATATCTTTCTGTGCCTAACGAATTTACAAAAAATATACTTGAAGCAAGATATAAAGATTTGATTTCTAATGCTGTTAAGCTTACTTTTTCAAAGCACTATGATATTAAGCTTGTTCTTCCTGATGATGAGGCTTATAAAAATTTAGATAAAAGTCCATCAAAAGCTGCAAAGGAAAAAGTTTTAGATGATGCTCCTAACTCTATGCTTAATCCTAAATATACCTTTGATTCCTTTGTAGTTGGAAACAGTAATAGATTTGCCCATGCAGCTTCTCTTGCCGTTGCAGAATCCCCTGCAAAGGCATATAACCCGCTTTTTATATATGGTGGAGTTGGACTTGGGAAAACACATCTCATGCATGCAATAGGGCACTATATACTTAACACAAATCCTAATACAAAAGTAGTATATGTTTCTTCTGAAAAATTTACTAATGAACTTATAAATTCTATTAAAGATGATAAAAATATCGAATTCAGAAATAAATACAGAAACATAGATATTTTACTTATAGATGATATTCAATTTATAGCTGGTAAGGAAAGAACTCAGGAAGAATTTTTCCATACTTTTAACGCTCTATATGAAGCAAATAAACAAATTATAATATCCAGCGACAGACCACCAAAGGAAATTCCAACCCTTGAAGACAGGCTTCGTTCAAGATTTGAATGGGGACTTATAGCGGATATACAGCCGCCTGATTTTGAAACAAGAATAGCTATTTTAAAGAAAAAAGCTGATGTTGAAAATTTAAGCGTTCCAAATGAAGTAATGGTATATATAGCAAACAAAATACAGTCCAACATTCGTGAACTTGAAGGCGCACTAATCAGAGTAGTTGCATACTCTTCCCTTGCAAGTAAAGAAGTAACAGTTGATTTAGCCTCTGAAGCTTTAAAGGATATCATATCCAATAAAAGCTCAAAACAAATTACTGTTGAGCTCATACAAGATGTTGTATCAAGCTACTTTAATCTTAGATCTGAAGATTTTAAATCTAAACGAAGAACTAAAAATGTTGCTTATCCAAGACAGATAGCAATGTATCTTGCAAGAAAGCTCACTGACTTATCTCTTCCAAAGATAGGGGAAGAGTTTGGGGGAAGAGACCATACAACAGTAATACATGCTTTTGATAAGATAAATGAAGGCTTAGAAAGTGATCCTGGTCTTAAAGATACAATTGATGAACTAACAAAAAAGATACAGCAAAAATAATTAACAATTGTAAATAACTTTTTGAATAAGTTGTGGATATTTTTTTAGAATAATTTTCAGCGTTATTAATGTGGATAAAGTGTACAGCAGCGTAAACATCTTATCCACAATTATTTTTTGGATTATTCTTTGATATCAAAGGTTTTTAAAGGTTATTCACAATTTCACAGCTACTATTACTATTACTACTATAAAATTAAATATATTACTCTCTCTATATATAAAATTATCCCCTGTGGATTATTAGGAGGTTTTATAATGTGGTTCACCTGTGAAAAGGAATTGCTTGAAAATGCAATAAACACTGTTCAAAGAGCGACTTCAAATAAAACAACATATCAGATACTTGAGGGTATACTTATAAAAGCAATAGATAACAAGGTAGTACTTACTGCAACAGATCTTGATCTTGGTATAGAAACCTATATAAAGGCGAATGTAAATAAAAATGGAGCAATAGTTGTAAATTCAAAACTTTTTGGTGAGTTTATAAGAAAACTTCCCAATGATATAATTATGATTGAAGTAAAAGATAATAATGTATTTATAAAATGCAATAAATCTGAATTTGTCATAGTTGGAAACAATCCTGATGAATTTCCATCACTTCCTTCAATAAATGAAAATACGATGTATGAAATATCACAGGATTTACTAAGAAATATGATAAGGCAAACTATATTTGCTATAGCTCAAGATGAAACAAGACCCATTCTTACAGGTATTCTGTTTGAAATTAAGGATGGAATGCTAAATTTTGTTGCATTGGATGGATACAGACTTGCATTAAAATCTGAAAGCATAGAGAGTTCTCAAAATATTAGTGCTGTAATTCCAGGTAAAACTTTAAGCGAAATATCAAAAATACTTGAACCTTCTGATGATATTGTTAAAATAACCTTTACACCAAATCATATTTTGTTTACTTTTGAAAATACTAAAATTATATCAAGACTTCTTGATGGTGAATTTATAAATTACAGACAAATAGTTCCAGATGAGTATAAGTTAAGGGTAAAAGTTTCAAAAAATGAACTTCTTGACAGTATAGAACGTGCATCTCTTCTCGCAAGGGAAGGAAAAACAAATCTAATAAAATTTGAAATAAGCGACGATAAAATGGTTATAACTTCTAATTCACAAATAGGAAAGGTATATGAGGAAATAGAAATAGAGCTTGAAGGAGAAGGAATTAAAATAGCTTTTAATTCAAAATATTTCGTTGATGTTTTAAGAATTATAGATTCTGAAGAAATATACCTTGAATTTTCTACAAGCGTAAGTCCATGCGTTGTAAAAAAATGTGATTCTAATAATTATATTTACCTTGTGCTTCCTGTTAGACTATAATGATATTAACCACCTGTTTTCAGGTGGTTTTATATAGTTATATAATGGAGGTTTTTTATGAATAAAATAGAGATAAAAACAGAGTTTATAAAACTTGATCAGTTCTTAAAATGGGCAGGAATAGTTGAATCTGGTTCTATTGCAAAACTTATAATACAAAATGGCGATGTTAAAGTAAATGGAGAAATAGTAACTCAAAGAGGCAAAAAATTATTTCCAAATGATATAGTTCTTATAAAAGACGTTGGTACATTTCAAATCAGCCGTTTTGAGGAGAAATAAATATGCATATAAAATCTCTTGAACTTGTTAACTTTAGAAATTATAGTAATGTTATTTTAGAGCCTATAAATGGACTTAACATACTCGTTGGAGAAAATGCACAGGGTAAAACAAACATAGTTGAGAGTATATACTTTACCAGCAGCTTAAAATCCTATAGGACATTTAAGGATAGGGAATTAATAAAGTGGGGATTTGAAAAAGCCTATATAAAAGAAGATATTGAAAAGCAAAACAGCTTTAATAAGATTGAGGTATTAATCAATAATGAAGATAAAAAGGCTGTAAGAATAAATGGTGTTAAAAATTTAAAACCATCTGATGCTATTGGAATGGTAAATGTAGTAATATTCTCTCCAGAGGATTTAAAACTTTTAAAAGAAGGACCTGCAATTAGAAGAAAATTTATAGATAATGAATTAAATCAATTAAGACCTAAGTATCATCATGCACTTTTGCAGTATAACCATATTCTGTTAAATAGAAATAATCTTTTAAAGTTATCTTTTAACAAACCTTCTTTAAAAACTGAAATAGAAGTATTCAGTGAGCAGCTTGCAGAATATGGTAGTTTTATTGTTGAAGCAAGATATGAATTTATTAAAAAGCTTTCTATGATTGCAAGATTAATACATAGAAAAATAACTAATGGAGAAGAAGAAATTGAAATTACATATCAATGCGATGCAGGATTATTTAATAGTAAAAGTCAAGTAAAAAAAGAATTATTAAACTTTTATATTAATCAAATCGATAAGGATATTGAGAAGGGCTATACTTTAAAAGGACCGCATAGGGATGATATAATAATTAGAATTAATGGAACTGATGCAAGAATATATGGCTCACAGGGACAGCAAAGGTCTGCAGCACTTTCTTTAAAACTATCGGAGATTGAAATAATAAAGTCTGAAGTTGGAGAATACCCAATACTTTTACTTGATGATGTTATGTCAGAGCTTGATATTAATAGACAAAAGCATCTTCTCAATACATTTAAAAACATTCAAACTTTTTTAACATGTACAACTTTGAATGATATAAATGCTTTTCATTTTGATAATAAGTCGATATTTACTGTAAAGCAAGGTACAGTGAAAAAACAATAATAGAGGTTTATAATATTTTAAGGAGGAGAATTCTATGTTTTTACATCTTGGAGAGAATGTAGTAATACCATTGTCAGAAGTTATAGCTATATTTGATATTAACTCTACAACAAGTTCAGATACAAAACTTTTCTTAAATACTGCAGAAGAAGAAGGTTTTATTCAAAAAATAAGCAGCGAAGATCCAAAATCCTTTGTTTTAACTGAAAGAAACAAAAAAAGTATAATTTATTTATCTCCAATATCATCTGTTACACTTACAAAACGCAGCGGTTTTATAGACGAGTTATAAAGAAGAGGTGAAAAAAATGGCTAAAGAAATTAATAAATATGATGCCAGTCAGATACAGGTATTAGAAGGTCTTGAGGCTGTTAGAAAAAGGCCTGGAATGTATATAGGGAGCACAGGATCAAGGGGTCTTCATCATCTTGTATATGAAATTCTTGATAATGCAATAGATGAAGCACTAGAGGGTACATGTAATGAAATAACCGTAACGATACATTCAGATAATTCTGTAACTGTAACTGACAATGGAAGAGGTATACCTATAGGAATACATCCTAAGCTGAATAAGCCAGCTGTTGAAGTTGTATTCACTGTACTTCATGCAGGTGGAAAGTTTGGCGGTGGAGGTTATAAAGTATCAGGAGGATTGCATGGGGTTGGTGCTTCAGTAGTAAATGCACTTTCTGAATGGCTGGAAGTTAAGGTTAAAAATGGTGAAAGAATATATCGTCAAAGATATGAAAGAGGTAAGACTGTAACAGAGCTTGAGGTTATAGGCAATACAAAAGAAACAGGTTCAATTGTTACTTTTAAACCTGATTATCAGATATTTGAAACTCTTGAATTTGAATACGAAGTCTTATCTCAAAGAATAAGAGAGCTTGCATTTTTGAATAATGGTATAAAAATAACTCTAACAGATGAGAGATATGGAAAAAGCGAAGTTTTTCATTATGAAGGCGGCATAAAAGAGTTTGTTGTATATTTAAACAGAAATAAAGAAGCAATAAATGAAAAACCGATATATATTAAGGGCAATAAAGATGATATAATAGTTGAAATTGCTATGCAGTATAATGATGGATACAATGAAAGCATATTTTCTTTTGCAAACAATATAGATACAACTGAGGGAGGAACTCATGTTTCAGGCTTTAAAACTGCCCTTACAAAGGTTGTGAATGATTATGCAAGAAAATATGGATTTATAAAAGAAAATGAAAACAATCTTTCAGGAGAGGATACGAGGGAAGGTCTTACTGCAGTTATATCTGTAAAAATTCCTAACCCGCAGTTTGAAGGACAAACTAAAACAAAGCTTGGAAATACTGAGGTCAGGGGTATTGTAGATTCAATTGTTTCTGATAGAGTTTCAGCATTTTTAGAGGAAAATCCTCAAATATCAAAATCAATAATAGATAAATGTATAATGGCTTCAAGAGCAAGAGAAGCTGCAAGAAAAGCAAGAGAGCTTACAAGAAGAAAAAGCGTACTTGAAAATACATCCCTTCCTGGAAAGCTTGCAGACTGCTCCGAAAAGGATCCCAAACAATGCGAGATATTTATCGTTGAGGGGGACTCCGCTGGAGGCTCTGCAAAACAGGGAAGAGATAGAAGATTTCAGGCTATTCTTCCTCTTAGAGGAAAAATAATGAATGTAGAGAAGCAAAGACTTGATAAAGTATTATCCTATGCTGAAATAAGGTCTATGATAACAGCTTTCGGTGCTGGAATAGATGAAGAATTCGATTTAAGCAAGATAAGATATGACAGGATTATAATAATGACAGATGCTGATGTTGATGGTGCACACATAAGGACGCTTCTTTTAACATTTTTCTATAGATATATGAAGCCGCTAATTGAAGAGGGACATGTATATATAGCACAGCCTCCTCTTTATAAGATAAGCAAAAATAAAAAGGAATATTATGTTTATACAGATAGAGAACTTGAAAGAAAGCTTGATGAGATTGGAAGAGATAATGTTACAATTCAAAGATATAAAGGTCTTGGTGAAATGAATCCAGAGCAGCTCTGGGAAACAACTATGAACCCAAAGACAAGAAAGATGCTTAAGGTTGATGTTGAAGATGCAGTTGCAGCTGATGAGATTTTTACAATATTAATGGGTGATAAAGTAGAGCCAAGACGTGAATTTATAATACAAAACGCTAAAAAAGTTCAAAATCTTGATATTTAACTTGTCTACGATTGAGGTGAAGTTATGGAAGAAATAAATGAGAAGATTCAAATAGTAAATATTAATGATGAGATGAAAAAATGCTATATAGATTATGCGATGAGTGTAATCGTTGGGAGAGCTCTTCCTGATGTAAGAGACGGATTAAAGCCTGTTCATAGAAGGATACTTTACTCTATGCACGAACTTGGACTTTTTCCTGATAAACAGTACAGAAAGAGTGCAAGAATCGTTGGAGACGTTTTAGGTAAATACCATCCTCATGGCGATAGTGCAGTATATGATGCAATGGTAAGGCTTGCGCAGGATTTTTCAACAAGATATCTTCTTGTTGATGGTCACGGAAACTTTGGTTCAGTTGACGGCGATGGTGCAGCTGCTATGCGTTATACTGAGGCTAGGCTCTCAAAAATTGCAATGGAAATGATGAGAGACATTAATAAGGATACAATAGATTTTGTAGATAACTTTGATGGAAGTGAAAAGGAACCTTCTGTACTTCCTTCAAGATATCCTAATCTTCTTGTTAATGGTTCTTCAGGTATAGCAGTTGGTATGGCTACAAATATACCTCCTCACAACCTTTCTGAAGTTATAGATGGAACAATAATGCTTATTGATAATCCAGATGTATCAATAAAAGAATTAATGACAAAGATAAAGGGACCTGATTTTCCAACTGCAGGGGTTATTCTTGGAAAAGATGGAATAAGGCAGGCATATGAAACAGGCAGAGGAAGAATAATAGTTAGAGCAAAGGCAGTAATAGAAGAGGAAAAAGGTAAAAATAAAATTATTATAACTGAAATTCCATATCAGGTTAATAAAGCAAAGCTCATTGAAGATATTGCAGAGCTCGTAAAGGATAAAAAGATAGAGGGAATTTCAGATTTAAGAGATGAGTCCGATAGACAGGGAATGAGAATTGTAATTGAATTAAAAAGAGATGCTAACCCTAATGTTGTTTTAAACCTCCTCTATAAGCATACTAAAATGCAGGATACATTTGGAGTTATAATGATAGCTCTTGTTGATGGAGAACCAAAAACATTAAATCTTAAAGAAGCCTTAATACACTATATAAATTTCCAAAAGGAAGTTTTAACACGAAGAACAAGATATGAGCTTGATAAGGCAGAAGCAAGGGCACACATATTAGAAGGCTTAAGAATAGCCCTTGACCACATAGATGAAGTAATAAATCTTATTAGAAGTTCAAAAACAGTTGAGATTGCAAGAAATGGCTTGATGGAAAAATTTGGACTTTCTGAAAAACAAGCTCAAGCAATACTTGATATGAGGCTTCAAAGGCTTACAGGACTTGAAAGGGAGAAAATCGAAGAGGAATATGCAGAGCTTATAAAAACAATAAACTATCTAAGAGAAGTATTAGAGAATGAAAGATTATTGCTGAGTATAATAAAAGATGAGCTTAATGAAATAAAACAAAAGTATGGAGATACACGAAGAACCAAAATAATGAGTAAATTTGAGGAAATAGATGTTGAAGATTTAATACAGGAAGAAGAAGTAGCGGTAACTATTACTCATGCGGGATATATAAAAAGAATTACAATAGATGCATATAGAAGTCAAAAACGCGGGGGGAAGGGCATACAGGGTCTTTCTACAAGGGAAGATGACTTTGTTGAACATCTTTTTATAACTTCTACCCATAACAATATTATCTTCTTTACAAATATGGGAAGAGCATATAAATTAAAAGCGTATGAGATACCCGAAGGTGGAAGAACTGCTAAAGGAACAAATATTGTAAACATACTTCCTCTAAATCCAAGGGAAAAAATTCAGGCTGTAATTTCTATAAAAGAATTTAATGAGGAAGAATACTTACTGTTTGTAACAAAGAATGGTCTTATGAAAAAGACCACCTTAAGTGAATTCAGTTCAATAAGAAAAAATGGACTTAATGCTATTAATTTAAGAGATTCAGATGAGCTTATAGGAGCTAAACTTACAGATGGAAAGCAGACTATAGCAGTTATAACACAAAATGGATACAGCCTCACATTTAATGAGGAAGATGTAAGACCTATGGGAAGAACAGCAGCAGGAGTAAAAGCAATAACACTTAGAGAAAATGATATAGTTGTTGGTGCAGAAATAGTAGATTTAGAACAAGATCTTCTCATTGTAAGTGAAAATGGTTATGGAAAAAGAACTTCATATACAGAATATCCTGTTCACCATAGAGGTGGAAAAGGAATAATAACATATAAAGTAACAGAAAAGACAGGAAAAATAGTAGGTGCAAAGACTGTTAAAGACAGCGATGAGATAATGCTTATTAATAACAGCAATATTATAATAAGGCTTGAAGTCAATCAGATATCAAGATCAGGAAGAAATACTATGGGAGTAACTTTAATGAAAACCAAAGAAGATGAGAGAATAGTGTCTGTTGCAAAAATAAACAGCAACGATAATGAAGAAGAGAACCAATAGCAGATAAATTAACCTAATTAGTGACAGAAGTTGCTCACTTCTTTAAGACTTTACAATTTACAGATGTATTAATATATAGCCTCTATTTATCTAAATAAGTAGAGGCTATATTATTTTTAAATACCAAAAACTAGTGTTTGAAAATAGTAAGATAATATGATTTAATACTATTTGTCTTTACGTTACAGCTTTTGATTCAAAAACTAAAAAATTTCATTAGCAAAGAAATAAACTTGTTGACAAAGACAAAATAAGATGATAATATTAATAAGTGTCGGCGCTATGAAGGCGTCGAAAAAAAGAAAAAAATAAAAACAGTTGACATCAAAGTTAGTGCATGATATAATAAAATGCGTCGGTTGAAATAACCGTAAAATTTGAACCTTGAAAATTGAACAGTGGATAAGCGAACGTACCATAAAAGATGCAAATAAGCATCAAAAATGAGTTTCAGGATTTTATCTTGAGAGTTTGATCCTGGCTCAGGACGAACGCTGGCGGCGTGCTTAACACATGCAAGTCGAGCGGAGGGGAAAAAGCTTGCTTTTGAACCTTAGCGGCGGACGGGTGAGTAACACGTGGGTAACCTGCCTCATGGAGGGGGATAACACTAAGAAATTGGTGCTAATACCGCATAAAACCGTAGGGTCACATGACCTAACGGTCAAAGATTTATCGCCATGAGATGGGCCCGCGGCCCATTAGCTAGTTGGTGA
>NZ_FUYH01000041.1 GCF_900167605.1 Caloramator quimbayensis | reverse complement strand
CTTTCAAAGAACTATATTAAATAGTTGAGATTTTTAATATTTTACGACGAAGCATTATGATTTATTCGTATTAGTTCTTGCCGAGTCTGACGCAGAAAATCTTAGAACCTTTGCTTGTTTGAGAGAAGCGAGTTTGCAAAAGTTCTTAATTTTCAAGGAAGCGAGGCTTAGAACTAAAGAAGAAATCAGATAGCAAGGAGAAAAATATTAAAACAAATATCTGGTGGTTAGGCATCTATGGTAACACCCGTTCCCATTCCGAACACGAAGGTTAAGCATAGGTGCGCCGATGATACTGAGCTGGAGACGGCTTGGAAAAGTAGGTGGCTGCCAGTTTTTTATTTTTTGATTCAAGGCACATGCTATGCATGTGTCTTTTAGTTTTTTGTGATATTTGCAACAACAATGCCTATAATGTCCATAGGAGAAAGAGATAAAAACGATGATAAAAATCTAATAACCTCAGCGAAGATTATAATGAAAAACTATTAAGAAAACTAAAAAGATATTATTGATACTTTGAGTTAATTTATTTTTTTAATACCATATTTTATTATAAATGTATTCTTATATATATAGTTCAAAAAATTAAAAATCTATTATATAATATATTTATGTTTTTATTAAAGCAAAAGGATTTGATTTGAGTGTTTTATAGATTCAGGCAATTTATTACAGCAGCCTTTGCAAAGCTTACAAAGGAGGACATTAACTTTATTAATAAATACCTTAATTCCTATGAAGTTGAGTTGTTTAAAAGGCTTCCTAAATATTGTAAAGTTCACAGCGTGAGAGTTGCAAGGGATGCTCTTGAGGAGAGCTTGAAAAAAAATTTATATGATACATATCTTATAAAAGCTTGTTTACTTCATGACATTGGTAAGATTAACTGCGGTTTTAATATGTTTACAAATTCTATTATTGTAATAATTGAAAAATTATTGCCATCGCTGCTTCAAAGACGTAAAAATATAAAAATAGTTAATGCCTATTATAACCATCCAGAAATAGCCCTATCCTATATTGAAAATGAAGATAGTTACGTTAAGTATCTTATACTTAATCATCATAACTATTCATTAAAGGAGGATGAAAAACTTATCATACTTCAAAGATGTGATTGTAAAAACTAATGCAATAATTATACATAAATGTTATAATTATAAGAAATAGAGAGCTTTAAAGATAAAAGAGGAGGAGAGTCTATGGAATATAGAATCCTTATAATAGATGATGAAGAGAATCTCGTTAAGGGTATAAAATATAATCTCGAACTTGATGGTTATGAGGTTGATGTGGCCTATGACGGGGAAGAGGCTCTAATGAAGATGGATGAGAACATATACAATTTAATAGTACTTGATATAATGCTTCCTAAGATAGACGGTTTAGTGCTTTTAAAGAAAATAAGAGAAAGGTCTTCAATTCCTATAATAATGCTTACTGCAAAGGGAGAGGATGAAGATAAGGTTTTAGGATTTGAATATGGAGCCGATGATTATATGACTAAGCCCTTTAATATACTTGAGCTTAGGGCAAGAATAAAGGCTCTTTTAAGAAGAACCTATGATATCGTAACAAATAAAGCAGATATAATAAGAGAAGGAGACATAATGATAGATGTTCCTTCGAGAAAAGTTAATATATCAGGAAAACCTGTTGATTTAACATCAAAGGAATTTGATATATTATTCTTGCTGTTAACGAATCCCGGTAAAATCTACAGCAGAGAAACTCTTCTTGAGATTATTTGGGGATATGATTATTATGGAGATTCAAGAACCGTTGATGTACACATAAGAAGATTAAGAGAAAAAATCGAGAAAGACCCTGGAAATCCCCAGTATGTACTAACAAAATGGGGAGTTGGTTATTATTATAAAGGATGAGAAATTTAAGGATACGCTAAGAATTAAAATACTAGCATCTTTTATTTTTGGCATAATATTTTTTCTCATTATTATGAACACTTTTGCATATTACATATTAAGAAATAGTTACTTTAATTCATATAAAAATGAGGTTATGTCCCGAGCCAAAAGCATTTCAAAAAATATTAAAAATACAGATGATAGAGATTTTTTAAGCAACAGTGCTATTAAAGAGGCTATTGAATCTGGTTTAAGGATTATTATTGTTGATAAAGATAAAAATGTTATATTTGATTCTTTAAATTTAATTTATGGTATTAAATTAGCTGATATAGATGAAGTTGATAAAGCATTAAAGGGACAGGAGAGCTTTGGAAATCATATTACTGAAAATGATGAGCTGCTTTATATATCTTATCCTATTATGCGCAACAATAATATTGATGGTGCTGTTTTTTTAATGAATTCTCTTAAAACAGTAAATACTGAGATTTACGACTATCAAAAGAAATTAATAATAATGTCTATTTTTATGCTGTTTATTGGACTAATGATAAGCTATGTAAAGTCATGGCAGATGACATACCCTCTCGAAGAGGTTATAAGTGCAATTGAAGCAGTAGAGAGGGGAGAACTAAAGAAAAAAGTTTTTGTTAAGGGCAATGATGAAATTTCAAGGCTTTGTTATGTTTTTAATGAGATGAATGAAAAACTTTATAGAGTGGATGAAGAAAGAAAAAGATTTGTTGCAGATGCTTCCCATGAATTAAAATCACCTCTTGCAAGTATGAAGGTTTTAGTACAGTCTCTTTTGTCAGGAGGAATAGAGGATAAAAAAATATCGATTGAATTTCTTAAAGATATTGATGAAGAAATAAATAGGCTTACGGTTATAGTAAATAATCTTTTAGAGCTTTCAAAGCTTGAAGATAAAAAGGGTATATCCTTTAACTTATTTGACATATCTGATGTCTGCAGTTGTGTAGTTAAAAGATTAACTCCAATAGCAAATGATAAAAATATTAACATACGTTCAAATTTTGATAGTGCAATGGTTGAAGGAAACAAAGAGAGCATATTCAGAGCAGTATATAATATACTTGAAAATGCAATAAAATATTCAAACGAAGACAATTTTATTGATATATGGATTGAAAAAGAAAACATGGTTAAAATAAATATAAAGGATTACGGCATAGGCATACCTGAAGAAGATATACCTAATATATTTAAGAGATTTTACAGGGTTGATAAAACGAGGGACAGGAAAACAGGGGGAAGCGGTTTAGGTCTTCCTATTGCCTATGAAATAATAAAACTTCATAAAGGGGATATAAAGGTTTCAAGCAAGGTGGGTGAAGGTAGTCTTTTTACAATAACGCTTCCCTATAAATTAGGTTAAGGAGTGTTTTTATGAAAAAAATAATTATGGCTATTCTTCTTCTGCCTATTTTTTTAAATTTTTCAGGCTGCACAAAAAAAACTAATGAAATCCCTAAAACATCAACAAAGATAGAAAAATCAGCAATAGAAGACAAAAAGAGCAAAGTCAACATAATATTATTTTACCCTTCTAAAGAAGGAAGCAGTCTTTCTGCAAGTTCACGTTTAGTATCCTTTAATAATTCATTAGAAAGAACAATCCTCGAAGAGTTTTTAAAAGGTACAGATACTAAAGATACTTTATATATTATTCCTAAGGGAACAAAATTGCTCTCGGTATCAAGAAAAGAAGATACAATAATATTGGATTTATCAAAGGAATTTAATGATATTAGTACCGAAAATGAGGCAGTTTTAAATAATACCATATATTCTATAGTAAATTCTTTGACTGAAATACCGGGTATTAAAAATGTTATAATTAGAGTAGAAGGCAAAGTGCCTAAAATAAATAATATCTCCTTTGAAAATCCTTTTAAGAGAAATAGAAGTATTTTTAACAGGGATAAAACTTCAAAACCAAATGATATATTAAAAAAGCAGATGGAATTTGAATCCCAAGGCAGATGGCTTGATGCTTATTTGCTTTACTCCGATGATGAAAACAATACTTATAGAAAATACTTTGATGATTATGTAAAAGAAAATGAAGAAGCTTTTGCTCAGGGCTTTATATCAAAAAATTTTACTGTCGGCAGTTATACAGTTGACAATACAGGTACTCATGCCCTTGTTAAAGTAAAGTTTAATGATACAAACAGAGAACTTAATATTGGAATGATTAAAATTGAAGAATCCTGGATGGTGGATTGGATTCCTCCTCAATAATATTGATTTTTAACCCATATTGCTTAAGTAATATGGGTTGAACTATTTAATGGATTTGATTTATATTTATATTTGACAAATTATAGTATAATATAGTTAATAGTAATAAGGAGGGATAGAGTGAAAGGGGAAGAGAGAAGACAGTTAATATTATCTTATCTTAAAGAAATAAAGGTACCGGCAAAGGGAGGAGAATTGTCCCAAAGATATAACGTGAGCAGGCAGGTTATCGTTCAGGATATTGCACTTTTAAGGGCAGAGGGAGAAAATATAATTTCAACACCACAGGGGTATTTGTTTATTGATAATGCAAAGGATACTGTAAGAAAAATAATAGCTGTAAAGCATGAGGAAAAAGATATTGAGGATGAACTTAAAACTATAGTTTCTATGGGAGGAAAAGTTATAGATGTTACCATAGAGCATAAGCTCTATGGCGAGATTACTGGAAAGCTTATGCTAAAATCTATGTATGATGTAGATGAATTCATTGAGAAGTTGAATATCAACAAGTCAAAGCCTTTATCCTATCTTACGGATGGAATTCATATCCATACAATAGAGGCGGAAAACGATGAAATCATGGGGAGAATAATAGATGTTCTGAAATTAAAAGGATATCTTATTCCTGCGGAGGTTTAATGTTTTATGAGAAAAAGTTTATTTAAAATAATAAGCATTGCAGTTATACTTATAATAATAATTCTTTCTCTTTCAAGTTTTATAATAGATTTTCAATGGTTCAAGGAAGTTGGCTATTTAAATGTGTTTTTAACATCTTTTAAAGCTAAGATTATAATATTTTTACCTACACTTATAGTTTTATATTCTCTAATAACTTTATATTCAATATATCTTAGAAACAGCTACTTAAAGATTGAGTCGGTTGTTTATGATAAGAGTAGAAATAAAAAACAGAACAGAATAATATATTTAATATCTTTTATAATATCTTTTTTTGTTTCCTTAGCCTTTACGGGAGGATTTTGGTATAGAATACTTGAATTTTTAAAAGGAAAAAGTTTTGGATATAAGGATCCTATATTTAAACTCGATGCATCCTTTTATGTTTTTAAGCTTCCTTTAATTGAAGGCGTTTTATCAATTTTAATAACTATAATAATAATACTCATAATTGTTACCTTGACATTCTATTCAATTGTTAGGGTTAGAGAAGGTATATCAAGTTTCAGGGGGCTTATGGATATTAAAAGCAGCAGCCTTGTAAGGTTTATAGCAAAACAGCTTTCAATTTTCGGAGCTATTTTTCTTTTGCTCTTATCTGCTGCCTTTTATATTAAGGGTCTTAATATAGTATATTCTCCGAGGGGAGTTGCCTTTGGTGCAAGCTATACTGATGTTCATGTTACTCTTCCTATGTACAGAATAATATCAATCCTTTGTATAGCAGCTTCAATAGTTATTGCATTTTCAATTATAAGAAAAAAAGTAAAGATGATTATAGCCACTGCAGTTTTTATAGTTGCATTAATCATATTTGAGGGGCTGCTCTCGGGAATAGTTGAAAAATTTATTGTATCACCAAATGCAAGGGATAAGGAAATGCCCTATCTTACATACAACATAGAAGCAACTCGAAGGGCTTTTAACCTTGAAAACCTTGCTGAAAAGGATTTTAATGTAACTAATACTTTAACATCTAAGGATTTAGAAGAAAATAAGGGTACAATAGAAAATATCAGAATAGCAGAGTTTTCTCAGGTTCTTGATGTATATAATCAAATACAGGCTATAAGAAATTATTATAAATTCAATGATGTTGATATAGACAGGTATATAATCGATGGGAAAAAAAGACAGATATTTATTTCTGCAAGGGAGCTTGATAACTCAAACAGGGAGCAAAGATTCCAGACATGGCAGAACAAGCACCTTTTCTATACCCATGGATATGGGGCTGTAGCATCCTTTACTAATGTTGTAAATTCTTCAGGACTTCCAGACTTTATATTAAGGGATATTCCATCATCAGGTATGATAAAACTTGACAAACCTCAAATATATTTTGGAGAGCTAAGCAACGATTATATAATAGTTGATGCTAAAAGCAATGAAATAGACTATCCATCGGGCAATGATAATAAGGAAACAAGATATGACGGAAGTGCAGGGATATATCTAAATCCATTAAACAGGCTATTATTTACTGTAAATCAGGGGAGCCTTAATTTCCTTTTATCAAACGATATAACTTCAAAAAGCAGGGTAATACTCAATAGAAATATCGTAAGCAGAGTTAAGAAAATAGCCCCCTTTATAGGTTATGATAGCGACCCTTATCTTGTATTATCAGAGGGGAGGCTTTATTGGATTATAGATGGATATACTACAACGGATAGATTTCCATATTCTGAGCCTTATAACGGAGTAAATTATATAAGAAATTCTGTTAAGGTTGTAGTTGATGCATATAACGGTGATGTTAAATTTTATTTAGCAGATAAAAACGATGCAATAGCAAAAACAATTGGAGCTATTTATTCTAATATTTTTAAGGACATTGATGATATGCCAAAGGATTTAAAAGAGCATATAAGGTATTCTGAGGATGTGTTTTTACTTCAAGCCAGTGTATTTGAAAGATATCACATGAAAAATCCTATTACATTTTATAACAGCGAGGACCTTTGGAGTATTGCAAAATATAAGGGACAAAATGGACAGGATGTAAACGTAGATACAGTTTATCAGATAATGAGGCTTCCGGGGGAAGAGGAAGAAGAATTTCTCTTGACAATACCCTATACTGTTGCAAAGAAGGAAAACATGGTATCCCTTCTTGCTGTCAGGATGGACAAAAACCTGTCGCAGCTTGTACTTATAAAGTTCCCAAAGGAAAAGGCTATTTACGGTCCTTCACAGTTTAATTCTAAACTTAACACCGATACAAACATATCAAGCGCAAGAACTCTTTGGGGACAGCAGGGCTCAGAGGTTGTTTTAGGAGAGGTTAATATAATACCTATTGGAAATTCAATACTCTATGTAAGACCTCTATATATAAGGGCGCAGTCCGGCAAGAGCCTTCCTGAGCTTAAAAAGGTTATAATAGGATATGGCGATAAAATCGTTATGGAGGACAATATTGAAAAGGCTCTTTTAAGGCTGTTTAACGAGGATTATACAAAGCCTTCACAGCCGATAGATATTTCTGAAACTGAGAATAATGCTAAGGATCTTGCTAAAAAGGCACAGGAGCTGTTTAACAATATGAAAGAATCCCAAAGAAACGGCGATTGGGCAGGCTATGGAGAATATTTGAAACAGCTTGAGAACATTATTAATAAACTTAATGAAACTGTAGAATAATTTTAAAGAACCTATGCTTTTGCATAGGCTCTTTTCTTTGCTGAGAACATAACATAGGCACCAAACAAAATAAATATTATTCCAATTATTGTATTATAAGGTATTTTTTCTCCTATTAAAATAAGGGATAATATAGGGGCAAGGGCAGGCTTTATAAAAAATACTATTGAGGATGTTACGACAGAGGTTTCTTTTATGGCAGTAAAATAGAAAAGATACCCTAAACCCGTTACAATAACTCCAAGATAAATAATATGGGGAAGTATTTTTATTGTTATTCCATTAAATATCGGCACTTTAAAGATTAGAAGAATTATAAGCAAAAATGCATCCCCTATTAAAAAAGAAAAACAGGTCAAAACAGTATTTCCGTAAACATCCATCCTGAGCCTTCCAACTATGCTGTATAGTGAGAAGGATATGGCAGCAAGTACGGCTAATGTTATTCCTATAATATCGACCTTTAAGCCAAAAGGGTTAAATATGAATACAACTCCTATGATGCTTAGTATCATTGAAAATATTGTTTTAACATTTAATTTCTCCTTTAAAATAAAAAAGGCAAAGGGAATTGTAAATACAGGATTTGTGCTGAAAACCACAGCAACTATTGAAGCCTTTGTGTAAAGAATCGATAGTTGAAAGAAGGACATTGATATAACTACGCATAAAAAGCCTGTTAATGCAAAATATAAAAAATCCTTTTTGCTGAGCTTTATTTCCCTTTTTTTAATATCTAAAAGTGCAAAGGGAAGAAGTATTAATCCTCCTATTAAAAAACGTATAAAGTTTAATTGATAAGGATTTATTTGATTTGATATAATTTTTGATATGATTTCCATAGTGCTGAATATAAAAGCTGACAAAAGAATATAGATATAGCCCTTTTTCATTTGACTTCACCTGCCTAAAAATACTCTTTTTAATTTTAGTTTATTTTTATTTAAATATCAAAGTCTGACAATATAAAAAAAGATTAGGTAAAGGCTGAATACCTAATCTTTTAGATGATTTTACTGTATAATGCCATGCGAGGTTATATTATCAAGGCTTTTGATTTTATTTAGTAGTTCTTCCCTTGAAATTATATTTTTACTTATAAGAAGTTCAATAAGGCCCGAAATCATTAACAAGTTTTTGTAGTCGACTTCTTTTAAATTTGATATTTGATATAAAATATCAACTTCGCTCATACTACCCCTCCCCTATTTTAATTATTGACGGATATGAAAAATCTATACATAGTAGTTGCAATTTTTTATGTAAGTGGTATAATTATAAAAAATAAAAACCGATGATAAGGATTAGTAAATAGTTTTAATGCTTAAAGAGAGCCTGTGGCTGGTGTAAACAGGCAGCATAATCTATTGAATCCACCTTTGAGGGTTTGTGATGAACAAAACGCAGGTGCCCGTTAAGCACATTAGAGTGGACTTTATGGTCAATTAGGGTGGCAACACGGAAGTTAGCCTTTCGCCCCTTTGTGGTGTGCGAAGGGCTTTTTTATTTTATAAATCTTAGGAGGGATATAATGCTTGATATTAAAAGAATAAGAAATAATCCAGATATGGTAAAGCAGGCTATGTTAAACAGAAGCAAATCCTTTGACATTGGACTTATCGACAGGGCAGTTGAACTTGATGAAAGAAGAAGACAGATATTAGTAGAAGTTGAGACTTTAAAGAACAAAAGAAATACTGATTCACAGGAAATTCCTAAATTAAAGAAGGAAGGCAAACCTGTGGATGCTCTTATGGCAGAGATGAAGGAGCTCTCTGATAAAATAAAGGGATATGATGAAGAGCTCTCAAGGGTTGAAGAGGATATAACTTCAGTTTTACTTAGAATTCCAAACATTCCAAATGAGGATGTTGTAGTTGGAGAGAGCGATAAGGATAATCCTGAGATTAGAAGATGGGGAGAACCAAGAAAATTTGATTTTGAAGCAAAGGCTCATTGGGATATAGGCACAAACCTTGACATCCTCGACTTTGAAAGAGGTGCAAAGGTTACTGGTGCGAGGTTTACTTTCTATAAGGGACTGGGCTCAAGGCTTGAGAGGGCATGTATTAATTTTATGCTTGACTTACATACTCAAAAGCATGGTTATGTAGAGATATTCCCGCCTTATATGGCAAACAGAAAAGCCATGACAGGAACAGGGCAGCTTCCAAAGTTTGAGGAGGATATGTTTAAACTTCAAGGCCTTGAATACTTCCTGATTCCAACAGCAGAAGTTCCGGTTACTAATATGTATATGGATGATATACTTGATGGAGAGGCTCTTCCTATAAAGCATACAGCATATTCTGCATGCTTTAGGGCAGAGGCAGGTTCTGCAGGCCGTGATACAAGAGGCCTTATAAGGCAGCACCAGTTCAATAAGGTTGAGCTTGTTAAGTTTGCTGATCCTGAAAAGTCCTATGAAGAACTCGAATTATTAACTCATGATGCTGAAGAAGTTCTTCAAATGCTTGGACTTCCTCACAGAGTTGTAAAACTTTGTACTGGAGATTTAGGATTCTCATCTGCAAAGACCTATGATCTTGAGGTTTGGATGCCAAGCTATGGAAGATATGTAGAGATTTCAAGCTGCTCTAACTTTGAGGATTTCCAAGCAAGAAGGGCAAACATAAAGTTTAGAAGAAATCCAAAGGCTAAACCGGAATTCGTGCATACTCTTAATGGTTCTGGCGTTGCAGTTGGAAGAACAGTTGCAGCAATACTTGAAAACTATCAGGAAGCGGATGGAAGTGTAAGAATACCTGAGGTTCTTATTCCTTACATGGGCGGCATAGATAAAATTACCAGATAAAAATATAAAAAATAGGGACATTTTATGTTGACATCGGCTTTAACAGCTGATATAATATAAAATGTTCCGACACGGAGAGGTGGTCGAGTTGGTTTAAGGCACCGGTCTTGAAAACCGGCGTAGGGGTGACCCTACCGTGGGTTCGAATCCCACCCTCTCCGCCATATTATATCTTTGGCGTGGAGAAGTACTCAAGTGGCCGAAGAGGACGGTTTGCTAAACCGTTAGTAGGGGTAACTCTAGCGCGAGTTCGAATCTCGCCTTCTCCGCCATCTGCCGCACAGTGTGCGGCTTTTATATTGCCGCAGGTTTGATTTTTTTAATAACCTGTGATATTATATATAATGATATATGCGCTGGTAGCTCAGCTGGATAGAGTAACTGACTACGAATCAGTAGGTCGCAGGTTCGAATCCTGTCCGGCGCACCAAAACCCTGTAGGCTCAAGGCTTACAGGGTTTGTTATTTTTTAACATCTATGATTTTCCCACACTTTTCCCACACTAAAAAAGTATAAAATAAAAAAGGGTTATCCCCTTATATTAAGCAAATAAATTATTTAACTTTTCTGCTGCCTCTATTTTCTCTTTAGGCATAACATGAGTGTATATATTAGCTGTAATGGATATATCACTATGTCCTAAAAGAGTTTGAACTGTTTTTAATGGAACATTAGCTTCAAAGAGTTTAGTTGCATAAGTATGACGTAAAGCATGAAATTTTTTATAAGGAATACCTGCTTTTTTGAGTAATCTTTTGTAACTTCTAAGTAAATTTCTTGCATCAATTAAATTTCCTGTTTCAGTAGTAAATACAAACTCATTATTAATATAAAGTGGACCTGCTTTTAATCTATCTTGTTTTTGTTGTAGCTCTTGTTCTTTTAAGATTGGTATTAAATTTGATGGAATTGGGACTGTTCTTATAGAATTTTTGGATTTTGGCGTTTGAACAATTGTTTTATATTCTCTGCTTCCATCAGAATTTATAATATTTACTTGCTTAACACTTCTTTCAACTTTTAATTCTTTGTTAGTAAAGTCAATATCGCTCCATTTTAACCCAAGAAGTTCACCCTCACGTAATCCAGTTCCAAGGGCTAATAGTATTAGAGCTTTTAATCGGTTATTTTCTAAATTTATTTTAAGAAGATTAATCTCTTCATTACTAAATACTTCGATTTTATCTTGATTTTTTTCAAATTCACAATCCTTAGGAATTACAATGTTACCAGTACGACAAGGATTTTTTAATAAATAGCCTTCAGCCATTGCATAATTAAAAAATGTTTTGAGTAATTTATTAAGGTTTTTTATTACACTGCTGCTTTTGCCATTTTCATATAATTTGTTATAGTATCTTTGTATTTGAATAGCTTTTAAATCACATAATCTTAATCCGTAAATTTCACTGTTTAAAATATAATTTCTATAAATGCCTTCATATCTTTGAAATGTTGAGGGCTTAATTTTATTTGAAATTCGAACAATTTCAAATAGCCATAAATGCATCAGCTCTCCTAAAGATATATTCGTATAGTCTATATTAAGGCCATTTTTTATTCCATTCAAATATTCATCTCTTTTATCTTCTGCTTCTTTCTTTGATTTCCCATAGAATTCTTTTCTGATTAGTTTTCCGTTAGCGTCACGCCCTATTGTTGCCGTAACCCTAAAATATTCATTCCCGTTCTTTGAATAGTTGATTTTTACAGCCATATTATCACCTCTTAATGAAACCTAATATTTTTATCTTTTATAGATACTTATAGTATATTTTACACTTGAAATGTATACAATAATAATATATAATGAACATGAAGGGTAATCCTTCTGGGGCTCGCATTGCGTCGGGCGACCGCCTTTAATGGGCGGCTTTTATTTTTTTATGGGAACTTTTTAACACCACATCCTGTGTAATTAGGATATTTAAAAAGTTTACTTTCTAATGTTTGAAAAGCCTTATCTTTGGTGCCAGTTGAACAATATTTAAAAATTGGATAGGAATACAAATCAGTTATTTCTAAACCGAAATATGATTTTTTACCATTAGATTGAGCGTGCCATTTGGGGTTGAAAAATACTCCTTTTATTTTTGAAAAATAATTCGAACTAACCACATTAGTTCCATTATCAATGATGAATTTTATGTGATCTAATAGCTTTTTATCATCTTTTTCTCCTCGAGCTTCTAATATTACAATACCCTTTTCACCAGGTTTTAATATATATTTTACAAATCTTTCTAATACAAAATTTAAACTCAAATTATATGGATTATATGGTGAGTTATATTTCATATATAAATTATATTTATCTATAGTTGATGAAACAATAATTGCAGGTATTTCATCTAATATGGCAGATAAATCTATTATAAAATCATTATAACGAATAATTTTATCACTAAAGGGACCTTTTTTAGTTCTAATATCAACGGAATGAAAGCAAACTCTTTTTAAGTGCCCTTTATAATAAAACATGCCGTTTTCCCAATACTTTTGCTTTAATGCTAAAATTTTGTTTTTGATGTTAGTTAAATCTTCTTTTTTTACTATTGTTCCTGTAATAGTTAAAAATCTATTGTTGTTATCAGGTAAATGCTTGTTTATTATACATTTTTTTATGTATTTTAAATTTGAATCTCCATTCTCATCAACAAATAATATATAGTCTATATCTTCAGGACAGCTTTCAATAAAAGTCGGTCTATTCCTCCATGACATTTCATTATCCCCCCTTCTATCTGATACCTCTATATAGTTCAGCATATTTCTTTATTCTGCTAATCTTCAGCCAACATAAACTAATAAAACTTATATTTCACATATTTCTTTGGCACATCAAAATTTTCATTTCTATAATATGCTCAGGAACGCCATAGTAGGAACTTAATTGAGATATAGTTAATCCATTAATTTCATAATTGGATTCAATGTCATATAAAAGTAATTCTGCAGCGAATTTATCGGCTTGAATTTCATATTTGTTTTTTACTTGAAGTGCATTTTCAATAAAAAAGCTCATTGATAAGTCTGTATGTAAAATAGCATGCCCAAGCTCATGGGCGCATATATATTTTTTCTCTTCAGGCACAAGGTCAGAGTTTAAATGTATTATTTCATAATTGTTAGGTGTTCTTTGGAAAAAGCCTTTTATTTCTTCCCCTAAATTGCTGTATATAATTTTTATATCCATATAATCACATAGTTCAAATGGATTTAAAGTTCCATAAGTTTCAAGGAGACCATTTACAATATCTACAATCATACCCCAAGCCTCCTATAATAGTTATTTCTTGTTTTTTTCCTTTTCTTTTTTCTGCATCTGTTCTGCATAAGCCAATCCCATTTGGATTGCATTTGCTAAAGCAATTTTACTTTCATCGGAAAGCATTTCACCGTTTAACATTAATCCCGGCTGTGTAAGGATTATCTCCATTGCTTCTTTGACGTCGGTTATTTTTTTATTTTCTAAAAGTTTTACTTCCTCACTAAATTTTTTTGAGTCATATTCTTCATCCCATTTTTTTAAAGGTTTTTCTGCGACTAACTTTGATTTAAAAAGGTCTTCTACTGAAACGCCAAGAGCTTCTGCTATTTTTTGCAGGGTTTCAATGCTGGGATTATATCTATTTCTTTCTACATCTGCTAAATAACTTCTTGATATACTTGATTTATCTGCTAATTCCTGCTGTGTCATACCTTTTATTTTTCTGTGATATTTTATGCTATTCCCTATATCCATTTTTGGTTCCCCTTTCAAATAATGTCGGTATACACGACTTAATTTAATTATATATTTATTTTTACGGGTATACAATACTTTTATAAAACAAATTATGACGTAAATACAAGTAATTTGACGGAATTACAAGGGATACGACAACAAATTGTTTAAATTGGTTTAAATGTTCTATTATGGAATTTTACAAAATGACGGATAAACAATACAATTATATTTAAGGAGGTGAAAAAAATGAGTGATGAACAGAAAAAAATCATTGGTGAGATTATTAGTAATAAAAGAGCAGAATTAAACCTCACGCAACAAGAATTGGCAGAAAAATCAAATTTATCTCGTAGTTACATTGCAGATATTGAAGCAGGGAGATATATTCCAAGTGTAAAAAGTTTAATTGCAATAGCCTCTGTATTAAAACTTGACTTAAATTTTTTAACAAAAATGACGGAAATACAATAGGTTGGGAGGTTATGTTTTGAGCGACGTCGTTATAAGAGAAACTAACTTGCCTGATAACATTGAGGACTTAAGCAAGTTTATATTAATCGGCAGAGAGAAGCTAACAGCAGTAAGAGCTGAAATAAGAGCCATAGACAAGGTTCAGTTAGCACAGGAAGTAAGAAATCAGAAAAAAGAAGAGGCACTTATGCTAAGTGAAGCCTTATTAGATGCAGAGGTAAAGTTAGGAGAGCTTTTAAAACAGATACCTAAGGCACCGGGGACAAGAACGGATTTAAAACCTATCGACACTGCTGTCGAGAGGTTGAATAACCAAAAACCAAAGCATGAGGTAATAAAGGACTTAGGATTTAACCAGAAACAAGCCGAACGTTTTGAAACTCTTGCAAATAACAAAGACCTTGTTGAACAGGTCAAAGCCGAAGCAAGAGCCAACGATGACATACCAACCCGTACAAGAGTGCTTGAACTTGCAAAACAAAGGAAAATCGAACAGCAAAGACAGCAGGAGGAACAAGAAAGACGGGAGAGGGAAGAATATTACAGGCATTTAGAATTTTGCGAGAAGGTAGGAAAGCAGTTCCTTGACGCAGTGTTAGCGGTTTTGATGTTAAAGACAGATACTGAACATCTTGAGGCTTTACTGGAAAGCTTTAATCAGACAATAAAAATAGAGGACAAGCTAAAAGATATAGATTTAGCGATAGAGCAACTGCAAACCATAAAAGACTTTTTAAGGGCGAGCCAAAAGCCAAGATTAATAAAGTAAAGAGAGGTGAAGAAGAATGAAACAGCTTGAAAAGAGAGCTAAGGAAGTAATATTAAAGCAAATGGAGGACTTAGCAGAAATAACAACAGAGCAGGTAATGGAGCTTATAAAACCGCATTTTTGTCCAGATTATCAGAAATTAGCAGAACAAGCATTAAGGCGACAGGCTAACAACTTAATAGCAAGGTACAGGGATGACAAGGGAGTTAGAAAATATTTTAACTATAAGGACCCATGGGGGACATCAAAGTATGTAAATGTTGACAAGACAGATGATGTTTATGCTTTAAGTGCTATAGAAATAAATTTAGAGAAAAAACTATTAGGTTTAAGTACATCTGTAAAGAAAATTAAAAAGCATAAACAGGAAATAATCGGGCAGCTATCTATAGAAAATCTTATTAGTATGGCTGAGTAAAGGAGGTAAGGTGATGAACGAACTAACCGTAATAAACCAAAACGGACAGCTTGTAGTTGACAGCAGAGAAGT
>NZ_FUYH01000024.1 GCF_900167605.1 Caloramator quimbayensis | reverse complement strand
CTAATGTTTATAATTATAGCATTTAATCTTATGCAGTTATATTTTTTTAGATGTATTAGAGGTTTTAGGAAGAAAAGAATGCTTCAAATAAATATTATTGAGGATATAAGAGATGAGAGATTTACAATAGAAGATACCTGGAATAATCCAGTATTTGAAAAAACTTAATGAAACAATAAAATTGGAAATTAATTATTTAAATTTTTGGGGGTAGGGGGAGTTATAACTATTTTTGCAACCTATAGAGCTGGTGGAATACCATTTCTTCAATATGATACAATAAAATGCAATTTCAGTAAAAATAAAAATTCTACTGGAATTTTGCTGCGAAATCTCTGTTATTATGCAAAGATGTTTTTGGGTAAAGCTAACAAGCCTTTCAAATTCTAAGCTTAGTCTTTTTCCTTTTTTAGTTTCATATATTATAGTTCTTTTTAAAGTTCCTTCTTTAAAGTCTAAAACTCTCATATAATCTATTATCTTGCTATTATCAACTACAAGCTCCTCATCATCTGCAAATATCTTTATCGCTTTGCTGTTTATAATATTTATCATAGACTGGCCGGTATCTGGAAAAGCATATGCTCTCTCTCCGTAGTTTATTTTATGGGTTTCGTAGAAGCCGTTTATATATGTTCCTTCTATTGAAAATTCTTTATTATATATTCCTTCCTCAAAATTTCCTCTCATTCCAATGTATCCATTTCCTATTGAAAAGAGAGTTTCGTTTTTAAGATTATTTCCCCAAATAAATTTATCTTCGATTATTTTCCATTCATCTAAAACAAGATTATTTATTACTTCATTCATTGCAGCGTCTCCCTTCTTTTAGAAGTATGGCATGCCAAAGGCATGCCATACTATCATTTGCTAGAATTTTGTTTTGCTTCTTCTATCTTTTGATGATATTTGTCTAATGTTGCCTTAACATCCTTACCATCTACAACTATTTCTTTTAGAGCATCGTTTAATGCCTTGTCAACATCTGCCCAGTAAACAAGATTTGGTCTTGGCTGTGCAACCTTCATAGCTTCGTTAATAGCATCAAAATATGGTTTTTGCCAGTCTTCAACTTTAGCATAGGCATCGGTTCTTGCAGATGGCCAAGCAAGTTTTGAAGCGAGGGTTTCCTGAACATCCTTTGACATTAAGTACTCAATAAATTTAAGAGCAAGCTCTTTGTTTGGAGAACCCTTTGGGATTCCAAGAACATCTCCGCCTAAAACCTTTGATGCTTTAACTGGTCCTGAAAAGCCTCCATAGGCTTTAATCTCTTTTTTACCGCCGTCTTTAACTATTACATTTACTCCAAAGGGCCAGTTTGCAGCAAGATACATAGATTCTTCTGCAAGGAAACGATTAGTTGTATTCCAGTCAGCCTTTAGTGAATCAAAAGAGAGATATGGCCAAAGCTCCTTTAAGAAAGTATAGGCTCTAACGCTTCCTTCATCATTTAATACGAGAGGATCTCCACCTGCCTGTCTTATAAATTCAAAAAGCTGAACGGTTGTATTTCCATCAAAAACAGCCTTAATACCAACTTTCCCAACGCCTTCTTTTTCTTTTAATGTCTTTGCTAAGTTGAAAAGTTCATCCCAGTTTGCAGGAGGTTTTAAACCATATTGATTTAGTTTTGCTTCGTTGTAAAAATTGATTTCAACGTTTGGCCTAAATGGGAAGAAATAAAGTTTTCCATCAAATTCTCCAACGCTTATAAGGGATGGTATAATTTCTGATGGTATTTTATTTTTAAATTCGGATATATCTTCTACAAGTCCCTTATCAACAAGAGGAGCAAGGGCCATGTTGTCCTGTGCTATAAGGTCTATGTCCATTTTGTTAGCTTGTTTCATAGCTTCCAATTTTTTAACAACATCAGATGCTTCGATTTGAACAGCTTCTATTTTGCAGTTGTTTGCCTTTTCAAAGGCTGGGAAAACATCTTCCCTCATAACTTTCCATTCTTCTTCTCCAAGTCCCATAGTGATTCTCAGCGTTGCAGGGCCTGATTCTTTTTTCCCGCAGCCTGCAAATAAACTTAAAGCCATTATGAATGAAAGTAATAATACGGTAATTTTTTTGTAATTCATAAATATCCCCCTTAAATTTTTATTTTAACTGCCTATGGCAGCGATTAACCTTTTATAGCTCCGCCGAGATAGTCTGATCTTATATATCTTTGAAGTGCAAAGGTTATAATTAAAACAGGTATTGTAAGTATCGTTGAATAAGCAGCCTGCTGAAAAAATCCTCCTCTTAAAACGTAATAGTAAATTTGAAGAGGTAATGTTTTAGTTGAAAGAGATAAATAAAGTGCGTAGGTAAATTCATTCCATGAATTAAGCCATGTGAACATTGCAGCGACAGCAAGGCCTGGGGCTGCAACGGGAAGAACAACCTTTAAAAGAGTTTTTATCCTTCCTGCGCCATCAATCGATGCAGCCTCCTCAAGGTCAAAGGGAATGGTTTCGAAGGTTGAAACTAAAATCCAAGCTATAAATGGGAGCTGCTCTATAAGGTGTGCCATTATAAGGCCTATATTTTTATCCGTCAGATTCCATTTTAAAAATGTTACTGATATAGGAAGGGCTATACCAACGTTTGGAAACATCCTTGTAAAGAATAGAGAAAGTATTACTGCATATTTTATCTTTTTATCAAATCTTGAAATAGCATAGGAGGCAGGTGCGGATATTACAAGGGCAAATATCATAGTAAATGTCGCAACAATAAAACTTTTATAAAGAGGGGGCCAAAGATTACCAGAGTTAAATACCTGCTGCCAATGCTTAAATTCAAACCGTGTTATAAAAAACTTAGGATGGGAGGTTAAAACATCCTCTGGTACGGCAAAGGAAACTCTAAACAGTATATAAACAGGAATAGTCATAAACAGAATTATTAGTATTATTCCAAGATAGAATAGAAGTTTTTTGTATATCTTTCTACTTGCCATACTCAACCCCTCCTTTATCTACAAACTTAAAATAGAGAATCATAAATATAACTATAATCATAAGAAGTATTGTTGATGCTGCTGCTGAAGCATTGGCGTTGTTGTATGCATATTCATCATAGGCATAGGTAGCGAGGAAAGGAGTTACTCTTCCAGCAAGAATTTTTGGAAGTTCGAAGATTCTAAAGGAATCAACAGCCCTTAGTATAATCGTCATTGTTATAGAAGGCTTTAGAAGGGGAAGAGTTATGTTAAAAAAGGTCTGGGATTTTGAAGCCCCATCTATTGCGCTTGCTTCATAAACATCGCTTGGAATCGATTCCAAACCGGCTAATAACAAAAGCACAACAATAGGAAGAACCTTCCATGAATCCGCTATTGCTATTACGAATATATTTTTGATGCCTCCAGAAGTCCAGGCAATAGGTTTTGTTATAATTCCAAGTTTAAATAAAAGTTCGTTAAGGTATCCCTGAGTACCAAATATATACAAAAGCGTTACACCTGAAACCAGTGTTGGAACCCCCATAGGAAGAAGAACTAAGGATCTTACTAGTCCTTTTCCTTTAAAATCAGTTTTTAATGACATTGCTATAAAAAGACCTGTTATAAGCTGAAAGGTAAGACCAACTAATGTTACTGCAACAGTATTTATTATCGCCATGTTAAAATCTTTTTTGGAAAATAAATATTGGTAGGTTGAAAATCCTAAAGCTCCTGTACTCTTATCATGAAAACTTAAAAGTATTGTTTTTATAATCGGAAGAATCGTAAATCCTAAGATGTATGCCGAAAGTGGAAGTACTAGCAGTATTTCAAAATAATGTTTTTTAATAAATTTCAATTTAATCCCCCCTAAACTTGCAGGAACTTCTTTTAATGAGCTGAAATTCAAGCTCAGTAGATTTTTCTACAGTATCCCCCCTTATTATTTTTAAAAGTTTTTCCATACCCTTTGCTCCCATTTCATACCTTGGCTGTTTAATAGTAGTCAAAGGAGGGTAAAAATATTCCGATAGCTCTATACCGTCAAAGCCTATTATTGAAAAGTCATCGGGTATTCTATAACCCATCTGCATTGCACAGGATGCAGCGCCAACTGCCATAGTATCTGAGGCTGCAAAAATTGCAGTAGGCTTTTTCTTTAGCTTTAAAATTTTAAGCATATTTTCATATCCGCTTTTGAACTTATAATCTCCATAAAAAATATTGCCTTCATCAACATTTATATTGTTTTCAATTAGGGCTTTTTTATATCCATTTATTCTTGGAACTCCAGCATTTGGATCTTCCTTTTTTCCTGCAAGCATAGCTATATTTTTATGACCGAGTTCTATAAGATAATTTGCTGCCTGAAAGGCGGCATTTTCGTTGTCTATAGTTACGCTGTAAAATTCATCATTATCATCCTTAGTCGCAATTAAAACTATAGGTATATTTATGCTTTGAAATTCTTTTTTAAGTTTATAATCTATGGTATTGCTTATAAATAATATACCGTCAGCTTTTTTTTCCTTCAGCATTATAAGTGCCTGTTTTTCTTTTTCTCTTTTAAGGTCAGTATTAAGTAGCATAATATTATATTTATATTTGTTAGCCACATCTTCAATTCCTCTAACGATTTCAGGATAAAAACCGCTTGAGATATCAGGTATCATAACTCCTATTGAATTTGTGGTTTTTATCTTTAAACTCCTTGCTATTGCATTTGGATTATATTCAAGTTCTTTTATAGCATCTAAGACCTTTTTCTTTGTTTCTTCTGAAACCGACGGATGGTTATTTAAAACTCTCGATACGGTTCCGAGACCAACTCCTGCCTTTTTTGCTACATCTTTTATTGTTGCTGTCATAATACCACTCCTTGGAAACGTTTCCTTAAGTTATCTTATCACAATATTATATGAATTTCAACATATGATTATGAAAAATTTAAAAAATTCGAAAAATGACATATAAAAAATAATCAAGATAAAGCCTGCGCTTTTAATAATATTATCAGTAAAAATTAATATATTCTAAATTAAAATAAAATGTTAAAATATTAATATAATACTAAAAAAAATAGCGTAATTTTTAAGGAGTGGAGAACATGAAAAAATCAACTATATTATTAACCTCAATAATCGCAGTCATTGTTTTGTGGATTGTAGGTTCCTATAATGGACTTGTCTCTTCAGAGCAGAAAGTATCGCAAAGTTACAGCAATATACAGGCAGACCTTCAAAGAAGAGCAGATTTAATACCTAACCTTGTGAATACGGTTAAAGGTTACGCATCCCATGAAAAGGAAGTTTTAGGCAATATCGCTGATGCAAGAGCAAAGCTTGCTGGGGCAAAAACTATAAGCGAGCAGGCTAAGGCAAACGATGAGTTAAATAGTGCAATATCAAGGCTTCTTGTTGTAGTTGAAAACTATCCTAATTTAAAAGCCGATGCTAATTTCAGGCAGCTTATGGATGAACTCTCTGGAACTGAAAACAGGATAAAAACTTCAAGAAGGGATTATAACGAAGCTGTAAAGGATTACAACCTAAAGGTAAAGAAATTCCCAACGGTGATAATAGCAAGACTTTTTGGATTTAGTGAAAAGCCATACTTTGAAGCATCTCCTGAGTCACAAAACGCTCCTAAAGTAAATTTTTAAGTGAGAAAAAATGCTGAAAATAAATATTTATGCCGCCTTTAACAGCGGAGGAATGGAGGTTAGAATGAAAGGTTTTAAAAGAATTATATTAAGTTTATTAGTGTTTATAATAGTCTTAACCTCCTTAGCATTTGGAGATACCATATTTCCAAATCCTGCAGATAAAAAATATATAAACGATTATGCAGGGGTAATTTCAGAAAATGTTGAAGATAAAATAGTGGAAATTGGCGATGAGCTTTATAGAAAAACTGGAGCTGAGGTTGCTGCTGTTATAATGGAAAACACCGATGATGTTCCAATTGAGGACTATGCAACGGGGCTTTTTAGAAAGTGGGGAATAGGAAGTAAGGATAAAAATAATGGTGTTTTAATACTTGTTGCCTTTAAAAACCCAAGCTCCCTTAAAAAGTCGAGAATTGAAGTAGGATATGGGCTTGAAGGGGCACTTCCTGATGGCAAAACTGGAAGAATTCAGGATGATTACATGATACCTTATTTTAAAAATGGAGATTATGAAACAGGGATTTTAAAGGGATATGCAGCAATCTGCAGCGAGGTTGCAAAGGAATATAATATAAATTTAACCTCTCTTGAAGGTAATGGAAATATATATAAAAGCAGGGATGTAAATATAAACGGTGTCAGCGTGAATCCAATTGTTTTTATTATTTTTATTATTATTCTTTTCTCCCTCGATGGTTTCTTTTTCAGATGGGCAATATTTAGGATTATAATGTCCATACTCTTTGGAGGGAGAGGAGGACGAGGAGGATTCGGCGGAGGAGGCTTTGGAGGCTTTGGAGGTGGTTCCTCTGGAGGCGGAGGCTCCTCGAGGGATTGGTAATATGGAAAATAAACAATATAGAAAATTTAAGGATGATATTAGAAAAACATTTATACTATACGCACTAATTCCTGTAATAATAATAACAGTATCGAGCTATTTGTTTTTTTTAGGAATGTGGTACAAAACGATTAAAAATCAAAATAATAATATAAATTTTCAGCTTTCAAGAAGAATAGATAAAATACTGAATAATTATATAAATGAAGCTTATATTATATCGAGAGAAAAATTGGTAATAGACACGATTATGGAGGGCAGTGGAAGCAGCAGGGTATATAATAGATTTTATAGTTTTGTTAACAGCAGGGATGTAAGGAGCAGTTTTTTTATTTTTGATAAGAATATGAATATTATTGCTGCAAGTTCAAGATTTTTGCCCTCCTATGCAGTTCAGAATTCCTTTTATTGGGGCATAATAAAAAGAATGAATGAAAACAAAGACTATGTAGTTTTAGAGAGGGAAATCTATGAGGAAAATTCCAAGAAAGTATTAACTGTGGGGAAGGCTGTAATAAAGGATGGAGAGATTATAGGCTACATTACCTTTGACCTTGATGAAAGAGATTTTGTAAGGATAATAAGCGAAAATTTTTCAATCGATATAGTAATAACCGATAAATACAGCAATGTTATATCATCAACGAACAGCCTTTTTATAAATCAGTTTGGCAAAATAGATGAAAACCTAAAGGATAAAAAAGGATTTGTAAAAGCTAAAAATGACAGCTTTTATGTAAAAAAATCCGCTCTCATAAATAATTATCTATATGTTTATACTATTACATCAATAGGGTATGTATCCTCGGTTTTTATATTTATAGGCATATTCATAGTATTAACCTTCATTCTTCTTATAATAACAATGCTTTCATCCGCAAAAAAAATTGCAGACAGCAAGACTAAATCCATAGATAAAATAATAGAAGCAATAGAAAATGTTCAAAATGGGGATTTAGATACTAAGCTTAATATTGAAACTAAGGATGAATTTGAAATAATAGCAGAGTCCTATAATAAAATGCTTAAAGATTTAAAAAATCTTATTGAAGTTAATAAGGAAGAGGCAAAACACAGCGTTTTATCGGAAATAAAGCAGCTCGAGTCACAGTTTAATCCTCACTTTCTTTTTAATACATTAGAGATGATTAAATATATGGTTAAACTTGATGTACAAGCTGCAGATAAGATAATAATAAGTTTATCATCCCTTTTAAGATACAGCATAAACAATAATATAGATAAGATTCCTCTTATAGAAGATGTAGAGTATACTAAAAATTATCTGACTATTTTAAAATACAGATTTGATAAACGTTTTGATTATGCAATAAACATTGAGAAGGAGGCTAAAGACTGCATAGTTCCGAAACTTATAATACAGCCTCTTATTGAAAATGCAATAGAGCATGGATTTGAGGGGAGGCAGCATTTAAACGTTGATGTTAAGGCCTTTCTTGAGGATAGCAATCTTTGTATAATCATTAATGATGACGGCGCTGGAATGGATGAGGATAAACTTTCTAATATACGTCAAATTTTATATAGCAGCAGAAATAATTCATCACATCTTGGAATATTCAATGTTCATAGAAGAATACAGCTTATGTATGGCAAAAAATATGGAGTTGAGATAAACAGCGAAAGAGAAAAGGGCACAACTGTGAAAATAATGCTGCCTGTTGATGGGGGAGAAGAGTATGCTTAAGGTTTTGATAGTTGAAGATGAAGACGTTATAAGAAAGGGCCTTATCCATACAATAGACTGGATTTCAATTGGCTGCAATATAATAGGCGATGCATGTGATGGCGAGGAAGGATTGAAGCTAATTGAAAAGTGCAGGCCCGACATAGTTATAACAGATATAAAAATGCCCTTTATGGATGGTATCACAATGCTTGAAGAGGCACTTAAAAAGTATAGCTTTTACAGCATACTTCTAACGAGCTACTCTGAATTTGAATATGCTAAAAAGGCAATAAGCCTTAAAGTCTATGAATATCTTTTAAAACCTGTTGATGAAGAAAGGCTTTTTGAAATAATAGAAAAGATAAGAAGTGAAATAGATAATAAAAAATTTATAGAGGATTTATACAAAAAAACTAAAAAAGATGAGGATATAAAACTGGTTGATCTTGATATTTATTATCTTCCAAGCGAAAAATCCAACTATTACGTTAATAAAGCATTAGATGAGATTAAAAATAACTATGATAAGAAAATAAGCATAGAAACTTTGGCTGAGGGAATGGGTGTAAGTACAAGCTACCTTAGCAGAAAATTTAAAGATGTAACAAATCAGACTTTTATGGATGTTTTAACTAAGTACCGGGTTCAAAGGGCAATAGAGCTTTTAGAAACTGGAAAATACAGAGTCTATGAAGTAGCGGATATGACGGGATTTGGAGAGTACAAAAATTTCTGCAACGCCTTTAAAAGATATATAAACCTTTCCCCAACGGAGTTTTTAAAATCAAACAGCTGCATAGTAAAAAAGTGCCACCCAATTGACAAGTGACAAACTAAACTTGTCATTGGTGGCACTTTTTATTGTTTTGAATTTGAATGAAATAAGTAACCGTCCCTCTAACCGGCGAGGGCTTCTTCGAATTTTGGTATTATGTTTTTGATGAGGTTATATAGGGCGTGGTCATCATTGCTTACGGTTGTTACATCGGCAGCTTCCTTTAAAAGGGGGTGGGCATTTTTAGTTGCAACCCCAAGCCCTGCTGTCTTAATCATCTCAATATCGTTGCAGTAATCTCCTATTGCTATTACTCTTTTTTTATCTATTTTTAATATATCAATAAGCTCTATAAGAGCGCTTCCCTTTGATACATTGCAGGGTAGAATTTCAAGATAGAAGGATTGAGAGAACACAGCTTCTATAATATTTTTTGGAACTTCCTTTTCGATTAAGGAATTAACTTCTTTTAAAACATCGTGTTCTCCGTTTAATATAATTTTTATAAAGGGTTTGTCTTTAATATTTTCTATATCTGCAAATTCAAAGGGCTGTTTTTCAGAGATAACATAAGGATCCATGTAAGTATCTCCGCTTACGATATACATTTTTCCCTCTGTGAATATCTGGACGCATATGTTTTTATATTTTTCGAGAACCTTTTTCAAAGGATTTATTATATATTGATTTTTTATGAAACTGCATTTTACGAATTTGCGGCTTTCTATATCATAAATAACAGAGCCATTGTATAGTATGCAGGGGCAGTTTATATTAAGATTTTTAATATAGGGAAAAAGATTCATTTCAGTTCTCCCCGTTGCAACGGCAAAGAGCCCCCCATTTTCAACAAAGTGAGATATTGCGTCTATGTTTTCCTTTGATATGTTTTTGTTTGAATCAAGTAATGTTCCATCTAAATCCGATACTAATAAATAGCCTTCATACTTTTTCATTGTATCACCTGCTTAAATTTTATAAAATTCTCCGGTGATTAGAACCGGAGAATAAGATTTATATGCTTATTTCTTTTTTGCCTGATAATTTGAAGAATATTAAAAGCGATATTATTGTTGTTAATGTTAATATTGTTGAAAGTGCTGCCGCAGTTCCATAGCTTGCCCTTATAACTTCTGTATAAATTGAAACGGACATTGTTCTTGTGTTTCCAGTGTATAGTATAACTGAAGCGCTGAGCTCGTTTATTACAGTAATCCAGCTGAGTATTGCTCCAGAAAAAACACCGGGAAGCATCATAACAGCTGTTATTTTGAAAAATGTTTTAACAGGAGAGCATCCGAGGCTTATCGATGCCTCCTCCATGCTCTCGCTTATTTGATAGAGTATTGCAGCGCTGGAGCGCAGGGTATAGGGAAGCCTTCTTATAACAAATGCTACTACTATTATCATAAATGTTCCGCTCAAAAGCAAGGGTTTTTTGTTAAAAGCAAGTAAAAGAGTTATACCGAGAACTGAACCTGGAATTATATATGGGAACATAGTTATAGCATCTATTATTGAAGTTACTGCATTTTTCTTTCTTGTTGAAATATAGGCTATGAACATTCCAAGGAATACTATTATTGCTATGGCTATAAGACCATATAGGTATGTGTTTGTTATAGCCTGGCCCAGTTTGCTGAATACAGTTCTATAGCTTTTTAGAGAAAATTCTGATGTAAACATAGAGCCTCTCGTATTAAGGAATGAGGTATATATAACTGTGGCCTGAGGTATAATAGATAGAATTATAATTAAATATATAAAGATGTATGAAAATACTCCTGTCATTCCTTTAAATTCCTTTGGCTGCATAGGCCTTAGGGAACTCATAGTAAAGGATTTTTTATTAACTATATATTTTTGACCTGCAAAGAGCAGAGATGTTATAAACACCATTATAGCTGCCATTGCAGCGGCAAAGTTTGCCTGACCTCCAACTTCGCTTATAAACTCAGAATAAATTAGAACCGGCATAACGTTAAATCCTTCTCCTATAAGCATTGGAGTTCCAAAATCAGCAAGGGCATTCATGAAAACCAAAAGTCCTCCTGCAAGAAGCGTTGGAAGAATAAGAGGAAGAACTATTGTAAACACCTTCTTTGAAGGATTGCACCCAAGGCTTTCAGCGGCCTCGCTTAAAGATACATCAATCTTTTTAAGGGCTCCTGAGACATAAAGGTATATGAAAGGATAAAGCTTTAAAGTAAGCACTATTAAAATTCCTAAAAATCCGTATATAGTTGGAAGATGAATATTAAGCTTTTCAGCAAAAAACTTAGTTACAACTCCGCTTCTTCCGCATAATAAAACCCAAGAATAAGCACCTATAAACGGAGGAGAGAGCATTGAAATTATTATAAGGATTTCAAGTATACCTTTGCCTTTAACTTTATATGCGTTCATAATATAAGCCATTGGAGCGCCTATTAAAATTGAAAGTGCTGTTACGCATATTGTTACTGTAAAGCTGTTTATAAGCGCTTTATAATAATATTTTTTATGAAAGAACTTTGCAAAATTATTTAATGTAAAGGAACCTGTTACAGGATCTTTAAAGCTGCTTGCAAAGAGCGCAAAAAGGGGATAAATAAGGAATACAGCAAAAATCAGCGCTATTATAATCGTAACAATGGTCCAGAAATCAAATTTAAATTTACCTTTATTCATTTTCTTTCACATCCCTGATTAAACTTTTTTCTCCATCCTCGGTAAATACGTTTATTTTTAAAGGATTTGGAGAAAGACATAGTTCATCGTCTGCCTCGAAGAAATCGTGTACATGTCCAAGATCCTGAGTGAATTCAAAATAAGGCTGATTTCCTGCTATTAAATCTTTATTTGGAAGTATTTCGTAATTTATATACCTTCCAAAGAAAGTGCTATTTTTAATTTTAAACTTTATTCCTTTATCTGAAAGGGAGAATTCTTCAGGACGAACGGATACAATAACTTTTTGATTATCCTTAATATCCTCAGAAAGATTTGTCATTTCCACTGAAAAATCATCAAAGCAAACATATTTTTTGCCGCTCTCAATTTTAATTTTTGCATTTAAAAGGTTTGAACTTCCTATAAAAGTTGAAACAAAAACGTTAGATGGTCTTGTATAAATTTGCTTTGGACTTCCAACCTGCTGAATTACTCCATCCTTCATTACGGCTATCCTGTCTGAAATTGCAAGGGCTTCCTCCTGATCGTGGGTAACATAAACTGTAGTTATTCCCACTTCTTTTTGTATATCCCTTATTGCACTTCTCATTTCAATCCTAAGTTTAGCATCAAGATTTGACAAAGGCTCATCCATTAAAAGTACACTTGGATGTATTACTATTGCTCTTGCAAGGGCAACACGCTGCTGCTGTCCTCCAGAGAGCCTCTCTGGGAGTCTGTCTTTATAAGTATCGATTTTTACAACTTTAAGTATATCCTCAACCTTTTTATTCATCTCATCCTTAGGCACTTTTCTAAGTTTTAGTCCGTATTCAACATTTTCCTTTACTGTCATATGAGGAAATATAGCATAATTTTGAAATACCATTCCTATGTTTCTTTTATGAGCAGGTATGTCGTTTATAACGGCATCATCGAATTTTATTTCTCCTCCCTCAATGCTGTTAAAGCCTGCTATCATTCTAAGTAGCGTAGTTTTACCACATCCTGAAGGACCAAGAAGAGTAAAAAACTCTCCATTTTTAATATTTAGGGAAAGGTCAGGTATAATAACTGTTTTGTCATATTTTTTAACTACATTTTGTATGCTTATAGATACGCTCATTTTCCCATCCTCCTATAAAATAAGCCCACAACGATATGTCGCGGGCTTATATAGATTTAATGTTTACCGCAGATTTAATTAATTGCTTGTATATATGTCTTTGAACTTGTCAAGCCATGCCTGTTTATTTGGATTTACAACCTGTGGGTCATCCTTAATTAAATTCATTTCACTAAGCTGTTTTAATCCGTTTGCAGCAGGAACGTCCTTCCTTACTGAACGTCTGCAAAGCTGATTTGCAATCATAGTCTGTGTGTCTTTGCTTGTTACAAAGTCTATAAATTTCTTAGCGTTTTCCATGTTTTTTGCACCCTTTATAATCTGTACGCAGTCAGGCTTTGCAATAACGCCTTCCTTCATGTAGATTACTTCAACTGGGGCTCCGTCTTTAACGTATTTTGCAGCTCCCTCTTCAAAGGTAAGACCAACGGTGTATTCTCCATCGGCAACTCCCTTATATACTGCTGATGAACCGCTGAGAAGCTTTCCGTCAAGATTCTTAGTGAGCTTTTTAACATAATCCCAACCATTATCAGGGTTTCCATTGCCCATAGCATAGAGCATGTTTACAAGATGCTCAAAGGATGAGGATGATTTGGAAGGATCGGCAAAGGCTATTTTGCCTTTAAGTGCAGGGTTTAAAACATCTTCATATCCTTCGATTTTAATGTTTCCTATAAGATTTTTGTTAACCATAATAACGCTTGGAATCATTGTAAATCTTGTCAGCATTCCTTCGGTGTTTTTGCAGTCATCAAGTACTGCATCTTCGTTTGCTGATGTATAATTTTCAAATAAGTCCTTTTTAGGAGTTACAGTAGATAGTGAGCCTCCCCAGAAAACATCTCCTAAAGGATTGTCCTTTTCTGCCTCAACTCTTTTTAAAAGCTCGCCTGTTCCAGCTGTTACAACTTCTGCTGTAATACCTGTTTTTGCTTCAAATTCCTGAACTATTGGATTTATGAATTCAACAGGATGCGGGCAGTAAATAACAACCTTTTTAGATTCGTTTTTCTGCTCGGGCTGTGTGGAATTATTTTCTGCAGCTTTGTTTCCACAGGATACTAAGCTTAGCATCATCAAAGCTGTCAAAGTAAGTGCAATTACTCTTTTCATTTACATCCCCCTCGTTTATTAATTATTTACATTATCATATTAATTCATGTGAATATTCTAAACAATCCAATAAAATATACAATTATCCTTAAAAATGAACTAACTGCTATTTTGCTTTTTTAGTTTAATCTTTGCTGCTATTAGTATGATTAAAGGAATAATCACCTGAAAGGGAAAAGCATAGTATTTGTATACCATAAAAGCCCATTCCTGCATTTCCATTATACTTTCATATAGGCTGCAGGAAAAGGTCATCATCAAAAGGCCAACAGGGGCTGCAATTACTTTGTAGCTGTCAAGATTAAAGAGGTTCTCAATTCCTTTTAATGTACAAAAAAGGCATGAGCTTATTTTTATAAATCCAGCATATAGAAAAACAACTGAGACAGCAACTTCAATTCTTTGTATGAATTCTCCTATTTCTATAAGCTCTACGGCAGTATAGGCTGGGAAATAAAGAGATTCTAAGAAAGAGCATCCTAAAACTAATATGTTTCTCAGAGAAACCAACAGAATAATGGTTCCTCCAAATAAAAGGGATATATAATAAATCTTAAAGGGATTATTTTTATTTTTATCAAAACTAAATGCCCCAAGAAATATTACGGTTTCTGCAAAGGGAAAGGAGAATATGCCAAAAGCGCTGTTAAGTACAGGTTTAATTCCGTTATAAAGCATAGGGCGTATGTTGTTAATATTCATTACAGAAGAATTTAAAGAGATTACTAAGATTATGATTATAGTTAATAAAATAGTAAAAAAAAATGACATCCTTCCTAAAACTTCCATTCCTTCTTTTACTACCCAAATACAAACTATTCCCATAAATACTAAGGGTACATATTCAGGAGTTTCAGGGAAGGACACAACTTTAATAAACTGGAAAAAATTATGAAATACCAATGCTCCAAGATGAAAGGAATACCAAATATATAATAGGGATATAAATTTACCTAAATATTTTCCAAAAATAGTATTAAGTATTTCAAAAAGGTTTTTTTCAGGGAACAGAGAATGAATTTTTACATAAACAAATATAATAATGGATGCAAAAAGGATACCTATAATTATAGCAAGCCATATATCCTGCTTAGCTTCGGAACCAACACCAAGAACGATGCTGCTTCCTATAATAAACATAGTCATCATTGAAATGGCCTGTTTGTCTGAAATAGTTTCTCTTATCATGCTGTACCGGCCCCCTTAAAAATGCTGTTAACTATTAGCAAAGTTATTTGTTTTAAAAAAGTTGCAATGCTTGGGATTTTAACTCCAATATCTCTTAAAAATGTTAATGTATATGAAGTTAATATTATTACAGAATATAATATTATATTTTTTAAATTTTTGCTTTTAAGTATAGGAATAAAATCTATTAATATAAAAGAAATGTAAACTAAAGTACACAAAAAAAGCATAATCAATCACCTATTTTAATTGGTTTTGAAGTGTAAGCAGTATTTTTAATATTTATTTTTGACTTAACGTTAACATCAACGGTTTTGAATATTTCATCCCATTTAGGTTCAATCTCTTTCCAAAGAGAAGGCATTTTTATTTTAATGGTGCTTCCAAAGCCAAATATGTCGCTGTCATATTCAGTTTGCAGTTTTTTTATTAAATCTTTTATTTGATTTTCTAATTCTTCTTCAAAGTATGATTTTATTTTTTCCCTTATCTCTTCTTTTGAAAAATCTAAATCTCCGCTTATTTCTCCTATTGAAACATCTGTATCTGTTGAAATATCTATTAATAATTTTCCATTTTCAAATTTAGGACTTATTTTTGTTTTGTTACCAAAGATTTCAAGAGAAATGTTTGCAGAATTATTATCAATATCAACCTTTTTAGTAAGGAGACCTCCCTTGATTTTATTTTTTATGAAAAGAAAAGTCTTTGTATCTTTTCCATTGAGATACCCAATAAGCTTATCTCCTTTAAAAACAGCAGTACCTTCAACTTTTGGCGTAGATTTATCATTTATCATCTCTAATGTTACTATAGGCAAAGATGCAGAAATACCTTCTTTGCATATATCATTTATAAATTCCCATACTTCAACCTCTGGGGCAGCAGAGAGATTTTTTTGTGCATCAATCATATCATCTAATGTATAGCAAAATATTTCAGAGTTACTTTTAGCTTCAAGTATTTTTTTTGCTTCAATATTCTTTGAAATTAAAATTTTCATTGTATACCTTGGCTCTATATCACGGTTTATTAAGTCGAGAACTGGTATCATGCCTTCTTTTGCTGTTTCGCTGCTTATTATAATAACTTTGGTATGACTGAAATATAATTTTTTACCTGGGTATCTAATCATATTTCTTAATGCATCAAATATAGTTAATCCCTCTGAACTTATTAGCTTTGTGCTTGTTTTTGCATCTCTTCCTCCTGTTGATTCAATTATTTCAGCTGTTAGAATATATTTGTTTTCTGATTTATCTATTGCAAGTCCCGAGACTATAGAAAATTGTTCTATTTCTCTATAGTTCCAGCAGCCTGATAAAAAAAGGCAATTAAATATTATTGATATAAGCAAGGCTCTTTTAAACTTCATAATTATTTATCCCCACTTTTTCTTGACTGCCTTATTAAATTCTTTTTTGCAATAAGGTTTGGTCTGTAAATCATATACCACCAGGGAGCCCTTATGAATGTATCTTTTATATCCTGAGGCTTTATTGAACCATATCCAAGCATATATGGCACCCCAAAGGAGCGTATGCTGAATATATGAATAAAGATGCCTATTGTACCGAATATATAGCCGTAAAGTCCAAGAATTGATGACAGAATTAATAATATAAAACGTATTATTATCATAGCACTCATAAGTTTTGGAATTAAAAGCTCTGTAATACCCGTTAATGCTACAATTATAATAACAGGAGCGCTTATTATTCTTGCTTCAACAGCAGCCTGACCTATAACTAAAGTTCCAACTATGCTTATTGTCTGACCTATTGTAGCAGGAAGCCTCGAGCCAGTTTCTCTTACTATTTCAAAAACAAGTAAAAGCCCAAGGACTTCAAATATTGTAGGGAATGGGACATTTTGCCTTGCTGCTGCAATACTAAGCAGCAGAGGAGTTGGTATTAATTCCTGATGATAGGTCATAAGGGCTACATAAACTGCAGGAACGCTAACAGACAAAAAAGCACCAAAAACCCTTAACATTCTATTAAAAGATGCATAATAATAGTTTAAATAATAATCTTCATTTGATTGGAAATATTCCATAAAAATATAAGGAAGAGTTAAAACAAGCGGTGAGCCGTCAACAAAAACAGCGATTCTTCCCTCTAAAAGTTTTGCAGCAATAGAATCAGGCCTTTCACTGCTTCCTATTGTTTTAAAGGGAGATGCGGGGCTGTCTTTTATAATCTCCTGAATATAACCAGAGTCGAGTATTCCATCTATGTCAATATCTTTGAGCCTTTTTTCAAGTTCATCTATTATTCTGCTATCGGCGATTGAGTCTATATAGCTTATGCATATCTTTGTATTTGTTATTCTGCCTATTTTCATGAATTTAAATTTCAGGTTAGGAGTTTTTATCCTTCTTCTTATAAGAGAAAGATTTGTTAATAAACTTTCTGTAAAACCTTCCCTCGGGCCTCTTATTACCCTTTCAGAGTCCGGTTCAATAATAGCTCTTTCTTTATATCCATTTGATGAAATAACAAGGGATTTTTCAAAGTTTTCAATAAGAAGTACAGTGCTTCCGTTAAAAAGATTTACAGTTATTTCATCGATTGTTTCGCATTCATAAATTTCGCAGGAGGAAATTACTTTGTTTTTAAGGGTATCTAAAATTAAGCTGTTTTCTGTTTCTTTAAAGTTGATATTCATTAATGGTTCAATTATATTAGAGTTTACTGTTTCAGAGCTTATCATTCCTGAAATATAAATAAGACAGGCTTTAAAATCTTTATCGTATAGATTTTTTATATTTCGGAATATTACAGTATCATCTGAGGAAAAAATATTTTTAAAAGTATCAATGTTTTTATCTAAAGATTTCGAAAGGGTTTCGGGTATATTTTTATTATTGATTTTTTTGTTATTAAATAATTTAAGCATAGACGCCCTGCTTTCGTAAGATTATGTATTCCTTATATGTTAGTAGTTACCAAGTTTTGATTTATTATGCACAAAAATGAACCTCTTTTACAAAAAATTTATAAAAGAGGTTCATTTTTGTGCTATTATATAATATTTCCCGGGCAAAAGACCTCCAATAAGGTATACACCTTTTTCGTTTGTATAGGTTGCATAAAGAGGGACATTTTTTTTAGCGTCGAATAAAACTACCAATGCATTGTCTATTGGATTTCCTGAATTATCAGTAATTACGCCGTTTACAGTACCAAATTTCATTTTTCTTTTTGCACAAATTATGCCTATATTATAAAACTTAGTGCAGTTATTTATACAAATCCTTATCTTTTTAGTGCAGTATTCATTTGAAAATAGAGAAAGAATATATTTTCCAATGGGTATATTGCTGAATAAGAAAACTCCTTTGTCGTTTGTTGTTGCTGTATATTTTATATTTTTATCTTTTGTGTTTTCAAGCTCAACTTCTATTTGTTTTATGGGCTTAAAATTGTATATATATTTCCCTTTTAAAATATTTTGTACTTGTTTTATTTTAGAAAGTTTTATTAATATATTTTGAAGCTCTTTTTCATCTTTTAAATATACTCTGCTTGTAAAGATATAAAATCCTTTATGCTCTGCATTTATAATTATTTTTTCTTCACTTATATATAACGAGAATTCTCCATGACAGTTTGTTTTTGTGTGATTTAATGGATTAAAATTCTCATCAGTTACTTTTATAATAGCCCCTTTAATTGGCTTTAAATTTTCATCTGCTACTTTTCCTTTAATAAGAATTCTTTCAGGAATTTCATCTTCTTCTAAACACAAATCAATTTTTATCTCATTTTCCTTACAGCTTACTTTTTTATTTTGGGATTTTGCTGTTTTCTTACTCATATAATCACCCCGTTTACGGGTCTGAAATCGTTGTAATCATTGTTTTATATACACTTGGGGTGGATAGAGATTTTAATGTCATATTAAAGGTTTCGGTTTTATCTAAAGGAGCGTCATAAGGTATATATATTGAAAGATATAATCTTTTTGAGCTTTCAGAGGGCAGGCTTGAAAGCTCAGGTATATCCTGTGAAAATGCCGTATCCTTTGGGATATCTGCAATCTTTTTTCTATCTATAAATATGCTATAGGAATAGGAAAAGGGGGTTATTGAAAGGTTAAAACTGTCAATACCGTATCCTTTGTTTACAATGCTGTATTCTACCGATGTATATCCTCCTCTATAGCCTATTATATAGGCACTGTTTTCGCTTTTCCTATAAAGAGGGTGGGGAGTAAAGCTTAAATTGGCAGGAACATAAAGTGTTGCATCACTTGAATTAACAGGGCCGTAAATTTTGCTGTAACTTATTTCGTTTAAATAGCTTAGGGCTTTACAGTTAAATTTTGTATTGTATCCTGATAAAAGATTTTTAGCTGTTTTGCATCTTATTAATAGAATAGAAGATAAGCCTTTGTTAATGCTTTCTATTTCCCACAGCCACTTTTTATTTTCCTCATCAAAAACAGCACTTCCAGATTCAATAGAAAGGAAGGATATAAAATTTAAAATTTCAGGCAGCATTCCCTCAAGCTTTATGCTTTTTGTTCCTATATTGCTGTTGCTTAATGCTTTAATTTGAATATCTACTATATTTTCATCCTTTATATTGGTGTAGGGTAAAAAGGATAAGTCATTCAATGATATATTTTTAAGCAAAATCGAAGGGATTATATTAGGATTGTTAACAACTACAGTCTTGCTTGCACTTTTAGTAATTATACTCTGCTCAAAGGTTTTCCATTTAACCGATGCTGAGTTTGTCTGATTTGTGGTTATCTGCCCTATTGTATAGGAAACGTCTGTAATCATTGCAGTAAATCCATATTGTATAGTAATAGGTGTTAAGGATGCATCTAATAGGGTTTCTTCAGGATAGGTTATTTTATTTCCGTTTTGAGTTACACTAACAATTTTTCCATTTCTTGTATAATTTCCTGTAAAGTTTTGACCTTGGGGTATAGTATCTGAAACTGAAAGATTTAATGCCTTTGTTCCTTTTGGTACTGTTATATTTATAAGATAGTCTATGCTGCTTCCAGCCATTTTAATGTTATTATCATAGCTTTTTGATATTGTAACGTTTTGAGCTTTTAAAGTAACTGAGAAAGTCTTATCAAGCCCTTCATATCTGTAATTTGTAATTGAAGGGTTGTAGGGCTGTGAATAGGGGGAGGTGCTGTTGCAGTTTTTTGTAATTACTGTTCCGGCGGTTAAATTATCGTTTATTATTACATCATATTTTAAAGTTAAAGACTGATTTATTAGAAGTTTTTTAATTGGGAGTTTAATTGATGAAGATTCTATTACAGGCTCTAAATACTGCCCGCTTCCTGTAACTTTTACTGAGGATACGTCAAGATTAAAATATTCAGATAGATTATCCAATACTTCAAAATCGAAGGCATCTGTTGCAGTTAAGTTTAGAGACTCAATATTTGAAATTGTGATATTAAAAGTGTATTTTTCACCTGTTTTAATTGCATTTACATTAGGCCCTGAAACTGTTTTATTCAAAGTAATATTTGGAATCCCAAAGGAAAGCTCTACTTGGGAGCGGCTGCTGTAGGAGAGATTATCCTTATTTATACCGCTCATTTTTAGTAGGTTAAACTTAAAAGAAGGGACATAGTTTATATCCAAAACGGAGCATATAAATCTAACTTTAAAGTAGCTGTTTTTTGGAACATCTCCTAATTCCCATCTTAAGCCGTAGGGGTCTATTTTATAGGGGGTAAGGCCTGAAGATACATAGCCCTCATATTGAAAATTAATATTTTCAATATCTAAAAGGGTTGGAAAAAAATCATCAATTTTTATCTGCCTTTGGTAAGCCCTTATAGATGTTGCATCATAGGTTAATAGGAATTCAACTTTGTCAAAGGGCGATAGTGATGAAATGTTTTTTATAATATCATTTCTGTAATAAAAATTTATTATGCTTTTTTGTATAGATGGTTTTTTAATGCTTTGCTTTATTGATGATGAATCTGATACACTTTGATTTAAATCATGGTTTATACCTTCGATGCTGCAGCTGTTTATAAAAACATCACCGCAGGATACAGGATAGATAGTAGAAATATAAGAGGGTAAAACCTTAGCTTTAAATATAATGGTTTTAGAGTATAAAGGGGGAAGGTTTAAAAGGTTGTAGGTTATTTTTGTAGTCCCTGTTGTAGTATCTTTAAAAATTTCTGAGGGCTTCACTTCTATATAATCTATATAATCCTGTCCGTCAGGGAGCAAATCAAAAGCTAAAACAGAATCTATAGAGTGATATTGGTTAACTTTTAAGTTTAAAGTATTTATTAAAATGTCATCAACATCTATTGTATACTTATCAGAGCTCTTTTCAATAATTATATCCATTACCATGATATCATAGGTGCTTTCAATATTATACTGCCCAAAGCCCTCTGCTGTAGATGTTATTATGCTTCCATGGGTTATAAAATCTCCTGTGTTTTCAATTCCTTTTTTTGTATATCTATCCCATATAGCAAGATTAAAGTATATATTGTTTAATGAGCCTTGGCTTAAATTTACATTAAACCATTCAAGTTTTACGTTATTGCTATTTCCTGAAGGATAAAATATTAACGGGTTTAAAAATTTATCACTTTCAGTTCCGTTTGCAGATAAGTTTCCTAAATACCTAAGCCCATTTCCTGCTGTAAATCTAATATTGGTTAAAGTTGATTCTCTTGTGTTGTTATCGATTATTAGATTGCAGGTAAAGGGATAGGCATAATCTGAAAGATTAGGGCTATATCCTGCACCCTTTGGCATCTTAGAAGGCATTTGTATATTTATTGAGTATCTAACCGTATAAGGATTTATATTTAAAGTTTTGCTTAGTTTTTCATTTCCTGTATCAAAGCTTCCTCTTGGCTTTGTATCTATAGAAGTTTTAATATAGCATCCTGAAAAAGCATAGTCAAAGGGTATATCGCTGTTATCCTTAAATTTTTCACTGCACTTTAATTCAATATCAAAATTAAAATCAGTTTCATTTGGGGAAAGGTCTTTTATATTTATCCATTCTATTTTGCTTAATCCATCAAGGTTATAATTATAGCTTGAGTAAGGTATATCGCTAAGATATACTGTAAGACCGTCAGCTAAATTTAAAGTTATAGAAAGGTTGTATGCCCAATCGAAAGTATTTTTGTTTTTTATACCTATTCTTATTTTTTTATTTTTTCCAATAACTATTGGAATATTTAAAGGAGATACTGTAATTTCAAGCTTATCTATATCAAAGGCCATATTATCACCTCCACTTTCTAAGATATAATATGCTTTTTTTGATTTTTATGTAACATATAAGAATAATAGGGTTTAATTTCACAAATAATGTAGAATTTCATAATATATATTAGAAAATTGAAGAGGAGGTAATACTATGGCTGGAGTTATACAGGACCAGTATGAACTTGGCCAATCTGTTAAAAAGTCACTATCAGAGCTTGGTCAGGAGATAAGGCTTGACTTGAGCTTAAAACCAAATTCCAATCTTGAGGCAGGAACAATATTTGGAACTGTTAAGGATACCCAGGGCAACCCAGTTCCTGGAGCAACTATAAAGATTATGGATAAGGATCACAACCCCCTTGCCCACACTGTTACAGGGCCAGATGGAAGCTATATAATATCTCCATTCCCTCCAGGACCGGAGTATCATATATATGCCCAGGCAGACGGGTATCTGCTTGCTGAGCAGCTTCCCTTTGCACTTCTTCCAAAGCAACAGGTTGAAAAGAATTTCATTTTAACAAGGGATCCAGATGCTCTTTTGTCTATAATAGCTGGTGAAGTAATGGATAACCAGACTCCTCCCCATGCTGTAAAGGGGGCTATTGTTAACCTTTATCAGGTGGATGAACTTGGCCATGAAACTTTAATTGCTGTAACCTATACTAATGAATTCGGTCAGTTCACCTTTAGAGATTTGCAAAAAGGAAATTATATTGTAAGAATCAGCGGTCTTGGCTATATACCCGTTGCAATATCTGTAGTAATTAGTGCTGATTCTACAATTGCAAAGGTTATAGCAACCCTTAATGTTGATCCTCAGGCTTCAAAGGGTACAATCAGCGGTGTTATTACTGATAACAACAATGTTCCAATTGCTGATGCAGATGTTGTTCTCTACAGGGTTGAAGCAGACGGAAGTCTTACACCTATTGCAGTTACAAGAACTAACGATGAAGGAGTTTATCTTTTCACAAAGGTTCCGCAGGGAGATTACAAAATCAAATCAACAAAGAGCATTACAATATAAAGAGTGCCAAAAGGCACTCTTTATATTTGGCTCTCTATAAGTTTTTTACATTCAATAAAGTAGGTTCCAGCGGGAAGGTTTTTAAATTCATAATATCCGCTTTCATCGGTTGAGGTTACTGCAACAGTTATATAGGATTCTCCGTCCTTTTTATAAAGCTCAAGCAAAGAATTAGCAACTGGAAGATTGTTATACAGTACTCTTCCAGATATTTTACCCTTCGGGTTTGAAGTATCTAAGGTAAGCCTTGAAGTTGTAATTGCAACAAGATATTCTCTATCAAATATTACAAGGCTTTCATAGGGAACATATCCGGGTACTTGTATTTTTAAAGTATATAATCCTAAAGGTATATAGGGTATTCTGTAAAGTCCTTTTACTTCAGAGTATCCGTGAGCAAAAAAGACGTCGCCTCCATCTACTTTTTTATAAAGATTTGCAACTCCGTTTGTAATACCAAGCATATTCTCATCAATCATTTCCCCAAGCAGCACTCCGAGGGAAGAGATTTCAGCCTCTGTAAGCTTTACATCCATTTCCTTTTGTTCTCCTGATGCTAATGAGAAGGATATTATTTTTGATAACAGATGGTCTGGAGAGACCACAACAAGAGAGTAGTGGTCTGAAGGTACGAGCCTGAACATAAATTTACCTCTCGAGTCTGTATAGTCAAAGTTTACTGTATGATTATCTTTATCTATAACTTTGACTTCTGCATTGGAAATAGGGTTATTATCTGGGTCTGTTACAAGTCCGAATATATTTCCTTCAGTATCCATTATAAGTGAAGGGTTAATGTCAACTGTTGCTGTTCCGTCCTTTATTAAGTCAAAGGATTCTGTATCTTTAACAAGGGGCCTGAAAAGCTTCATAGAAGGAGGAGTTGGAAGGTCTATATAGGTTCCCTGCGATGCTATTGGAAAATCTCCTATGGGAAGTGCAAGAAGAGGCACCTTATTAATTATATCCATCTTAATAATAGCCTTAAGGGGCTGGTTGGTTATATAGGCATATTTACAGCTCGGGGTTAATACTATATCCGTAAGTGCTCCCCCGAGATATTGGCTTGTATATTTATCGAGATTATTTGTATCAAATATAGTTATGCTTCCTGATATATTGTTAAGCACTATAAGTTTGCTGCAGTCGGAAGTTATAACTGATTTATAAGGAACAGCATATACGATTTTTGTTGTTATTATTTTTGTTGGAAGGGTTTCTTTTATGCGCATTACAACTCCGGTACTTTTGCTCACGCCGGTTACAAAAACATAATTGCTGTCTGGTGAAATACAAACAGATGTCGGGTTTAAAACCCCTGAGGAGAAGGATATTATAGGCTCAATAACTGTCAGGTTTTCAGCATCTATTCCAACTATTGCAGGTCTTTGAAAGCTTACAAAAAAGGCAGTCTTACCATCGGGAGATATTTTAAAATCCGTTGGGGTGTAATAGGATGTCCCAGGAAGAGCTATTCTTTTAATAATGGTATTGGTTTCCGTATCTATTACAGGTATTGAAAGAGAGTTAATACATAATACAAATATTTTTCTACCATCTGGAGAGAGTTCGATTTTTACTGGTTTAAAGTTTAATACAATGTTTGCTATAACGGTTCTTAAATTTATATCTATTACTGATATCATCTCGCTGTCTCTGCATGCAACATATAAATATCTATTATCAAGGCTAACAACTCCCGCAATAGGGAAGCTCCCTACGTTTATTACAGCTGCAACGCTGCTTGTTGTTGTTTCAATCATGCTTACAGTTCCATCCATAGAGTTCATGGAAAAAACATATTTCCCATCGGATGTTTTAGCAATGCTGTATGGTGCAGAGCCAACTAAGATTGTTGAGAGAACTTTATCTGATCCGCTGTCTATTACACTTACTGTATTAGAGTTCATATTTGCAACATATATGGCAAAGGTTCTATACATACTATCACCTCACAGTTTTCTTAGTATAATATATGATGTTTCGATAATATGTGACAAAATACTTATATTCTTGGGGGGACAGTTACTTATTTTGTATACTATTAATACTTTTTAATTGATAGCATAAGGTTACCCCTTAGATTTTATGAAGAGATACTTAATCTTTTATTTTAAAATGTTATGTTAAATTATTTGTGGTTAATTGTTTAATAAATTAATTAAGTAAGTAACCGTCCCTGTTACAATGTGGAAATAAAATGTGTTAAAATAGTTATAATATAAATAGATTTAATTAAGTTGAGGTGTTGGTATGTCAAAGGTTGCACTTATAAGATGTGACAGTTATGATTATGGCAAGGTAAAAGAGAGTATAAAAAGAGGGATAGAGCTGATTGGCGGTTTAGAGGGTTTTGTTAAGGATGGGGAGAAAATACTTTTAAAGCCTAATATGCTTACTGGGGAGGCACCTGAGAAATGCGTAACTACTCACCCGGTGATTTTTAAAGCCGTTGCACAGCTTTTAAAAGAAAGTGGAGCTGTTTTATCCTATGGAGATTCTCCGGCGATGCAAACTCCTGAGTTTGCTGCAAGAAGGTGCGGAATTGAAGAAATTGCTAAAGAACTTGATATAAAATTTGCAGATTTTAATAGAGGTGAGGAAGTAACCTTTAAAGAAGGAATACAGAATAAGAGGTTTACTATTGCAAAGGGAGTTTTAGAGTGCGATGGCATTATAAGCCTTCCAAAGCTTAAAACCCACGGTCTTACAAAATTAACTGGAGCTGTTAAAAATCAGTTTGGATGTATTCCTGGAAAGCTTAAAGGGGAGTTTCATGTAAAGCTTCCCGATGTAAACGACTTTGCAAAGATGCTTATTGATTTAAATAAATTCTTAAAACCAAGGCTTTATATAATGGATGGAATATATGCTATGGAAGGAAACGGTCCAAGGGGAGGAACTCCTAAAAAGATGAATGTTATTTTGATATCTTCTGATCCTGTTGCCCTTGACAGCGTTGTTTGCAGAATGGTAAATGTTAATCCTGAATATGTGCCCACTATTAAGTTTGGAAAAGAGATGGGGCTTGGAACCCATATTGAAAGTGAAATTGAACTTGTGGGTGATGCTTTAGAGCAGTTTATTGACAATAGCTTTAGCGTAAATAGGACTCCTGTTACGCCTTTTAAACCTCTAAATTTTATAGGAGGACATTTGAGAAACTATATTGTTCCAAAGCCCTATATAGATATAAATAAATGTGTAAAATGTGGAGTATGTATTAATATATGTCCTGTTGAGCCAAAAGCAGTAAATTGGGATAAAAATGATAGAAAGAAAGCCCCAATCCACAACTATAAAAAGTGCATAAGGTGCTACTGCTGTCAGGAGCTTTGCCCAGAGAGCGCTATTAGCATAAAAGTTCCCTTTATAAGAAAAATGATACAAGGCAGAGATAAATAATATTGATTTTTCGGAATAATTTTATAAAATAAATTGTAGGTTATGTAAAAATATGTTATTATATAAGCAAAGCCGGTGAAAGAGGGATTATTATGGATTTAAACATAATTCAGGAAACATTAAATAAAATTGAAGGAATTATAAACTCTAAGGTTGTTTCAGAGGGCGGAGAAATAACGGAAATTCATATTCTTGCAAATAATACACGCTCTCCAAAGCAGATTGTAAGGGATATTGAATCTACATTATATGCACAATTTGATTACAGAATAGATAAAAATAAGATTAGCATTGCTGCAATACAAAGTGAAGATTATTTGGTTTTAAAGAGGATAAGGTTAAGCGGTGTATCGGTTGTATCAAAGGATAATGTGATTGAATGCAGCGTAAATCTATCCTATGATGAAAAGGAATATTCAACAAATGAAGTAGGAATAAATACAGCAGCTAACAGGAAAAAAATCGTAGCAACAGCAACAGTTAAAACAGTAGAGCAAATTTTAGGACAAGCTTTTATATTCGATGTGCAGGATGTAATAATAAATTCAAGCAACAATGTAAACATAGCAACCGTTTTAGTTAATGTAATGCTTGGGGGAAATGAAGAAACCCTCGTAGGATCTGCAATAATCAAAAAGGATATAAACGAAACAATAGCAAAGGCTACACTCGATGCAATAAACAGGCGCATACAAAGAATAACTTTATAGCTAAAAAAAGGCCGATTAAATTTTTACCTTCCTTTAGCGGAGATTTTGACACAGGCAATAGCGAAGCCCTGTGAACACGTATAAAGGGGGAATTGCTGTGAAAAAGTATTTACCATTATTAATAGCTCTTTTAACACTTGTTTTAGCAGGTGGATCACACTTTTCATGGGGAATATAATATAAGTTAATCGGCCTTTTTATATTATGGAGGTAAAATATGAAAAATAAAAAATTAATAGTATTTCTTTCTGTTTTATATATAATTGCAGCATTTTGTTTATATAATTCCTATAAATATTTTAAAATTGATGAGCAATTAATTAGTATTGTTTTTTTTCTTATTCTATCAATAATAACTGAATCCCTTTCTGTTGGTTTTAAAAAGATTAGGATTAGTTCTGGTTTTGCGATTACTGTTGCATCTATAATTCTTTTTGGAACATTTTGGACGATGATAATAATTTCTCTGGGTATGGCATTTAGAATATATAGAAAAAACGATAGATATATACATGTATTTAATACCCCTATATATATAACCTTATTTAATGTTTCTAACATGGCAATATCTATATATTTTTCATCTATGGCCTATAATAGTTTTATAATTCATTCGTTCAGCAGTAATATATTTATAGTTCAATTTTTGCAAATTTCTTCATTTGTTATTGTATTTTTAGCCGTTAATAGTTTAATAATGGCCATACTTATGTTTTCTTTATCTAACAACAACATCCTCCATGAATTTTTAAACACCTTCAAATTTGGACTTTTAAACATTATAGCAATGGCGCCTTTTGGATACCTGCTTGCTTACCTTTATAGAAAATACAACATAATAGGTATATTAATATTAATGATACCTGTTCTACTTGCAAGATACACCTATTCTTTATATATTGAAACAAAAACAAAATACATAGAAACGGTTATAGCACTCATGCATGCTATAGAAGCAAGGGATGAGTATACCGAAGGGCATTCAAGAAATGTTGCAAAGATAGTAGAAGATATAGCAAGGGAGCTTGGCTATAGTGAGAGCAGAGTAGAGCAGCTGATAATTGCATCCTATCTTCATGATGTTGGGAAAATAGGAATAGATGACAGCATTTTAAACAAACCCGGAAAACTAACTGCTGAGGAATATAATTTGATAAAGTCTCATCCAGAGGTTGGATACAACATTATAAAGGATATTAAGGACCTTGGTGATATACCCCATCTTGTAAGGTATCACCACGAAAGATATGATGGGAAAGGATATCCTTGGGGTAAAAAGGCGCAGGAGCTTGGGAAGGACGTTTTTATACTCCAGCTTGCAGATGCAGTTGATGCCATGTCAACGGATAGAGTATACAGAAAGGCTCTGCCTTGGGAAGATATAAAAGATGAACTTATAAAAAACAGCGGAACGCAGTTTCATCCTGATATAGTTAATACTTTCTTAAAGATAAAAAGCAAAAAATCGTGAGGTAAAATTATGTTTCTTGAAGCTTTAATAATCGGAATTATAATAGGATATATTTTAAAAGGTAAACTTAAAAATCTGGAAAATGTTAAATTAAAATATCCATATTTAGCTGTTGGGGCATTTGCTGTCGAGTTTATTTTGTTTTCTCTTGTAAGAAAAGGGATGTTATCGAGGGGATACTTAACAACATCGATATATATTATTGAATACGCACTCATATTTTTATTTATATATTTTAACAGGGAAAATAAATATATTTTAATTATGGGACTTGGATTTTTATTGAATGCCCTTGCAATATTTTCAAACGGAGGGGCTATGCCAGTCAGTGCAAAAGCAGCCGTAACAGCAGGGCTTGCACCTTCAATCGGTTCTGTTAAGGCATCGGCGGAAGGGCTTTATGTCGTACAAAACGAAGCAACAAGGCTTTGGCTTTTAGGGGATATAATACCAAAGACTTATCTTAGACATTATGTTATAAGCATTGGTGATATAGTAGCTGCAATTGGACTATTAATATTTTTAGTTCAAGGTATGAGGAGCAAGATGATAAATTGAGCTGTTTTTATAATATTTATGTATATAAAATATTTAGTTAAAAAAATATAAAAAGATACATGATTAAGATATTATATATAAAAGAGTTGAGATATAAAATATTTATAACAAAAATTGGAATATTTAAAAATTGTCATTAAAATTTGAATATTGACATTAGATAAAAGTTATAATATTCTAATCTTAGATTGTTTTTTAATGTAAATGTACAAAATAATGTATAATGATTCTGATTCAATATATATAAAAACTATATTTGATATAAAATTAATTAATATTTCTCTCTCTATATATTTAAAGAATATATAGAGATGCAGGTTATTTATGCATAATCAAATAGAATAAAGGTTTATTGTTAAAGATACATAAAGACTTTAAGTATACTACTAACAACAAAGGGTGAAATTATGAATAAAAAATTAATATTAATGCAAAAAAGCGGAATAATTGTTATGAAATTGGCACAAGAATTTATAGGGATGGAAATAGGAGATAGAATAGATACTATAGCAAATTATTCTGAAAAATTTAAAACTGCACGAGGAACAGTACAGAATGCAATAAAATATTTAGAAGACAATAAAGCTATATATCTTGAGGCAAGGGGACATCTTGGAACTTTTATTGTGGATATAGATTATAAGAAATTAATGCATTTTACAGATATTAATTCTATTGTGGGAGTTATGCCACTGCCTTATTCAAAATTATATGAAGGGCTTGCAACAGGTCTTTATAAAACAATGCTTAAAAGTGGTATACCCTTTAGTCTTGCGTATATGAGAGGAGCAAAAAGTAGGATAGAAGCCCTTAAAAAAAATAGATATGATTTTGCAATTGTTTCTAAGCTTGCAGCTCAAAAATCAATAGAAGAAGGTTTGGATATTAATATAGTTATAGAATTTGGTGAATTTACATACGTTAATGAACATGCACTTATTTTTTATAATCCCTTTAAAAAGGATATAGAAGATGGTATGAAGGTAGGCATTGATACAACATCAATTGATCATAGCATTTTAACATTAAGACAATGTGAAGGGAAAAATGTACAACTTATTGAATTGCCTTATAATCAAATTATAGCAAAAATAATAAGTGGGGAAATTGATGCTGCAGTGTGGAATATTGATGAAATATTTGAAAGAAAAATAAATATAAAATATTACCCTTTATTTAATAATAATCTTAATAAAATGGATACAGAAGCTGTGCTTATTATGAATAATAATAAGAAAGAACTTGAAAGTTTTTTAAAAAGAGTTTTAAGTAAAGAAGAGGTGTTAGATTATCAAAAAAGAGTTGTCAGAGGAGAAATTACACCAAATTATTAAATAAAACTTATTTTATTTTTATGTCAATGTACAAAAAAATGTATATTAGAGGTAGAAAGGAGAATTTTAATGCAATTAGAGGACAGGTTGATGATTCTAAAAGAGGCAGGACAAATTGATGAAGAAGTTTTTACAAATGTTAATAAAATAATTTTTATGATGAAAGAAGAATATAATATTGAACTTACAGAAGAAAATGGAGCTATGTTAGTTACTCATCTATCTATTGCCCTTCAAAGAATAAAAAAAGGAGAAATTATAAACCAATTGGATAAAGAAATATTTTCACAGGTTAAGGATAATAAGTTTTATAAAATATCTGAAGATATAGTTAATAATATAGAAAATCTAATAAATGTTTTAATACCTTTTAATGAAAAAGTTTATATCGTAATGCATTTATGTGCATTACTTGAAAAATAAATTAATTAAGGGAGGGTTATTTTTGATAAGAATTGTTGTAGGGGGACAGATTGATAAAGAGAGAATTGCAAATTTAATAAGAGAGATTGGAGGTGATAATGTTAAAGTTGAAATTAAATCAGATATTGAAGCTGCTATGGCAATAAAAACTGATAATGCAGATTATTATTTTGGTGCATGTAATACTGGTGGTGGAGGAGCATTAGCCATGGCAATTGCTTTACTAGGATTACCGCTATGTGCTACAGTTTCTATGCCAGGGAATATAAAAAGCGATGAAGAAATAAAAAAGGAAATTGAAAATGGTAAAAAGGCTTTTGGATTTACACCTCAGCATGCTGAACAGGTTATACCTGTTATTATGAAAAAAATATTAAATAAATAAATATAAGGGGGATTTTATATGAAGTATATTATTGTAGCCTTAATAGGTGCTCTTGCTGCAATTCTTGCAAATAAAGGTGTGGCAGTATTTAATGACGGCTTAAGACCTATAATGCCAGAATATTTGGAAGGAAGAATGGACAAGAAAGCTTTAGTAGCAACAAGTTTCGCATTAAGTTTTGGTCTTGTAATTGGTTTTGGAATACCTGTATCAATAGCTGCAAGTATTATTCTTATACATAGTATTTTACTTGGAACAGATATTATAGGAATATGGTCACCAGAAGGTAAAATTGGTATGATAATTTCTGGAATAATAGGAGCTCTTTATGGATTAGGACTTGTTATTGGTTTAAAATTTATAGTTGATGCATTTAAAATGTTACCTGTTGACTTTTTACCTCAATTAGGACAAGTAGGTACTCCTATTGTGGCTTCTTTTGCAACATTTCCAGCATTGGTAGTTGCATATCAATATGGAGTTAAAAATGGTATCTTTACATTAGCTGCATCTTTTATTGTAAGACAGATAGTTCAATATTATGGAATATTTAAAATAGGCACAGCTAAGGTGAGTTTAAATCCTGAAGGAATGGCTCTTTTAACAGGAATGATTATTATGATAATTTATGCTGTTAGAGAAAAAGCTGATATTAATGAACATCAAACAGTAAATTTGGTATCATTGTTTAGTGATAGAGTAAAGAAAATTAAACTTAATATTCCTTATCTTGCAATTATGGGAGGATTAATTGCAGCTGGTACAAGCATGTCTTTAATAGCAGGTGATCCAATTTCTTTAAATTTACTTTCTAAAGGTAAAAATGTTGAAGCAGCATTAACAGCATTAGCAAGAGGAATAGGGTTTATTCCATTAGTTGCTACTACAGCAATAGCTACAGGGGTTTATGGGCCTGCAGGAATGACTTTTGTCTTTGTTGCTGGACTTTTGATTAAAAATCCATTTATAGCTTTTATTGTAGGTGCAATTATTATAACTCTTGAAGTTATGCTTCTTGATGTAATAGCTAAATTCCTAGATAAATTCCCAGGAATGAAAAAATGTGGTGATAATATAAGAACAGCTATGTCAAAAATATTAGAGATTGCTCTTTTAATAGGTGGGATGATGGCTGCAAATGCTATGGCTCCTGGAGTAGGATTCTTTATAGTTGTAGGGTTATATGTTTTAAATAAATTATCTAAAAAGCCAATAGTAGATATGGCAGTAGGACCTGTTGGAGCAATTTTTGTAGGTATACTTATAAACATGTTATACTTAATAGGATTATATCTTCCAACAGCTGTTAAATAACAAACTTACAAAGTGTGTCATTATAATTTTTGTAATGACACACTTGATTTAAAAAGGGTGTTATATTATGAAGTTTGACAAAAGGTTATTAAATTTATCTAAAGCTTCATTAAAAGCATATAAATTATTAAATATTACTGTAGAGCATATAAATGAAGATGCAATACTTGATGCTTATGAAATTGTAAAAGAGAATAAAAATTTTATAAGTTTTGGAGTTAAAAATACTAATGCTATACCAAGGAAATATATAAGCAATCTATTAAAGGAAAATAAGTATGTTTGGCATACCATAGATAAAATGAGTGATGGAGGAAGAGCAATAGATATTGAATTAATTAATCCTATTACTGGAAAGTTAATGACAGGATCTTCAAGTTCTACAGCTATTAATGTATTATATGGAATAAATGATGTAGGCATTGGTACTGATGGGGGTGGGTCAGTCTTAGGACCCGCATTAAGTCTTAATCTTTTTTCAGTTTTAGCAAAAGGCATGGGACTTAAAGCTGAAAATGACAATATAAAAAAATCTACAGATGATATATTTTTTATACCTGGAATAGGAGTTATAAGTCATTCTTTTGATTTGGCAATCAATTGTATTATGGATATGCTTTGTTTAACAGATGAACAATATATTATAAATGGAAGTGTAGAATTTTTAAAGGTTGCTGTTCCGGAAAAACAAAATATTATATTGCCTCAAGGAATTGATATGGTAGATAAATTACAAAAAACTGCAAGATATTTAAAAAATATAGGAATAGATGTTAAGAGTGATAAATTTCCTAATTTTAAAAAAAGAAATGAATCTATTGAAAGAATAGATAAATTGTTAGATAAATATGATGTTTTAATAACTTATGAAGGTCCCGTTGATTATAGAGGTTTTGGAGATTCTGTTTTTGGAGTTATGGGAGACGATGCATTTAATATTCAATGTTTGAGTGGCAAATATATGTTAAAAATAGCTAATATGGTAAATGCTACTGCAACTACTATTCCTAATCAAGATATAGCATCAGGTATAGTTATGCTTACTAAAAGTGGAATAGAAAATGGGTTTAAATTATTTACTCTAGCAAGGAAAATATTAGATTTATATAGATTGCCAAACCTTTATTACGATTATTTTATGTATTCAAATATGAGAAGAAAAAATGAGTTTATTTTTTCAAAGGATAGAGGTGAATGAAATGATAAATGGAATTATTTATCCTCATGAACATATTACTATTGATCTTTCAAAAGGCAAAAATGATTTAGATTGTAGACTTGATGTTAAAGAAGAAACTATAAGAGAATTAAATGAATTAAAAAAATTGGGAGTAAATAAAATAATTGATGTTACAAATAAAGGAATGGGTAGGAATGTAAGATACGTTGAAGATGTTGCATATAAAACTAATATTGAAATATATTGTTCAACAGGTTATTATAAAGAACCTTTTTTACCATTAGAAGTCTACGAACTTAATGAAAGGGAGCTTTCTTTAATTATGATAAAAGAAATTTTGTTTGGTATAGAAGATACTAAAATAAAAGCTAAGGTAATAGGAGAGATAGGTACAAGTAAGGATGGTATATTCCCAATGGAAGAAAAAGTATTTAAGGCATCTGCTAGAGCACATATTGATACAGGAGCTCCAATAGTAACTCATACAACTTTGGGTAAATTAGGTCTTGAGCAGGTTAAAATTTTTAAAGAATATGGAGCCAATATGGGGAAAATAGTAATTAGCCATGTGGATTTAAGTGGTGACTTGGATTATATTTTAAGACTTATAGAGAGTGGTGTAAATATAGCTTTTGACACTGTTGGGAAAATTAATTATCAAAAGGATGAAAAAAGAATTGAATTGATTCAAAACTTATGTAAGCAAAATCTATCAAATAAAATACTATTATCAATGGATATAACTAGAAAATCTCATCTTAAATTTAAAGGAGGAATAGGATATTCATATTTATTAGAAAATTTTATTCCTAAACTACAGCAAGTAGGTATAAAACAAGAAGATATAGAAAATATGCTTGTTAACAATGCAGAAAGAATATTCTTTAGTTGAAGAATTGAAATGGAGTGATACTATGAATACATATCCGTTAGAAGCTATGAGCTTAGATGAAGCAAAAAAAATTCAATTTGAATTAGTTGATACTGTAACAAGACATTTTCAAGGAAGTGAAGTATTATCTTTAGGAGATTTAGGAGTTATTAATGGTCTTAATAAACCAAAAACAACTTTTAAAGTAGAAGAAACTTTAGCAGATTTTTTTGGTGTAGAAAAGGCAGTACTTGTAAGAGGAGCAGGTACTGGAGCTTTAAGATATAGTATTATGAGTATATTAAAATCTAATGATAATCTTTTAGTACATGATGCACCGTTATACCCTACAACAAAAATTACAATTCAATCTATGGGAACAAATGTAATTAAAGCTGATTTTAATAATATGGAAAATATACAAAAGGTAATTGAAGTAAATAAAATAGATGCAGCATTAATTCAATATACAAGACAGAAAATTGATGATAAATACAATATAAAAGATGTTATACAAAAAATTAAAAGTATTAAGGATATACCAATTATAACAGATGATAATTATGCTGTTATGAAAGTCAGAAAAATTGGAGTACAAAACGGTGCAGATTTATCTACATTTTCAATGTTTAAACTTTTAGGCCCAGAAGGTATAGGATGTGTTTTAGGTAAGAAAGAATATATTGATAAAATAATAGATTTTAATTATTCAGGAGGGTCTCAGGTACAAGGATTTGAGGCTCTTGAAGCTTTAAGAGGTCTTATATATGCACCAGTTCAGTTAGCTATTCAAGCACAGGTTTGTGAAGAATTAATGCAAAGGCTTAATGCTGGAGAAGTGAAAAAAGTAAAACGGGCTTTTATTGCAAATGCACAATCAAGAGTAGTAATTGTTGAATTTGATGAAAATATTGCAAAGGATATTTTAAAAGAAACTAATAAATTAGGTGCAGCCCCAAACCCAATAGGTGCAGAATCAAAATATGAGTTTGTTCCGATGATTTATAGAATTTCAGGTACATTTAGAGAATCAGATCCTCATTTAGAAGATAGAATGATTAGAATTAATCCTATGAGATGTGGAGTAGATACAATAATTAGAATATTAAAAGATGCAATTAAAGCAATAGGCTATTAATTTTAAGAGGTGTTAATATGTTTTTAGATATGGTTTTACGTAGAAATCCAAAATTAATCGAAACTGCTTTTTATCTACATCAAAAAGGATTAATAGATCCAGATACATATTTATTAGATCTTGATGTAATTATGAAAAATGCTGAAAATATCAAGAAAGAGGCAGATAAATATAATATAAAGTTATATTTTATGACAAAACAAATTGGAAGAAATCCATATATATCAAAGGAACTTATGTATCTTGGATATGAAGGAGCAGTAGCTGTAGATTTTAAAGAAGCTGAAATATTGTATGAAAGTGGGGTTAAACTTTCGCATGTTGGTCATTTGGTACAAATACCTTCAAATAAAATCGAATATATAATATCAAAAAAACCAGAGGTAATAACAGTATATAGTATTGAAAAAGCAAGAGAAATTTCAAATGTTGCTAATAAATTTGGAATTAAACAAAATATTATGCTTAGAGTAATTGATAAAGATGATATTTTATATCCATCACAGTATGGAGGCTTTTTACTGGATAATCTAATAGAATCAGCGATAAAAATAAATGAATTACCTAATATTAACATATATGGGCTGACATCTTTTCCTTGTTTTTTATATTCAAAGGAAACAAATAATATAAAAAAGACCAAAAATGTAGATACACTTATAAAAGCAAAGGACTTACTTGAAAAAAACTTAAATATAAAAATACAACAGATGAATATGCCTTCTGCTACATGTGTAGCTAGTATAAAAAAAATATGGGAAAACGGAGGTACACATGGTGAACCTGGACATGCTTTAACAGGAACTACACCTTTACACGCAGTAAAAGATGAAGTAGAAATTCCAGCTATAGTATATGTAAGTGAAATATCTCATAATTTAAAAAATCAGTGTTTTTGCTATGGGGGAGGTTATTATAGGAGATCTAATATAAAAAATGCTCTAGTGGGTAAAAGTGTTGAAAAAATGAATAAATTAAAGGTTGAAACTATGAGTATGGAAAATATTGATTATTATTTTGCTCTTTTAGGAAATGCACCTATTGGTGATACAGTTATTTTTTCATATAGGACACAAATATTTATAACAAGAAGTAATGTTGCTGTTGTTCAGGGGATACAAAGCAATAATCCTAAAATAATAGGCATTTATGACAGCCTTGGAAGATACATAAGGGGATGATTATATAATGGGAAGATTTATTGTTATAATTTTAGATGGTTTTGGAATAGGTTATATGGAAGATACCAAAATTGTAAGACCACAAGATTTCGGTTCAAATACATGTGGAAATATATTAAAAAATATGCCTAATTTAAGGCTTAAAAATTTAGAAAAACTCGGATTGATTAATGCTTTAGACTTAAATATTGGTATAATGAAAAAAAATAGTAGTGCTATTTATGGGAGAGCTGCTCTTTTACATAAAGGGGCAGATACATTTTTGGGTCACCAAGAAATAATGGGTTCAAAACCTAAACCTCCAGTTGAAGAGCCTTTTTCAAAATCTATAGATAAGATTTTTAATGTATTAAAAAAACAAGGCTATAGTGTAGAATATAAAGGAGATAAAATAAAATTTCTTCTAGTAAATGGTTGTGTAACTATTGCAGATAATATTGAGGCAGATTTAGGACAAGTATATAATATTACAACTACTTTTGATATGTTTTCTTATGATGATTTAATAAGATTAGCTAAAATAGTTAGAAATAATGTAAAAGTTTCAAGAGTAATTGCATTTGGTGGAGAAAATATTTCAATAGATGAAATATTGAATGCAGCTGAGGAGAAAGAAAATAAGTATATAGGAATAAATGCTCCTAAATCAGGGGTTTATAAAAAAGGATATAGAGTTCATCATTTTGGATATGGTATAAATCCGAACGTACAATTACCCACTATTTTAGGTAAAAGAGGCATTTATGTATGTCTTATTGGTAAAGTAGCAGATATAGTTTCCAATGAATATGGAGAAAGCATACATTGTGTTGATACAAAAGAGGTTTTGGAAATTACATTAGATAAATTTAAAAATATAAAATCAGGTTTTATTTGTACTAATATTCAAGAGACAGATTTAGCAGGGCATGAAGGAAATATTCAAAAGTATGCAGATAAACTCTTAATAGCAGATGAATATATAGGATATATCATGGATATTATGAATGATAATGATAGATTGATTGTTATGGCTGATCATGGCAATGATCCTACTATAGGACATTCCCATCATACAAGAGAATATGTACCAATACTTGTGTATGGAAAAAATTTAAATCCTGTAAATATTGGCACAAGAAATACTCTATCAGATGTTGGGGCTACAATTGCAGATTATTTTAATGTATCAGCTACCGAAAATGGGGTTTCCTTTTTGAATTCAATATATTCAAATAAAAAAAGTAGATATTCTTGATAATTTTTGTATAAATTAAAAAATCTCCTTTTTTTAAATTTTTATGATAAAATTAAAAGGAGTTTTTTTAATATAGGCTCTTTGCCAATAGTTGGGGCGGGTATTCGATTAGAATGCCTGTCCTTTCTTGCTTGAGAGTAATTTTAGAAAGATAGGTTGGGTTGCTAAAATATGGGAAAGTAAAATTTTAATTACAGCAATGAAGAATTCTATTTCTAAATCTATCAAAGCTTTTAAAGCCGAAGGCATTTCTTTTAATAATTTTAATTTTGTTATTAAAGCCTTCAGTACAAGCATTTGTATATGGTATATCAAAAGAATTCACTATTTCATTAAAATACCTAATATAAGTATTAGCACATCTTTCAAATTCTTTAAGACCACTATTTTGTGTTAGTCTTATCCATTCCTTTAATAAAGTGCGGGCTTCTTTAGAAGAAGAGGCAATTTCAATTATTTTTAATAGTTTTTCTTTTAATGTATGAGCAATAGCTAAATCGCTATTGTAAGAAAACATAACTTGCAAAGCCAATTTTGAATTCTCATCAAGTAGATCAAATCTTTTAAGAATAAGTTTTTTACTTCGTTTAAAGTACTTTCTTAATTTAATAGATAGCTGTTTTTGTATACGTTTCCTAACTGCTTCTACAGCCCACATAGCATGTCTAATGTAATGGAATTTATCGATAACAATAATGACATTTTTAAAGTAAGTTTTAGCTAAATCAATGTAAAGTTGCCACATATCACAAATAAAAAATTCAATGTTATCACGATTTTTAACTTTTTTAAAGTAGTCCGATAGGACATGAAACTGTCTATCTTTAATAACATCAATGACTTTTCTATTAACAGGATCAACTATACAACAGTGATATTTTGCACCACCAGAATTACCTTTAAATTCATCGATAGCAATAATTTCAGGTAAAGAAGTAGCAGAAGGATAAGAAACATTATTGAAAATGCGTTTTATAGTATCAATAGATAAATTAACTCTTTTAGCAACACTTGACATACTATAAGTATCAGTAAGCTCTTTAATTACATATATAGATAGAAGATGTTTAGTGTAAAATATAAATACAAAGAGTTGCAGAAATAAAATACAAATAAAAAAATGGAAAAAAGTCATTGCCAACATCCTCAAAATAAACTACCCTTTAGTTGATGAGGCTAAAGGGGGTAGAAAGGAATGTTAACAATGACTCAAGTTAAGAATATCAAAAAGCTGTACTATAGTAAAGGGAAAAAAGTAAATGAAATTGTTAAAGTTACTGGGCATAATTACAGAACAGTAATAAAATATCTTGAAAAAGCTGATTTTAATCAAAGTTTAGGTAAACAAGAAGGAGATAAAAGAGGACGGCCTAAGAAGATTGAACC
>NZ_FUYH01000008.1 GCF_900167605.1 Caloramator quimbayensis | reverse complement strand
GGCATATCTGTTAGACCTCCCCGGGTAAGAGCAACCGCCTTCATCCCATATACTCGCCACATTTACTGTATGAGGTTCGGGTAGTGTTGGACTTTGTTTTGTACAGCAAACTCGTCCGCCTCAAATCAGCCTCGTATGTGGTTCTTGTTCATCGAGCCGAGACTTTGCCTCCGGCTTCCTTCAGATTCCACCTCACGATGGACACCCTTGCCATTGGCTAATGGTTCCCACTACCAAGCCCATAGCGGACTTTCACCGCCAAGCTGTTGCCCATGCCGGGCGCACTGTGAAAGACCCCTATGTATCAAAAAACATAGGGGTCTTTCAGCAATCTTAGATACTTAAAATACCTAATAAGTATTATTTTTTTAATGATTTTATTGTGTCGGTAATCCTTATTCTAAGAGCATTAACATCGTTAAAGTCAATGGCATCTATATAATATTTTTCGAGCTCATTGTGAATTTCATAAATCTTTCTATATATAAATTTAGCCTTTTCGATTTCCTTTGCATATTCCAATTCAATTGATTTTATAGGATCTTCATCCTCATGGACAACATCTGTATCTATACATTCAAACATATCCACTACATTATCATAGTTTTCCGGCTCTAATTCATGGGGAGCTGTTCCATCTAATAGAGCAAAGCTGAGTTCAGGAATAATAATCATGTCTATGCTGTCCGGGTCAAAACTGCAATGATAATATTCAACATCATATCCATTTTTCAAAGCAGCCTTTGCTATTTTTTTTGTCATTGTGGATTTTCCTGTTCCCGGCCTTCCTTTTACCACATATCTGTTTTCAATTTGTTTTGTTAAAATATCATAAAATGTTAACTGTCCCTGAGGAGTCATAGCACCTGCGAACCTGTGCCACTCCTTTGATTGCTTATTCTGGTTCTTTACAATAATGCTTTTTATTAGATTTTCAGTAATTTCGTCAGCCTTTCTAAAGTCCATGCCTTTTAAATATTCCTTTTCCCATTTATCATGTATAAGCTTTGCAGAGCTCATATATTCGAAAAATATTTTGTAGTGCTTTTCGATTTCATCAAAATAATATTTTATTTCATCTTTCTTTTCTCTAAGATAATCTATATCCCAATAGTCCCCAAAGTTTAGTATTCTCTCTACTGCACCTGGATATTTAGGGTCAATGACATGGGGTGCTGTTCCATCGACAACTGCAATATCAACATCATGAACAAATATTCCATCAATAGAATTCATGTCTGAAGAACAATATATAAAATCAACATCAAATCCAAATTCGAGAAGCTCCTCGCCCATCCTTTTCATAAAGGTGGATTTGCCGCATCCAGGTCCTCCCTTTATAATGTACACTCTTTTTGCATCATTAAGTACATAATCAAAATAGGATACAAACCCCTTAGAAGTGTTTGCACAAACAAAATAGCATTTTTTATTCCCCATACATATCCTCCATAAAATAAATCTATATTATAGTATGCAAAAGGTACGATTTGGGGAACAATTTTTTATATACTTTACAAATTCATCCTTACACCATACTTTTTTAGCCACTCTCTTCTTTCCTTATAATCGGGCATTATAGATTCAACTAACTTCCAGAAATCCTTAGAATGGTTTTTATGATAAATGTGGCACATCTCATGAACTACAATATAATCAAAGGCATCTTCTCTTGCCATTGAGCATCTCCAATTGAATAGAATCTCATCCATTCCTGTACAGCTTGCCCATCTTTTCTTTTGTTCCTTTACCCTTATTGCTGTCGGTTTTTTATTGAAATATTTCTGATAGTAATTTATTCTCTCCTTAGCCTTTTCAAGAGTTCTCTCTCTATACCACTTCTCCAATGCCTTTTTAAGAATATCTCCATCCCTTGAAGGAGCTTTTATATATATCTTCCCATTACAGAGTTCTACTTGCGGCTTTTTAACATTACTATCATCTATAATCTGCAGAGGATAATCTATGCCAAGATACATAAAGGATTCTCCATTGACAAATTCTCGTTTTATTTGTCTATACTCAATATTAGATAAAACAAATAATTTCTGAACAATCCAGTCTGACTTTGACTTTACAATTTCAATAACTTCTTCATTTTTCATACCTAAAGGAGCTGCAACTTTAACCTTATCAGGGGCTTCAACTGCAATCTGCAATGTCTTTCGCCTTCTATATTCTAAATCAAATTCAATATTTCTATTTCCATACTGAAAATTCAGCTTCATATAATCCCTCTATTCCTTTGCAGCATGCAGATATCCTTTACGGTTATCTGCTCTTTTTTACTCCATACCTATTTCCTTTGAAATTTTTATTGCCGTGGGTGTTGCTGCAAGCCCTCCAAGTGCAGTTTCTCTAAGTTCACTTGGAAGCATTTTTCCTACTTTATACATTGCAGTCACTACCTCATCAAAGGGTATTACGCTTTCTACACCCGATAGCGCCATATCTGCGCTGCTCATGGCATTTACAACTCCCATAGCATTCCTTTTTGAGCAAGGAACTTCAACAAGACCTGCAACAGGATCACAAACAAGACCTAATATGTTTTTTAGTGCAATTGCTGAGGCATTAAAAGCCATTTTAGGAGTTCCCCCAAACATTTCAACAATAGCAGCAGCCGCCATTGCAGAAGCAGAACCGCATTCAGCCTGACATCCTCCTTCTGCTCCAGATAGAGTTGCATTTTTTGCTATTATCTGCCCAATTCCTGATGCAGTTAAAAGAGCATCTATTAACAACTCTTCATCGGCATTAATAATTTCACCTGAAGTAATTATAGCTGCGGGAACTATTCCGCATGAGCCTGCGGTAGGGCATGCAACTATCTTTCCCATTGCTGCATTAACTTCAGAACTTGAAAGTGCCCTCGCAACTGCTTTGTTTACAACATCTCCGCATACTGTCCTGCCTTTTTTTCTATATTCCTCAACCTTTTTAGCATTGCCTCCAATAATTCCGCTCACAGATTTTATTGAATCATTAAGACCGCTCTTTGCTGATTCTCTCATTACATTTAAAACATCCTTTACTCTTTGGCGGACTTCATCTTTACTTTTTTCTGATGTTTTACATTCATTCATTAGTACAACATCGCATATTCTGCATCCATATTTTTCGGTTAAATCTATTATATCTAAAGCACTTTTATACATAAAATCCTCCATAAAAACTTAAATTATATTGCGTCTATAAACTTTACAGAAGAAACCCCTTCTATTTTTGAGATTTCATCGATTATGTTTTCAGGTACTTTATGATCGGTTTCAATTACAGCCGTCGCCATCTCACCCTTGCTTTCCCTGTCAACTTTCAAAGTAGCAATGTTTATATCTCCAAGTGCAATGGCAAGACTTATCTTGCTTATCATTCCTTTTTTATCCTTATATTTTATTATAAGCGTAGGATATTCCCCTGTAAAATATACATCTTCTCCATCAATATTTATAACTGCAATACTTCCTCCCCCTATTGATGAGCCTATAATAAAAGATTTAGACTCATCATCTTTTACAAATTCAATCTTAACTGTATTAGGATGAACCTCTCCTAAATCCTCTTCAATAAAATTCACTTCTATTTTATTTTCCTTTGCAATGTCAAAGGAATATTTTATTCTCTCATCATAAGTTTCCATTCCAAGTATTCCTGCAACCAAAGCTCTATCAGTACCATGACCTTTATATGTTTTTGCAAAGGAGCCATGAAGATAAAAATTAACTTTATTAAATTCCTCTCCTAAAATGCTCCTTGCAGCTCTTCCAAGGCGCTCTGCTCCTGCTGTATGCGAGCTTGATGGACCAATCATTATCGGTCCCATTACGTCAAATACTCCAATACCTTTCATATACATCCCCATTTCCTTAATTATTCATATAATTAATTATTATAATACAAATAAAACAAAAATCAAAAGTTTCTCCGGTGCCTGGCACCGGAGATGGATAAAAGAGGAAAAAAGTGCCACTCAATTGATAAGTGACAACTTTTTTCATTCATTCATTGAGGCTATTGATTAGCCATGATTTGTTAATGAAAATTAATTAAAAATAATTTTTAACCATCCATAGTGTGACCTTACCTTTTATAAATCATGTGAATGGCCTCTTCATTAATCCCCATAACAGCTTCATAAAAAGCTTCTGAAAGCGTTGGATGAGCATGTATTGCTTTTTTTATTTGATTTACGGTCATTTTATTTTCAATAGCAAGAATTCCTTCATGAATTATATCTGAAGCGTGGGGGCCTATTATATGAACACCTGCAATTTTATATTCATCATCTTCCTCTTCTTTAACTGCAATAACCTTTACAATTCCTTCAGCTTCTCCTAATGTTAAAGCCTTTCCATTTGCCCCAAACATAAACTTGCTCACTTTGTAATTTAAATTTTTGATTTTTGCCTCATCCTCTGTAATTCCTGCGCTTGCAACTTCAGGGAATGTAAATATACAGGAAGGTACTATATTTTTATGAAGAGAATAATTTTTAGTTAATATTCTCTCAACTACATTTATTCCCTGATGGGATGCTGCATGAGCAAGCATAGATATTCCATTTACATCTCCAATTGCATATATTCCCTTTACATTAGTTTCATAATTAACATCTACTTTTATTCCTTTGTTATCGTATTCAACTCCTAAAGCATCAAGATTAAGACCTTCAACATTTGGAATTCTTCCAGTTGATACAAGAACTTTATCAGCATCAATTGAAACTTCTCCTTTTTTGCCTTCTGCATATAAAATATATCCATCAGAACTTTTTTCGATTCTATTAACTTTTGTTGATGTATTTATCTCTATACCTTTTTTCTTAATTAAAATGCTGAGCCTTTTCGCTATTTCGCTGTCAACATTAGAAATAATGCTCGGCAGAAACTCAAATACAGTAACCTTACTTTGAAGGGCATTAAATATGCAGGCAAATTCCATTCCTATAACTCCGCCCCCAATAATTGCAAGTCTTTCTGGTACATCTTCAAAATTTAATAATTCTTCGCTTGTACAAAGTCCTTCTACATTTGACAGGAAATGCGGAATATTAGGTTTAGAACCGGTTGCAATTATAATGTTGCTGCATTCAATGTTTTCTTTTTTTCCATCATTAAAAACAACTTCAATATTATTTGTATCAGTAATTGATGCATTACCTTCAAAATAGTCTATGCCATTGCCCTTTATAAGCTGTTTTATCCCCTGTGATAGATTTTCAATTATGCTTTGTTTTCTTTCATGCATCTTTTTTATATCAATTGAATAGCTGTCTACTTTAACTCCAAACTCATCTATATTATTTAATAAATTTAAAACATCTGCATTCTTATATAAAGCCTTGGTTGGGATACAGCCTCTGTTTAAACATGTTCCTCCAACATTATCCTTTTCAATAAGGCACACCTTAGCACCAAGCTGAGCTGCTCTTATTGCTGCTGTATAACCCCCAGGTCCAGCTCCAATTATACCTATATCATAACTCATTTGTATACCTCCTTAAATAGTGCCACAAAGTTGACAAGTAACAAGAAACTATTTTATTAATTCTCATTAGCTGTCTTTTCGCTCCACTTTAAGATGGTATTTCTTGCGGCTTTAACTTCATCCAGCCTTCTTACAGGCGTGTTATGAGGAGCATCTTTTAAAACCTGCGGGGTTTTTTTAATCTCTTCATGTATTTTTGTCATAACATCTATAAATTCATTTAATGTTTCAAGGCTCTCAGTCTCTGTAGGTTCAATCATAATTGCACTGTCAACTATTAGCGGAAAATAAATCGTTGGAGGATGGTATCCATAGTCTAAGAGTCTCTTTGCAATATCGAGAGTTGTTATTTCGCTGTCTTTAATACCATGTCCAGCAAATACAAATTCATGCTTGCAGACTTTATCAATTGGCAGCTTATAATATCCCTTAAGTTTATCCTTTAAATAGTTTGCATTAAGTACGGCCATAGTACTTGCCCTTTTTAATCCTGCAGCTCCCATAGATAAAATATAGCTGTAGGCCTTTATCATTACGTTGAAATTTCCATAAAAGCCTTTTATACTGCCAATTGAAAGAGGTCTATCATAATCTAATGTAAATTTATCATCTCTTTTGGCAACAATAGGTACAGGCAAAAATGGTATAAGCTCTTTTTTAACTCCAACAGGGCCGCTTCCAGGACCTCCTCCTCCATGGGGAGCTGAAAATGTTTTATGAAGATTTAGATGTACAACATCAAATCCCATATCTCCCGGTCTTGTGATACCCATAATCGCATTCATATTAGCTCCATCGTAGTATAAAAGTCCTCCAGCCTCATGTACAAGTTTTGCTATTTCAAGTATATTTTTTTCAAACAATCCAAGGGTATTAGGATTAGTAAGCATAAGCGCTGCAACTTCATCGTTTAATGCTTCCTTTAGTTTATCTAAATCAACAAGCCCTTCCTCATTAGATTTTATTTCAACAATGTCAAAGCCTGCAACTGCTGCACTTGCTGGGTTTGTTCCATGGGCCGAATCAGGAACTATTATTTTTTTTCTTTTAAAATCCCCTCTGTTTTCATGATAGGCTTTAATTATCATAAGACCAGTCAGCTCTCCATGAGCACCAGCTGCAGGTGCTAAAGTTACCTCATCCATTCCTGTAATTTCACTTAACATTTTAGATAGATTATACATTATCTCAAGACAGCCCTGAACAGTTTCCTCCCCTTGTAATGGATGAACGTCAGTGAAGCCTTCAAGAGAAGCCATATCTTCGTTTATTTTAGGATTGTATTTCATAGTACAGGATCCTAAGGGGTAAAATCCGCTGTCAACTCCGTAATTTTTGTTTGATAAAAGTGTATAATGCCTTACAACATCCACCTGTGAAACTTCAGGAAGAGAAAGTTCACTGCATCTTTTATATTCATTTGGTATAATTTCATCAATCTTTATATCTAAAATATCATCTTCAGGAAGTGAATAGGCGCATCTTCCTTCTTTTGACAGTTCGAATATAAGCTTATTATATTCCTTCATGCTATCACCTCCATTAATTTTACTAAATTGTCAATCTCGTCCTTTGTCCTTTTTTCAGTAACGCATAAAAGGAGTGAGTTTTTAAGCTCTTTATATTCCTTTTCAAGAGCAAATCCTCCGAGTATATTGTTTCTTAACAACTCATCATTTATTTTGTTGATATCTGAATGGCTTTTTACTGCAAATTCCATAAAGAAAGGTTTGTCGAATAAAGGTTTATATTTTCCTGTTTCAATTAATTTTTTATATGCATAATGTGCTTTTTTAGCGCACTGCTCTGCAACTTCCTTTATTCCTTTTTTACCCATAACCGACATATAAACCGTAGCTGTAAGTGCATTCAGCGCCTGATTTGAGCATATATTTGATGTTGCCTTCTGCCTTCTTATATGCTGCTCCCTTGCTTGAAGAGTCAATACGAATCCTCTCTTACCATCAACATCGCTTGTTTGCCCCACTACTCTTCCCGGCATTTTTCTCATGAGCTTATTTGTACAAGATAAAAATCCTAAATAGGGCCCTCCAAAATTCATTCTGTTTCCAAGAGACTGACCCTCTCCAACTGCTATATCTGATCCTAATTCTCCCGGTGTTTTCAATATTCCAAGGGATATAGGATTAACACTCATAATAAGCATTGAACCATTTGAATGAATTATTTTTTCTGCTGAAGCTACATCCTCAATAATTCCAAAAAAGTTTGGATATTGAAGAATTACTGCTGCTGTATCTTTATCTATTTCTTTTTTAAGTTTTTCAATATCCGTTTCTCCATCATTCATATCTATTTCCTGATAAAATGCACCATGATATTTCATATATGTCTGTACTACTTTTCTTGTATTGGGGCTGACTGTTTTGGATATTAATATCTTTTTCCTTCTTGTACCTTCAAGTGCCATAAAAGCTGCTTCTGCGCAGGCTGTTTGCCCGTCATACATCGAAGCATTTGCAACATCCATATCAGTAAGATTACATATCATAGTCTGATATTCAAATATTGCCTGAAGAGTTCCCTGACTTATTTCTGGCTGATAGGGGGTGTATGCAGTATAAAACTCTGGTCGTGATACTATATGTTTTACAGCAGAAGGAATATAGTGGTCATATGCCCCAGCTCCAAGGAAACAGATAAGTTCATTTATGTTTTTATTTTTGCAGCTAAGCTGCTTTAAATGATTAGACAGCTCTATTTCTGATAGAGGTCCCTCTATATTTAAATCTTCTTTATATCTTACATCATCAGGAATATCTTTAAATAAATCTTTAATTGAATTTGCTCCTATACAATCGAGCATATATTTTTCATCATCAGCTGTATGCGGTATATAAGGAAACATATTATGCCTCCTTGCTGCAGTGTTTTTCATATTCTTCAGAACTCATTAATTCGCTTAATTGTGATTCATCTTTTATTTCTATATATATCATCCAGTTTTCATAGCAATCTTGATTTATTAAAGAAGGATCATCTACAACTTCTTCATTTGCCTCTATTATTTTACCGTCAACTGGAATATACGCATCTGATGCTGCCTTTACAGATTCTATTACTCCAAAGGCATCACCCTTTGAAAGTTCTGTTTCAGCTTCAGGAAGCTCAACATAAACAATATTTCCAAGGGATTTTTGTGCAAAATCAGTAATTCCGATATATGCCTTACCATCTTCAACCTTTACCCATTCATGATCCTTTGAATATAAAAGTTCCTTTAATACTCTCATTTTTCATACCTCCAATTTATTTTTTATATTTTTTTTCATAGAATTTTTTACTTATAACTTTAGCTCTCGAAGTTTTATTTCTTATAGCTACATTAAATTCGCATCCAATATTAGAATAATCTATATCTACCATCGCAAGTCCTATGCATTTTTTCAAAGTAGGAGATAAATATCCAGTAGTTACAAACCCTATTTTTCTATCATCTATTAAAACATCATATCCGTGCCTTGGTATGCCTTTATCAATCATTTCAAATCCTACTAATTTTCTTTTTAGTCCTTCGCTCTTTTGCTTTACAAGTGCTTCTTTCCCTATAAAATCCTTTTTATCCAACTTAACAAAATATCCAAGACCTGCTTCAAGAGGAGTAATATCTCTTGATATTTCGTTGCCATACAATGGAAGGCATGCTTCAAATCTTAAAGTATCTCTGCAGCCAAGACCTGCGGCCTTCAATCCAAAAGCTTTCCCTTCATCTAAAATACAATTATAGATTTTTTCTATATTTTCATTTGAAGTGTATATTTCAAATCCATCCTCTCCTGTATATCCAGTTCTTGAAACAATACACTTAACTTTGCATATTTCAATATCTTCAGCAAAATAGAAGAATTTTATTTCATCCAAATTATAATTTGTAAGCCTTTGAAGTATTTCCTGAGCTTTTGGGCCCTGAAGAGCCACCTCAGAAATTTCACTTGATATATTATTTATGCAAACATCAAAATCTCCTTTATTTAAAAGCATCCAGTCATAATCCTTCTCAATATTAGCTGCATTTATAACCAGCAAAAACTTTTCTTTATTAAATCTATAAACTAAAAGATCGTCTACAATTCCTCCGTCAGAATAGCACATAAGGGAATATAGTACCTGATTATCTTCAAGTTTTTCGGCATCATTTGTAATTAATCTTTGAACATAATTAAGGGCATCAGGACCTGTAACCTCTACCTCTCCCATATGAGAAACATCAAACAGCCCTGCATTATTTCTTACAGCATCATGTTCAATTGTTAATCCTTCATACTCAACCGGCATCATCCACCCAGCAAATTCAATCATTTTTGCATTCTGTTTAATATGAGCATCATAAAGTATTGTTTTTTTTACATTTTCCATATAATCCCCCCTTAAAATATAAAAAGAGGTTATGAAGGCATAATTATATTATGCGCCTTCATAACCTCTGTATTTTTACCTGAAAGTTTTGGCAAAAAGCCTTTCTCCTTCGGTTCCGACTTAGCGGCCTTTCCAGAGTTTCATCAGTTAACGGTACTTTTGCCTGAAAGTTTCTAAAAAATCGGCATTTTTTATTGCTTCTTCGGCTATCAAAACGATATCTCCCGCTAACCTCATCTGATTTATTCAATTACTTATAATTATCATAATATTCAAAAACTATGTTGTCAATCTTTATTTATAGTTTAAATAGATTATTTTGGTTTAATTTGCCTTTATATTTCAGCTCTGTATATAAGTTTCCCTTCGCTTGAACTCATCTCATATATCTTATCAATATCATCGCTTATATACTTTAAAACATCATCATCCATAGTAAATTTTACGCTTATGCCGCAGCTTGAGCTGAATTTTCTTGGGACAGGCATTATCTGCGCAGAAATATTTTTGCTTACCAAATATCTTTGATATTTGATTGCACCTGACTGTGTAAAAAAAGTTGCAATATACTCCATTTTAACTACCTACTTGCTTAAAATTAAAATATATTCTCCATCTTTTTCTTCAACTTCAACTTTATAGCCTGCATTTTTACCAAATCTTTTAACATTTTCCCTCGCAGTTATATTGTCTACCATAACTTTTACACCTGAAGGATTACTTTCAACTCCCTTTTTAGTAAGTAATACTGGTTCAGGACATGATCTTCCTCTTGCATCAATTTCCAGAAGCTTCAATTTTAGCATCTCCCTTCACTTTAATATTAACTGACTTGTCAATATTTAAATATGCAATTGCAAATACAACTATAAATCCAAGAATAACAGCAATTTTACCGTAGGGTGTAGGTCCCTTAGCTGAAGCAGCAAGCTTGAAATTGTGGGCAAAAGCTGCACCAACTATCATTCCCATTACTGTAACTACTGAGTCTATATTCCCTTCGCCTGAAAGAATAAGCTGTCTTAGAGGACATCCTCCAAGAAGAACTGAAGCAAATCCAGCAAGCGCCATTCCAAGGAAGTTCCAAAGTCCATCTGTATGTGCTACAGATTGACCTGCAAATCCTAATTTAAAATAACCTAATGCTAAATTTCCAATAAGTGCTGTTGCAAAAATAGCTATAAATCCAGAGATAAGATAAGAATCTTTGAACATTATAAGATCTCTTATTCCTCCAACCATACAAAGTCTTGTCCTTTGTGCAAATCCTCCAACTATAAGACCTGCTATTAAAGCTATTATAATTGGTGCATGCTGTGAACCAGGACCAGTCTTGCTGAAGAATAAAATTCCTGTTGCAGTTCCTGCAATAAGGAGTATTAATAGTATTACATTAATTGCAGGCAAAAGATATCCTTCATATTTGTTCATTGTATATGTTCTCTTTAAAGTAAATCCTTTGTTTAAAAAGACAATTCCAAGGCCTATACCAGCAGCAAATCCAATCAATCCAAAGAAAGCATTTAAATCTCCTCCTGCAAGCCTTAAAACCATTCTAAGAGGACATCCTAAAAACATTAATGCACCGATTATAACAATAAATCCGAGAACAAATCTTGTAAAAGGCGATGAACCTCCCCTTGCGCTGTACTCTTTCTTGCCAAGGGCCATTAAAAATGCTCCAAGAACGATTCCAATGATTTCTGGTCTTACATATTGAACTACCTCAGCCCTATGTAGCCCCACTCCTCCAGCAATATCCCTGATAAAGCATACGATACAAAGTCCCATGTTAACAGGGTTGCCAAAGTAAACAAGCATAACAGCAATAAGACCTACTACGATTCCATTAAGTATAATCCACTTTTTGTCTCCCATATTTTTTACCTCCTTAAATTAATAAATTATTCACAATTAAATTATATAGTTTTTCAATGATAATTTATAATTCATAATTTATATAATTGTTTAAATATTCATTTGATTTTTCTATCATATTATAAGTTTTATTAATCATAATAATTAGGCTGAGAATATTCTCAGCCTAATTATTACTACTAAAATTTATTCAAATTGAGTTTTATATAATTCATAATAGATGCCTTTTTTGTTCATAAGCTCCCTGTGAGTTCCCTCTTCCTCGATTCCATTCTCTGTTAATACTATTATTCTCTTTGCATTTTTAATAGTTGCAAGCCTATGAGCGATAATAAAAGTAGTACGTCCTTTGGAAAGTTCTTCTATTGATTTTTGAATTATAAGTTCGCTTTGATTATCCAGGGAAGATGTTGCTTCATCGAGAATTAAAATTGGAGGATTTTTTAAAAACATTCTTGCAATAGAAATTCTCTGCTTTTGGCCTCCAGAGAGTTTAACACCTCTTTCCCCGATATATGTATCGTACCCATCCTCAAGCTCCATTATAAATTCATGTGCATTAGCTGCCTTAGCAGCCCTTATTACTTCTTCCTCAGTAGCATCAAGCCTTCCATATAAAATATTGTCCCGAATAGTTCCAGCAAATAAAAATACATCCTGCTGAACTACACCTATATTCTGCCTCAGGGATTTTATCCTAATATCCTTAATATCAATGCCATCAACATAAATATTTCCGCTGTCAACATCATAAAACCTCGGTATAAGGCTGCAAAGAGTAGTTTTTCCTGCACCAGAGGGGCCGACAACAGCAATACACTCCCCTTCCATCACAGTTAAATTAATATTTTTAAGTACAGTCGTTTTATCGTTATAGCTAAAGCTTACATTTTTAAACTCAACTTTTCCTGAAACATTTTCAATTTCAACTGCGTTTTCTTTATCGAATATATCCGGCTTAATGTTCATAATCTCATAAAATCTCTTAAAGCCTGCCATGCCTCTTTGATACTGTTCTACAAACTGTGCTATTCTTTTAACCGGCTGTAAAAATTGGCCTATATATATAAGATACGCAACAAGATCACCAACGCTTATTTCTCCCTTTGCAACAAAATACCCTCCTGCAATAAGAGCCAAAAGCGTTGAAATGTTTGAAAAAAAGTTGATTCCCCCATGAAGAATGCCTATATATTTAACTGATTTGGTTCTTAGGCACTTAAATTCATTATTGTTTTCATCGAATTTATCTATTTCATATTCTTCGTTGGTAAAGGATTTCACAACTCTAATTCCGGATAAAGAATCTTCTAATCTGCTGTTAACATCTGCAAGGCTTTCCCTTATTCTTCTAAAATTTTTTCTCATTTTGGAATTATAAACTACAGTAAAATAAACCATAAAAGGTATTATTGTAAATACAATAATGGTCAGCTTAATATTTATATTTAAGAGTAAAAAGAATGAACCCACAATCATAAGAGTTGATATAAAAATATCCTCAGGGCCGTGATGGGCAAGCTCTGATATTTCATTCAAATCATTGACTATCCTCGACATTATCTGCCCAGTTTTTGTATTATCAAAATAGCTTATAGGAAGAGACTGAATATGAGTGAACATTTCTTTTCTCATATCATATTCCATTCTTACTCCTAAAACATGTCCATAATATCCCACTATGTATTCAAATAACATTCTTAAAATATATAATATAAGCAGCAAAATTCCTATTTGAAAAATAAGAGAAATATTTTTTGATGGTATAATATTGTTTATAAGTTTTCTTGTTATCATCGGATAAATAAGGTCTGTCGCTGAAATCAAAACCGCACATACCATATCAAGAATAAACAGCCATATATGCGGCTTATAATAGCTTATAAATCTTTTTAGCATATATTCACCTCCACTATCATTCTAAATTATTATTTAAAGCTGGGCAATATTCTTTGGACAGTTAGTGATAATTTTAAAATTAGAGGCCAGTTTTTATCACTTTCAATTAGCAAAGCAAATTGAAAATCATACTATTTGTATGTATATTGAAATTTTTGGTATAATAATCAATGTATCAACTATGAAAGGAGTATTAAGATGTCAAACAATCCAATTGTAACAATCCAAATGGAAAATGGAAATAAAATTAAAATTGAGCTCTACCCAGATGTTGCTCCAAATACCGTTAAAAATTTTATCTCTCTGATAAATAAGGGTTTTTATGATGGTCTCATATTTCACAGAGTTATTCCCGGATTTATGATACAAGGCGGAGACCCTGATGGAAATGGAACTGGAGGACCTGGATATACTATTAAAGGTGAATTTTCACGAAACGGTTTTGAGAACAACCTTAAACACGATAGAGGAGTAATCTCTATGGCAAGAACTATGATGCCAAACTCAGCTGGCTCTCAATTCTTTATAATGGTTAGTCCAGCTCCTCATCTCGATGGCCAATATGCAGCTTTTGGTAAAGTGATAGAAGGAATGGATGAAGTAGATAGAATAGTAAACGTTGAAAGAAACCATATGGATAAACCCTACGAAGATCAAAGAATGAAAAAGGTTACTGTTGAAACCTTTGGGGTAGAATACGGTGAAGTTGAAAAATACAGACCATAAAAAAAGAAGGAGAAATCCTTCTTTTTATCTTGCATTAGCAGGTTCAATATTAACCTTATTCCCTTTAATCTCATTATCCTTCATTACTTTTATTACTTCACTTGCATATTCCTTTGGTACCTCTACAAAGGTATACTTATCATATATATCTATTGTTCCTATAAGCTTTCCAGGAAGCCCAGTTTCCCCAGCAATAGCACCAACTATGTTTTTTGGAGTTATATGATTTCTTCTTCCAATGTTTATAAAAAGCCTTGCCATACCTGGTGCACCGCCTGTATTTTCAAAATCAAATTCATCATCAGCATTTTCTACCCTATCGTCCTTTTTCGAGAGCATCTTTATAAGCGCTGCACAGACATCTAAAGAACTATATTCTTCATCAAGAAGCTTTTCAACTATTGAAGAATATTTCTCTAATCCTCCTTCCTCAACAACAGCTTTAATTCTTTCAATCAAAGCATTATTTTTAATTTCCTCAACATCACCTATAGTTGGTATATCCTTTCTTATGATTTTAGTTTTTGTATACCTTTGAATATCCTTTAATTTATAAAAATCTCTTCCTGCAACAAAAGTAAATGCTCTCCCTGATTTGCCTGCCCTTGCTGTTCTCCCTATTCTATGAACGTAGTATTCTTCATCCTGAGGCATATCGTAGTTAAAAACCGTATCTATATTTTCAACATCTATCCCCCTCGCAGCTACATCAGTTGCCACAAGTATCTCAGTTATACCCTTTCTAAATTTTGCCATAACCTTATCCCTTTGTGACTGCTTCATATCTCCATGAAGTCCATCAGCTGCGTACCCTCGCGATTGAAGTTCATCAACCAATTCATCTACCTTTTTTTTCGTGTTGCAGAATACGAGAGATTGATAGGGATTGTATACATCGATTACTCTCGATAGTACGTCGAGTTTATTTTTCTCTTTTACTTCAAAATAATACTGCTCAATCTTTGGGGCTGTGAGTTCCTTATGAACAACTTTAACAGTCTGTGGATTTTTTTGATATTTCTCCGTAAGCTCGAGTATTGGTTTTGGCATTGTAGCCGAAAACAATAGGGTTTGTCTTTCAACAGGTGCTTTTTTTAAAATAAATTCTATATCCTCTCTAAAGCCCATATCAAGCATTTCATCGGCTTCATCAAGAACAAAGACTTTAATTTTGCTTAAATCTATTGTATTCCTGTTAATATGGTCCATAACCCTTCCTGGTGTTCCAACTATTATATGTACTCCTTTTTTAAGAGATTTGATTTGCCTGTCGATTGACTGTCCTCCATAAACTGGAAGAATTTCAATGCCTTTTTTATATTTTCCTAATTTCTTCATTTCTTCAGCAACCTGAATTGCAAGCTCTCTTGTAGGGCATAAAATAACTGCCTGAAGCACTTTTTCACTGTTTATTAATTCAAGCACAGGCATACCAAAGGCAGCAGTTTTTCCTGTACCAGTCTGAGCCTGACCTATAACATCCTTTCCTTCTAAAACTACTGGTATCGCCTGTCTTTGAATCGGAGATGGTTCTTCAAACCCCATATCCTCAACAGCTCTTAGCAATTCCTTTGATAACCCTAAATCTTCAAATTTTAATTTATCCATAATCGTTACTCTCCTTTTTTATTATTTCAATTATATTATTTGTAAATCTTTCTTTTTCTTGCATTTTTATAATATTAAAAACTTATTAAATCTTTTGTAATTCTATTAATTATATTTGCCTTCTTAATATCAACACCCCTATAGCTCACAAGCCCCCTATGTTTAAAAACACAGGGGGCTTTTAATACTTAAGGTTAAAAAATTATTTAAACTTCCTTTTAATTCTATCAAAAACCGATATGTTCTTTTCTTCCACATAGGGAACACCCAAAATGTTATCAGGAATTGTAATTACTCCAAGATCTTTTATTGTGTTTTTATAGTCCCTAAATTCTAATACTTTCTTTTCACCTTCTATATCCTTAATTTCAACCCATAAAAAACTTGGGTATTCATTAAATATTTCATCGACATCTGTAATCTCTCTTACTTCCTTATTATTTATACTCATTATTACATCTCCAGGCTTTAATCCCATGCTCTCTGCAGGAGAATTCGGCATTGTATCAAGTACTATAATACCATCATCTCTTTTTTTATAAAGAGGTATTCCATGCTTCTCTTTATACCTTTCATAAAGTATTAGCCCTTCATGAGCAAGAGGTGCAAATAATGCTGCTACATAATTAAAAACATAAAATTTAGTTGCTAAAAAGGATAGCACTAAAAGGGTTATGCTAAAAATAGATAATCCAATAGCTGACCTTTTAACCTTTTTTTGTGTTATAGTAGTAACTGCAAAATCAGAATAACCAAGCATTGCAATTAGAGGAGTTGCCATAAAAACTGCATCCTTTGCAAAATCACCAAGCTGTGGGGATTTTATAAGAGGCCACCATTCTGGAGTTGTAACAACCCCTGACATATCATAATTCTTACTTACAAAGAAATATAAAATTATAGGTATAATCCAAAACCTTTGCATTATAAATGCACCTACAATTTCCTCTCCCTGCTTCATAAAAACAGGAACAGCTCCTCTTCCTCCATCAAGCCACATTAGTACTGACTCCATAAAATGCATTACTGCAATTATAGCCATAAGTGCTGGAACATCAAATTCCAATGCATTGTATAAATTATATAAAAAGCTGCTATATACCCTCGAGCTCGATAAAAATGCTGAAAGAATTAAAACAAATAGGCTCAATATCCCTCCTGAATAGGAAAGGCAGACATATCTTGGACTTATAAGCATTAAAAGAAGGGATAGAAGTATTAAATAGCTAAGACCATTTGCTTTATAAAATGTTACTCCAAAGGTCGTTGTTATAATAGTTCCGATTAGGCCTGATATAATTCCAAAAAGAACCGAAGTAGTAACAAGTTCCTTTGTACTTTGTTTTGTCAATCCTCCATATATATTTTGCTGAAGGGCTACAAACTTTCTATATTGTCCTATTATTATGAAAAGAAATATCCACGCTATAGGATCTAAAAGAAATCCCACAACCCCGTTTGCATAGCTTTTAAAAGCAAAGCCTATAAGATTTATAATATCCATAGAGAACCTCCCTTAAAAGGCTTTCAAAGGAAAACCCTTCCCTACAACTTTGACTTTATAACTTCAATTGCCTTTTGAATCTGTATATCTTCCTCTACTTTTAATTCTCTATCTTTATCTTTTTCAGGAAGCGGCAGAACAATATTTGGAGTTATACCTTTGCCTTGTATGCACTCGCCTGAAGGTGTATAGTACCTTGCAATTGTAACCTTAATACCTGTTCCATCACGTAAGTCTATTAAATCTTGTACAAGCCCCTTTCCAAAGGTTTTGGTTCCAATCAATGTTCCAGCTTTATAATCTCTTACTGCTCCGGATACTATTTCAGATGCACTTGCTGTTCCTTCATTTACAAGCACGCATAAAGGTATATTTAGTTTATCTGGCCTTGATGTCCATTCTTCCCTTTGATTTCTATTATCTATTGTATAAACTATGGTACCTTCACCGACTAATCTGTCAGCAACCTTTACACACTCTGTTAAAAGTCCTCCAGGGTTATCCCTAAGATCGAGAACAAGTCCTTTAACCTGCTTCTTTAAAAGTTCATCTAATGCTTTATTAAAATCATCTCCGGTAGTTTCTGTAAACTGTGTTATTCTTATATATCCTATATTATTATTAATAACTTTGCTCTTTACAGTTTTAAATACAATCTTTTCTGTTACTAAATTAATCTCTTTATTTCCCACATTAGGTCTATATATTATAAGGTTTATCTTCTTACCTTCCTTTCCTGTCATCAAAGTTACTGCCTTGTTCATATCATCTGATGTCATTTCTTCACCATTTATTTTTATAATGTAGTCTCCGGATTTTATTCCCGCCCTTTGTGCTGGTCCATCCTCAATTGGCGATACTACCATAATCCTTCCGTCCTTTGGTTCTATATAAACACCTATACCCGCATAGGAACCTTTAGTCTGAGTGGTCCATTCTTTAAACTCTTTTTCATCCATATATTGAGTATATATATCAGTTGCGTTTGATACCATTCCCCTTAATGCTCCATCTATCATCTTTTGTGTATCTATCTTATCAACATATCTATCCTCTACAATGCTTTTAACCATTATCATCTTTCCAAACTTTTGCAGAAAGTCATACTCCTGCCCTGTAACCAACCTCATTCCTCCAATAAATGGAATTGGAGCATACAATATTACAGCAACAGCAATTATATTTGTTACTACAACTGCTATTATTGCATTTCTTAAAGATACATTTTTTTTCACACTAACACCTCAAATCAAAATTCATCTGTTGTTATTTTACTGTTTTTCTCAGTACATTATAACATTTTCAATCCTTTAATTCAAAAAAAGCTTAATTTTTTAATAGAATTTTAAAAAAGTACCTATGAATAACATAGGTACCAAATTATTTCCCAATAATTAAATATGGCTCTGGATTAACCTGTTTTCCATTAATAGCAACTTCAAAATGAAGATGTGGTCCAGTAGAATATCCTGTGCTTCCAGACTTTGATATTATCTGACCTTTCTTAACCTTTTCACCTACAGAAACAAGAAGTTTTGAATTATGGGCATAAAGAGTTGTAAGCCCGCTCCCATGATCAATGACAACCACATTTCCGTATCCATTCTGATATTCAGCAATTATTACCCTGCCGTCAGCCATCGAATATACAGGTGTACCTGATGGAACAGCAATATCTATTCCATAGTGCATTATCTTTCTTTTTAATATAGGATGCATCCTCATACCAAACTTTGATGTTATACGAGGCATATACCCTATATCACTTACTTTAAGTATTCCTGTCTTTGAACCTGAGTATTTTTCATTAGAAAGTTTTGATTGTAAAGCCTTTATTTGAGCCTGAATCGCCTTTGCTTCCCTTTCTTCCTCTGATAGAAGTCTTTCAAGCTCTTTCTGATTTTTTTCAAGCTCCTCATAATAGTTTTTCTTATCCTCATTAGCCTTATTAAGCTCTTTCTTTTTTTCTATTGAATCATTTTGAAGGCTTATAAGGCTTGTTTTAACATTTTCAAGGGCTATCTTTTTAGATTCAATGTTATCCTGCTGCTGCTTCATTTTTGATAAAAGCTTTGTATCAAATTCTATTATTTTTTTCACATTGTTTAACCTTGAAATAAAATCTGAAAAATCTTCTGATGCCAAAAGCACTCCAATATAACCCGAACTGCCATTCATATAAAGTACTCTCAGTCTCTCATAATATAAATCCTTTTCATTGTTATAATCTTCGATTGCCCTTTCAAGTTCACTTTCTGCTCTTTTTATATCTTCCTTTGTCAAGCTTATTTTGTTATCTATAGCGTATATTTCGTTTTCTTTTTTATTTATTTCATCTTCAATTTTTTTTATCTGGTTTTTAACATCTTTTTTTTCGTCTTTAACATCTTCAATTTTATTCTTTATATTATTAATATTACCATTTACCTTATTTAACTGATTTTTCTTGTTTGTAAGTTCATCCGCAGTTACATTTAGAGTAAATGCAAATATCAAAATTATAATTGCAGCTAATATTTTCTTTTTCATCTCGACCCCCCCATTAGAAAATTATAAAACAAGAAATTTTCTTATTGAAATAAGGCTTCCAAAACCTCCTATAAACATACCTACAAGCAAAAACTGCCATAAAATACTCTGAAAAATAGTTTTAAGAGGTACAAAAGAAAAGAATAATATATTTGGTGAGACCATTTTCATCCCATAAGAATAACCAGCTGATAGGAATCCTATTGCAATAAGAGCTCCTAAAAGTCCAAGCATTATTCCTTCGAGTAAAAAAGGCCATTTTACAAACCAGTCTGTTGCACCTATATATTTCATAATGCTTATTTCTCTCTTCCTTGCATATACTGTAAGCTTTATAGTATTAGAGATTAAAGAAATTCCGATAACACTTAAAATAATCATTAAAATCAAACTAAATAATTTAATAAAGTTTGTGATTTTAATAATCTGATTTACTATCTCCTGTGCATCGTTTATCTTTTCAAAATCCTGTATTTTTGAAAGTTCCTTAGAAACATAGGATACATCCGATGGTTTATTAACTTTAATTATAAAAGATGCTGGGAAAGGGTTGTCCTCTTCAAGTCCTTCAGTTAAATCCTTATTTTCTCCAAGCTGCTCTGAAACCTTTTTCAAAGCTTCATCTTTTGATTCATAAGTAACGTTCTTTACCCCTGATATAGCCTTTATTTCTTTTTCAATATCTCTAACCTTTAAACTTGAAATATCATCCTTTAAAAAAGCTTTAATTTCAACTTTGTTTTCAACAGTATCAACCAAACTGTTTACATTTGATATTATTATCATAAACACACCAAAAATAAAGAGTGCTGCTGCAACAGTAGTAACTGATGCAAAGCTCATTACCCTGTTTCTTTTTATGCTTTTAAAGCTTTCCTTAAAAAAATAATTAAAAGTTCTAATCTTCATATCCGTAAACACCTCTTTGCTGATCTCTAACTATTACTCCCTTTTCAATAGCAACTACCCTCTTTTTCATCCTATCTACAATATCCTTAGCATGGGTTGCCATTAAAATGGTTGTACCTGATTTGTTAATGTCATTTAAAAGATCCATTATTCCCCATGCTGTTTCTGGGTCAAGATTTCCTGTCGGTTCGTCGCATATAAGTATCCCTGGATTGTTTGAAAGTGCTCTTGCAAGTACAACCCTTTGCTGCTCTCCTCCAGAGAGCTGATGAGGATACATATTAGCTTTACTTGACAAGCCCACAAGAGAGAGCATCTGAGGAACCTTCCTTTTAATATCTTTATGGCCTGCTTCAACCACCTGCATCGCAAAGGCAACATTTTCAAATACAGTCATTTCCTGAAGAAGCCTGAAATCCTGAAATACTATACCTATATTTCTTCTATAATAGGGTACTTCTTTTCTTTTGAGCTTTTTAATATTAACTCCATTTACTGTTATATCACCGCTTGTCGGCTCAATTTCCTTAAGTAAAAGCTTGATAAATGTTGATTTGCCTGCACCGCTTGGCCCAACTAAGAACACAAATTCACCTTTGTTAATTGATAATGAAATATTTGATAAAGCAATATGATTATTTTTATAAACCTTTGAAATATTTTTAAATTCTATCATTATGAACAACTCCTTAAAAGATGACTTTTGACAAGATTTAAAGAAATAAACTTTTAAGTTTTTATAATCGACTTACTATTCTATATAATAACATAAAATTTAACTTATAGGCAATTTTTTTAAAAAATAAAAAGCCTGAAACTTATTCCATTTCAGACCTTTAACGTTTCTTTTTTATTATATTAAAATTCATCTATTCCCTTAAACCCTTCTCCTAAAACTTCATGAACATTATTTACAGAAATAAAAGCTCTATTATCAACATCTTTTATGTATTCCCTAAGCCTTATAAATTCTCTTCTGCTTATTATTGTCATTAATACTTCCTTTTTCTCCATTGTATAAGCCCCTTTGGCTTCATACAAAGTTACTCCTCTTTTTAGTTCATGCATAATATAGTCTTTTATCTCTTCTCCCTTTTCGCTTATTATTGTAACCTGTTTGCATATAGTTACGCCCTGTATAACTTCATCAATTACAAAGCCATTTATGATAACTCCAAGGAGAGCATACATACCAACCTTAAAACCAAATGTAAATCCTGCCGCCAACGTAATTAAAAAATCTGATAATAAAAGGGATTTACCTATATCTATGTGAAAGAACTTATTTATAATCTTAGCTATTATATCTGTTCCTCCTGTGGAAGCATTTTGGTTAAACACAATCCCCATTCCTATTCCGCCAATAAGTATACCGAATATAAGGTTTAGGAGCATATCATCGGTAACAGGGCTTTTTACAGGATAAAATCTTTCGAAAAACCAAATAACACCTGAAAGCCCTAAGCTCGAATAAATAGTTTTAGCACCAAAATTAGAACCTATTACAATAAATGCAATTATAAAAAGTATTATGTTCATAAAGAGCATTAAAAGTCCAACTGGAATTGATGGTATAAATTTATTTATTACTATTGCAAGTCCACTCACTCCACCAGCTGCAAGATTATTAGGCACAAGAAAATAATATACTCCTGCTCCTACAAGAATTATTCCTATTGTTATCAGCATATACTCTTTAACTTTTTTTTTCATGATATCACCTGCTAAATTCAAACTTTTATGCATAATGGCTGCATATATACATATATCATAAAAAACACTTTATTACAAGGGATACGGAGTTAAACACAAATAAAAAGACGGTTAAAACTTTAAATTATACTTAACAGCTCACGACTAAGCAATAGCCGCAACGCCGGAATGAAAAAAAATGCTGCTTTAATCTTTTTTCTATTTAAAGCAGCATTAAATTAATTTTTAATTTTATACTCTTTTTTTCTTTTCAAATACAGCTTTTGCAGCCTCAGCTACATTTTCAGCTGTAAGTCCATACTCTTCTAAAAGTTCAGCGGGTTTTCCGGATTCTCCGAACATATCCATAACGCCTACTCTTTTTACAGGTACAGGATAATATTCTGAAAGAACTTCGCAAACAGCGCTTCCAAGACCGCCTATTACATTATGCTCTTCACAAGTAACTACCGCTCCTGTTTTTTGAGCAGCATTTATAACTGCCTCTTCATCTATTGGTTTTATTGTATGTATGTTGATAACCTGTGCGCTTATTCCCTGTTCCTTAAGCATTTCAGAAGCTTTTAGTGCTTCATTAACCATTATTCCTGTTGCAAATATTGTAACATCTTCTCCGTCCTTTAAAGTAACAGCCTTTCCGATTTCAAATTTATAGTCAGTTTCGCTGTTTAAAGTAGGAACTGCTGAACGTCCAAGCCTTATGTATACCGGCCCTTTCATAGCAGCTGCTTCTTTTATTGCAGCCATCGTTTCAACATCATCGCAGGGACAGATAACTGTCATATTAGGAATAGCTCTCATTATTGCCAAGTCTTCTATAGATTGATGGGATGCTCCATCTTCTCCAACTGTCAGTCCAGCATGAGTTGCTGCAATTTTTACATTAAGCTCAGGGTAGCAGATAGAATTTCTAATCTGCTCAAAAGCTCTTCCCGATGCAAATACAGCAAAGGTGCTGGCAAAAGGAATTTTTCCACAGGTTGAAAGACCTGCTGCTGTTGCCATAAGGTCACCTTCTGCAATACCTATATTGAAAAATCTATCTGGAAAAGCCTTTGCAAAATCAGCTGTTTTTGTTGATTTTGAAAGATCTGCATCTAAAACAACTATATCTTTGTTTTCTTTTCCAAGTTCAACTAAAGCCTTACCATATGCCTCTCTGGTTGCAAGATTAGCCATTAATAGCACCTCCCAATTCTTCTAAAGCTTTTTGTGCCTGCTCTTTGCTTGGTGCATTTCCATGCCAAGAAGCTAAATTTTCCATAAAACTAACGCCCTTACCCTTTACTGTCTTTGCTACAACTACGGTTGGCTTGCCCTTAGTATTTTTAGCTTCATCTATAGCACTAAAAATCTGTTCAAAGTCATGTCCATCAATTTCAATTACATGCCATCCGAAGGCTTTAAATTTTTCTCCAATTGGAGTTGGATTCATAACTTCACTTACAGGACCATCTATTTGAAGTCCATTATTATCAACAAAAGCCATTAAATTATCAAGCTTATAGTGGGCTGAAGTCATAGCTGCCTCCCAAACCTGCCCCTCTTCTAATTCACCATCTCCAAGAAGCACATAAACCCTGTAATCTTTTTTATCAAGCTTTCCAGCAAGTGCCATACCGTTTGCAACGGAAAGTCCCTGTCCTAATGAACCAGTTGACATATCAACTCCTGGAGTATCATTCATATTTGGGTGGCCTTGAAGTATGGAACCTATTTTTCTTAAAGTTAAAAGATGTTTCTTTTCAAAATAACCTCTTTCTGCAAGAGCTGCATAAAGCACAGGCGCTCCATGTCCCTTTGAAAGCACAAATCTATCCCTGTCATCCCATCTTGGGTTTTTGGGATCAATATTCATCTCTTCAAAATAAAGCGCTGTTAATATTTCAACAGCAGAAAGTGAACCCCCTGGATGTCCTGATGCTGATTCAGCAAGCATTTTGATAATATCCTGCCTTATTATATTAGCAGTCTTTTTCAGATTTTGTATATCCCTTGCCATATTGAACCTCCTTTGTATACAATATTTTTTCCAAAACCATTTATATTATAGCAGTAAAATCATTATTATTAAAGTTTTACCATCTTAATATTTTAAATTTTTATAAAAAGTTTATTATAAACACAAATTAAGTCTTGAAAACCTTGGAAGGCCATTTTCAGTTGGAATGTTCACTTCTCCAGCTATTAATGGCTTTAAATATTCTATTCCTTCTTCAGTTATATTATTTCCGTCTTTTGTTATCCAGCTTATTGGAAACTTTTTTTCCTTATTAGCAACCTCAGATACGTCGATAAGCCCATTCTCGCTTATATAAGGGCTGCTGTTTATTCTATTTATGCAGACCATTTTTCCGCTTTCTCCCATTAAAGCATAATTTACTGCATCCCTTCCGCATCTGTATGCTTCTTCAACATCGGTTTTTGAGGCAAAATGCATTGCACATCTTTGAAGTACATTGAATTCAATTACCTTTACTCTTTTGCATATTTTATCCTTAACAACCTTACCAAGAATTCTTCCTACTCCGCCCATTTGAGAATGTCCGAATTTATCATGGGCTTTATTATTTTTATCTTCAAAAACAAAGCTCCCATCGCTGTATCTTATCCCTTCTGATACTGCAACTATAATTTTTTTGTGTTTTTCATAGGCTGAGCTAACATCCTGAAGAAATTTATCCATATCAAAGGCAATTTCCGGCAAATATATTAGCTGCTTGCAAACACCATCATATCCTGCAAGGGCACTGGAAGCTGCTAAAAATCCTGCATTTCTGCCCATAATCTCAACTATATTAATTATTCCTTTATCATATACAGCAGCATCTCTTGAGAGTTCCATAATGCTTGTTGCTACATATTTTGCAGCAGAACCAAAACCAGGAGTATGATCAGTTCCAAAAAGGTCGTTGTCTATAGTTTTAGGAACTCCAATTATTTTTATATCATATCCTTTTATTTTGGCATATCTGCTAAGCTTATCAACTGTATCCATAGAATCGTTGCCGCCAATATAGAAGAAATATCTTATATTATATTTCTCAAAGTTTAAAAATATATTCCTATAATCACTCTCATCCTCATTAAAGTCCTTCAGTTTGTATCTGCATGAACCAAGGGCAGATGATGGTGTATACTTTAATAGTTCAATTTCCTTTATATCCTCTTTATTAAAATCAAATATTTTTTCCTTTAAAAATCCTTCAATACCATATATTGAACCGTATACCCTATCAATTTTTTCTGACTCTAAAGCAGTTTTTACAACGCCTAAAAGCGTAGAATTAATAACAGCAGTTGGTCCTCCTGATTGAGCTACAAGACAGTTTTTCATATATATTCCCCCATATATCATTATTTGTGCATAACATATAGCACATTTAATACCCTACCCTACAAATAATATCACATATTTACAATTTCTCAATACCTTTTATCGATATTTTTATTATATATATGATTATTTTATATTAAATTTGAGTTTTTATATTAATATTTTATATACTATATAGCAAAATATATAATAATAAAAACTTTAAAAGTCCTGCAAAAGGGTTTAACCTTTGCAGGACTTTCTATCAACTTCTATAGGAGCCGTTTATTTTTACATAATCATAAGTAAGGTCACATCCCCACGCTGTTGAAGAGCAGTTTCCATCGTTTAAATCAATTAATATTTTAACATAATCCTCATCTAATATTTTCTTTGCTAAATTTTCGTCAAAAATCGTTCCCATGCCGTACTTTACTATTTCAACTTCATCTATACTTCCTTTAAATCCTATAGAAACATTTTCAGGATTAAATTCTGCACCTGAATACCCAAGGGCGCAAAGTATTCTACCCCAGTTAGCGTCACTTCCGAATACAGCCGTTTTTACAAGATTAGAATTTATAACTGACTTTGATAGAATTTTAGCATCTTCTATAGTTTTTGCCCCTTTTACATTTACTTCAATAAGTTTTGTAGCACCTTCTCCATCCTTTGCAATCTGTTTAGCAAGCTCACAGTTTAAATAGTGAAGAGCTTCTTTAAATTTGCAGTAATTTTCATCTTCTATTATTATTTCATTATTTTCAGCCCTGCCATTAGCAAGAATTAAAACCATGTCGTTGGTACTTGTGTCCCCATCTACAGAAATCATATTATAAGAATCCACGACGCTTTCTTTAAGGGCTTTTGACAGCATATCTTTGCTTATGTTTGCATTTGTAACTATGAAGGAGAGCATAGTTGCCATATTAGGGTGTATCATCCCAGAACCCTTTGCAATACCGCTGAGCATTATCTTTTTACTATCAAGTTCTATTTCTACGCTGCATTTTTTTATAAAAGTATCAGTAGTCATAATAGCCTGAGCCGCCTCTATTCCTCCATCTTTTGAAAGATTTTTACAGGCATTTTCAATTCCTAAAGATATTTTATCCATAGGAAGGGGAACTCCAATAACCCCAGTTGATGCAACTAATACTTCACTGCTTTGAATTTTAAGATTGTCAGCAGCTATTTTAGTCATTTTATATGCATCTTTAATCCCTCCATCTCCAGTACAGGCATTAGCAATACCGCTGTTTACAACAATTGCTCTTATATTCTCTGATTTAATATGCTGCATATTTACAATAACAGGAGCTGCCTTTACCTTATTTGTTGTAAATGCTGCAGCTGCCCTGCATGGATATTTGCTGTATATTACGCACAAATCCTTTTTTGTACTTTTTTTAATTCCACAATGAACTCCTGCTGCTAAAAAGCCTTCTACATCTGTTATTATAGAATCCTTTAATATTTTCATATAAATCATCCTTTCACAAAATTATGGTATCATCGATGGAAATTTTAATCCTGAAGCTTCATCAATTCCAAACATCAGATTCATATTCTGAACTGCCTGACCAGCAGCTCCCTTTATAAGATTATCAATTGCAGAAATTATAATTAAACTCCCTGTTCTTTTATCAACCCTTAAAGAAATATCACAGATATTAGAACCCTTAACATATCTTGTTTCAGGAAGATAAGGAACAACTCTTACGAAGGGTTCATTACTATAATAGCTTTTATATATCTTATATATCATCTCCTCATCAATATCCTTTTTTAGTCTTAAGTAGCAGACCGAAAGTATTCCTCTTATCATAGGAACAAGGTGAGGAGTAAATATAATATTAATTTCCTCTCCTGAAATATTCGAAAGTTCCTGCTCTATCTCTGGTATGTGCCTGTGCTCACAAACACCATAGGCTTTAATCGACTCACTGCATTCACAAAAAAGAGTTCCTATATTAGCTGCACGTCCTGCTCCGGAAACGCCGGATTTTGAATCAATTATTATTGAAGTTTTATCTATTAAATCTTCTTTTAGAGCAGGCATTAGTGCTAATAAACATGAAGTCGGGTAGCATCCAGGGTTAGCAACTATTCGTGAAGATTTGATTTTTTCTCTATTAATCTCAGGAAGACCATAAATCGCTTCATTTAAGTACTTTTGTGCTTCATGTTTAACCTTATACCATTTTTCGTAAGTTAAAACATCTTTAATTCTAAAATCCGAACCTATATCAATTACCTTAACATTCTTTTCAAGGGCAAATTTTACTATATCAAAACTTTTTCCATGGGGAAGAGCAGTAAAAATTACATCTACAGAATTAATCTTATATTTAACATCATCCTCCTTTATGCATACATCACTTATAAATCCTTTGTAATTTTTATACACATCCGAATAGTCCATGTCCGCATAATTATGTGAAGTTATGAATTCTATACAAGCCTTGGAATGTATATGCAAAAGATAGAACAAACTTTGACCAGCATAGCCCGTAGCTCCTATTATACCAACCTTAATCATTTCATCACCTCTATTATAAATATAAATGAATTATATATAATTATTCATAAAATTTCAAGATTTTTATTGAATATTTTTTCATATTATTTTATAATTATAACATCAAAATTTAAGGAGTGATGAATATGATCTGTGAAAATGAAAAAAGTTCAATTGATGAAATCTTGCCTCTTAAAAAATACAAAAACAAATTGTTTGTAATAAAATACGGTGGAAGTATAATGCAAAATCCTGAAACAATAGAAACCTTTCTTCAGGATATTGCATTTTTAAAAAATATAGGAATTGATATTATAATTGTTCACGGCGGTGGGCCTGAGATATCAAATATGCTGAAAAAGTTAAATATTGAAAGCAAATTTATAAATGGTCTCAGATACACAACCAAAGAGGTTTTAGATGTTGCAGAGATGGTTCTTTCAGGAATAATAAACAAAAGAATTACCATGAATCTATGCAAAAAAGGAGTAAAAGCCGTAGGAATCAGCGGAAAAGATGCAAGATTAATTAAAGCAAAGAAAAAGTATTTAAAAATTGATGATGAAAAAATAGACATAGGATATGTTGGAGAAATAACTAAAATAAACAAAGGTTTCTTATTAGATTTAATAAGTAAAGACTATATACCTGTCATTTCTCCTATTGGATGTGATGAAGAAGGAAACACCTACAATATAAACGCTGACTACGCAGCATCTTTTATAAGTTCATGCCTATGTGCTGAAAAATTGATTCTACTTACTGATGTTGATGGAATATATTCTGATTTTGAAGATAAAAGCACCCTAATATCGAAAATTTCAAAAAATCATATTATGGATTTAATAAACGACGGAAAGATAAATGGAGGAATGATTCCTAAGGTTGAATGCGGAATATATTCTATTGAAGGCGGAACCAAAAGTGTCCATATTTTAAACGGCAAATATGAACATTCTGTAATAAAAGGAATTATAAACAATTATGGTACAAATATAGTTAAGGAGGAGTATATATGCCAGAATGCAATATAATGAATACCTACAACAGATTTGCTGTTATATTTACAAAGGGATACGGCTCAAGAGTTTTTGATATTAATGGAAAAGAATATATAGACTTCGTTTCAGGGGTTGCAGTAAACTGCCTTGGGCATTGCCACCCTGCAATTACTAGTGCACTTAACTATCAAAGTCAAAATTTGATTCACGTCTCAAACCTTTATTATACAGACAAACAAATAGAGCTATCAGAAAAATTAATAAATCTGAGCCATCATAAAAGCGTTTTTTTCTGTAACAGCGGAACAGAAGCAAATGAAGCTGCATTAAAACTCTCAAGAAAATACGGTAAATTAAAGAAAGAAACAAAAAGTAAAATTATATACATGAAAAACTCCTTTCACGGAAGAACAATGGGCGCTCTTTCTGTTACAGGACAAATAAAATATCAAACTGATTTTTCACCGCTTATACCTAACGTTGAAGCTGTAACCTTTAACGACATAGATGAAATTAAAAAAGCTATTGATGATAATACATGCGGCGTTATATTAGAGCCTATACAAGGAGAAGGAGGAATAATCTGCGCAGAAAAAGATTATCTTTTAGAAGTCAGGAGACTTTGCGATACTTTCGACTGTCTATTAATATTCGATGAGGTTCAGTGCGGAATAGGAAGAACAGGAAAATTTTTTGCCTATGAAAATTTTGGAGTAATACCTGATGTTGTATGCCTTGCAAAGGGTCTTGGGGGAGGATTCCCAATAGGAGCAATACTTGCAAATGAAAAAGCTGATGCGGCTTTTACAAAGGGAGATCACGGAAGCACCTTCGGAGGCAACCCCCTTGCCTGTGCCGTAGCATCATCAGTTTTAGATGAAATAATAAACAAAAATATTTTAAATAATGTAATTGATATCAGCCTATATATAAAAGATAAGCTTAATCATTTTAAAGAAAAGTATAATGTTATAGATGAAATAAAAGGATTAGGCCTTCTTCTTGGCATAAACTTAAAAATAGATTCTAAGGGATTTATAAAAAAATGTTTTGATAAGGGGCTCTTATTAGTTGGTGCAGGTTCAAACACCGTAAGGCTTCTTCCACCCCTTAATTTAAATTACAAAGATGCCGATGCTGCACTAAGTATTATTGAGGAAGTTATAAAAGAATATTAAACAACGATATCAACACTCCTTTAAGCAGAAATAAGATAATTTTAAAGCTCCTATTAGTTATTTTTTCCTTTAAAACCATCTCTTTATAGGCTAAAATATAATTAATCATAAGACATTTATTTTTAAAGGGGGCTTATAATTATGTTCGCCGCAGCAGTTATTGATTTTAACAAAATAAAAGTAGTACTGCCAAAAGGTACAAAGATAAATAAGAAGGATTTAATAATAAAAAATCGAGAAAGAATTTTAAATATAGAAGAAATAATAATTGATGCTGATAGTATTTATGTTTTACTTAAAGATGAAATAAATATAAAGCATTATTGTTTTATATCATATAAAAACACAACTGTTAAAGCCGTTTATACAGAAATATTTAATTCTAAAAATTTCAATGAAAGGTATTATACCGAATTACCCTTAGGCTGTATTTTTAATAAGAGCAGCTGTCTTTTTAGGGTTTGGTCTCCTGCCGCCACTTCAGTTAATCTTCTCTTATATAAAAATGGTGATTCGCAAATCAACGAAGTACCAAGAAGACTTAAGATGTATGAAGAAAAGGGCCTTTGGAGCTTAAATATTGAAGAAAATTTGGAAGGCCTTTTCTATACCTATGAAGTGGAAGTCTACGGTATTATAAACGAAGCCGTAGATCCCTATGCTAAAGCTGTTTCTATAAATGGACTTAGAGGAGCAATAATAGATTTAAGCAAAACTAATCCCGATGGTTTTTTAAAAGAAGAATTTTTACAGCTAAAAAACTTTACAGAGGCAATAATTTATGAAATATCAATCAGAGATATATCCATGCATCCTGACAGTGGTATAAAAAATAAGGGTAAGTTTTTAGGCCTCACAGAGGAAAATACTAAATCTTCTAAAGGAATATCAACAGGCTTAAGTCATATATTAGAACTCGGTGTAACTCATGTGCAGCTGATGCCAATATATGATTTCAGCTATACAATAACTGATGAAAAAAATCCTGTAAACTATAACTGGGGATATGATCCTCAAAACTACAACGTTCCTGAAGGAAGTTATTCAATCGATGCTTATAATCCAGAAGTTAGAATATTTGAGCTTAAAACTCTTATTCATTCTTTACATAAGAATGGATTAGGAGTAAATATGGATGTTGTTTTTAATCATGTATATGATTTAAAAACTGATAACTTAGAAAAAATATTCCCAGGCTATTATTTTAGATTTTCAGAAGATGGCACTCCTTCAAACGGCAGTGCCTGCTCAAATGACACAGCATCAGAAAGAATGATGATGAGGCGTTTTATAATAGATTCAGTATATTATTTTGCAAAGGAATATCATATAGATGGTTTCCGATTTGATTTGATGGGTCTTCATGATGTTACAACGATGAATGCAGTTAGAGAAAAATTAAATACTTTAGGTAGGCCTATTATGCTTTATGGAGAGGGATGGGTTTTAAACACTCTGCTGTCAGAAGATATAAAGGCAAATCAATTAAACTCATGCAAAATGCCTCATATAGGACATTTTAATGATGTTATAAGGGATGCAGTAAGAGGAAGCGTATTTATAAAAGAAGACAAAGGATTTGTCAGCGGCAAAGAAAATATGGAAGATAAAATAAGATACTGTGTTACAGGCTGCGCGGATTATTTTAATACTAAGAAATCCTTATTTCAAACTCCAGACCAATCTATAAATTATGTTTCTGCCCATGACAACAATACTTTATGGGACAAACTAAATCTTTCTAATCCTGAGGATGATATAGAAACATTAAAATCTATGCAGAAACTTTCTAATGCAATAGTCTTAACTTCTCAGGGCATACCTTTCCTTCATTCAGGAGTTGAATTCTGTAGAACAAAATACAACGTAGAAGACAGCGTACATTCAGAGGATTATATTAACTGGATGGATTGGGAAAGAAAGTTTGAATTCTTAGATGTATTCAACTATTATAAAGGTCTTATAAAACTTAGAAAAGAACATAATGCCTTTAAAATGAATTCAGTAGAGCAAATTAAAAATCATTTAGAATTTTTAGATTCTCCCAAAAATACCGTAGCTTTTATACTAAAAGATTATGCAAACAATGATATTTGGAAGGATATAATCGTAATATATAATTCAAATAGAAAAAATGTAACTATTACTATTCCTCAAGGAAATTGGAATATAGTTACCGACAAGAATACTGCAGGTACTGATATTATAAGGACAATAAGCGGAAATTCAATGAAAGCTGAAGAAATTAGCATAATGGTCTTATATAGGTAAAATTTTATAAATGAGTTACACAAAATTCTGGAAAAAATTATCCACCAGATAGGCTGGTGGATAATTTTTTTATATTTTAGCATTAGAAGCTTCACATATTTAAAATTAAAACTGAGGATAAATATCTATAGTTTGACCTCCTGTTCCTACGAAGTTACTTCCTGTTGACCACTGTGAATCATTAATTAATGGTTTAAATTCAAATGTTTGTGCAACAGGAATTCTTTCTATTTCAAATTCCCAAATATCTGAAGCTACATTTCTCATCTTTCTTCCTTGATCCCACCAAAGTGGGTATGAGTTCCCTCTAATGTACATTGTATTCCCATATCCAACATCATAGTGTACTCTTATCTTCGTTACTGTTTTTTCTGGAGGTGTATAACTTGATGGATTTCCGGCTACAAGTATCATTCCTGTTTTCCCTGCTACATTTACAGTTATCTGCTTACCCGTTATTCCACCAGATTGAACCGTTACTTTTTGTGAAGTATCTAAAAGATTAGTTAAAACCGTTCCAACTGTAATTGAACTCTCTGCTCGCATAGGTATTGTTCTTAATGCACTATCCCATGCATTATTAAGAAGAGTAATAACTTCTTGTCCTGTAGAGTCATTTCTTCTTGAATAACCATAAAATGTATCGTCAATCCACATTTCTCTCTGTTTACCATTTCTTAAAGCTTCATAACTTTTTCTTATCTCTGATAATCTTTTAATACATTTGAATAAATTAGTATTTTCATTAAATGAAGGCATTACTTCTCTATTTTCCTTATTAGCAATTCCTGCCCACTCAGTAGGCTTTCCACCACCATATAATGCTTGTTCAGTACCATAATATACGTCTGGTACCCCTCTTGCTGTAAAAAGAAATGTCATCCCCAGTCGTAATTTGCTGTAATTATCATCTGCCAAACATAAAAATCTGTCTCTATCATGATTATCTAAGAATGTAATCAACATATTTGGATTTTTATACTTGTAATCTTGATCTATAATTTCTTTTATATTGTAAAAGCTTGCATCATGCGCAAATACTTCCCTTACTTTAAAGAATAAAGGGAAATCCAATACCCCAGATTCATAATTTTGATAATCACTAACATAGTTTACATCACCATAAAATATTTCTCCAAATGTTGGAACACCAACAGCAGATTCAAATTCCTTTAAAACTGATTTTGGTATTGATCTTGCTGCATCTACTCTAATTCCATCAAATCCACAATCTTCAACCCAAGTTTTATATACATTAATTATTTCATTTTTAGCCGCAGGGTTTTCATGATTAATATCATCTAAACCTCCAAGATCATAGTTTTCAACTTGATATTGATTATTCCAATCCAATATATCCCCATTATGATGATACCAATCTGGATTATTAAATGGATATTCTGGTTGATATGTTGATGAACTGTAGTTTGTTGCTTTTGGCTCTAAATAATCTGCTGAGTGATTGGGGACTGCATCAAGTATTACCTTTATACCCAGCTCATGAGCCTTATCAACTAATTCTTTTAGTTTTGCTTTTGTACCAAAATGAGGATCTGCACTATAAAAATCTTTAGTAAAGTATCCATGATAGCCTGATTCTTGTCCATCTTTACTAAGCAATTCATTTTTTGAAACAGGCGAAATCCAAATTGCAGTAACGCCCAAATCTTTAATATACTGAAGTTTATTAATTAATCCCTGTCAATCTCCACCTTGTGTATATTTTAACTCTCCTGGCCTGTATTCATTTCCTAAAGTCCCATTGTTACTATAATCTCCATCATAAAATCTATCTGTCAAAACCATATAAACAATATCATTATTGTCAAATGGGGATGTTGTTGCATTAACTTTGCTATAAGTTCCTAATACAACAAAATTACAAGTTATTATACATACAACAAGCAATAAACTTATTAATAGTTTCTTTTTATTAACTTTTTTCATATATACACATCTCCCTATTTAATATTTTTCAATTTCATAACTTAATGGCTCTAAAATTTTCCCTTCAATACAATCCTTCTGAAATCCAAAATTCACAAAAACCTTTATTATAGAATTTTCATAGCATCTTTCAAAGCAAATCATCCTATCCTTTGAAGATACAAATTTTAATTTCCCTCTCCTCAATTCTATGTGTTCTTTTCTAAGCTTTATAAGCTTTTTTATATTATTAAGAATTTCATAATTCCATTTTTCTTTGTCCCATTCCATGCCTCCTCTACAATAAGGATCATTAGAACCCTCCATTCCTATTTCATCGCCATAATATATTAAAGGAATTCCAGGAAGCAAAAAAAGTAATGCAAAAAATAAGTTTATCTTTTTAGTATTCTTACCACATAACGTACTTATTCTTTCCGTATCATGACTTCCTGCAAGATTTATTTGATTATAAATATGCTTTCCATATTGATTTTCAATTATGTTCCATTCGTCAATAAACATAGCTCCATCTAAACACTGATTTGCAACTGCCTTCCTTATCAATTCTCTAAAATAATAATTTGTAACACTATCAAAATATTTTGGAACATATCTACCACCAAGGCCCCATATTTCTCCGATTATAAACAAATCAGTACATTCCCTAATTCTTTTAAGCATTGAAATATGCATCTCAAAAGGAACATCCAACCTCAAACCATCAATGCCATATGATTCCCAATACTTAATAACTTTTATTATATAGTCTTGAACTTCTTTATTTTCTGTATTAAGTTTTGGAAGAAAGGCTGCTCCACCACAAGCTCTATAACTGACTTCTCCCTGCTCATTCACTGGAAAGCTAAATACATCATACCAATTTTTATAACATGAAAACTGCTGTTTTTCCAATAAATCCTTAAAAGCAAAGAATTTAGTTCCCGTATGGTTAAATACCCCATCAATTATAACTTTTATATTTCTCTTATGACATTCTTTAACAAAATTTTTGAACATTTCATTGTCCCCAAAATTTTCATCAATCTTAAAGTAATTTTCAGTATCATATTTATGGTTTGATGGAGATTGAAATATTGGATTTAAATATATAACCGTTGTTCCAAGTTCTTCTAAATAGGACAACTTATCTAATATTCCTTTTAAATCACCGCCGAGGAAAGAATCTCTATCTACATTGTTGTTCCAAGGTTGTACACCTTTGGGATCATTATTTCGGTCACCATTATAAAACCTATCAGGAAAAATTTGATATATAATTTCATCTGTCATTCTTTAATTCCTCCTACTGTCAATCCTTCAATGAATTGCTTCTGTCCAAGTAAGAATATAATAATTACCGGAACTATAGATGTTACTGTTCCCGCCATTAAATAAGGCCAAAGTGTACCATATTTCCCTGAAAAATTAGATATACCAACCTGTACAGTTGTATATTCTGGTCTTGTAGTTACTAACAGAGGCCATAGAAAATCATTCCACCCGAATATAAATGAAAATATGGTAAGCGATGCTAAAGCCGGTTTTGATAAAGGCAATATAATTTTCCAAAATGTATAAAATTTACTTGCACCATCAATTTCCGCTGCCTCATCCAGTTCCTTTGGGATTGTAAGAAAGTACTGTCGTAAAAGAAATATTCCAAAGGGACTGAATAATCTTGGAATTATAAGTGCTCTACGAGTATCCAGCCAACCTATCTTTTCTATGATTTTATATAATGGAATTACTTCAACATAAAATGGTATCATCATTGTCCCAAGAAAAGCGTAAAACCAAAAGTTTTTTCCAGTAAAATTTAGTCTTGCAAAGGGATAGGCTGCCATTGCAGATAATACAACTGTACCAAGAGTAATACATATTGACACGAAAATACTATTTTTATAAAAAGATAAAAAGTCGGCTGACTTCCATGCAGTAATATAATTACTAAATTCAAAACTTTTAGGAAATATATAGGGAGAGTCATAAGTTAATTTTAGTGGTTTTAGCGATGTAGTTATCATCCATAAAAAAGGAAGAACCATAATAAAAGCACCTAAAGCAAGAATTAAATGCATTATTATTTTTTTATATATCTTCAATATACTTCCTCTCCCTTCCTATTTATTTTCAATTGTATTAATGTAGCTGCAAATATAAATGCAAATATTACCCATCCTATGGCTGAGCCATAACCAAGATGCCCCACCTTAAAGCCCTCTCTATACAAATAAAGTCCCAAAACATCACTGGCACCCATAGGTCCACCATTAGTCATTACATAGACCTGATCGAATATCTGAAAAGAATCTATAAAACTCATTATTACAAGGAGCAAAGTTGTAGGCTTTAGCAAAGGAACTGTTATATATCTAAATTTCTGTCCCTTAGTAGCTCCATCTATTTCACAAGCTTCATAATATAAAGGAGAAATACTCTGTAATGCTGAAATATAAATTACCATATTAAAGCCGATTCTTTTCCATACACCAACAAGAGATATAGAGATTATTACCCAAATTGGATGAGAAAGCCAAGGAACTGCTGGCAAATGAATAAAGTTTAAAAATTTATTTATTATACCTTGAGATGAATCAAACATATATTTCCATATAACTCCTGCTGCTGCGGTAGCTGTAATTACTGGTATAAAATACATAGTTCTATATAAACTTCTAAATCTTATATTTTTATTTAACAAATAAGCAAGAATCATTCCTATGATAATACTTAAAGTTGTTACTAAAACTGTATATACTATAGTTATAATAAATGAATGATAAAACTCATTATTCGAAAAAAGAAGCACATAATTATTAAAACCTACAAATTTTTTATTTATACTAAACCCGTTCCACATTATAAAACTAAGATATAAAGAATAAATTATCGGAATTACACTAAAAATTAAAAATAAAACTGTAACCGGCATTAAAAAGAGATAGGCTGTAATATTATCTTTCTTTTTCATAAGCTCTACTCCTTACGTCAAAATAATGTAACCTTTATTAAACGGGAGATTAATATATCTCCCGTTTTGAAATTTTAATCTACTTTCCCAATTCTGCATTAACTGCCTTTTCTGCATTAGCTAATGCCTGTTTTACAGTAACTTTTCCATAATAAGCCTTCTCAATCTCCTTTGCAAAAGCCAATGATGCTGCCGGATATGCTTCAATGCTAGGTCTTGCATGTGCAAATTGCTGCTGCTCAACAAATGGTTGAAGTCTTGGTTCTGTATTTTTAACCCATTCCAAATAATCTTTGTCTTGTGCTACTGTATTGGATATAGGCATAAAAGTAGTTTTCTTATCCCATTCAATTTGTGTTTTCGTATCAACCATATAAGTTATAAATTTTACTGCTGCTTTATTTTCTTCATCACTCTTGGAAAATGCAAATATCTGTTCTCCACCCATATTAGTTGCATTCTTTCCTATTTCCGGTACTGGAATCATAGCTGTTCCAAAATCAAAATTTACTGAATCTTTCCATATTCCAACCATCCATGAACCATCAACTACCATTGCGCATTTACCCTTTGCAAAATCATCCCAAGAACCTACAGGAGCCAACTTTTTATTTATAAGTCCAGTTAAAAAAGTAAGTGCTTTTTCGCCTTCAGGGTTATTAAAAGCTGCTTTTCCATCTTTTATGAAATCTGCACCTGCCTGCCACAAATAAGGCTGTAATTGCCATGTTAACCCTTCTCCACTATCTCCAACCTGTGTATAAAATTCAAAGCCATAAGTTCCTGGAAGTTTCTTGGTTATTTTTTCGCAAAAGCTTTCGAGTTCTTTCCATGTTTTTGGTGGTGTATTAGGATCAAGACCTGCTTTCTTAAATATTTCTTTATTATAAAAAAGTGCAAGATTATTTGTGCTTACTGGTAGTGAATATAGTTTGCCATTTAACCTTCCATATTCAAGAAGAGACGGATAAAAATTTTCTACAGATACATTATTCTCTTTTAAGAGATTATCCAGCTCTAAAAGTTTCCCACTAGCCTTAAGATTTGCCATGCTTGATATATCTGCTGCTGCTACAGCAGGAGTTGTTCCTGATGAAATAGCCGCCTGAAGCTTTGTCATTAGCTCTGCCCCTGGAATAAAAATAGGTTTAACTTCTATGTCGTTATTTTCAGAGTTGAATTTTTTTACAAGTTCTTCAGCTGCTTTACCGTTATTTCCATCCCAATAATGCCAAAACTCAATTACTACCTTTTCACTCTTTTTTGTTTCTGTCTCTGTTGTGGTTGATGTTGGCACATTAGATTTCTTAGCCTCCGACTTTCCACATGCTGCTAAACTACCTAAAAGTACCACGAATACCATAATTGATACTAGTTTTTTAATACTTTTTTTCATTTTTTTCCCCCATTTCCTTTAAATTTTTATATATTAAGGCCTTTACCTTGTAGTTTCTCTAATATTTACAGACACAGGAATTCTTATCCTGTTTACCTCACAGTTTCTATTTCTAAGTTTATTCAACATTTCGCTGCCAGCACATAATCCAAGCTGGAATAGATCAATTTCAATATTGGTTACAGAAGGCTGAAGATATTCTGCTAATGGATAATTATCAAATGTTATTATTCCTATTTCTTCAGGAACTTTTTTATTAATTTTTTTACACCGCTGTAGTATTTTATAAGCATATATATTATCCAAGCATATTACCCCTTCTATATTTTGCAGTAATTCATTCGCTTCCATTACACTAAGCCCTTTACTTCCAATAAACTCTTTATAGCCTTCATACCTCTCTCTGGCAAAAATTTTTTCCAATTCGACTCCTTCGAAAGCAATTTTTTTATATCCTCTTGAATATAAGTATTCTGCTGCCATATAGCCTGCCATATGATTATCAATATCTATCCAACTAATATCATCTCTATTTTCTAACTTTCCAATGGAAACTATAGGAATATTATATTGTTCTATGTTTTTAAAATACTCTGAATCTATTATCTGTTCTTGAAGGATTAAACCATCCACCATTTTTCCTTGTAGTACTCTTTCAACTGCTAATTTCCCATTTTGATAGGTATTTTTCCCTAAGAGCAAAAGATTGTAACCTCCTTCATAAACAGACTTTTCAACCCCTCTAAATACCTCATATATAAATGGATTAGCATAAACTTTATCCATGGTGTTGTCCATTATTACCCCGATAGTATAAGAGTTTTGACTGGCAAGTCCTCTGGCAAAACTACTTGGATGATAATTAAGTTCTTCTATCGCTTTTAAAACCTTTTTTCTTGTTTCTTCTGAAACAAAAGGTTCATTGTTAATAACTCTTGAAACCGTACCTCTACCAACATTAGCTCTCTTTGCTACATCATTTATCGTTGCCATTATTTTCTCCTCTCTTTGTTATTATGTTAGAGTTGGAACCGCTCCCAATCATCTATAATAAATTATCACCATAGGCAAAACATTATTTATAAATTGGGAGCGGTCCCAATTTATTTAAAAAAAACAAAGGGTTATAATTAAATATAATAATACCTTTTTCAAGTATAATTCTAACATTACTGCTATATAATCGCAATATTTATTTTCAAAAATATTTTGACAAATTATGACTATACATTTTATTTTTCGTAATACAAATAATTTATATGCTTGTGATATAAATAGATTATAAGATTTTTTCATCTTTTACTTTTGGGAGTAAAATTAATTATGTCATATAAAAAAAGCCGCCTGAATTGGCGGCTTTTTTATATATCGAGACTTATCCTTAATGATTCATTTACCTTTTGCATAATTTCATCACTTATATGGCCTATTTTATCCTTAAGCCTTCTTTTATCTATAGTACGCAGCTGCTCTAAAAGTATAACCGAGTCTTTGCTAAGTCCATACTCTTCAGAGCTTATCTCAACATGGGTAGGCAGCTTGGCTTTGTTAATTTGAGAAGTGATTGCAGCAATAATAACAGTAGGACTGTACTTATTTCCTACATCGTTTTGTATTATCAGAACTGGTCTTATACCACCCTGTTCAGAACCTATGACTGGGCTTAAATCAGCATAAAATATATCTCCTCTTTTCACCGCCTGTGCCATCTATACTATCACTCTCCGCTAATCCTGCTTCATATTTAGCAAGTTCAACACAATCAGCTGCAATACCAAGTTCACTCAGTTCACAGTTGATTGCGGCCATCTCCTCATAGCCCTTTTTCATAAGTTCCTTCATATTCATTTGCTTGCGCTCTTTAATATATAATATTACAGCTTCCCTTATAAATTGACTCCTATTTTTACCGGATTTACAATTAACAAGCTCGTCAAATTCATCTACTAAATTTTTCGGGAGGCTAACAACTATTTTTTTGCTATCAGTCATTTTTTTACCCCCTAAATTCACCTATGTATTCCGCCTTAACTTGCAGATATATGCCTTACAAAATCGTATCATAATTATACATCAAACTAAAGAAAGGTGCAAATTATTATTACGCTTCATTAATTAAATGACTCCTCTTATAACATTATTTCCATTATACTCAAAAATATGTCTAAACATAATTTTTTACTTTAATTATTTCACCATTTTCAGTATAAACCCTCGGAACCCTCTTTGAAACCATGCATAAAACTTCGTAACTTATAGTTCCAAGCATCTTTGCAATGTCATCTGCGTTATTTCTAATTCCGTCCTTTTGGCCCATAACAATAACCTCATCGCCTACTTTAACATCGCCGCAGTCGGTTACGTCTACCATGCATTGATCCATGCATATTCTTCCAACAATCGGGGCAGCCTTTCCGTTTATAATCACAAAGGCTTTTCCAAAGAGCAGTCTCGTAAATCCATCAGCATAGCCAAAGGGAAGAGTTGCTATTTTGCTTTTCCTATTAGTATAAAACTTTCTTCCATAACTTATTGGAGTATCCTCTGAAACTTCTTTTATATTGACTATATTTGCCTTTAAAGTCATAACTGGTTTTAATATCAGTCTTTCTTTATTAACTTCATCGGAAGGATAATATCCATACAGCATTATTCCAGGTCTTACAGCATCATAATAAGCCTCAGGCAAATCTATTATTGCTGCACTGTTTGATACATGCTTTATTTCAAATTCTATTCCCTTTTCTTTTAACTTGTCTACTACATAAACATATTTTTCAATCTGCTTCTTAGTAAAACTCTTGTCCAACTCATCTGCGCTGGCAAAATGAGTAAATATGCCCTCAAGGTATATGTTATCAAGTTTTGCTATTCTTAATATTTCATTTACTGCATCATCATTAGCAATAAATCCTACTCTGCCCATTCCAGTATCAAGCTTTATATGTATCTTAGCTGTTTTTTCTTGTTTCTTCGCTTCAGCTGATATAGCTTCTGCAAGCTCATAAGAGAATACAGTCTGAGTTATATCGTATTCTACGATTTCCTTTGCAAAGGTAGGGGGTGTAAATCCAAGTATAAGTATTGGCTTTTTATAGCCGTTTTTTCTAAGCTCAATAGCCTCAGTTACAACAGCAACTGCAAAATAGTCTGCTCCTTCCTCATCAAGAACCCTTGCAAGCTCTACAGCTCCATGTCCATATCCATCAGCCTTTATAACGCCAAAGGTTTTCTTCCCCTTTGCAAGTCTCTTTACCTCTCTAAAATTATGTCTGAAATTGTCAAGATTAATTTCTGCATAATAAGGTCTAAAATCATAAAACATAGTTTATCCTCCTTTGTAAAATAATTAATTTAATTTAAATAAAGAATCATCAAAATCTTTATTATACTCAAAATCATTATAATTTACTCTTACCTTAACATTTTGAGAATTATCAATTATCTCCATCATAACAGGATTAAAATTATCTTTATTAAGATATAATACTGCAAATTTACCATATTCACTTTCTTTAGGTATTCTGCAGCTTATCATTATAAAATCTTTATCGTCTTTATTTTCAAATTTATATTTTGAATCACTGCTTACAAACAAATCCTTCTGAATAATTCCAAGATAAACTATTTGGTCTATATTCCTCAGGTTTTCAATCTCAAAGTACTTATCTATAAGAGGATGATATACCTTCCACTTTCCATCATTAAATACAGTTACTTTCCCTTTTAAAAATAAGGGCTCAATAGTTTCAACCCTGAATTTATCTGGAAAAACACAATACTGTTTAACTTCATATTCTCCAATGCCTTTATTTCCGTATACAGTAATATGTGCTGATGTGCTGTAGCTTTTCATATTATTAAGCCTATTCTTTACCTGCGAAAAGCTGTCATAACTTCTTTTATTGCAGCTGCTTAATAAAAGAATTGTAAAAAATATAAATATTAAAAATCTTTTCAAGCTATCACCTTTTGGGAATCTTTCAATAATATTTATTCTGCAAAACTATTATATATTACAGTTTTACATATTTACCAATGAATTTAATAATATCCTTTGAAGTAAGTCCATATCCATAGGTTTCATATGCATCATCCCCAGCACGGCCATGAATATAGGAGCCTAATATACAAGCCTCGTAGGGAGTATAACCCTGGCCTATGAAGGAAGCTATAATTCCTGTTAAAACATCTCCGCTTCCTCCTGTTGCCATTCCCGGATTGCCTGTAGTATTTATATAAATATTATCTTCAAAGGCAACCACTGTGCTTGAACCCTTAAGAAGGGTAATACAGTTATATTCTCTTGAAAAATCAATGGCAATCTTTACTCTGTTTTCATTGATATAGTTTGTTGAAAACCCTGTAAGTCTTGCCATTTCACCAGGGTGAGGAGTTATTACAATTCTTGATTTTGCATTTTTTAATATGTCGTTGTTCCTGCTTAAAATATTAAGTCCATCAGCATCTATAACGAGAGGCTTTGTAGAATTTTCTATTAAGTACTCAATCATATCTATAAGTTTCTCTGAATTTCCAAGACCTATTCCTAATGCTATAACATCAGCCCTTTGAATAATTTCATCAAGCTGCTCCTTTTTTATATCTATAAATCCATCCTTTTCTTCGCATAAAACATAGGTTGCCTCAGGCACTAAAGCTCCAACTCTATCTGCAATTCCCTTTGGTATAACACAGCTTACAAGGCCGCTTCCCGTTCTTAAAGCTGCTTTTGCGCAAAGGCAGACTGCCCCTGACATGTTAAAGCTTCCACCTATTATAAAAAGCCTTCCATAATCTGATTTATTAGTATCGATTCCTCTCTTTTTTAAAAGGCTAAGCGGATATTTATCATAATTTGTTACAGCTTTTATTTTCTCATCCTCAATGCAGCTTTTTGGAATCGATATATTTTCTACATATACCCTTTTGCTGCTGTTTCTTCCTTCATTTAAAATATGGCCATACTTTAAGCACCCAAAGGTAACAGTAATATCTGCCTTTATATGAACTTTTGAAGCCTTTCCCGTATCGCTTTCTATACCAGATGGAATATCAACTGAAATAACATACTTGCCGCTTCTATTTACATTTTCTATTGCATCTTTATATTTCCCTGAAATCTCACCTTTAAAACCAGTTCCCAAAATAGCATCAATTATTAAATCGCAGTTTTCTAATTCACTAATAAATCTTTCTATATCACTTTTAACATCTATATTTAGTTTATTCAATATATCAAAATTAACTTTTGCATCACCTGATATTTTATTATAATCTCCAAAACAGTACACGCTTACATAGTATCCATTTATATGTAAAAGCCTTGCTATTGCAAAACCATCTCCTCCATTGTTTCCGGTTCCGCATAAAACTATTATTCTACTTGCATTATATTTTTTTATATATTTTAAAACTGATGCAGCTGCATTTTCCATAAGAACAATAGAGGGTATTCCATATTCTTCTATAGCCCTTTTATCTATTTCCTTCATCTGTTTTGAACTTGCAACGTACATAATTATCCCTCCGCAACAGCACAGGATACTGCATATTCTTTGCAGTGTGAAATTGAAACATTAATATTTTTAATCCCCATTTTGTTTGCAATATCTAAAGCCTTTCCATGTAGCAAAACTTTAGGGGCAGAATTAACCTTGATTATTTCAATATCAGTAAATTTAATACCGCTAAAACCTGTTCCAAGAGCCTTAGAAATTGCTTCTTTTGCGCAAAAATATCCTGCAGCGCTCTCAGCTTTTTTAATCTTAAGGTATTCCCTCTCCCCTGAGGTGAAAAATTTTTCCATAAACCTCGTATTATTTATGAGTTTTTCTATGCGATTTATTTCTATTATATCTGTCCCAACACCTATTATCATATTTCATCTCCTCCTTTTAATTATACTTCAATCTGTATAAAAGTTCAAAAAAAATAAGAGGTAAAATACCCCTTATACAGCAGCACTAATTTCTCCTCTTTCAAGATATACCTCTATATCAAAATCCCCAACCCATTCATCAGCATATTCTCCAGCAATATCTATAAGATGCAATGGAGAAACCCCATTATCCTTAAGGTAATCGATTAATTTCAACACCTTGCCCAAAAAAGGAGTCAAATAGTTTATAGAATCCTCAAAGGAAGAACACAATTTCCCCTTTTCATACAATTCGCTGATAACATCAATTCCATAGCAGGAAACTGAAAGTTTTTTCCCATCAACATCCATTTCTTTATTCGTTTCAATAACATAATATTTATATATACATTCCTTATCATCATCAAGTCTTGTCTTATATGAAGCTATTTCATTTTTATTATACACTTAAACTCCCCCCAACTATTAAAACTAAAAATAACCTATTTCTTATTTTTAATTTATTCTATCACTACTTTAAAAATATTTTTGTTGTTTCATGACAACAAGCAACAATATTTTTATTCAAATTTTTGACATAATATGATTTAATTTTTATGATATTTGTTATATATTCCCATTAATATAAATTATAGTATTTATATGTGTTTGAATTATGTCTAAATTGGGAAAATATTAGTGTAAAAAGTTTTAAAAAAAGGTATTCATGATTTTTTCAATATTTCATGAATACCTTTAAATCTTACATAATTATTTTTCTATCATTATGCCCCTCCAAAGGCATGTTTTTAAATCCTTCATAACTTTCTGCACTGCTTATTTTTACATTTTTGTCTTCACTCTTGTTTAAATTCTTAAATGCAACGGAGAGCATAAGTTTAATTCTGTTTAGCTGATTAACCTCACTTGCACCAGGATCATAATCAACTGCAACAATATTAGCCATAGGATACCTTCTTCTCATCTCCTTTATCATTCCCTTTCCTGTTACATGGTTTGGCAGGCACGCAAAGGGCTGCATACAAATTATGTTAGGAGCACCGCTTTCAATAAGCTCAATCATCTCAGCAGTTAAAAGCCATCCTTCACCGCACATATTTCCAATCGATAGTATCTGTGAAGCCTTATCTGCAAGCTCCTTAATTTTTCTTGGAGGTTCAAACCTTTTGCTATTTTTTAGAGCCTCTTTCATAACTTTTCTATAATATTCAGCCCCTGAAATTAATGCGTTAAATAAAATCATCTCTTTTCTGCTTCCTGAAAGATATTTGTATTTAAAATTGAAATCATAGGCAGAATACAGAAGAAAATCAATAAGCCCTGGAACTACCGCCTCCGCTCCTTCATTTTCAACTATTTTTACAACTTCATTATTTGCAGTTGGATGGTATTTAACCAGTATTTCTCCAACGATTCCTACTCTTGGCTTTTTAATGTCTTCGATTTCAAGATTATCAAAATCCTTTACAATGGATTTAACATTCTTTGCAAAGGTTATGTGATTCCCTGATATTACATTTTCAATACATCTTTGTGACCACTTTTCAAACAAAAGGTTTGCAGAACCTTTTATTTTTTCATAGGGCCTGACTCTTAATAAAACATTAAGGAATAAATCTCCGTAAACTAATGCAATCATGCTCTTATTTATTAAAGACGGTGTAATTTTAAATCCAGGATTTGTTTCAAGTCCTCCAGGGTTTAATGATACTACAGGAATATGAGAAAAACCTGCATCCTTTAGGGCTTTTCTTAAAAATCCTATATAGTTTGTAGCTCTGCATCCTCCTCCTGTTTGGCTTATCATAACCGAAGTATTGTTTAAATCATATTTTCCAGATTTTAAAGCCTCAATAATTTGCCCAACAACTATAATAGAAGGATAGCATGCATCGTTATTAACATATTTTAACCCTTCTTCAACAGCGCTCTTATCAACTGATGGAAGAATTTCAAGATTGTAGCCGCTTGCTCTAAAGGCATGTACAAGAAAATCAAAATGTATAGGCGACATCTGAGGCGCAATAATTGTATGATTTTTCTTCATTTCCTTTGTAAATATAACTCTTTTAAATGGCTCTCCTATCCTTTCAGGCTTTATATTCTGCCTATCCCTCTCTTCCATCGCAGCCTTTAAAGAGCGCATCCTGATTCTTGCTGCAGCGAGGTTGTTCACCTCGTCTATTTTTAGCAGAGTATATATTTTATTATGCCCTTCAAGAATTTCCTGTACTTGGTCAGTAGTTATAGCATCAAGTCCGCATCCAAAGGAATTAAGCTGAACAAGTTCAAGGTTGTCCTGATTTGCCACAAAGCTCGCTGCTGCATAAAGCCTTGAATGATACATCCATTGATCTACAACCCTTAAAGGTCTTTCTACCTCTCCAAGATGACTAATAGAATCTTCACTTAAAACTGCCATTCCAAGGCTGTTTATCATATCGTGAATACCATGATTTATTTCAGGGTCAATATGATAGGGACGTCCTGCAAGAACTATACCCTTTATGTTGTTTTCCCTTATATATTTTAATGCTTCTTCTCCCTTTTTCCTTACATCTTCCTTTACACATTCCATCTCTTTTAAAGCTTCATCAACTGCAATATTTATATCATCCTTTGAAACTTTAAAATCTTTTAATTCCTCAAATAATCGCAGCTTTAGCTTATCATAATCATCAAGGGATACAAATGGACTTATAAAGTTAATACCCTTTTCCCTTAAAACATCCATGTTATTTCTTATAACTTCCGGATAAGTTGATACTATTGGGCAGTTGTAATGGTTATCGGCAATATGGATTTCTTTATTCTCATAGGGTATACAGGGATAAAATATATTCTTGATTCCCTTATTTATTAAACTCATAATATGCCCATGGCTGATTTTTGCAGGATAACATGTGGATTCAGATGGTATAGTTTCTATGCCAAGTTCATAGATTTTTCTTGTGGAAGCTGGTGAAAGTTCAACCCTGAATCCAAGTTTAGTTAAAAAAGTAAACCAAAAGGGATAATTCTCATAAATATTTAAAACCCTCGGTATTCCTATAACTCCTCTTTTAGCTTCACTTTCACTTAAGGGTTTGTATTTAAATGTTCTATAGTATTTATACCTGAATAGATTTGGAAGAGGGCTGCTTTTAACAGTTTCACCCTTCTCTCCCCTTTCACATCTGTTACCTGAAACGAATTCCCTTCCATCGCTGAATTTATTTATAGTCAGAAGGCAGTTGTTTGTGCAAAGTCCGCACCTTCTCATTGTTATCTCTGATTTAAAATTATCTAAGTCTTCTTTACTAATAAGGGTGCTATTGTATCCTTCCTCAAATCTTTCCCGGGCAATAAGTGCTGCACCAAAGGCTCCCATAAGACCTGCAATATCCGGCCTTATTGCCTGCCTTTCAGATATTAGTTCAAAGGCCCTTAAAACAGCATCGTTATAAAATGTTCCTCCTTGAACTATTATCTTATTTCCCATCATCTTAGGATCTCTTATTTTAATAACTTTCAAAAGAGCATTTTTGATAACTGAATAGGAAAGTCCTGCTGATATATCCCCAACAGTTGCTCCTTCCTTTTGAGCCTGTTTTACCCTCGAATTCATAAATACGGTACATCTTGAGCCAAGATCAACTGGGTTTTCTGCTGAAAGCGCTGCACTTGAAAACTCCTTCGCTGTCATATTTAGAGAATGCGCAAAAGTTTCAATAAAAGAACCGCACCCAGAGGAGCAGGCTTCATTTAGCATTATGCTGTCTATTACTCCATTTTTAACCTTAAGGCACTTCATATCCTGACCGCCTATATCGAGTATAAAATCAACTCCCGGAAGGAAAAACTGCGCTGCTTTATAATGAGCAACCGTTTCTATTTCACCTATATCAACTGATAATGCTGCTTTTATAAGCCCTTCACCATATCCTGTGACAGCTGAATTTGCAATTTTAACTTCCCTTGGTATGATTGTATAAAGCTCTTTTAATATTTTTACTGTTGAACCTAATGGGTTTCCCTCGTTGCTTCCATAGTGGGAGTATAAAAGCTCTCCTTTATCATTTATAAGTACAGCTTTTGTGGTAGTAGAGCCTGCATCTATTCCAAGATAGCAATTTCCCTTTGCACTTTTAAGGTCTGCTCTATTAGCTTTATTCTTTTCATGCCTGTTTCTAAATTCTTCAAGTTCTGCTTCATCCTTAAAAAGAGGTCTTAACCTTTGCACCTCATTCTCTGATACTGTTTGGAGCACATGGAGCCTGTCCTTTAATTCCCTAAAAGATATTGCACTGCTATCAAAGGACGACAGAGCTGCACCTATCGCTACAAATAGCTGGGAGTTTTCTACAAATATAACTTCATTTTCTTTTAAATTTAGTGTTTCTATAAATCTTTTCCTAAGTTCCGATAGAAAATGCAGCGGTCCTCCAAGAAAAGCCACGTTCCCTCTTATAGGTCTACCACAGGCAAGCCCGCTTATTGTCTGATTTACAACCGATTGAAAAATTGAAGCTGCAATATCCTCCTTTGCTGCACCTTCATTTAAAAGGGGCTGTATATCTGTTTTTGCAAATACACCGCACCTTGCAGCAATAGGATAAATTACCTTATATCCTTTAGCAAGTTCATTAAGGCCGCTGGCATCGGTTTGAAGAAGAGCTGCCATCTGATCTATAAATGCACCGGTCCCTCCAGCGCAGGTGCCATTCATCCTCTGTTCAATGTTTCCTCCAAAATATGTTATTTTGGCATCCTCTCCTCCAAGCTCTATTGCAACATCTGTTTTTGGTATGTACCTTTCAACACTTTTTGTTCCTGCAATTACCTCCTGAACAAAGGGAATGCTGAGCCACTTTGAAACAGAAAGGCCTGCAGAACCCGTTACATTAACCGTTATATTATAACCTTTAAAACTTTTATAGGCTTCATTTATAAGCCCGGATATTATATTCTTTATATCTGAAAAATGTCTTTGATATTTGCTGTATAAAATATTACCCCCATCGTCAAGTATTACAAGTTTAACTGTTGTCGACCCTACATCAAGACCTAAATGAATTACGTTTCCCATGATATAATAGCCCTTGGCTATTTCGCCTCCTTATTATGATTTTAATTTTTAGTGTTATATTTTCTATATATATTATATATATGATACTTTGAGTTTAAGTTAAATAATTAAATCTTCGATAAAAAAATGTTCCCTTATAAAAGGAAACAAAATTTTATATTTAGTAAAATTCCTAAGCATCTAATTTGCAAGTATTTTTTTGCATTAATAATATATTATTCCTTTTTATGCATTAATGCAATATATAAATTTAAGTGCTTTTATTAAATTATAGGAATACATTTAAGTTGTATTCTCCAATATAATATTATTGTACTGTTCCTTTAGTTTTCATCGCTCTTAGAGAATTAAAAATAGCAATAAGTGCAACACCTACGTCTCCAAAAACAGCCTCCCACATATTTGCCATACCAAAAGCTCCAAGAACTAATAATACAACTTTTACACCAAGAGCAAATATTATATTCTGCCATACTATGCTCTTTGTTTTCTCTGCTATCTTTAAAGCCGTCAAAATCTTTATTGGATTATCGTCCATTATAACAATATCTGAAGCTTCAATTGCCGCATCAGAGCCTAATGCTCCCATTGCAATTCCTATATCCGCCCTTGCAAGAACCGGAGCATCATTAACTCCATCCCCAACAAATACAACCTTTTTATCCTTATCGATTCTTTCTTTAATTAATTCGAGCTTTTCTATCTTTTCATTTGGAAGAAGCTCAAAATAGCACTCATCTATATCAAGATTTTTCTTTACACTTTCTGCAGCATTCCTGCCATCTCCAGTTAACATAACTGTTTTTATTCCCCTATTTTTTAGAGAAATAATTGTATTTTTAGAATCCTTTTTTTCTTCATCACGAATGATTATATTTCCTATATATCTTCCATCAACTGCAACATAAATAATTGTACCGCTTTTTTCTTCCTTTATATTATTATAATCATTATTATCACCAAAAACATTTTTTAGAAGCTTTATATTCCCAACAAGCACTTCTCTATCAAATATCTTAGATTTAATTCCATAGCCCTGTATTTCCTCAAATTCTTTAATTTGAGTTTTATCAATGTCATCAGCGTAATATTGTAAAATAGACTTAGCTATTGGATGATTTGAATAACTTTCAGCATAGGCTGCATATTTTAAAACCTCGTCTTTACTTGCTTGATTAAATGTATTTATTTTAGTAACCTTAAAGGTACCCTCAGTTAATGTTCCAGTCTTATCAAAAATAATAGTATCTACAAAATTTAAAGCTTCAAGATAGTTGCTTCCTTTTATAAGTACTCCATTTTTAGAGGCTGCACCTATTCCTGCGAAAAAGCTTAATGGAATAGATATTACAAGAGCACAGGGACATGATATTACAAGGAAAATAAGCGCTCTATAAAACCACACCTTAAAATCCATTGATGTTAATAGTGGAGGTAATACTGCCAAAAAAACAGCTGTTATAACTACAATTGGAGTGTAATATCTTGCAAATTTTGTTATAAACATTTCTGTTTTAGCTTTTTTAGAGGCTGCATTTTCTGCCATTTCTAAAATCTTTGAAACCGTCGAATTACTATATTCACTTTCAACTTCTATCATAAGCATCCCATTTTTATTTACAAAACCTGATAATACTCTATCCCCCTCATCAACATTCCTCAAAAGCGACTCTCCTGTAAGAGATGATGTATCAACAAAGGATTTTCCATATACTACTCTTCCATCGAGGGGTATTTTTTCTCCAGGCTTTACAATTATTATCTCTCCGATTTTAACATCATTAGGCGAAACCCTTTCAAGTTTATTATTTCTATTGACATTAGCATAATCTGGTCTAATATCCATAAGGGATGCAATAGACTTTCTTGAACGCTCTACTGCAAGTTCCTGAAAAAATTCTCCTATTTCATATAGAAGCATAACTGCCACACCCTCTGGATACTGTCCTATAGAAAAAGCTCCAATCGTCGCTATAGCCATTAGGAAATTTTCATCAAAAACCTGTCCTCTAAATATATTTTTCACAGCTTTAAGAAGTACTTTACTTCCAATTAATATATAAACGATTAAGTATACAACAAATTGTAAATTTTTATTCCCCTTTAAAGCAAAGGCAGATGCATATATTATAATTGAAAGAAATATTTTAATTAATTCATTTTTATTATCTTTAAACATACTTATTTTGCTTTTTGGGTTTTCAGCTGCTTTATCTAAAACCCTGACATCTGGTTCAATCTCATTTACTATATTTTTTATTTCTCCTATAACTCTATCTGAGCTGCTCTTTTCCTTTATTTTAAAATTGAGCTTTCTGCTGATAAAATCTAAGGAAACCTCTTCAATTCCAGATATTTTTTTAACTTTATCTTCTATCTTTGAAGCACAGTTTGCACAACAGAGCCCCTCAAGTATTAATTCTTTTTTAGTACTCATTTTATCACCCCTTAAATATTTATAAGAAACACTTTAATATATGAATATCTGTTCATATATTAAAGTATACTGCTTTTTATGTTTTTAGTCAATCTAAAAATTATTATTCAATTTGCAAAATATGATTTTCAAAGTAAATATACACTATTATTTCATTAAAAAATTATTTATATCATTATTTTATTGTTATGCAAACAATCTACTAAGTTGCTATAAACTTAAAATATAAGTTACACTTTTATAATTTTAAGGATTAACAATTTAAACAAAAAAGTTGTTTTCAAATAATATATAATTACTTGAAAACAACTTAAAAATTAATTATATCTTGCTATAGCAAACATTATTTTAAAACCCATTGATGAAAATTTAGTTTCATACTCGGTCATAATATTCTCTTTAAAGTCACTATTGTGCAAATCATAGGTTATATACTCTATTTTAAATCCTGCTTCTTCAAAATACTCAATTGAGTCATTAAAAAAATCTTCATCATCAGTTTTAAACCAAATCTCTGAACCTCTTTTTAAAAACGATTTATATTTTTCTAAGAATCTTGTATGTGTCAATCTTCTTTTATTATGCCTTTTTTTAGGCCAAGGAGTACTAAAATTTAAATATATTCTTGAGATTTCATCTTTATCAAACATATCATTTATATATGCAATATCTGCTACCACGAGTCTCACATTATTAACTTCCATATTTTCCTTCTTAAATTTTTCTTCCACCTTTCTTTTAGCGTAAACTATCACCTCATCCTTTATCTCAATACCTATAAAATTTTTGTTCAACTCCTTAAAAGCATGTTCAGATATAAACCTTCCTCTTCCGCATCCCAATTCTAAATATATATCATTGTTGTTTTTAAAAACATCCTTCCATCTGCCTTTAAAATTCTTTGGATTAGTTACTACAAATCTGCAGCTTTCAAGTTCAGGTCTTGCCCAAGGTTTATGTCTTAATCTCATATTTTTCCTCCTGTTTAAGTTAAGGTTTTATATATTAAACTGTTAAACTTACGTTATATGCATTTATTATAAAATATTAATTAATATTTGAAAACTTATTATTAACCTTAAGAATGAATTTATCATTATAAATATTAACTTTAATTAATTCTTAAAATAAAAGAACCTATATATGAACTCTCTTTAATGAGTGCCTATATATAGGTTTCATCTAAATACATTTTTAATTTATGATTGCAACACCTTCAAAAGCCATGGTGTATTTTATTTTAAGTATAGGAATTGCTCCTTTAAGCTGTTTTGTTCTATTCTTTACCCTCCACTTTTAAATACTTTTCCCACACTCTTTGCAAAATTTAGCATTTTCATCATTTAAAGTTCCACAATATTTACACTTAATTTTAATTACTTCCTTATTATTCTTTATTGCAACTTTTTCAATATCCTTTATAACATCTATATTCTCAAGGGTGTCGTTAATCATACCTCCCTTTGCTTTATTAAAGGGTTTTAAGTCTTCTCTTGCCTTCTCAGGATCAAGCAGAATTCCTGATCCTGCTGCTCCCCTTGCTCCAATGCTGGTGAGAACAGCTCCTATCATAATAAAAATCATCCCAATCACTGCATTTTTGAAAAAGGTTGGTGGGCCAAAGGAAAAGCTAGGTTCAAAGCCAATAAAAAATGAGGACATAAAAAGTATTACACCAATTATTATAAAACCTAACCCAATATAATAGGTGATTTTTCTTTCCTTTGATATCTTATCTGTCATTTTTTCACCCCTTAAAAATTATTTTAATCTATCCATTAAACTATCTTTATTAAGTATAAATATTAATCTAATAAATTATATTTTCTACCTCATTACCCTATGATTATAAATTATTTATTATAGGTCGACTAAAATTCCAAAGAATCTTTAAAATTTCTTTTATATATGTTCCTTCCCTCTATATATTATTGCTGTTTTATGTTATAATTGATGAGGCATTTTTTTCTTAGCAATAATAATGTACAAAAAAATAATGGAATGAATTTTGTCACTTGTCAACTATGTGGCACTATCAAGGAGGAAAACCATGTCCCAAGCAGAATATGAGATAAGCTCAAATAAAATTAATTTTTTAATAGATTTTTTAAAAAAGGATATAGTTTTTACTATATCTTTAATTCTTGCATTATCGAGCTGTTTTTTATCCCTTCCAAAGACAAGCTATATTGATTTTAAAGTTTTATCCTCTCTTTTTTGCCTAATGGTAGTTGTAAAAGCCTTTGAAGATTTAAATTTGCTAGACTATATTGCAGTTTATATTTTAAACAAATGCACAAACATTCGAAGGGTTTCTTTAGTTTTAATAATTCTGAGTTTTTTTATGTCTATGTTTGTTACAAACGATATTTCACTTATTACTTTAGTTCCTTTATCACTTATAATAAGTAAAAAATCAAGTATAGACTTAATGTATACAATAATACTTCAAACCATTGCTGCAAACATTGGAAGCAGCTTAACTCCAATGGGAAATCCTCAAAATCTCTATATATTTTCATACTATAATTTAACAGCAAAGGAATTTTTCTCAACAATACTGCTTATTGCAATCTCAGGGCTTTTATTGCTTTATGTTTTAAGCAAGAGAAATCGTGATGAAAAAATAGACATTTCACTTAAAGGTACAAAAATTAAAAGCAATAGTCTTGCATTACTATGGATATCTTTATTTATAATTGTAGTTTTATCGGTTTTTGGAATTTTAGACTACAAGATAACATTTTTTTTAATAATTATTGCAGCTTTGATTTTGAATTCTAAACTCCTTTTTTTAATAGACTATCCTTTGCTTATAACATTTGTATGCTTTTTTATATTTATTGGTAATGTTTCTAATATGCCATTAATAAATAGTTATATGAAAAATCATTTAAACAGCAGCACATCTGTCTACTTTACATCAATAGTTTTAAGCCAGTTTATAAGCAATGTTCCTGCTTGTATTTTTCTCTCTAAATTTACAGATTTCTATAGGCATCTTCTTCTTGGTGTGAATGTAGGAGGATTAGGAACTCTAATAGCATCATTAGCCAGCATCATATCTTATAAACTTTATTTAAGAGAATATCCGCAAAAAAGCAAAGATTATATTGTAAAATTTACATTAAACAATTTATTAGCATTAATTATTTTAACGGTAATTGGAGCTGTTTTTCTTATATAAGAAACTTCAGCAATAAGACAATTTACACCGAAATAAAAAAGCAGTTAAGAAATTAAATTTTCTTTAACTGCTTTTTTTATACTTATTAATTATAATTTAGTTATTTACATTCTTTTTAAGTATTGATATTAATAATGCTGTTACAACTGTACCTGCAGCAATTGCTATAACATATAACCCTAAATTAGTTATAGCATTTGGAATTGCAAGAACGAATATTCCTCCGTGTGGAACAGCAAGTGCAGATTTAAAAATCATACTTAATGCTCCTGTAACTGCTGAACCAACCATTATTGAAGGAATAACTCTTATTGGATCTGCTGCAGCAAATGGTATTGCACCTTCTGTTATAAAGGAAATTCCAAGAGCCCATGCTGTTTTACCAGCTTCTATTTCCTGAGCAGTAAATTTATTCTTTGCTATTATAGTAGCAAGTGCAAGACCAAGGGGAGGAGTCATTCCTGCAGCCATAACTGCTGCCATAACCATTGACGGCTGTCCGCTTGATAACGTTGCAACACCAAAGGTATATGCCGCTTTATTTACAGGGCCTCCCATATCAAATGCCATCATAAGTCCAAGTATAATTCCAAGAAGCACTGAGTTTGTCCCACTAAGATTCTTTAACCATGCAGCCATTCCATTATTGATTGCTGCAACTGGTTTACCAATAATATAAATCATAAAAAGTCCTATGATAAGAGTAGATAATAATGGCAATATTAAAACTGGCATTAAACCTTGAAGAGTTTTTGGAAGTTTAATTGTTTTCTTTAAGAAATCAACAAGATATCCTGCAGCAAAACCTGCAATAATCCCTCCAAGAAAACCCGATCCAGTTGATGATGCAAGCATACCGCCAACCATACCTGGAACAAGACCTGGTCTGTCAGCTATTGAATATGCAATATACCCTGCCAAAATTGGAACCATTAAAGAAAAGGCTGAGCCTCCTCCAATTTGCATCAAAGCCGCTGGAAGAGTTCCTGCTTCTTTAAATGCATTAATACCAAAAGCAAAAGATAGTGCTATTATAATTCCACCTGCTACAACAAACGGAATCATAAATGAAACGCCTGTCATAAGATGCTTATATGGGCCCTTACTTTCTGTCTTTCTTTGTTCTTTAATTTTATTAACTTCATCAACAAGATTTTTTGTATTAACCTTTGCAGTCTTTGCTCTTTCTATTAGAGCTTTAGGATCTTTGATAGCGTCCTGCACACCAACTTCGATTAGAGGTTTCCCAACAAATCTTCCCTTATCTACGTTGGTGTCAGCAGCAATAATTACAGCTGCAGCTTCTTCGATATCCTTATCAGTCAATTGATTTTCAGCTCCTACAGAGCCTTGGGTCTCAACTTTCATTTGAATACCCATTTCCTTTGCAGCCATTTCAAGAGCTTCTGCTGTCATGTAAGTGTGAGCTATACCAGTAGGACAAGAGGTAATAGCTACTAATTTCATAAAAAAATTCCCCCTTCATATTTTTTTACTTTATATTAAATTATTTAAGAGCATCAATAACTTCACTTGGTGTATTTGCTTTAAGAAGTTTTTCTCTAACTTCATTATGCATAAGTTTTCTTGATATCTGGCTTAAAAGCCTTAAATGCTCATCATTAGAATTTTCAGGTACTGCAATAATAAAGAAAAAATTTGAAGGCTTCCCATCCATCGCTCCATAATCTATTCCTTCCAAACTTCTTCCAAAGGCTAGAGCAGGTTCTTTTACTGCGCTGCTTTTTCCATGGGGTATAGCAATACCCATTCCAACACCTGTTGAAAATTCCTCTTCTCTTTTTAAAACTGCTTCAATATATTTTTCCTTGTCATAAAGCTTATCATTTTCATAAAGTAATTCTGCAAGTTCTCTTATAACTGATACCTTATCCTTAGATTCGAGCTGCAACTTTATCATTTTATCATTCATGATTTCTGTTATGTTCATTTTCTTCTCTCCTTTACATATTAATCTCTTCAATCTGAATTTCGTTAATCAGTTCATTTATAACTTCATATTCAGCTGTCTGTGTGCCCTCTGTCATAACGTTTGCTGTACTTGTAGCTGCTGCAAACCTTAAAGCATAATCTAAATCATAATTTCTCTCAATTGAAAGTGCTAAGGCTGCGACCATTGAATCGCCTGCTCCAACAGTACTTTTCACATTTACTTTCAATCCTCTTGCCTTTAAAACTCTATCTTTGCTGACCATTACAGATCCATTCTCGCCAAGAGAAACTACTACATACTTAACCCCCATAGATATTACTTTTCTGCAGGCATCTATTAGTACTAAATCATTTTCTATGCTTATGTTGAATGTCTTTTCAAGCTCATACTTATTGGGTTTTACAAGATAAGGAGATGCTTTAATTCCTTCTATAAAAAGCTCACCTTCTGCATCAAGAATAACTTTAACATTTTTTGATGAAACATATTCAATAATGTCCTTATATGTGCTGTTTCCTAAACCATTTGGTATACTTCCTGATAATACAAGTACAGAATTTTCATCGACAGAATCTAATATCTTTTTCTTGATTTTTTCTAAATCCTTTTGACTAACAATTGGACCTGATTCGTTTATATCTGTAAAAGTATTATTTAAAGTATCTACTATTTTAATATTTGTTCTTGTGTCTTTATTTATCCATAAAAAATCATTTTTAATTTCAACATCATCTAAATATTCTTTTATATATTCTCCACTCTTTCCGCCAATAAAACCAAAAGCTGTACTTTCACCTTTCAGTTCTTTTATTGTTTTAGAAACATTAATTCCTTTTCCTCCTGCATCAACCCTTAAAGATTCCACCCTATTTACATGTCCAATGCTGAAGTTGGAAATAGTAAGGGTTTTATCAACAGCAGGATTTAATGTAACAGTAAAAATCATTTATTTACCTCCAATTCTGATATAATGAATTCAACTCCTGCTTCTTCAAATTGCTTTTTAATTGATTCATCAATACCACTATCAGTAACAACGATATCTATTTCATCAGTATCAACTATTTTTGCAAAACATACTGAATTAAATTTTGAATGATCACAGACAGAAATAACCTGCTGCGAAATACTAATCAAAGTCCTCTTTGTATTTGCCTCAGTTATATTTGGTGTTGTAAGTCCTAACTTTAATGATATTCCATTTGTACCAATAAAAGCCTTGTCCACTCTTATGTTTTTAAGTGCCATATCAGTTAGCGGTCCTACAAAAGCTCTTGTTTCCCATCTAAGTGAGCCTCCTGTAACAATAACCTCAATATCTTTTTTGTTAGAAAGTTCATATGCAATATCAAGAGAATTAGTTACAACAGTTATATTTTTTGCAGTTATGTTTTTTGCAATTTGAAGAGTCGTTGTTCCTGCATCGAGAGCTATAATATCTCCATCTTTTATAAGCTTTGCTGAAGCTTTTCCTATGCTTTCCTTCTCTTGAATATATTTATCTGATTTTTCTGAAAACGTAGGCTCAAATTTTATGCTGCTATTGAGAACTGCACCTCCATGAACCCTTTTTGCAAGTCCTTCTTCTTCTAATTCCTGAAGATCCTTTCTTATAGTAACTTCAGATACATCATATATTTTTGCCAAATCAGCAACCTTAATATTGCCTTTCTCTTTTAGGAGGTTTACTATCTGCATTTTTCTCTCTTCACTAAACATACAAAGCCCCTCCTACTTAATAGTATTAAAAAACTTCCCACATTTTTATTCGTTTATATCGAAATATTAAATCAATTTCATTTATACTTTCGTTTATTTTCATTTAATTTCATTTTATTACGTTTAATTTCGATTGTCAATAATTATTTTACCTTTAAAAGTGCCACCCAATTGACAAGTGACAAACTTTTTCATACATTATTTGTAGCTATTACTTAGTCATGACCTGTTATTTATTATTATAAATTCCCTTAAACCTCATATTTACTTAACCTTAAAACTTCTTTATAATTATCTTTGTCGTTTTATTTTAAGTAAATAGGAGAGAAGCATAGGATGAGTATTTTAACGGTAAAGAATTTAAGCCATGGCTTTGGAGACAGGGCTATATTTGAAGATGTTTCCTTTAGACTTCTTAATGGGGAACACGTAGGACTTATTGGTGCAAATGGTGAAGGCAAATCAACCTTTATGAACATTATAACCGGCAAACTTGAGCCCGATGAAGGTACTATAGAATGGGCAAAAAGAGCCCGTGTAGGGTGCCTTGACCAGCATACAGTGCTGCAAAAGGGACAGAGTATTCGGGATGTTCTTAAATCAGCCTTTGACTATCTATTTAAGCTTGAAGAGGAATATAACCAGATATGTGAAAAACTATCTAATGTCAGCCCTGAAGAAATGGAATCCCTTCTTGAAGATATGGGAACTATTCAGGATATTTTAACTCACAACGACTTTTATATTATTGATGCAAAGGTTGAAGAAGTCGCAAGGGGGCTTGGGCTTTGCGATATTGGACTTGATACAGATGTTAATGATTTAAGCGGGGGGCAAAGGACAAAGGTTCTTCTTTGTAAGCTTCTTCTTGAAAAGCCAGATATACTTTTATTAGATGAGCCTACAAACTATCTTGATGAGCAGCATATTGAGTGGCTTAAAAAGTATCTTTTAGATTATGAAAATGCATTCATACTTATAAGCCATGATATACCTTTTTTAAACAGCGTAATTAATTTAATTTATCATATGGAAAATAAAAAGCTTACAAGATATGTAGGAAATTATGATGACTTTGTAAGAGTGTATGAAGCAAAGAAACAGCAGCTTGAAGCAGCCTATAAAAAGCAGCAGCAGGAAATTGCTGAGCTTAAAGACTTTATAGCAAGAAATAAAGCAAGGGTTGCAACAAGAAATATGGCTATGTCGAGGCAAAAAAAGCTTGAAAAGATGGACATTATTGAGCTTGAGAAGGAAAAACCAAAACCAGAGTTTAACTTTAAAGAAGCAGGTGCATCAGGCAAATTGATATTTGAAACAAGGGATTTAATCATAGGGTATGACTCTCCCCTCTCAAAGCCTTTAAATCTTAAAATGGAAAGAGGTCAAAAGATTGCAATTATAGGTGCAAACGGACTTGGAAAAACAACTCTTTTAAGAAGTATTTTAGGGGAGATTAAGGCTCTATCCGGCGAAGTAGAACTTGGAGATTATTTAAAAATAGGATATTTCGAACAGGAAACTAAAGAAAATAACTATAATACCTGCATAGAAGAGATATGGAGCGAATTCCCGTCCTTTAATCAGTTTGAAGTAAGGCTAAGCCTTGCAAAATGCGGCCTTACAACTAAACACATTGAAAGCAAAGTTATGGTATTAAGTGGAGGAGAGCAGGCGAAGGTAAGATTATGTAAGCTTATCAATAAAGAAACTAATCTTCTTGTCCTCGACGAACCAACAAACCATCTTGATGTGGATGCAAAAGAAGAGCTTAAAAGAGCACTTTTAGAATATAAAGGAAGCATACTTTTAATATGCCACGAGCCAGAATTCTACAGGGACATAGTTACTGATATATGGAATTTAGAAGCATGGACAACAAAAGTAATTTAAATATGTAGATTTAAAAATATATTTTAAAACAAATAAAGCGATTAAGAACTTTTCATAGTTTTCTTAACCGCTTTATTTTTATTATTTTAACTTTTCAACAAATTATTTAGCTGCCTTTGCAGCGTTAACAATTGCAGATATATAACCATAAGTATCTGCTAATGTTGCACCGCTTACTGCATCTGCCATCTTATCCTTTGGTGTTGATGAAAGTGCTGCCTCAAGTTCAGCTATTGTCTTACCTGTTACATATTTTCTTATTGCATCAAAGTTCTTGTCAATTGGAACTGTTGCATTTGCCTTTGTCTTCATGTTTTGTGAATAGTAGTCAGCATTTGTCATCTTTGAGCCTAACACATTTCCTTGTGGATAGTTCTTTCCAAAGTCAGCATCTGAGTTTGGAACTCCCTTTGCAGCATCTTTTGGCATGAACTGGTAATCATCGATGTATGAAGCAACTACCTTATCTCCAACTACTGCTGCAACTGCAACTGTGAAACATTTTGTTCCATGAGCTGCATAATCAACTTTTCCAATCTTAACATTGCTTAATTCTTTTGCATCAACTTGAATTGAAACATCGGATTTAGCAGCTTTAGCAGCTTCAACTATTGCTGAAACATAACCGTAAGTATCTGCTAATGTAGCACCGCTTACTGCATCTGCCATCTTATCCTTTGGAGTCGATGATAGAACAGCTTCTAATTCCTTAATCGTTTTGCCTTTTACATATTGTTCAATAGCTGCAAAATTCTTATCGATTGGAACCGTTGCTTGTGCCTTTGTTTTCATGTTTTGTGAATAGTATTCAGCATTTGTCATCTTTGAGCCTAACACATTTCCCTCTGGATAGTTCTTTCCAAAGTCAGCATCTGAGTTTGGAACTCCCTTTGCAGCATCTTTTGGCATATACTGATAATCATCAATGTATGCAGCAACAATTTTGTCTCCTGAAACGGCTGCTACTGCAACAGTGAAACATTTTGTTCCATGAGCTGCATAGTCAACTTTTCCAATCATAACAGTTGCTTTTTCTTCTTTCGCAATTGGAACTGTTGTCTGCGCTGGTGCTATATTGAATTTTGCAAAAGTTTTAGGTCCAACTACTCCATCAGCTTTAAGACCTTTTTTGATTTGGAAACTCTTTACTGCTGCTAAAGTCTTTGGTCCATATATACCATCAACTTTAAGCTTGTACCCTAATTGGTTTAATAAAGTTTGTAGAAGTTTTACATCTTCTCCATAAGAATGTAAAGCAAGTAAACGAGTAAGTTGTCCTGATGTTTTTGATACAGTTGATGTCTTTGATGTTGTTGGAACCTTTGTAGTTGTTGTTGGAGTCTTTGATGGAGAACTTTCTCCTGTAGTTGCCGCAGAAACAGTATCAGCACCAAAAAATTTAGTGCTTGGTCCAATTGTCCAGGTTGAAAGCACCAATGCTCCTACCAAACCAAAGGCTAATAATTTTACATTTTTCTTCAACTTTATCCCCCCTTAATAAATTTATTTAGGTTTTTGCAGAACATTAATTTTGTTCTTAATTGTTCTGCAATATTTATTGCAAGAATCCCAATAATTTATCAAATTGCTTATTGGGAATTCCTTTGCAATCAAAATATTCTTCACTTTTATTTTAGTTTGTTGTTAAATTTGTGTCAATGTTTGTGAATATTTTGGTCATTTTGGTCATTTATTTATTAAATAACATAATTAACTTTTTTGAATAAATATAAAACGCATGACTATAAGCTAAAGTATTTATAATCATGCGTTAAAATTTAAACCTTAAAGTATCTATTTCCACACGCAAAAGCGCTTTTCAAAAAAATCTATCATTAGAAATAATAAAAAGCCTAATATACCCATTATAATTATCCCTGAATACATTTCTACATAATTAACTCTCATCCAGGAATCCATTATAAAATATCCCATACCATATTCTGTTCCATAGGTTTCAATAAAAAACAATACTGAAACTGCTGTACCAGTACTAACTCTAATCGATGTTAATATATCAGGAAGTGCTGCCGGAAATAGAACGTTTTTTAAAATATCATATTTTGATGCACCAAGGGTATAAAGTGAATAATAGGTTTCCTTTGGAATATTTTTTACTGCATCCCTTGCTGCTACAATAACCTGAAAAACCACTATAAGTATTATCATAATAATCTTTGACAACTCCCCAAGTCCAAAAAAGAGCATTACAACCGGCAAAAGAGCAACTTTAGGAATTGGGTATATAAAATATATAATAGGTGATAGAATATCATCATAGCGATTATTATATCCCATTATTATGCCTAAAGTAATGCCTATAACTATTGATATAAATACACCAAACACAATCCTTCCAAAACTGAATAATAGATGAACAAAAATTATCGAAAAAAAAGATTTTATCATATACAGCAACACTATACTCGGCTGAGGTATTATAGGCTTATTCAATACTGAAGATATTATTTGCCAAAACAGTAAAATCACTAAGATTGCGTATATATTTTTTTTATATCTCTTTTCATTTTTCAATAGACCATCCCTCTTTTATAAATTTTCTTATCTCCAAAGATAAATTGTAAAAATCACTTGAGAGCCTTGGTTCTTTAAGTCCAAACAATGGATTATTAATAATTTTCAATATCCTTCCAGGACTTTTTGAAAGTATTACTATCTTTTTGCCTATACAGATAGCCTCTTCTATGCTATGAGTTACAAAAACAGTAGATACTTTATTATTCATCCATATATTTAAAAAAAGTTCCTGCATTTTTTCTCTTGTTATAGCATCTAATGCTGAAAAGGGTTCATCCATAAGAAGTATCTGAGGTTTTAAAATAAATGAGCGGGCAAGTGCTACTCTCTGCATCTGCCCACCGCTTAAACTATTTGGATATTTATATTTTAAATCCTCTAATCCAAGTTCCTTTATTATATACTCAGAATAAAGTTTGTCTGCTTTCTCTTTGTCTTTAATTTCAATACCAAGAAGAGCATTCTCATATACATTCTTCCATGGAAGAAGACCATAATTTTGCAGAACTGTCCCAATCCTTACATCGCTGTTTTTTATAGGCTTATCGTTTATTAGAACTCTACCTTCAAATTCTTTTATTATCATAGAAAGAGCATAAATAAGAGTTGTCTTTCCACACCCTGAAGGTCCTAATACTGCATATATTTCATCATCACCAATCTCTAAATTTATATTAGAAAGAGCTGTAAAACTTCCATATTTGACTGTAAGGCTTTCAATTTTAATCATATAACTACCTCACAAAATTACCATCAACTAATTCATTGAATTTGTATTCATTTTTAATCAGTTGCTTTTCCTTAAGCCATCTTATAACATCCTCAACATCCTTTTCTGATGGAAGTGAAGCTTTTGTATATTTAGGAAGGATAATTGAGCCCTTTACATCTTCAGGGAATCCAGCTTCCTTAATTAAAACATCTATATAGCTTTCAACAGGCTGTTTTTGAAAAAATTCTACTGCTTTATTATAAGCAGCATAGAAAGCCTTTATCTCCTTTTCTTTTGACTTTATTGAATTTGTATTAAATATGAGTACGCCAGGGTTAATATTTAGTTTATCAGTACTATTTAAAAGAACTGCCCCGTTCTTAACTGCAACAGTTGACAGAGGATCTGGAAGCACTGCTGAATCTATTTTACCGTTTTGGAGCATTTCAAGCCTTACTGGAATTTGAGGTACTACAATCTTTTTAACATCTTCTGAAGAAACATTAGCTTCCTTTAGCATCATATCGCAAGAATACTCAATTATAGTATTCTTTGAAATAGCAATACTCTTTCCTTTTAAATCTTCAATTTTAGAGATTCCTAAGTTTTTATTTATTAGGAGCTTATAACTTCCGTTTGTCATAGATGTTATCTTAACATCAAAGCCCCCCTCCTTTGCAAAGGCAGCTGCAAGTACATCGGATACAGCCCCATCGAGCTTTCCCGCTTGAAAAGCACTATCCCTGTCCTTTGCACTTTTAAAGTGCTGAACGTTAACCTTAATTCCTTCTTTTTCAAAATACCCCTGCTGCTGTGCTATTATAAGAGGTATTGAATCTACATCAGGCAGAACACCAATGGTCAACTCCTGCATTGTTTTCTTTCCAAAACTGCAGGATGAAAGTGAAACAGTTAGAATAAATGCTAATACTAAAGATAAAATTTTTTTCATATTAAGCCCCCCATTTTTTACATAAATTATTTTCAATATTTAAGCTATCAAGTATCCTCGATACAATAAAATTAATCATATCATCAACGCTTTGTGGTTTTATATAAAATCCAGGAGATGCAGGAAGTATTACAGCTCCGCTTTTACTTAACTTCAGCATATTTTCCAAATGAATATTGCTTAATGGTGCTTCCCTTGGAACAAGTATAAGTTTTCTTTTTTCTTTAATACATACATCAGCTGCTCTGTCAAGCAAATTTAAAGAGATTCCATTAGCCATTCTGCCTGCCGCTGACATAGAACATGGTGCAACAACCATCCCTTCAACTTTAAAAGAACCGCTTGCAATCGGCTCGAATAAATCGTTATTATTGCATAAATTAATTTTTCCTATATTCTTAAGTTTCTCTATAATATCACCAACTTCATATCCTGTTTCATAACTCATTACCTTTTTTCCGTTATCAGTTATCGTCAGATAAACCTCATTATTTTGTTTTAGTAATTCTTCAGCAGCACGTATTCCATAAATGCTGCCACTTGCACCAGTAATTCCAACTATGTATTTTTTCACACTATCACCTCAAAAGTAATATATCTGCAGCTGTAAATAAAAAAAGAACTACGCTCACAACTTCATTAATGCTGTACGAAGCAATCTTAACATTTGAAAGATTGTCTGGTGAAACTATTCGATGTTCTATGTATAAAAGTATTGCATCTATTACGACTCCTGATAGGTATAGAAAACCCATGTTCATTATAAAATACAAATATATAAGAAGTAATATTGCTATAATATGAAAAATAGTGGAAATTTGAAGAGCATTTTTAATTCCAAACCTAACAGGTATTGAATAGAGCCCTTCCTTTTTATCAAAATCATAATCCTGTGAACCATATATAATATCAAACCCCGCAACCCATAGCATTACAACAGCACCAAGTACAAGAGAAGGCCACCCTATTTCACCAGTTACTGCAATCCAAGCCCCAACTGGTGCACCTCCACACGCAATTCCAAGTATTATATGGCAAAGATATGTGAACCTTTTTGTATAGGAATAAACTATAAAAATAATTATAGCAAGAGGCAAAAGCTTTACACAAAGAGGATTTAATTTAAATGCTGCAAGAGCCATGAGTGAAAAACTTATAATTGAAAGTATTACAACTTCATAGTTTTTTACAATTCCTTTAGGCAGATGTCTTTTAGCAGTTCTTGGATTTTTTGCATCTATATCCTTATCTATTAAGCGATTTAATGCATTAGCACCTGTTCTTGCACCTACAAATGCAACTAATATCCAAAGTATTACCTTCATCGAAGGAAGTCCTTTAGCAGCCCACATCATAGATATAGCTGCAAAGGGAAGAGAAAATAAAGTATGAGAAAACATAACAAGTTCAGAATATGTTTTCAGCTTTTTAAAAACCATATTCCCTCCACCTCCTATCAACAAGGGACTTTATTTCCTTTGTCATCTCAATATCATCAGGCCATTCTCTTAAATGTCCTTCACTTGTCCATTTTTTTGTTGCATCTATTCCCATCTTATGGCCGTAATGTGGCATGGGCGATGCATGGTCGAGGGCATCGAGAGGCCCTTCTACGATAACCACATCCCTTGCAGCATCAATATTGTTAAAAACTTTCCATGCAACAGTAGATAAGTCATGAGGATTAATATTTTCATCCACTACAATAATCATCTTTGTATACATCATCTGTCCCATTCCCCAGAGAGAGTGCATTACTTTTTTTGCATGCCCTGGATATCTTTTTTTAATTGAAACAATAACGCAGTTATGAAATACTCCCTCAATTGGGAAATTAATATCTATGATTTCAGGACACATTATCTTAAGAAGCGGAAGAAATATTCTTTCAGTTGCTTTTCCGAGATAACAATCCTCCATTGGAGGTTTTCCAACTACTGTTGCAGGATATATAGGATTCTTTTTTCTTGTTATACATTCAACATGAAATACTGGATACATATCCTTTAACGAATAATAACCCGTATGATCTCCAAATGGACCCTCTTCGCGAAGCTCATCAACATCAACATATCCCTCAAGTATAAATTCTGCATTTGCTGGAACAAAAATATCATTTGTTTTACACTTTACTATTTCAAGAGGAGATTTCCTTAAGAATCCCGAAAAAATCATCTCATCTATTTCCTTTGGAAGAGGTGCTGTTGCTGAATAAATAGTTGCTGGATCACACCCTAATGCAACCGATACAGGCATCCTTCCTCCAATTTTTTTATACTTTTCGTATATTTCCCTACCATCCTTATGAAGATGCCAGTGCATTCCTGTAGTATTTTTGTCGTATACCTGAAGCCTGTACATACCCATGTTTTGAAGGCCAGTTTCAGGATCCTTTGTAATTACAAGGGGCAATGTAATAAATCTTCCTCCATCCAATGGCCAGCATTTTAAAATTGGAAGGGTTGAAAGGTCTGCTTCCTCAAAAATCTCCTGACACGGTGCCCTATCGACTTTTTTAGGAAATACCCTCACAAGCCTTGCAAGCTTTGGAATGGATTTTATCTTATCTATCAGCCCTATGTAGTTTGAAACATTCATTAAATCTACTATTACATCTGAAATATCATCTAATTTATTTACTTCAAGGGCAAGATTTAACCTTTCAAAACTTCCAAAAGCATTAATTAAAACTGGGTACTTTGAACCCCTTACTTTTTCAAACAAAAGAGCAGGACCATTTTTTTTTGAAACTCTGTCAGTTATTTCAGTTATTTCAAGTTCACTGTCTACTTCAATTTTAATTTTTTTAAGCAACCCATTACTATCAAGTACATTCATAAAATCCTGAATATCATTGTAAGCCATAAATATCAAAACCTTTCATTATCTAATTCATAAGCTTAAAATTAGGATTTGTTATTTTAAAGATACTTTTAAGTTTAGGTGTAATATACACTTCACGATTTTTAGTAATAAAAATAGCTTCAACTCCTTTTAAACTTTCTGCAATTTTAAGTCCATCTTCAACTCCAGCTGCAAAAATAGTCGTTGATAAGCCATCTCCATTTATGGATTTATCCGCAACAATAGTAGTTCCTGCAAGGTTATTATCAACAGGATAGCCGCTTTTAGTATCAAGAATATGGTGATATCTCTTTCCATCCTGTATAAAATATCTTTCATAAATTCCCGAGGATACAACAGTTTTATCTGATATACTTAAAATCCCTATATAATCTCCTCTTTCACTAAAAGGGTCTTGGACGCCTATATTCCAATTTCTATTTTCCTTTGGATTTACTCCCATTGCAAATACATTCCCACCAAGGTTTATAATTGCATGCTCAACATTGTTTTCTTTTAAAATTCTATAAACCTCATCAGCAGCATATCCTTTAGCTATGCCTCCAAGGTCTATTATCATTCCTTTCCTTTTAAGAAATACTGTCTTGTTTTTATCATCAAGGACTATATCTTCATAGTTTACTAATGGTAATTTTTCCTTTATTTCATCAGGAGAAGGAACCCTCGCATAATCAGTCCCAATATTCCAAAGCTTTACTATAGGACCTATAGTTATATCAAAACGTCCACCTGAAATCTTTCCAAATTCTTTACCAGTTTTTATAACATAATAAACATCATCTGTTACTTTGACAGGTTCAATTCCAGATTTTTCATTAATTTCATCAACTTCGCTTCCCTCTGCATTTATAGTCATTCTGTTTTCAATTTCTTTGAGCCTATCAAAAACCTTATCAAGTAAATTAGATGGCGCTTCATCATAAATCTTAACTGTGCAGACTGTTCCAAGAACAAAATCAGTTTTTTCAATTGGCTCATTTAGAACCTTAACTTTTTTGCCGCATCCTGAAAAAAATAAAGATAAAATAATAATTGAGATAATAAATTTAATAAAAAACTTTTTTTTATTGTATCTCATAATATCCTCCATAAAATATATTTTTTATTGCTAATACTATTATAAAGGCTTTAGAGATTTCTCTAAAGCCGTATTATAAACAATTAATTTGCAAATTATTCTTTATAGTTAACTCTTTATGTAAAATAAATAGCTTTAAAGGTAAATACTATGTCTAAAATACACATATTAAATGTTAAATCTTATTTTTGCTTTTTTGTTTATATTTTAACATTCAAACAAAATCATCGTCAATATATTATCAATTAGCATCGAATTATGTACATTTTGTTCATTTATTTCATTAAAATTCATGGAATTTCAAATGTCGAGCTATATAGACAATTATGAAATTATTATTTAAAATATAAATTGGATTTAATTTTAACAATAAAAGAGAGGCAATATATAATGAAAAAATTTGATATAATAATTATTCTATCATTTATTCTTATATCTATAGTATCTGCTGCATGGTTCTTTTTATCTTCAAACAAGAAATATGAAAATAGATATGCAGAGATATATGTTGAAGGTGTTTTATATAAAAAAATTCCTCTTACAGAAAATATGGAGGATATGACGATTCCAATTGAAACTAAACTTGGCAAAAATATAATCCATATATCAAAAGGGAAAATAAACATGGCAGATGCCGATTGTCACGATAAAGTTTGTGTTAGATCTGGAACTATTGATAAAGTAGGTCAAACCATTGTATGTCTTCCGCATAAAGTTGTTGTGGAGATAAAGGGAGAAGGAAAATCCGAAACAGATGATATTGCATATTAAGGAGGATTTAAATGAAAAAAACACAGAATATGATATTTATATCAATACTCGTTGCGCAAGCCTTAGTACTTTATATAGTTGAAACAATGATACCCGTTCCCTTTATAACCCCAGGTGCAAAGCTTGGTCTTGCAAATATTATTACTGTTGTTTCACTATATTCTTTAAGCCTTGCTGATACATTCCTTGTCGTTATACTAAGAATTATACTTTCAACGCTTTTAGTCGGCTCCCTTTCAAGCTTTTTTTTCAGTTTATCCGGAGGTATTTTAAGCCTTTTAGTAATGTTTATTTTAAAAAAGTTTGGAAAAGAAAATGTAAGTATTATAGGTGTAAGCGTTATGGGCTCTGTATTTCATAACATTGGTCAAATTTTAGTAGCCTCAATTACCGTTCAAAACATAAGAATTATTGCATACCTTCCAGTTCTTATGATAGCAGGTATCGGAACTGGTATTTTTGTTGGAATAACATCTAAGTTTTTATTAGTTCATCTTAAAAAATTACAGTTCACTAAAATAAATTAATCGTACAATGTTACTAAAATATAAAGAGCTCTTTTTATATGTATTTCTTAATTTCTTCTATATCTAATATTTTTGTTTCAATTGAAGCTCTATCAACGTAAGAATTTATGTACATTACAACCTTGAAAGATAGGAACTTTTCATCATTGTCCTCAAAATATCCATTAAGTATCTTATCTAAAATTTCATTATTTTCAATTTCAATCATCGGCACATATACAAAGCATCCAATATTTAATATTATTTTTAATAGTTCTTCATCATCAATGCCTTTATAAAGTCTGAAGATAAGTTCTTCTCGTAATACATATTTTTTCCCTAATACTATTCCTGCAAAACTATTTTTTTCTTCACATTTAGAAGCCCTGTATTTAGCGTTTATATCTTTATTTGCTAAAATATTTCTTAATTTTTTTATTTTATCCTTTGTATCATTCTCATTTAAAAAAGTTAAATTTGAATCAATCTGAATAATAACATCGCTTTCATTAATAACATTTTTTAATAAATTCATGCTCATATCTACAGGCATGCAATTTTTTTTAGGATACTCTACTATATACTTATTAAAAGATTTATTTTTAAAAGTATTTATCTTTATCTTGCTTTTACATAAATCAATCAAAACCATTCAATCCTCCCATCGTATTAAACAACTAATTTTTTTAAGCTTAATTAATAGAAATAAATATATTTCAAACTCATAGTATCATAAATATTCATAAGATTCTATATAGAGGAAAAATAAAAATATATTAAAGATATATAAAGGGAGCAGTAGGAAAATTTTAAACAACTGCTCCCAGAATATTACCTTCTAAACCTTTTCTTTTTTGGGAAAAGGTCTTTTATCTGCTCAAACAAATCAACAACCGTTTGAACCGTTGAAACTATGTTTGAAAAATCGCTTGTTGCTGCCTCTTCATCGGATTTAAAAAATTTATCTATATATTCAATTTTATCCTTTGCTGAAGACGTAACAGCATTAACATTTTTTAAAGTTTCATCTAAATTCTTTTTGTTTTCCTCTAAAAAACTGTTTGCATTTTTCAAAAGTTTATTGAGGTTTATGAGCGTTTTAACAAGATAAATAGTAATCAGAATAATCGCAACTGTTGCAATGAAAAGGATAAAGCCCTCTAAAGTTATTTTTATCTCCATGGCATTACTCCTTATTCATTAGTATTTTCTTCTAAGTTATTCTCTTCTTCATCCTTTTCCTTTTCATTTTCTATTTCCTGATTTTCTATATCTACTGCTTTTTCTTCTTTGTTTTTACAACACTTATTGAATTTATCCTTTACAGCTTCTCCGGTTTTCTTTGTAATATCTTTAACGTTATCAGCAACCTTCTTTGACATATCAACAGCGCTATCCTTTATCTGTTCTCTTGTTTCCTTGCCTGGCTTTGGAGCTAAAAGTATTCCTCCTAATGTACCAATTGCAGCACCTATTGCTGTTCCAACTGCAAGTCCCTTTTTAAGGTTCTTCTTTGCCTTCTTTCCCTTTAAATCTAATTCAAATTTTACATTTTTCAACAAAATCATCCCCTTTCTTATGCTTAATTATAATATCTAATTACATACTTTTCAATATTTTTACATAATTACTATTAAAAATTAACAATTAGTAATTTTATCCTTCAAAAAGCATATTTTCTATAGGCATACCTGGGGGGACTATTGGATATACACTCTCGTCCTTTTCAATATCGCATTGAATAAACAAAGGTTTTGTCAACTTTTCTATTTGATTTATTCTGTTTTTAAGCTCATATAATGTACAGACTCTATACCCTTCAATATTATAAGCGTTAACAAGTTTTATATAATCAACATCCTCAGTAATATCCGTTTCACTGTATCTTTTATTGCTGAACATTCTCTGCCACTGTCTTACCATTCCAAGGGTTTTGTTATTCATAAGAACTATAAGAATAGGTATATTATATTTAGATACAGTAGCAAGTTCGTTGCAGTTCATTCTAAAACTTCCATCACCGGTTATTAAAATCACGTCGCTACTTGGATTTCCCACTTTACATCCTATCGCTGCCCCTAAGCCAAACCCCATAGTTCCAAGACCGCCTGATGTTATAAATCCCCTTTCATTATTAAACTTATAATGCTGCGCAGTCCACATCTGATGCTGTCCAACATCAGTTGCAATAAAGCAGTTATCCTTAAACTTATTATTTAAAGCCTTTATAATATTTTCAGATGTAAAACCGTCTTCATCTTTATTATTTAATACCCCATATCCTTTTATTTCTTCAATATACTTTTTTCTATCCCTTTCCTCTATAAGAGAATAAAGCTTTTCAAGGCTTCTCTTTAAATTACCCATTATAGATATATCTGGTTTTATATTCTTACCGAATTCGCTTTCATCTATATCTATGTGAATTATTTTTGCCTTTCTAGCAAAGGAATCGTTTTTACCTATAACCCTGTCACTAAATCTTGCCCCTATAGCTATTAAAAGATCCGAATTGCAAACAGTAAGGTTAGCCTCTCTAAATCCATGCATACCTACAAGCCCTAAGGATAAATAATCATCTCTTGATATAGTTCCAAGCCCCATAAGAGTATTTACAACCGGTATACATGCCTTTTTAGCAATGTTTTGAAGAATTTGAGCTGCTTTTGCGATTTTTACTCCCCCACCGGCATATATAACCGGCCTTTTTGAATCATTTATAAGCTTTGCCGCACTTTTAATTGCCTCCTCATTAATAAAATCAGCCTCATAATCTTCATTTTCACAATCAGATTTTATATATTCAGTTTTGCTCAAAAACACATCCTTTGTTATATCAATCAAAACTGGTCCAGGTCTTTTGCTCACAGCAACTTTAAAAGCTTCCCTGAGAGTCGGTGCAAGTAATTCAATGTTTTTTACAAGGTAGTTATTCTTAGTAATTGGAATAGTAACTCCCGTTATATCAATCTCCTGAAATGAATCTCTTCCTAATAAATTGCTTGGGACCTGGCCCGTTATAACTATTAGAGGAGTTGAATCCATATATGCTGTTGCAATTCCAGTTATAGTATTGGTAGCCCCCGGACCTGATGTTGCAATACAAACTCCTACCTTTCCTGTACTTCTCGCATAACCATCAGCTCCATGAACAGCTCCCTGCTCATGGGCAGTTCTTATGTGCTTAAAATTATTTCTTTCATCATAAAGTGCATCATATAAAGGAATAACTGCACCTCCAGGATATCCAAACAGTACATCTACCTTATGTTCTTTTAAACATTCTAAAACGATTTGAGCTCCTGTTAAATACATTACTGCACCTCCATTTAAGTCTATTATTTACATACTGCTCCTTGGGAAGCTGATGTTACCATCCTCATATATCTCCCAATGTATCCACCGTACTCTTTATATTTTGGAGTAAAATTCTTTTTACGCTCTTTTAGTTCTTTTTCATCTACTAAAAGTTCTATTTTCCCTTCTTCAATATCTATTTCAATAATATCCCCATCTTTAACAAGGGCTATTATACCTCCTTCACAGGCTTCTGGGGATACATGCCCTATTGCAGCCCCCCTTGTTCCACCTGAAAATCTTCCATCAGTTATAAGAGCCACATGCTTATCAAGATTCATACCTGAAAGGGCTGATGTTGGAGTAAGCATTTCCCTCATTCCAGGGCCTCCCTTAGGGCCCTCATATCTTATAACTACAGCCTCGCCTTTATTTATTAATCCATTTAATATAGCCTGAGTTGCGCTTTCCTCTCCATCAAAAACCCTCGCCTTCAGTTTAGCCTTCATCATCTCATCATCGACAGCAGACTTTTTAACAACCGCTCCCTCTAATGCAAGGTTTCCCTTTAATATCTTTATCCCCCCGGTTGTACTATAGGGTTTTTCAACCGGTGCAATCACTTTTTCATTTTTATTTTCGGCATTCTCAATAACTTTTTCTAATTTAACATTTGCAGCAGTAATGCAATTAAGATTTAAAAGATTCTTTTTAGATAGTTCCTTCATAACCGCAGGTATTCCTCCAGCTTCATTTAAATCCTGAATATGGTATGGACCTGCAGGACTCAGCCTGCAAAGGTTAGGAGTTTTGCTGCTTATCTCATTTATTTTATCAAGGTCTATATCTATGTTAAGTTCCTTTGCAACAGCAGTAAGATGAAGAACTGTATTGGTTGAGCATCCAAGTGCCATATCTACTGCAAGTGCATTTTCAAAGGCTTCTTTTGTTAATATCATTGAAGGCGTTATGTTTTCCTTAACAAGTTCCATTATTTTTATTCCAGTTTCCTTTGCAAGCCTCTTTCTATTTGAAAAAACTGCCGGTATTGTTCCATTGCCTGAAAGTGCCATCCCAAGAGCTTCCGTCATACAATTCATTGAATTTGCAGTAAACATACCTGAACATGAACCGCAGGTTGGACATGCACAATCTTCAAGATTCTTAATTTCATCAAGGCTTTTAGTACCTGCAGAAACTTTTCCAACGGCTTCAAAAACTGTAGTTAAATCTACATCTTTTCCTTCATATCTTCCAGAAAGCATCGCCCCTCCGCTTACAACTATTGCTGGTATATTAAGCCTTGCAGCAGCCATAAGCATTCCCGGAACAACTTTATCACAATTAGGTATTAGAACTATTCCATCGAGCCTATGGGCTAAAACCATAGTTTCAATGCTGTCTGCTATAAGCTCCCTGCTTGCGAGGGAGTATTTCATTCCTTCATGATTCATGGCGATTCCATCACAAACTGCTATTGTTGAAAATTCAAAGGGAGTTCCTCCTGCCATGCTTATTCCCTTTTTAACAGCTTCAGCTATTTCTCTTAAATTAGTATGACCAGGTACAAGCTCATTAAAGGAATTTACAACTCCAATAAATGGTTTATTTATTTCATCATCGGTAAGACCGAGAGCTTTAAGCAGAGATCTGTGTGGAGCCCTGCTTAAGCCTGACTTTACATCATCACTTCTCATTTAAATCACTCCTGTATCCATGACATCATTTTTCTTAAGTTCTTTCCTACTTCAACTATAGGATGTTCAAGCTCTCTTTTCTTCATTGCATTAAAAACAGGCCTGTTAATCTGGTTCTCAAGAATCCATTCCCTCGCAAACTCTCCATTTTGAATTTCTTCAAGAACTTTCTTCATCTCATGTCTTGTATCTTCGTTAATTATTCTTCTTCCAACCATATAGTCTCCATATTCTGCGGTATCGCTGACGCTGTATCTCATCCTTTCAAATCCGCCTTCGTATAAAAGATCAACTATCAGCTTCATCTCATGAAGGCATTCAAAATATGCTATTTCCTTTTGATAGCCTGCTCCAACGAGGGTATCAAATCCTGCTTTTATAAGCTCTGTAACCCCACCACAAAGAACAGCCTGCTCTCCAAACAAATCCGTTTCAGTTTCTTCTTTGAAGGTTGTTTCAATTACTCCTGCCCTCGTAGCTCCAATGCCCTTTGCATAGGCAAGGGCAAGTTCCTTAGCCTTTTTAGAGTAATCCTGATATACTGCAATCAGGGATGGTACTCCCTTTCCTTCGAGATAAACCCTTCTTACAAGATGCCCTGGTCCCTTTGGAGCAACCATAAAAACATCCACGCAGTTATCAGGAACTATCTGATTAAAATGAATATTAAATCCATGGGCAAAACATAGAGCATTTCCTTCCTTAAGAAAAGGTTTTACATCTCTCTCGTAAACCTCCTTTTGGCTTGTATCAGGAATTAACATCATAACTACATCGCTTTCCTTTACCGCATCGCTTACCTTTAATACTCTAAGCCCGTCATTTTCAGCTTTTTCCCATGATTTACTTCCTTCATACAAACCTACAACAACGTCAACTCCGCTATCCTTAAGGTTTAATGCATGGGCGTGCCCTTGGCTCCCGTACCCTAAAATTGCAACCCTTTTACCCTCAAGTAATTTTAAATCCGCATCCTGATTATAATACATCTTTGTCATTTAACATTCCTCCTCTAATTCTTTTATTTCATATACTCCAACTACTTTTTTAACCTGAAGCATAGCTTCATACAATCCAAGATTCATATTCTCATTAATAGTAATAGTAAGGCTTCCCCTTTGTGAATCAAGCTCTTTAAAGTTAACACTCTCGATGTCAAAGCCCTTTTTCCTCAAAGCAGAAACTATCCTTAAAAAGGGGTCAATGCTTGGAATTAATGATACATAGAAAGTTTTTGACACAAATATCCCTCCCATTTTTATACAATGTTCAATCAACTATGTAATGCTGAGAATAATTTATCTTTAGCAGCTGCAAACTCAATAAAAAAGTCCTTCATCCCATGGATATAACTATCCATTGGGACGAAGGACTTATCCTCCGTGGTACCACCCATCTTTACGAATAAATATATCCTAAAATTAGATATACTTATTCGCCTCGTTAAATCAGGTCGGAATATCTTATTGCAAAGTGCAATAATCAATCATAACCATATAGCTATATATCGGTAGCTCCCGTCCTCATCTACTCACATTAAAGCTTTCGACTTGGCAGCTCCGGAGTGATCATTACATACCCATTGAACACTAACTTTCACCAAACGTTAGCTCTCTGAAGTTCAATTAAAGGTATCTTTGTCTCCATCTCAGCCTTTTTATATGTTGATAAAACATTTATTTTTTAGAATTATATGACATTTGAAATTATTTGTCAATATTTTTCAAAAAAATATTGATTTATTTAGATTGTTTTACTTACTATGCCTTATATTATTTTTACAAATGAATTTTGCAGCTTCATTTGCTGCTATCATACCGCTTTGAAGAGCCCCCTGCATCCAAACGTGTTTTTGCGAAACATGCTCCCCTGCAAAGAATACCCTGTTATCCATCTCTGGTCTTGTAATTTCATAGGAGAATAAAGTTTTCTGACCAGAGAAGGGAAGGCACCCTCCACCCCATATATATTCAATATTTGCCCATGATATGCTCTGCCATGATAAAAGATTTCTATAAATATACCCCCTATAAAGTTTATGAACCTTCTCAACGCTTTCAACTACATCATCTAATCTAAGGCAGCAATTTTCATTTCCAAGCCTTAGTGCATTGTTTCCCCAATTGTAGGATGCAAGCAGAACGCCGGGCTTTTTTGAAGGCAAAACACCTTTAAACGTCCATCCATTATATACTCCTTCAATAGGTACTGAATTATCTGAAGGATAGAATATCGAAATTGGAATTAAATCTGTAAGGGAACTTCCTCCAACTATTCTTTTATCCTCCCCTCCATATTCCCAAAACCTTTCTTTTAGAAACAGCAGAGTTTTTTGGGCATATCCATAGTTTAGTTCCGCTATTGCCTGAGACTTTAAAACGCTAAAGGGTGGAACTACAGTAACTCTTCTAAGGCTTGAAAATGGTATTGCACAAATTACTACATCAAAGGCTTTAAAATATTTGTTTTTACAACCTTCTCTAATTTCAAGTATTATTTTTCCTCTGTCATCTTTATATATTCCATCAACAATACTATTAAATCTAAAGGCTACCCTGCCAATATTTTGATTATTCAATTCCATATAAAATTTTTCTGCAAGTTTAATCATACCTCCATCAATATAGTAAGTAAATCCAAAATCCGCAGTATATGCCTCCTGAAGTATTTCAGTAAGACCTATATTTAAAAAACTCTCTTCAAAGGCTGAAAGAAAGCCTATCATAGAAATTGCATCCTGACTCAATCTAAGATTTTCATATGCCTTTCTTAAGGTTATACTATCTATATTTTTAATAGGCTCTGAATAATTTTTTTTAATCTCAATAAACTCTCGTCTAATCTTTGGCGAAAGACTATTCAAATACTTGTTTACTATTTTTTCCGATAATTTTTGCCATGGAGTTTTTCTCTCTTCTTCAGTTAAATTATATTTTGGATATATATTTTCTTTAACACTTTTTCCCTGTGAATCATTCCTTGCATAACTTCCTCTTATATAAAATAGACCATTTATATTTTTTGATGCGAAGGGTCTTGTTTTAAGCTTAAAATGATTTATATAATGCCATGTTGTCTCATGGGATACTCCTATTCTCATTGCTCCAACTTCACCAAAATACTGCTTTTCTCTATCGAAATATATTGTATTAACCCTGCCTCCTATTCTATTTGAAGCCTCAAATATAGTAATATCGCATCCTATCTTTCTAAGTTCATAGGCAGTACAAAGTCCCGAAAGCCCTGCCCCAATTACAGCAACAGAAACACCATTTCCACATCCTTTAGGTACAATAGTTTCAATATTCTTTGGAGGACTTAACAATTCTATTATATTGCAAAAATCTTCTTCCCTTCCCGACTGATTCAAAAGATACTTTAACTGCAAAAATCTTTCTTCATCTGTAGGATTATCCCTCTGATAGGGTACAATATTTTTATTCATACACTATCCCCATTAAATATCTTTAATAAAAAATATGATACACAGGGACGGTTAATGAATATTTATCAAACAAAAACATTTAAATTTAAGAAGGGTGTCATAAACAGAAGATGAATTCTGTTTATGACACCCTTCTTTTATAAAGAATAACATCTGAAATTGTATTAACTGGACATATCGTGCACCATGTTCTTGGCTTAAATAAAAATCCAAGAATCAAACCTATAGTAGTTGTTGTAAACATCATCGAATAAATTCTATAGGATAGATGCACAGCCCATCTTGAAATACCTTCAATTTTAATAAGCTGCGGTATTTTCCATGGCAATTGGAAAATCATCATGAATCTGATTCTTTCCATTCCACTGTTCTTTCCTTTAAATACCATTATTGTCGAAAGAATCAAGACTGTTAAATTAATACAAAAATAAAATAAGAAAATCAATTTAAATTTTCCTTGTGTCAACCATCTTGGTACTGCTTTACCAGTTAAAGATCTGCCTTTAAAAAGAAAATTAAAAAGGCTTGCTCTTGGGCAGTACCCCTGGCACCAAGTTTTTTTTCTGTTTTTTAATAACAAAGCAAAAGGGATTATCATACATAAAAATCCAAGCCATGCAAATAGAATATTAAAAAATCCAAGTGCGAAAAAAAGTATTGTCACTAAGTATAAAAAATCTGTCCATCTCTTTTTCATTCTTATACCCCCATATCGATAATTATTTTTTAATCACAACAATGTGCACATAACGCAGTCACAATTATACCATACAGGGGTATATTCGTGCAAATGTAATTTCATAGAAAGTCAGGTTAAAATAAAATAACACTACTTGCAATTTTAATTTAAATTATATCTGTAGCAGACTGCTCCCTCAACCTGTTTAAGCCCTTCGCTAATATATAAAGATTTAGCTCTTTCGTTTTCTCCGTTTATAATTTAATGCTTCAAGTCTCATATCATTCACATCCTTTCTTACTATAAGTATAAAACACTTTTATTAAATTTTCATTACCGTATCGATATTTACTCTGTTTGTATTATCTGATAAAATTTCAATATGCAGAACTGAGATTGGAGGAATACCCATATTATGGTGTTTATAGTAACTGCTTTAATGTTAGAAGCTGCTCCTTTAATCGAGCATTACAAATTAAAAAAAGACATGAATATAAATAACTATCCGGTTTACAAAAATGATGATATAACCCTTATAGTTAGCGGCATTGGAAAAATAAAATCTGCTATGGCAGCTGTATATATTTTATCAACCTTTAAATGTAAAAAAGAAGATATACTTATAAACATAGGATTTTGCGGTGCGACAAGCTTTAAATATAATCTCGGAGAGCCTATTATTATAAACAAAGTTAAAGATATGGACACAGGAAGGGATTATTATCCCGACGTATATTGTGGAAAAAATATTAAAAAGGGTACATTATACTGCTCATCAAAACCTATGTTTAAAGAAGATTATATTGATAATAATGACACTTTCATTGATATGGAATCATCGGGCATAATGGAGGCCAGTCAAAAGTTTTTATATGCTCACAATACCGTAATATTAAAAATAATATCTGATTTTTTAAATCCAGAGGATTTAGATAAGGAAATCCTTAAAAGTTATATAAAAAGAAATTTAACCTCAATAGATGAAATAATAGATGAACTTAAAAATCTGAATCATTCATTAAGAAATCCTTTTGAAGATGAAGAAAAAGCAGTAAATATTCTCTGTGAAAAACTAAACTTTACAGAGGCGATGAAAAAAATGCTCTTTAAAGAGGTCAGAAAATCAAAGCTTAAAGGTTTAGAACCTCTTAGCATACTAAATGAGTTCTGCAATATAGAAGTTAAAATTAAAAAAGAAGGGAAGAGAGTTTTTGAGCAGATTATCGAAAGACTCAAATAAATATTTTTTTGATTCTATTTATATAGAAGAGGATGCTCTAAATTATCCTATAACAAAGAATATAATAGAAAAATATAATGCTTCTAATTTTATTGTTATAAAGCACTATAAGGACGTTTTTAACCGATTAAATCAAAATTTTTCTGTTCAAAAACAAAACCAGTCCCTAATACTTGCTGTAAAAAATAAGCCCTTTATATATAGGGGGCCTGATGTTTGCCAAAACTTTGGATATTCTAATTTTTACTACACTTCATTTTTACTAAACTGTATTTTTGACTGCGAATACTGCTATCTTCAGGGCATGTACCCCTCTTCTAATATTGTTGCCTTTGTAAACATAGAAGATTTTAAATCAGAAATTAAACATACAGTTTCAAAGGAAACTGCTTTTCTTGCCGCCTCCTATGATACTGATTTAATAGCCTTTCACAGCATAATACCTTATATGGACTACTTTTACGATTTTTTTAAAGATTTGCCAAATCTTTTAGTGGAGGTCAGAACTAAAAGCGCTAATGATATTTTTTATAAAACACATAAACCCATAGACAACATTATTATAGCCTTTACCCTATCCCCTCATGAAATAATAAAAAAGTATGAAAAACACACTCCATCTTTAGATGTTAGAATAAAGGCAGTAAAAGCTGCTATATCACGAGGCTTTAAAGTTCGAATATGCCTTGACCCTATTTTTATAGGAGATGATGTTGATTCTTTCTATGAGCCTTTTTATAATTATTTATTCTCTCAAATAAACCCCGATGATATTTTAGATATAGGCTACGGATTTTTCAGAATGTCTAAGGATTTTTTTAAGAGGATAGAAAAAATAAGATTCGATTCCCTCCTTTTTTGTGAAAATTACAGCCTTAAGGATGACGTTTTATCCTACCCTGATAATCTTCAAGAGAAAATTATGGAAAAACACTATAAAATCCTCACTAAGTATGTAGATAGAAATAAAATATTTTCTTTATAAAATTTAGATTTAGTTCGATATATATATGGGGTGAATTTTATGAGGATAAATCAGGCAGTCTTTTCAATTATAAAAAAAGGATTTTTAAGAGGATACGACTTTGATGTTTTAAAAGCATCAAATAATATAGATAAAATAGATATAAAGGAAATTAAAGATATTTTAAAACCAATTATTGCAATTCTAAAAACCAAAGAAAAAAACGAAAGCAAAAATATAGTTTCTTTTTTCAGGCTTAGCAGTGGTAATTTTTGTATGTTAAAATGCAATATAAATGATATTAACAGCAGCTTTGCTCATGCTTTAATTTTTAACGAGATGCTAAGTTTTCATCCGGTAAAGCTTATAAACTCTGATGCATTTATAGAAAACCTTGAGGATTTAGATGACAAGTCCTTGATAGATTTAGATAATATAAATCCTTCAAATGTTATTTCAAAGGATACAATTAAAGATTTTTTATTGAAAAACAGACAGTCAAATTTTAAAAATCTTTTAAATGCTTTAATATACTGCAGTGAAAATAAAAGTTCAATATACATAAATGGTAGTGATGATAACTTAATTTTTTTAATAGCTGCCCTTTCAATGTGCCTTCCTATAGCCCTCTCACACAGCATAACTTTTTCAACGGATATGCTTTTGCCTATTGAATGCATGATATATGGTGTAGATTCATACTGTGAAAATAAAGAATTATTATTTGATTTTAAAGACCAAAATATTCCTTCAACTGCTGATTACGAATTTTCAAATTATGCATTAAACTATTATTTAGGATCAAACATTGATTTTGGAGATTTTAATAACTTTACGGAGGACTGCAATTATACTTTATTAGACAGTAAAATAGACAACTGCCTATGTCTTTATGAAATAATAAAAAGAAACAAAAATTTAAAGGATGAGGAAAAGAATGTAGATATTTCCTATATAAAGCCAGCCTTTGAATTTGCATCAGAAAATATACCCGATGATTTTATATTAAACATATATAACGCCCTTGAACCTTCGCTTCAGGTTATTTCAAGAAGCATTGAATTAAATTCTATAAAACCTTTTTCCAAATTTATATTTAAAGTAGCACAAAAGGAAAAAATACCTTCATTTATAGACAAAAACTGCTACTACTTTTATGCTGCAATAGATATTATTGCTATAAAAAACTATGATGCTATAAGAAAACTTTTAGATTTTTTTGAGGAAATAGCTAAGGATTTTGAAGATATATCCTACGCAATTTTTAAAAATGCAGTTTCAAAGGAAAGAATAGAATTTTTAAACGTTTTATTGTCAAGAGAGGAACTAAAGAACAGAGGAGCATTTTATCTTTATATTGTTGTAAAAAGTCTTATAAGCCTCGGGTACAGTTATAGCCAATCCCTTAAAACAGAAGGTTTAGAAATCTTTTTAAATAAATGCTTAAGCGTTTTATATAAAGAGGCAGAATATATTCCAAGAATACTAAAAACTTGTGAGGAAGATATAGAATACTTCATAAATATAACAGAGCTTATATATAAGAATATGGAAGGTACTATTCTACCTCATTTATTCATTAAGCAGTTTATAAGCTCAATAGATACATTCAATGAAAAGGATATATTCATTATAAGAAAAAAAATAATAGAAAGCGATTATGAAAGCATAATATATGAGGAGTGCGTCGAAAGACTGAAAACTTCAAAGGATGCGGTTCAAAGCTTTTCAAGCATTGAAAAGGATATTCTCTCTGAGTTTCCTAATTTTACAGCAAAATTTATGAATGACATCATTAAAAATTATTTTGAATTAATACCTATTGAAAAACTTTTTGAGCAATGCAAAAACATACTTTTAAAAGCAGAAAGCGGAATATATAACTTAGATGATATTATTTTAAAAATTCTTTTTAACTGTTTCGAAAGCGGTATTGATTTCAATAACCTTAACGAAGAATTAAAAGATTATATATACAAATTTAAAAAGCTTAAAAACTTTAGAAATATAAAAACTTCTCCTGATATTACTGAAATGCTCTATTTAATATATTCTGCTGTGGAAAACATGGATAAGGACTATGAATTAGATGATATAATTTCACTGCCAATTGAAACGGGAAAGCTTGAAATTGATAGATACTTAAGCTTTATAAACTTAAGCCTGCCTATAATGCTTTGTTCAATAAAATCCTTCAATGACCACAGAAAAGTTATAAGATACTTTGATGTTTTTGATATGGGCGAGAAATTTTTAAATCTTTATATTGATAAAATTGACAATTTATTTGAAAAAAACAAAGAAAAAGCATACACCGCCCTTCTTCATTTTATTATTTATTTCTTCTACTGCCTTGAACCAAAGTACAAGCTCTCAGGGGAGGAAAATACCATTGAATCAATAAGGGAAAAAATAAAGCATACTATAAAAACCCTTCCAAAAAACTTATTTATAAGGCTAAAGGAAGATGTCCCCATTGAGTTTGAAGCAATCGGCGTAAGCCTACCTTTGCAGTGGCAGGACATGGTGAAAGAATTTTAATTGACGGTTAGTGTGAAAATATAACTTTACAAAAAAGGAAAAAAGTACAAGGTTAGTGACGGTTACTTATTTCATACACAATATATGCAAAATTAGGGGGACATGCATAAAATATTATGTCTATTATTTTATATAATAAGTAACCGTCCCTCCTGTTACCTTTGATAAGCCTAAAACTTTTTCATTCTATCGTTGTGGCTACTTTTAGTCATGCCCTGTTACTTATTATATATAAAACTTTTATTTTCTTATGGCAAAAAAGTACGGTTAAAAATTTTATAAATTATTCTTAACCGTACTTTTCACTGTAAAGCATATTAATAAGGCTATAATTATTTTATATCAACCTTTACTTCTTGCATTATTCCCTTACATGCTCTTTCAATTTTTATCTTTAATAGTTTTGTATTAGGGTAAAGATTTTTTATGATAATATTTTGACTCTCCTTATCATTAACTCTTGCATATCCATAAGAAGCGACATTGCATTTTTTCCCATTCTCATCATAAACATCACCTAAATCTATTCCTCCAACATAATTATATCTTTTCATATTATTATTAATTTCTTCATCAGTAATTTCAAACCCCAAGTTGAGCTCATTATTTCCCTTATTTATATATTTTAGTCCTATTCCATAGTTAGAACTATCTATAAGTTTATTATTTTCAATATCAACAGTGATATAATCATCCCTGTTAGGGATAAAATATATTCCATCAAAGCTTAGCTTCAGGTGATTTGATTTTGAAAAAAACGGGCTTTCAAATATATATTTGTTTTCACATTCATTTTTATCAGATAAAGTTGAAAGATAGTTTTTATAAACCGTACCCCTTTCATCTATAATACGGGCATTTACTAATCTGAAAGCCTTATATTTATCACTATTAAAAGAAACATTAATCTCACATGTTGTAGGAGAAATCTTCACTTCTCCAATTTTAACTTTAATATCACCAATTAATAATTCTCTATTAATTGAGTAGTTATTTGATTGGCTGCCTGAATAATCAGGGATTTTAATCTCAACCTTCCAGCTTCCTTCAATACTTGTATAATTATCACCATCATTATGTTTTATGTCTATCATATCAGAACTTAAATATATAATTGGAGGGATTTGTTTATTTTCTATAAAATGAACATCTATGCTGCCTTTAAATAAATTATGATTATCATTTGGAGATAACATGCCATAACTTAATGTACATCCTTCTATTCTTTTTCCCTTTTCATCCGCTAATTCTATTCTTCTCATATATATATCATTATATGGTTCTTGTGTTTCAATGGAATAAAGTATAACAAGCCTCTTATTGTCAAATATAATATTGTCTACGGTAACTTTTATCCCCTTATCCTCTGCTGATTTATCAATGGTATTTATATAGCCTTCTTTTACTGCGTTTTCAAGGCCCTTATCAAAACTTACAAGCTCTACAATATTTTTTATTATAGGTATTCTCATCATCGACTGGGCAAAAACTGAAGAAGTATTTACCGCCAAAGTGAACACTGCCAAAACTACTGCTATGGATGTGCTTAAATTCCTTATAAAATTTATTCTTCTTCTTTTTTTTGCTCTTTTTAAGGATTTCTCAATAGTATCATCTAATTTATCAGGAATTTTAATATTTTCAAAATCCATTTTTATATTATCCATAACCTATTCCTCCTTTAATTGAATTCTTAAAAACTCTAAGGCTTTGTGAAGGTTATTTTTAACAGAGCTGTCGGATATGCTTAATATTTCTGCTATCTCTTTTATTGTAAAATCATAAAAATATTTCAATATTATAATGGTCTTTTGAATACCAGTTAATAAATTTATTCCATTATATAAGTCCACATATTCTTTTTCTTCTATTTTAATGTCAGCCTCATCTATACTGCCGCATATTTTCTTTTTATCTCTTAAATAATCAATAGCACAGTTAATCAGTATTTTTGTTATCCATGTTTTAAAATGCTCACTTTTCCTCAACTTTTTATAAGATAAATAAGCTTTAAAGACTGTTTCATCTATTATTTCAAGTGCACTATTCTCATCTTTTACATACAAAAATGCCATTTTATAAAGATACTGCTTATAATCAGTTATTTTTTCTATAAACTCTTTTTCACTTATAGACAAATCCTGCACCTCCAAGTCAAATTTTCCATTTCATATATTAGACTCTATTATTTGAATTTTGTTTTTTGTAATTTTGAAAATTTGGGGACGGTTACTTATTATAGCCAATTCTTGTCTTAAACATTTATTTTTCAAATTCGAATTTATACGCTACATGCTACCCCTTAAAATATTTCAATTAAATATAAAATAATAAGTAACTGTGCATGACTAAAAAATAGCCACAACGACGGAATGTAAAAGTTTGTCACTTGTCAACTGGGTGGCACTATTTCCGGTGCTTGGCATCCGATATGTAATATTTATCCAAATATGGGAATGCTACATTTTCACACTAACCGTCCCTTAGGTTGTCTATTTAACCTAAAAAGCCTCTTTCTTTTCATAGAAAGAGGCTTTTTAAAATTATCTTCTATTTCGTTTTTCAAAATCTTCATCAATGCGTCTTTTCCAGTCTTTTGATATTTTATGGTTTGTACGAAAACAGCTTATGGTCTCGCTTATTACTTCATAATTAAGTAGTGTTCCTTTACTATCAGCATTATAATTTGCTGCTTTATCCCTGCTTATTCCAAAACGCTCTGCTGCAGAAATTGCATCTATATTAGCACCAAGGAAGATAAATTCCCATCCATATTTGCTTTTTTCATGCTCTATCATCTGCCTGACTTTTTCATAGCTAAATTCAATGCTTGCATTTTCCATACCATCTGTAATTATAACAAACATTACATGCTCTGCTCTCTCTTGTTCTTGTAAACTTTTCTGCTCATTAACTATTTTATTTATAGTTTTTCCTATTGCATCTAAAAGTGCAGTAGTTCCTCGAACATAATACTCTTTTTCTGTAAGAGGCATAATATTTTTAATATCAATACGATAATGCAAAAGCTCATATTTATCATCAAAAAGTACAGTAGTAACTAAAGCCTGTCCCTCCTCTTTTTTCTGCTTTTCAAGCATTGAATTAAATCCTCCGATAGTATCGCTTTCAAGCCCGCTCATAGATCCACTTCTATCAAGTATAAATACAAGTTCAGTTAAACCTTTTTTCATAGTGCTCTCCTCCAATACTTTATTTTAATTTAAGGATAGCACTATATATTTTGAGATATGTCGTCTTTCAAGCGACATTTTTAATAATATAATCCAAAAAAATTATTTTATTTTTTTAAAGCTTTTATTTTATACACCAAGCAGATTTTGTTCAAAGGCAAACAAGGCTTCATTTATTTCAAAAACATTATAATTTTCTTCTTTAATGAAATACTCAATAATTATATCGAATTTGTTGCTGTGAGATAGTGCATAACCAGCCTTAGATAGTAAATCCTTTGTCTCATCAAGGTTTAAATGAAGTGCTATTGCAAAAGCTATTGCAGTTGACTTGCTTGGTTTATAATTTATATCGCTTCGTATTTTTGAGAATAGTCTTCTATCAACGTTTGCTCTTTTATAAACCTGTGCATCTGTTAGTCCCTTTTCATCAATAAGTCTTAAAAGCATCTGCGTAAAAGTCTCATCAAGCTCATTTACTACATCCTCAAGACTTCGTTTTTTCTTAGTTGAAGGCACAGCAGTCTCTGCAAATAGGTTTATTTGCTCTTTATTATATATAATATCCTTTTCAATGATATTATATCTTTCAATTATATGCTCTTTTACATATCTATCATCTATATATTGCCTTATTGATGAAAATAGCTTTTCTGAAATTTTAAATGCATCCTTATTGTAAACTACTAAATAAACCTTAATGTCATTATTTAAAAGGAAATCCCCTATTACAGATATTGCAACTTTTAATCCTTTATCTACTGGATAACCGTAAGCACCTGTGGAAATTAGAGGGAAAGCTATGCTTTCAAGATTATACTCTTTTGCTATTTTAAGTGAATTTTTGTAGCAGTCTGATAGAAGCTTTTCTTCATTATAGTTTCCTCCCCTCCATATAGGTCCTACTGTGTGGATTACATATTTTGCAGGAAGATTATATCCTTTTGTAATTTTAGCCTGTCCAACTTCACACCCATTTAATGTTCGGCACTCTTCAAGAAGCTGTGGCCCTGCTGTATACACATAAAAAACTCATGTCAAACCCTCACTCCCCTTAAACCCTTGTCCCATCTATCCTTAACCCTATTTATCTAATTCTTTCCATATAAAAAAGTCATGTCAAAAATCACCCATTTTCCTTGCTCCTATCTCCTATTTTCTTCCTATTTTTAGCCTCATTTTAGATAAAAAAGTCGTGTCAGAAATAGGGATAAGGTTCAAGGGAAAAGGGGAAAGTTTTAATCAATATCTTTCATCAATACTTCCTTCAAATCCAATAAAATCAATACTTTTCGCCTTATCCCTTACCCCTTAATCCTGTAAACTTAATAAGGTTTTCCACCCTATTTTCACCATGATTCTTAACACAACTTTTTTATTTTTGATACGACTTTTTTATTCGTGACACGAGTTTTTTTGGGTTATACATAGTAGGGATATAGTAATAAGGAATAAGGAGCAAGGATTTAATTTATCGATTCCAAATCCATTTCAAAAAATTCAGAGTTACTCACTTTTAGTGCATAGATAGGTATATCAAGACCCTTCAATTTTTCTTTTACAGAATGCACTTTATTTTTATCAAAATTCACACCTAAATAAATAGCAGTAGGCTTTAAAGGACAATCTTCTAATCCACTTTTAAATGCTTTTTCTTCTGGTAATCTCATTTTAATAATCCGCCATTCTTTTTCATATGACCAACTACTATGTTTTAGATTCATTAGGAAGTAGAGCAGTTTTACTCTAGGGTCATAAGGCTCACTAAATGTTATTTTAAATAAGTTAGTTATATCATAGCGGTGACTTTCATATCCAACTGGGAATAAATATTTTGTCAAATCATTCTCATAACTTAATCGGGTAAAATCATATTCTATACAAAATCCTTTGTGATTATTGGCATAATGGCTCCACATAGGCATACTAAAAAGTTCTTCAGAAAAACATGTAATTTTAATATTATTTCTTAACGAAGCAATTGCTCCATCAACAATACTGTCTATTGAGCCAAACTCTTTTATTTTATCTCTTGGTACTCTTGTCTTTAAAAACTCTTCTATTTCATCGGTATTCCAACATACACCTCTACTGTCAAATGGGTCATTCATATCTTTGGGAACGGTAAACCACAGTTTATAGTTTATGACAGTCGATATTCTATTTTCTTCAAAGGGCTGATATTTATACAATTTTGAGGGTATATTTCTATATTTAAATTTGTAGGCTTCTTCAATATCTAATCTAAAATATAATCTAAAGAATTCCTTTAACCACTCTATTTTTCATCCTCTCCTTTGTGCCTTTATTAAGATTCCTATTAATTTATCAACTTAGCCTTTCTATTTCATACAATATATCTCTTAGTTCAAATTCAAGTTCAATAACTGCCTGTTTAATTTTAATGAGACTTACATTTGTGCTTACATTAATATTAACATATGGCTCCATTATCAAAGAATAGTACATAGCCTTACCATATTCACTTATCTTTTCTAATTCTTTTTGCGTGCTATATACATGATAATCTTCTTTTAAACCATCTTTTAGTTCCTTGTATTTTAACTGTGCCATTTCTTTATCATTTTTATCTATGTGTAAATATATCTGATTTATTAATGCCAAATAATTATTTAACCGAGCAATATAAAACTGCTTTTCGCTTTCTATTACTTTCATTTTCCCACCTCATTTCTCTTTTTTATTTGGCTGACTATAAAACTCGTCAATACTCATTTCCACTGTTGCATATTCAGAAACCATATAGTTTAAAGTATTTTCATTACTTATGATACTGTCCATTATTCTTTTTGCCCCCTGATAATAATCAATGCAACAGTTCTTAAACTTTTTTCCACTTCCACAAAGGCACCTGTCATTTCTTCTAAGGCCACTGTATTTTGTCCAAATAATGGAAGTGAAAAATTCCCATATTTTCTTATCTTTTTCATAAAAGAATACTTCTTTTTTTAACGTGGCACCCATTGTTGCTCCTGATTCAAACCCTGCATATATTGCTGATGGTGACTCAAATTTGAATTTTAGTAAAGCCTTGTCCAATGCATTTCTACTATATCCAATGCATTTAACATATGAATTATTAATAATTACACTATTTATTTCATTTATCTGTTCTTCATTTAATGTATTTACACAATCTCTATTAATGTAATCTGGAATTCTTCCATTGTAATAAACAGCGTAGTATTTACTTGAAATAGGAATTAATATTATTACATTCTTAAACCCAATTTGTCTATTTGTTATATTAGCAAATCTATTCTTTATTCCTAATGCAGCCGTTGAAATAAACTGGTCGCTTAAAATAAAATCATTGTTTTCACTTTTTATTATAGCAAATTCATAATAATTAATAACTGTCTTGCTTAATAACCTTATATACCTGGAATTTAGCAATTTGCCTAACATAACTAATACTCTGTCTTCTTTATTTTTTCTATCAAAGGAAAACTCATGGAGAAGGGCACCGCTCCTATAATAGAATATAATAAATTCTCTCATATACCGCTCTATTAAATGCCGTATATCAGTAAAATCACATTCACCTTTTTCATGCTTCTCTATAATACTTATAATATTCTTCATTGCAGGTCCAATATAGGATTCGATTCTTCCAAAATATTTTTCTACAGAGTTTACTTCTATAATGGAATGTTCATATGTATACCTTTCACACATGGAATTTCTATAATTTGTTGGATATACCTTCTTTTCATCTACTAGTGCTTCATATACTTGGCTTCCATTATTTTTAAAATTTGCCAAAATGCATTGAGGTACATAGTGTTGATTTATCACTACCTGTTCTCCCATGCTCCTCATCTCCATCTTTTTAATAAATCTCATTTGCTGTGCTTAATAGAATCGGCTAAGCAAATTACTTTTCTTCTCTTTTACCCAATGTGCCACTGCTGAAATAGCAAACAATACTATACCATAGTATGAACCAGCAAAAATATACAATTTATAAGTACCATAAATTATTAACGACCATACGCTCAACTCTCCACCATATTTACTACAAGAACGAATAAACATATAATTTTCAAATAGTGTATGAGTAACCAATATCACTATTATTGATGCAAAAAATAATAAAATCGTTAACCCTATCCAAATAATTTCATATTTTTGTAGGAAGTCTAAAATTGATTGATTGTATTCTAAAATTCCGTTTATACTCGTTATATTAAATGTCATACCATCTATTATTGATATAAAATCCAGTAAAGAATTCAATACAAAATAGTAAATTGCAATTACCCATAATAATTGCAATATTATATACTGATTTAGTTTAGAAAAAGTATTCTTAATATAGTCTGTAAGAACAGTAAATACCCCCATTGCTTTACCTTACCTTTTTCATAATTATTTAATTACCTTCTATATTAATGCTATTCTCTATATTTTCTAATCTTTTTAACAAACTTTCATAATTTGTCTTATATAATTCTAATTCATTTGATAATCTGTTAATCTCCACTTGCAACTTTTCATTATCTAAATTATTAATGTTATTACTAATTTGTTCTAATGTCTTATTCATAATATCTAATCTGCCTTGAATATCTTTTAATTCAACTTGATTTTCTATTTTTACTGTTGTAACAGCATCAGAAGTTTTAAAATAGCCCCCAATACCTGTAATAAATCCAATTGTACTAACAATCAAAGCCAGCGCCAAGATATATCTTGCTGCTTTTAAAATATCAGCGGTATTGTCTCCAATATTTTGATTATAGATTGCGGAATTTAATAGTTTCTTTGATATAACCTTTTTATCGAAATTATCCTTAGGAACATCTGATTCGAAATCAAATACATCTGGTACAAAAAATGACTTCCTTCCTTTTACATTAACACATCTAAAGGAAATCAACATTGATAATACTAGCAGCACCATTGATATTGCCAATATTAATTTTGTAAGGATAATTGAAGTATTTATAAATGCGAAAGATATAAATGCAAAGAGAGCCGAAACATAAGACAATAACTTTATCGCTTTTTCTTCTAATTTATCAATTCTCTCATTAGCATCATTATAAAATTTTCTGCAAACACTATATACCATATCAGTATCTTCAGATGTAAAGTCAGGTAATTCTTCATTAGGTTCTTTAGGTGGCTCGTGAAAAGATATCGAATGTATAAACAGGAAAGTAAAATCATCTACTAACTTTTTAACCTTTTTCAAACTAAACTTTTCTCTTTCTATCAAAGGGCATAAGTATTTATCTTGCCAGTTATCCATTATCTCAGCCCCCTTTCAGTGCAGTAATTCACTTATAATTGCATTGCTAATTGGCAAGTTAAGTTCCCGCTCCAGCCATACCCATTCTCCAGCAGGGTTAGTTTCGAGAAAATAATATTCTCCTTCAGGAGTTAATATAAAGTCGAATGCCGAATATACTAAATCTAATTTTTTATGCAGTTCAAAGATTAAAGCCTGTAAGTCATCAGGTAATTTATGCTCTTTGTAATCTTTTATTAGATTAGGCTTTCTCCAATCAGATTTATCTATATCATTAGTTTCTATTTCGACTGCAAATATTTGTTTGCCAATAACAGTTGCCCTAATATCACAATATTTCTCTATTTTATTTTGTATAAGAACTGGAGATTCGAAAATTGCATCCTGTTCCAACCAGCCTATATCTTTAATTTCAGAAGTATAAATTGAGTATGCTCCATTCTTTGTAATCTGTAATCCATGACAAATTGGTTTAATAATGCAGTTGCTATTATTTTTGATAAAATTAGTTATCTGCTTAGGGTCATTTGATAAAATGGTATTGGGTATCTTAAATCCTATTTCCTTGGCTACAGATAACTGATATATTTTTCTTTCCGCTTTATATGTAGAGAATAATGGATTAATCCATTTACAATTTAATGCTAAGTATAGGCCCTCTAAAAAATCCCTTCTTTCTCCATTAATAAAATTAGTGTCATCTAAGTTTTGACAATTCGGAAATACTGTTGGTGCCCTTCTAAAGTAAACTGAATGTATGTCCCTAAAGTTATACTTATAATCGTTATATAACACAATAATATCATCAGCAAAATTGTAGGTTATGCTGTATTCTACAATATCTTCCGAATTTAATCTCAAATATGGTATTTTTCTATCCTTAAATTTGTATATTAAATAATCTATTGCTAAATCATCTTTATTCGTTACAAATAACACCTTAGGGTATATTAACATTATGATTTTTCACTCCTGTCTATAGACTCCCTAGTAAAAGTGGCTATAGTTTGAAAAACCAAATTGTCGTCATTGCTTGACCTTTCAGACCTATCTACTCCTTCTCTTGTTCTTGTTATCAATGTTTCACCAAATGCATTCATTTCATTTTCTTGCATATTTGCATCGTACCCGTAGCCTTTCTCTGACCTGTCTATTCCTTCCCTAGTCTCAGTAATTAAAGTTTTATCAGCGAAGGAGAGATTGTTTTCAATGCCTCTTGACCTTTCTGACCTATCAATACCTTCCCGTGTCTTTGTAATCAATGTTTCTGTTCTCCCACTAAGACTTGATGATTCAATATATTTTCTAATTAACGGCTCTCCTGATTCATCAACCCATAACCCCGATACAAAGTCATAACTTTTATTTGGTAACTCAGCAGTTTCATTACAGTCACATTCTATCCTATATTTTAACAATGGACTTTTTTGGTTCATGTTTTAACTTCCTTTCTATAAATAATCTTTATACTATATATTTCGTCAAAAATACAAAATTTCCTTTATATTACATATCAAAATATCAATATTTCAAACACTTCAACTATATAAAAAGGCTGAGCGTTTTATGTAAATAAGCATCCAGCCTTTATCTAAAGTATTTATTCTGACCAATTAAATTCTCTAATTCTATTTCTATATTTTCTTGATACTCCTTCCTAATTCCAGCCTTCCTAAGTATTTTCCATTCTTTTAACTCCTGCCCCTCTTTTTCTATCTCTTGGATAGCCCACTTTATCCTCCTAATCCTGAAATCTCTGTCGCTTTCTTTTACTGAATCCAAGTAAGCCCTCGTTCTCGGAAGTTTGTCTAAGTGTTTTTCTAATAAAGCCCTAATTCCTAATTTACTCCCTATCCTACTTATACTTATTCGCTCAGGCTTCTTTTTTGAATCTAATATATTTTTTACTAAATCTTCCACCTTGGCTAGTATCTCTTTATCTCTACTATCCCAATCTACTCGCATATACCCATTATTTACTCTCTTTTTAACAGGGGAATTGTTGTTGAGCCATTCCCTGTCATTCCTGTAGAGCCATGTAAATAAAGCCTTATTCATTTGCCGCAATTCTGTTTTTCCCTTGTCAGGATTTTTCTTTTGCAAATTTATCCATTCATCTCTGTAGATATCTCTTTTATTATAATCGCTACCAGAAGCCTCTTCAGCATGATTAGTTTCATTTTCATTATCTTCACTGCTTCTTTTCTCCCAATAAGTAACCAAGCCAAGTTTCTTAGCATATTTTTTAACCGTATTGGGGTCTACTCCTAATAACCTGGCTGTCTCACGCAGTGTTAAATTTTCTTCTACCAGTTCTTTAAGCCTTGATTCCCATACTGAACCAAAAGCCTTTATTCTACCAATAGTAAATCTTGCATCCTCCGTCAAGTCAGGTCCACTCCTTGTGTAAACAAATCCGCAGGAACATTTAAAGGTTCCAATAGGTCTTTTAACATCAGCCCTATAGGTTACTTTCATATCAGTAACCACGGCCTGCAAGTAATGGTCTGAGGCTTTATTCAGACAAGGCCACGGTCCATCTCCAAAAGGCTTATATTCAAGTCTCTTATTAAACAAATTATCAATTGAAATCCCAAGAAATCTGGCCAGTAGTATGTGCCTAATAGGGTGGTTTGTCTTATTTTTCTTCCTTAGCATATCAATAAGCCAGTTAGTGTCACTTTCTGCGTCAACCTCTGACTGCACAAGGCGTAAAAACTCATCGCCATAATAATCTATAAAACTCTTTATAAATTCCTTTTGAGAAATACTTTTGTTTATAGTGGCAAATCCCATTTCCATCAATTTGGCAAGATATTGTTCCTTAAACCACTCTATCTCTTTCTTCTCAAAACTACTGTTAAGCAGAACTTCGGCATCCTGTGCAATATTAATCATCTTTTCAATTATATTATCGGGATAATTGATAACATCATAAACCTTACAGTTATCTTCATTGGCACTTTTATATTCATGCTTGTTATAACCCCTCACAGGTACCTGACTATCATATATAGGAATATAATGCTTAGGACATACAAAAATACCTGGTATTTGATGTATCCGATGCCAATAGAATTCTCCATATCTCTGCTTATCTTCCTCTATGCAAGCAGGACAAAATTTAAAATATTGATTTAGTGTAATAGAACTTGCCATGATGCCAATCCGAGTATATATGCCGCCACCTCTGTCCATCTTCATAGAATCTAAAACTTCTTTTGCGCGACCAGGAGGCAAAAAAGCAGCATAAAAAGGATAAAGAGTATGATTATATATAAAATATTCTGCTGTATACTTACTTCCTAATGGCAAGTTTTCAATAAGTTTATTTAAGTTTGATGGTAAATCCATTACCGCAGTAATTTTGGTCGAACCAAAAAGGTCATTAATGGTGGATTTAAAACTTGTGTTTCCGCTTCTTATATGATATCGTGCAAAAACACTGTACAGAATTTCATCTTCATATGGAACTGGAAAAAAAGTCAGCATAGAATCTACCCCACCTGGAAAAAGTCATTTTCTATGGTCTTTATAATTCCTTTTGCTCTTAATGCATCATAAGCAGACATTTGCTTCGTCTTTCCTTCCTCCACTATAACCCTTAAATCATTTTCATCCCTGAATTCTATCCTATTTTTCTTTACTGATGTTTTCTTCCCTGCTGTTCCTGTAAGTATCTGAACAGCCTTTATTACTACCTCTGAAACACTAATACTCTGTTCTTCTTGGTTAATAATTTCTTCGACTACCTTTTGGGCTTTTTGAGGTTCTATATCCAAGTCAAGTAGTTTAAGAATAGCCCTTTCTTTCAATGAAAGGGTATCAGCATTCTCCTTCTGTTTCTTTTTAACCAGCAACTCTTGTATTTTATCTTCAGAACTATATTTAGGCCTTTCTGAACTTATGAATTCATTAAAATCAATGGTTGAAATGTCCTCAAACTGAGATATTCTTCTCATATCCCCTGATTTCAATGCCTCTAACATAGGCTGAACTAACTTTAAATTTTCTCGTGCTACCTGCTTGATTAATCCTGCATCTACTTCCTCTATCCCAGAATAAATTGCCCTTATCTGAGCCATAGCATATAATTTTACCGCTATATCAATAATTCCCTGACTTTCCGTATACATTACATCACTAATTTCTGTAGTAAAAGGAACTTTTTTTTTAGTCCACTGATAATCCCATAAAGCCCCCATTAATAAATCCCAGTTGCTATCTTTTTGCAATCTCTCCCATACCATATCCCCTTGACCTGAACCTCTTCTTGCCTGTCTAAACTCTGATTGTAATACAGACATGGCTTTTGTAGTACCAATTAATACAGTTGGAACTCCAATTGTATTAACCAATGTAACAAAGAAGTTCAGCATCTTTTCACTTCCACCACTTTTTGCCTGCCTCAGATGCTGAATCTCATCAATAACAAGCATACCAAGGCCTGTATGTCTTGCCACTTGAGACATTATAGAGAGCATTGAATCCACCGTATGCCTTCCTGTAACATGTTTTTTATAATAATCGGTCCCCAGTAGACTGTCTACTTTACTGAAAAACTCCATGCACAGCCCTTTAATTGAACCATCGTATGGGCAGTCAACTTTTAACCATACCAATTGGCACATGCTGAATTTAACTCCTTTGTACTCGGAATGGACGATAATCTGAGGCATAGTTGCAAGGATTCTATTTACAGCCGTAGTTTTCCCCATACCACTTACACCGATGATAGTAAATCCTGCTGCCGTTGTGCGAAACCTTTTGTTGCTGCACAAGTCGAGATTCAGGTTCTGTATCATTCTGTACCCGTCTTGAAGACTTGCAGCATATTCTGGTCTAAAGGGATTTCTTGCAAGATATCCTTGTCGTATTACTCTTGATATCCTGCTTTCAAGGTCTAAATGAACTTGAAGTGGCTGAAAGCATTGAAACAATCTTTGTACCATATGCACCCTTAGATGACTGTCGAGCATCCTTTCCTTACTATTGTAATTTGGATATACAACCAATTTATCTACGACTTCATCCTTTGAGTAAATAGGAGGTAAAGCCTCTATGAACGGATTTCCCTTATATTCTTCTAGCATTTGCTCCTTATACTCAGCCTCAACTGCCTCTCCACCATTTGGGATAAAAATATACTTACTCATAGATTTTCTTTAATGCCTCCTTCTGCTTTCTTTTTAGAAGTTCCATATCGCTGTCTATAGGAATAACTTCTCCTCCCTTTTTATCTGTTTGCTTAGATAATTCAAATGCTTCATTTTCTCTATTTAATACCTTTTCAATTCTTCTGTTTCGCCTGATACCCTGTACCTTTTTTGAGTCACTTTCTTGGAAAATTCGCTCTTTCTTAGACTCCAAATCTGCTTTTGCTACAATACTTTCTATTTCAGCCATAATGTCTACTTTTTTCTGCAATTCATCGTCTGCCATCTTCTTCATATCAAGTTTCTCTTTTTCTTGCAAATACTCAATTTCTTCATAATATTTATCGAAGTAACTTTTCTGATAGTCCAACATATAACATTTTTCAAAATCACTATGGTCTGGGCTTATTATGTAAATATATTTCATGTTTCTCGGGTCATAAGATATTTTTATTTTCCAGGAACCTTTGTTTCTTGCCTTTTCAAACCAGTTTTCCTTTAATGTCATTTTAGAACTATAATACAGGTTCTTAAACTTAATTCCCTTTCCTGTTACCGTAGCAGTAGCCGTTGGCATAAGGCTTAATTTAACAATATCAGCATCCACACTTTTTAACTTCCCTGAACGGTTTGCAATGCCCCAATTCCATAATTCCAAGGGGATACATTTTACATCATCCTCTATCATCATTTCTTCCCTATTATAATTTCTTAAGAGATGCTGGTTATTATGGTAAAGTACCGATTTTATCATGATTTGGGTAAATTCATATAAATTTAGTTTTGCATCGAGTCTATAGTCTTTATCGCCCCTCTCCCTCAAATCTGTATTCACAACTCCTGGCATAAAGGGCTTTACTCTATCACTTGTAGTTTTGAAATTCTGCTCAATGATTCCTTTCCAGTCGCCCCTGTAAGGTGGGGTATTCATTATCTTTATACCTAATGCGTTAATTAAATTTTCAGCATTCTTGCCTTCTAACTCTCCTCTATCTGCCAAAATGGAATCAGGTAAATGACAAGCAGGCCATTCTTCTGCACTAATCTCAATACCATAATTTTTACAAAATTCCATTTTGTCCATTACTGCATTTGCCAGTGCCATCATTGCTCCCACCCAACTGGGTCCCTCAAGCCCTATATAGATACCTGTAACCAGCCTTGAAAAGACATCTATAACCCCATAAACCACAGGCCGTCCGATTATCCAGTTCCGATTAAACTGGGATACCAGGTACACATCTGCTACAGTAGCATCAATTTGATAGATAGAACCAGGACCTAATGCCTCAGTGGTAGAATTTCCCATAATAGGCCTGTTTTCCTGCTCATACTTCTTAGCACTTCTACGCAATGAAATTTCTTTTTTCAAATTTCTTTCCTTTTCAAACCAATATTTAAATTGGGCATATGATGGAACTTCGCTGCTTGGCTTTACTATAGGTATTTCTATACCGTTTTCCATTTTAACTTCACTACTGAAAAATTCCTTGCGCATCAATTCATAGGTAAGCATAAGGGAATTCTGAGCGCTGGTGTGATAATATTTGTTAACTGCAACTCTAAACGCCCTTTTTATATTATCATCAACATTTATTCCTTCTCCAAAGATTTCGGTATTCTTCCTGGGCCTGCCTCTCTTTAATATTCCTGCGGACTTTTCTTTTCCTTTACCTCCACACTGGTAATAATCGGGCAGCAAAGCATTTTTGGTCTTGCCCCTTTTCCAATATTTCTTCAGATATTTTACAACTGTATTTTCATGAACGTTATGAAGTGTAGAAACCTTTTTAATAAGATTTCTTCTCTCCTTTGGGATAAAAATCAAAGGCTCAAGACAGACAATTTCACTTATTATCTCCCATGCCTTATCCCTCGCTTCTTTATCCTTTTCTGATATATCTTCTTCATTTATAATTCGACCAAAAGCATCATCAGGTTCTATAAAGGCTATTCCCTGTTTGATACTTTCCTCGATATCACTTAATAGCCTTGAAAATGGGAAAGCATTTAAATTCACATCTATCATATAAGTTATATTTGACTGTGGCTCAATCCAAAGGATTCTTTCAACTTTCTTATTATTATCATCCGTTTTCCAGGAAATAAGGGTATTAATAGTTAACAATGATATCCTCTCCCATTTTTTCCTTTTTAATATCAATAACGAGATTTTCCAAACTTTCATTTAACTTTATCTCTTTATTCATGTCTAACTTAATTCTCTTTGTTGCAATAAGGTGCTTAAATACAAAGAGTCCCGTTCCCGTTTTAAGTTTATATTCCTTATCAAAATCGGCAGTGATTTTCCTGATTGTTTGACTGCTTTCTGTCATTTTTTCAAGAAGAACATCACACAAATAAATCATCTCTTCTTTTTCTAATCCTCTTTCATCTGTAAAATGTAAGGAAGAGTGCACCCATTCTATGTTTTTAGCCTTTATAGTGGGAATATCTCTTTGTGTCACGATACCCCAGTCGATATGCTTGTTTAGCCAGTATCTTCTTTCAATCTCCAGTCTTTCAATGCTCCTATTCCTTTGAAGTTCGTAGTCTGCTTTCAAACTTCGGGCTATGCATCTTTTTTGACCATCTGCGCCTTTTATGGTAATAAGGAAGGAAGTATATATTATATAGGGTAAACCACTATTTTTATCTTGAAATAGGTTAAAATTTAAATCATCCTTTTCTTTTACAACTTCCTCTAAATCCAGCAGGGGAAAATGTTCTCTAATGTCTACTACTGCGTCCTCCCATTCCAATAAATAGAAATATCTCGTTTCACTGTCGGTAAATAGATGGTGAATTCTATCGGTTTTCCATCCCAACACTCGGCTGCACCTTCCTTTGGAAGGAAAGTCCTGCACGGTCACCCAAGGTTTATAATTCTGTCCTTCTCCCTGTCCTCTTCCTTCCCTTAGAAATCGCTTTAATTTATTTTCATCCCATTGCAGGTTATGTTTTGCCATAACTATCACCTCCGAAAATCAGCCATATTAGCAAACTCACGCTTATAGTCATCAATCTCTATTGCAATTCTCATATTCCACATATTAATGCAAAAATGCCATTGACATCAGTTGGACACCTCTACGGGTGACTGTGTCAATGGCATTTGGTCCATTTCATTAGCCCTATTTCTACTCTAATTATAACCTGGGACGACTTTATTTTAAACATCAAATTTCTATTTGAATTAAGTTATAGAAATTAGATAAAATTCTATATAACTTTAGATGTAAGGAGGTATTAAGATAATATGCAAAGAAGTGTTTTTAGAACTATAAAGTTGCTTATATTTATAAACATATTCCTGATTCCATTTACAATCGTAGTTCAAAATATTTTTATTCGTTTTACATTAGGCCTATTCACATGTTTTTCATTTATTGTATTGCTGTCATTCAGTAGTAAAATGCAAAATTTATATGAAAAAAATAAATAATGAAGAAAGGCATTGGCAGGGTTTACCTATCAATGCCTTTTCATTAATTTACTGAAGCATACCACCTTCAATTTGATAATTTTTTATAAAATCCCAGTATGCCTTTACTTCATCTACTTCTAACATTTCAAAAATGCCCTGAATATAATCATAAAAATCCTTGTATGTCTTGCGGATGGAAGGTCGCAATTCTTCTCTGAGATGTGGTAAAGAGTAATTGCAAAATACCAAATCCCTTAAAACCAGGAATTCTGCAATACTTATTTCAAAGATAACATCTTTTTTATGATAAGGTTCGGCTATAAGAATATATAGTTTAACCATTAGCATCTCGGCATTGCCTATATATTCATATATTGCAATGTTATTTACTACCTCTTCTTCATTACCTAATACTTCACGAAGTCTATCTACCTGCTGCAATAAAGTGAATAGTAATTTTTGGGGAATTATAATTTGTATATTTTCCTCATTGAATTTCGAATAAATTCCTTCAGGTTTTAAAAGCATAAAATAAGCCCTCCTTATATCTATTAAATTCCTATTTGTAAACTGCGTATAATATAAAGAGGGCTACACATTCTTATCAAGTTTGATAATTAATTTAAATAAATACTAATACATTTTCTCTTAATTAATAACTTTTATTATTATTTTTACTGTTCTTGTTGTTAACCTAATAATTTCTACTTTTAAAATATGGTCACCTTGAATATACTCAAATATTTCTTCTGAATATTCAACAGGAATATAGCCAATTTTTTCTCCTTTAAGAGTTCTAACTTCGATAGCGAATTCATCATATAAGTTTTGAGACTCATGATTAAGTATCAATTGTGTATCCTTATTTATTCTCTTATTTTTGTATAAATCAAAGTAGTCATAAAACTGTAATCCTCTTACATCACATATAATTTTACCTGTATCTCTTAAAAATGAAGTTCTGTTTCTCAATTTAGTTCTAACCTTTGCAATTTGCCTTATAGAAATATCATCTATTCCTTTTATGCTTTTTTCTAATTCGTAAAATCTTTTTTCTAAAATCCACTTATCTATAGCCCATTCAGGGTCTTTGAATGAATCGTTCTCGTATAGCACTGCCAATGTATTGGCCAATTCTCGGGATTCAATACCTAATGTACATAATTTAACTGCTTCCAAATTCTCCACACCATATTTTATTTTAGCGGGTAAATCCTTTAAGATAAAATCAGCAAACATTAAACTATCTTTGGCTAAAGCATATAGAGAACTAAAAGCCCAAGGTAGTTTATATAAAAACATATCATTGATATAATTGACACAAGTCTGGGTTCTGTTTGAGATATTATTGTCTTCATAGAATATAGAGTCCCGGATTTTGAGAAAACTATCTCCACTAACCCAACTCATAAAAGCCTTATAATGGTCGATATTATAATTAACTTTTTTATTGCCTACTTTATAATAATATTGTTTAGGGCTAATTTCCTTTAATTCAATTATCTTTTCAAATATTTCTGGAGTTATAATTGTTTGTAAACGAAAATCGAATCCACTTTCATTTTTTGAAATCTCGTCAATAATTTCTAACAAGATGCGATTAGACCTAAAACTAAGTCCCGTCCTATTAAATTTTTCTATAATGCTTTTATCTAATTCCTTAATAAAGTCATAATACTTAATACATATTTTATCAAACTTATCTAATGCTTTATCATCCGCTTGTTTGGCAAATAGTGAATTCATTAATAGTTCATATAAATCATCATAACTATTTATATAGTTTATATGCTCTTCATATAAACTAAAAATAAATACCTGTAACCTATCAATAAAATCTAATAGGGATTTCTCCACATCCTGTATGGATATTTCTATTACTTCCTCTAACTGGTCGATAATTGAGTATATTTTATCAAATTCTTTAATCATTGAACTTGAAATATTAGTATCCTGAGATTCACATAATAATAATTGTCTGAAGTGACTTTCTTTATCATTATTAAAATAATACTCTGGATGAAGAATTAAAAATATCTTTCCTTCAGTATCAATATAGGCTCTTCCAGCCCTACCTACTATATTTTTGAAATCTGCAATAGATAATTTATGTTCTCCTTCATAGGATGTAAAAGAACCTAAAACGAAATTTTTTATTGGTAAATTAACTCCATCAGACAATGTTGTGGTACATGCTAAGACATCTATTATATCTGATTTATATGCTTTTTCTATTTCTTTTCTCACTTCAAGGGGTAAATCCCCATGATGATAGGCAACTCCATATAATATGCTATTGACAAGAGGGTGTTCTCTTCCCAATCGGCTCTCTAAAAATGCTTTTAGATTATTTATTCTCACATCTTTTTTTAAAGGCAGATATTTACCTGAATACTCAATAAAGCGCTCTAGGTCTATTTTTGTAAAAAAATAAACCAATACCTTACCGTTATTCAATGTTTTTATGAACTTAAAACAACGGTCATATTTTGTATCATATTTATTATTGCTTTTTATCCAACGTCCATTTGAATTTCTCTGTTCAACTACATCTGTAATTACGTCTTCTATAGCCCTTCCTCTTTCATGATATTTATAAATTAGACGATAAGGAGTTAGCATTTGCCTTTTTTTATTACTAATTCTTATGTATTTAGTACGCTGGTAATCAGGGGTTAACACTCCATATACTCTTCTGCTAGGAGTCCATTCAGACAATACAGGCTTAAACTCATCATTTCCAAGCCAAACATTCACTTCTTCACTATTGCTAACAATAGCCGACATTAGAATAATTTTAAAACTATATTGCTGCTGCTTAATCATGAACCATGTAATTAGTGTTTCTAACAACCAACCCCTACTGTTATCAGCCACTTTGTGAAACTCATCGAAAATAATCAAATTTATTCTTTCAATAAATTCTTTATGTCTCCGTAACAATAAATCTAGTTTTTCTGGTGTTACTACAAGAACATTAGCATGATTTAATAAATCATTCTCATATTCATTCTCATCAGTGTCAAGAACTGATGTAACATTGTATCCAACTTTTCTTAACCTATAGAACAAATTACTTTCAATCTCCGACATAAGTGCCCGTGTTGGGGTTACATATATACATACCCTATCTTCCGCTAACTGTAGTGACTTTACTATCGCTAATTCTGCAACAAAACTTTTTCCTGCACTTGTAGGCATAGAAATAAGTACTCTTTTTATGTTTTCGCTTAGATAATTAAATCCTTTATTATTGCACCTCAAAGCATCTAACTGTGATTTCCATAATTCATATACATTTTTACTATCATACTTTGTTAGCACTTTTATATATTCGTTTGTAAAGCCTTCCCGTGGAAGTATTGTCCACACACTTTTACTGTGCATTTTGTGTAATACTTCACTCAATAATGAAATATAAAATAAAGTCTCTATATCATCCTGTTGTATTAAAAAGTTCTTTAGTTCCTCCATATTTTCAAATATAATTTTATTATCAAATCCGTCAACAAATGAACAAGCATTTAGGATTAAAATTCTATTCAAAAAATCCCATATAGTATTTTTAGATAGTTTAATTGATAAATCCAATTGATTTCTATCTTTATAAATTGTTTTAAATTCTCTACCCAAAGTAAGACAAATATATATCCAGGATTTTTTAACGTCAATATCCAAACTGGGAAGTTTGTCATTTTCAATAATAGACTTCAATCTTCTACCTATGACTGCTGCACTTGCTTCTTTATCTGCTAAACTGTATGAAACTGAGGAATAAAATAAGTACTGATGCTTTTTTTCAAAGTCTTCAAATTCTGTATCAGCAAGCAATTCAAATATAAGTCCAGCAATATTTAATCCTTCAACATAAAAGCCTTGAATATATTTTTTCATTTCTTCACTTGTTACGTTAGTTAACAGTGAAAGTAAATACATTGAAATACTTTCCATCGGAATTTGGTCGATAGTATCTGCTTCATTTCTATTGAGTAAGATTTTTTGTATGTAAAAGTGAAGTTCAATAATGATTTCTCTAATTTTTTCCACTTCTTCTCTATTGCTTATGATATCCTTTAAGCAAAGATATAACTTATTAATATCTATAAGTTTTTCCATATTACTTCCAGCACTCTTTCTTTAATATTTTGGATTCCTTTGATACCAATTAATTTTACTCTCCTACACTCACTACTATCATACAAATGAGTTGCACATTTAGTGCGAAAGTTTTGAAATACAGTCTGCTGTGGAGGAGAGTTCCTCCCATAATTAATTACTCCTGCAAATCTTTTATGTGTTGTAGGATTCTTACTCATAAAGTATATTGGCATCTTACTAATAAAATTCTTTAAATCCTCAGGTCCACTATACTTGGTCCTTTCTTTAAAGGCATTTATTTCTTGGTGTATTAGGTGTACAGGCCTGTTTATCAAAAAATCAATGATTTCATCAGGATAACTCCCAATTGTTTTGTCAGTAGTTTTTATTTCTCCTATAATAAAATAATAATCATCTTCATTTTTCCTTATTTCTACATAATCCAAACCTGGTTGTTTTGAGTTTGTTTTAGGACGACTTGGCTCTATCATAATCTTCTCATCTTCAAGGCACTGTTCTCTTATAATATAAAATAAGACTTCACCAAAATATCCATTAAATAAATCTCTATCTATCGACTCAATATAATCTTTTGTTTCATTATACTTAGTTTGACTAATAATTCCATCAAAAAAAATATATTTAGCGAGATACTCCTTTTCTTCTTCCTCTAATTCAACTCCATTATCAATTGCTTGCTGAAACTTATAACATAAATCTTCACCATTATCTTCAAATATCAATTCACCATTACACCGTAATCTACAAATCAACTTCGCAAATTCAACTACAAAACGCTGTATATCATCTTCTTCTAAATCATCCTTCCACAGCAGTGTAATTGTTCTGCATTTATTATGCTCATAGTATTCACTTATATCAAACCAGTTACGCAAATCAGGAAACTGTCTCATAATAGCCTAACCCCACAAAATCTATTTATAGTTTATATTAATTATAGGACAAGTTTCATAATTTTTCCACAAAATTTGTCAACAAAACTATCTTGTATATTCTTTATAATACTGCTACTGACACAACACTACAAAGAACTATAATTAAGAACTCTATATGGTTAAATTATTATTATTTATTTTTATGGTATAATTTAATAAAAATCATATATAGCGAGGTAATAACTCTAATGAAAAAATCAAAAAAGAAAATTATTGAGCAATCGACTAAAAACAATCAAAAAGAAATCGAAAATCTCAAAGAAATTGAAAATCTCATGGACGCTGTAATCAATGAAAATATAGAGGCTTTTAAAGAATTAGCAAAGCAAGATTGATTTTTACGCCTGTTTTTAAATAGTATTATTCACGAATTAAGTGTTAAGTTTAATAAGCCCAGAAAGTTCTCGGGAATAACTGCTATAAGGAGAAATAATAAGAACCTAACTATTGGTTGTGGGGTCTTATTAATTCTCCTTTTGATAAGCACCTAATTTAATGAAGAAGTCTGTAGCCTTCAATACTCAAAATTATATAAAGCGTACTCAAGTTAAACTCGATTGGAAATAAAACTTGTCAACAAAAACTAAATTCTTTTTCCAATTTTCCTTAAAACTAAATAAAAACTCCCCAATAATCGCCCATTATCTCCTGAAAAATTGGAAACAAAACTTTAACGCTAACTTGAAACCTCTATCCAATATCCTTTATAGTATTAAAAACTATATGGAAGGATGTTGGTTATGAGAGATAATAAGGAATTAACTGAAAGCAAATTGTATCTTGATGAATTTTCTGCTTATCTAATGAGCATAGACAAGTCTGACTCTACAATTAAGACCTACATTGAACACATACAGGCATTTGCGAAATGGTTTGAAGAAACCAATGGTATAGACTTTAATCCTGCTACTGTAACTGAAATTGATATCAGGGATATGCGTTCATATCTGCAAGGGACAAGACATTTAAAGGAGGCAACCATTAACCTTAGGCTGGCCAGTTTAAAATGCTACTTCTCTTTTTTAGAATCAGAAAAATATATTAAACATAATCCTGCACGAAATATTAAAAAAATAAAGATGCAATCACCTAATATAGCAAAATCTCTTGATGAACAGACTTACCGTGCTTTACGCCGTCATATATATCGTGGAGGTAACAAGGCTCACATCGCTATGTTTGAAATTTTCACCAGGTGCGGGGTTAGAAATTTTGAACTTATCAATATCCGTATTGCTGACATTGATATAACTGAGCGAAAAGGGAATTTAAAAGTAATAGGAAAGCAAAATAAAGTACGTCATATCCCTCTGCATAAGGATGTTCGCGCTGCTATTAATGCTTGGATGGAAATTAGAAAGAACATTAAAACAGAATATGATAATCTGTTTATTTCTGAGCGCAAGACCCCTTACACCAGGTCAGGAATCTGGAAGATTTTTAAAAAATACTGTGAACAAATCGGGATTACAGATGTAACAATTCATTCTTTTAGGCACTACTTCTGTAGAACATTGCTCAAAAACGGGGTTGATATTTCTGTAGTTGCCAAGTTAGCAGGTCACGCTTCAGGTTTTGTTACGGCTCAAGTATATACTATCCCACGGCAGGAAGAATTGGAGAAAGCAATAGAAACTTTAGTTTAAGATTAAAAAACAGGCTTCATTTTGCCTGTTTTTTGCTATCTATAATACTTACTATTTTCTTTTCATAATACCTATTATTGCAGCAATAGTTACTATTGTGATGCACACTATTATACTTACTACTACGTATTTCAAATTCTCAACCCACTTTCTGTAGCCTTTACCCTATATGTAAAGGATTTAGGGATAAGGGGTAAGTTTTATACTTATCTCCTTATTCACTTTTCTCCTTATCCCTTTATGCCCTTACTCCTAATTCCCTACCCCTGCTGCTTTATCATCCTCCACTCTTTTCTATTATCTAAAATAACAAACCCTGTGACTATTAGAAACGGTATTATTCCCAGCCATCTGTATTCGAAAAATGTTTTTTCGAATAAATAGTAAAGCAAGAAAAATACTATATATGCAACTGCGGTTGGTATTACTATATTAAGCATAATATTTATTTTCTTTTTCATCGATAATCATCCTCTCTGTAATATAAATTTATAAGGTAATTGTAGCGCGCACAAAAAAATTTGTCAGGTCCAAATTTATAAAATTTCATGTATTTGTAATAAAGTCTGCTATAATTTTTGTCGTCTTAAAACACTTTCAATTCCTTGAAACATATGCCTTTCCCAATCTTAACTAATATACATAATATTATAGGGGTTTAGGAAATAGGAGGTTTAAGGACAATAAGGATAAAGGAGGATTTATTCCTTTATTCTATTTCTACTAAACACCATTTTCTTTAGTTCGTCTATGGTATTGATGCCTGAAACCTTCCTAAGCCACTCCATTAAAATATTCTCATTTTGTTGATTTGTAATAGCAAAGTATAGATTGTCAGGTAAAGAATCAAATTTATGCAGAAGGATTATTAACAACGAGTTCCGCATTCCCTCCTTAACCCCTGCATCTTTTATCCTTAATCCTACCTCCGTATCCATGAGATATTCCTTCACAACATCAATCCCTTTGTTTCCAGTAAATCTTGATACAACTTCGGTTATTACTGTCAAGTAAGCCAGTCGTTCTTCCTCTTCATTTAATGCTTCTATAAGTAATAAAACCTTTGATAATGCTTCTCCTAATAGCAATGAATGATACATAAATGGCAAAAATATAAGTTTCAATTTATCTATATCACTGAGCATACTACCTGAATGAATTTTTCCCTCAATTTCACTATATATTTCTTGCCCATTAAATTCTGAAAGACATATGATTTGAGCCTCATAATGTATTGAACCACTATCTATCTTCAATTTTTCCTTTTGTTCGCTTCCAGAATATAAAATAACGGTAGTCACTTGAATACCATACTTTATGCGGATATATACGTCATATATCATCATACTTTCAATATTGGGTTTAATTTTATCATTCATAAATTCAATATGAAGTATTGTTTCATCTTCGAGCAGAAGCATGAGCAACGGCTTTTTATAATTTTCTATCTGTTCCACTTCCACTATTTTCTTAACCCTTGCTAACTTTAACCCAATCCCTTCAAACGATAAACCCTTAAAGATTCTATTAAAGCATCCTTCGTCAAAACTTTCTTGTTTAAAATCTGCTCTCATAACTTTCACCTCTTGCCTTAAACTTATCTTTCAAAAATTTTCTTGCAAAAAATAAAAAAAGCACATTCTCCTTAATTACTGCCAAAACGAATTTGGCTGTATAAAGAGAATATGCTCTCCGCCTGTGTCGCTAACGCTATTGTAGCGCATATTAAAGAAGAACACAATTACATTCTAACAATCACTACTTCCATCTAACCTTATCCCTTTAACCCATATTTCTGTCTTCATATGCCTAAATATCCTTTCCAACCGTTTCTCTCAAACCTTATTAGGGCTTTTTTATACTGCTCTTCAAATGTATCCTTAGTTGGATGAGTCAATTTGCTATTAATTTCATCAAAAATATTATCTGCTTCGTTTTTTGTAATCTCTCCAAAATATGCACATAAAGCCAAAATACTATTGTGTGTAAGGGTAATGAACTCATCCAGCCACTTAAATTCAGTGTAATTATCTGATATTATTATTGGAATTCTCAACGCCTGGGCATATCCTGCGCATTCACTTTCTCCCGGACCGATTACCTTTTTCTTATCTTCGATGATATCTCTAGCAAGTATGTTTATAGATATGTCTTTCTTCCTATCTGCAATCTTGAATATACTCCCGTCTTTATGAAGGGCTTCGTTAATTATACCATAATATCTTCCTGCATTTTTCTTTATTTCAATGTCATATACAAATTGAGGAATGATGATTTCTTTAAATAAAAGTTCTAAAATGTCCAATCTGTTAACCCTGGCTAAATTAATCAGGATATCAGCATCAGATATGGCCCCGATATATCTCATGTTAATAGTCCTCTTCCTGGGGATACTCATATCCGAATTGTTCAGGAGCCAGTCCGATAAATTCAAGGCTGGTTTTCATATTCTTGTATGAGATATTCCCTCTTTCGTAGTTGGTTTTTATAAACTCGATATATTCTTTTGGCACATATGTTTCTTTTGATGGAGTTATCAAGTCTATACTGTAGCCTTCCCGTCTGGTTAAAGATTGGAGTTGTTCCATATTTTCCAGTGAACAGATGTCTACTAGTTCCTCATATTTGTCAATAGAACATAAATTAAGTTGGATAAGCCTTTTTAACATAGCCTTATAACTTACTTTAAAATAATTGTGCATTCTAATGATATGCCTTGGTAAAACACTGTCTTTATCTGCATTGACAATTTTATAAAATACTTCTTTTACATAGTCTTCAGGCATTAAAAATTCGGAAGCAAATACATCCGCTTTCGCATCTTCCTCTTTATGCTTTTGGTCATCCAAAAGGATTTTTTCTTTTCTCAGGATGTCAGCATTATAAATAATATGGTATAGTTCATGGGCACCAGTATAGCGCTCATGTCCCAAAGTAAAATTGCTGTTTAAGTAGACAATAAACTGTCCATCAAAATAGGTGCTAAATCCTGATAATTCATCTGTATCCAATGGTTTTCTTATTAGAAATGCAGCCTCTGATAGAATATCAAATATATCAGAAAGCCCTTTCCTCGCAAATTTTATTCTCACATCTTCTGCTAAATCTTTGATTTGCAGTCTGAAGGATTCCTCTGGGAGATTCAAATTATTCTTTGGCAATTTTAACACTCCTCCCATAGTGGCTTTTTCTTTTGTGGTTTAAACTCTCCATTGTATATTTTCTTTTGGTAAATGAACATCTTTATCATATCCTGGAGTTTCTCAACTTCCTCAACGGTTTTTTCCGAAAAATTATTCTTCCTGAATAGTGTAACTAAATCATCGTCTTCATCCTCTTCAAAAAGAATGTTTATATCTATATTCAGAACTTTGCATATGGCATTTAACTCCACAGCCGATACAGTCCTGTTGCCGTTTTCTATTTTACTCAATGTTTCCCTGCTCATGTTAATACCCTTTTCAGCAAGTCTTTCTACTGCCTCAATCTGGCTTAATCCCCTGGCCTCTCTAATAGCCTTTATTTTTAATCCAATAGGAATATCCTTTGACATCTTTAATCCCTCCTTTTTGTAATATTATATTACATCAATATTAGTTTTGTGTCAATATCTTATGCGTTTATGTAATATTTTATTACTATAATATTGAGTTACATCTCCTGAATTATTTTATTGATTTTAAAACTTTTACCTCAAATAATTTGATTTCTTGTGTACCTATGTCTATAATGTTTCAAACTTTCGTAAAGGAGTGGTCGAAATGATAAATTTGGAAGTTCTTAGAATAGAACTAAATTACCTGCAACAGGTTATAAAGGGTATTATAGGAGATAAGGCTTCAAGGGAAATAGGTGAAGCAATTAAATTATTAGTACTATGCTTCCTTAATCCTAAAAACTATAGCACTTTTTGCCTATTAAATCTCCAAATGATTGAACAGTATCTTAATCAAATTCATCAGAAAATGGAATCTAATGAATACAAACTCCTGATGAACAATATCCCCACCATAAGGATTTTCATGGAAAAAGTAAAAAGTGAAATACCCAAATGCTAATAAAAATAAGGCCTTGCAGGATAGATACCCCTATCCCAAAGCCTTATTCCTTAATCCCATAAATCTTGTCGCTTTTTTATAAATTTACATAAATCAGTGTTATCCATTTCTTTAAAAGCGATTGCTTTAATTATATTAGTTAAAAACACCTGATTTCCCTTAATTTCTCCAATCAAGGTATACCGAAAATCATCATTGTATGCAGTGATAAAAACCTCTGTTCCTTTATTCACTTTCATAGACTGCAACTGTTTCATGATGCAATCCCTATTTAATTCATATTTATCAATAAGAGTATCGCATTCAATTAAAACTTTATTCATACTTTCATATCTCCTTTTCATATATTACTAGTATAATATACAAATTTAAAATATCTCAACTCAAACTTTTTACTCAAACAAAATAGGAAATAAATCACCGTAAGTATCAATAAATAATACTTAACCCTTATTCCTATACTTCCTTAATATAAATATACTTTTCAAACAGATGCAATATCAAACTTCCCGTCCTTATACTGATACACTTTATCCGAAATCACATTCGGGTCTTTATCTATCATAATCAATGATTCTATAATTTTTATATATTCAGAACGATATCTAGACACAATTAATGTAGTTGAAGAGGGAATAGCAAAAAGATATTCCCGCCCTATCTTTTTGCATATCTGATTCTGTAGTGCAGTACTTAACAACAGGGTCGAGTTATAGTCTGTAGAATACTTCAGGCAAAATATATCAAGTGTCTTATCCAACTTTACCAATGGATTGGCCATCTTATTCAGATTTTCCCATGCTGCCCTTTTCATTTTGTCAAAATCTACATCATCGGTTTGCAAAATAAATCTAAAAGTTTCTCCCATGTCTGAAACATAAAGTACATCTATATCTTTAAAAGCCTGTTCCCTGTAAAATTGAATATCATTTTCCCCTTTCCCGAAATCCATGCCTTTTAGGAATGGATACACACTGTAGTAGTCAATCTTAAACTTATACTGATTTAAAATATTATAGATAATGTCAACATATATCTTTAAAGTCTTTCCATAATCCTTAACTTGCTGATATTCCCTATACATAGAACTAATAGGTATAGACATACTCGCAGGACCAGACTTTACTATTATAAAGTTACCTTCTAAAATGGCTTCTGAAAAACGTTTATTTAAATCTGATATTATTTTATTAGTAAAATCATCAAAAGTATGCATTTCCTACCTCCTCAATAACTATTTAAAACACAAAAAGCATACTCTCTTAACTTATTCCAGCATCTGCTGGCTGTGTAAGAGAATATGCTCTCCATCTGTATACTTATATTTTACGTTATACTATTAGTAAGCACAATATATGTTTTTGATTAAATATTGCCTTGTATCGCCTTTTACCCTTTACTCCTTAAATCTTATTCCTTATGAACTTGATTCTCCTTTCAATCTCATCCTTTGACATAAACTCAAGCGTTCCACCCAGAGCATCTCCACAAGCAACACCAAAAAGCCCTCCGAGTATTCGTTCATATCTGTGCATAAAATACACTTCCTTAATTAGGATTTTACAATTTCTATTTTCATCATGTTATCTTCAACTATTTGCTTATTAAAATTGAACAATAAATTCTTAACTTAAATACAATTATAGCATAACATGCAACGATAAAAGGAATCTGTTTCAAATTAACAGATTCTTTTATCGTTAGATAATTTTACCTTTAAGTTGTATTCTTTTGCCTTTACCGCCAGATGGGTATGTCCATCGGAACGGAGTTCCGAAATGTCCATCATTAATTGTTAAGATATCCTCTATGTACTCTTCTAATTTGTGAATTTTAAATTCAGATGTTTCATTTTGATATGTTATTATATAATCAGCCCACTGCGTTTCAGGATTTCCATCCCCGCCAACACCACCATATACCCATAATGATAATCTCCTATTATATTTTGGTAATTCTTTTTCTAAATATTGGGTAAGTTCTTTGCCGAGTGCTTTCAATCCTCCAAGTTCTTGGAACAGTTCTAATGTCTGTATTAACTTTTTATCCGTAATTTTTAATACATCAATAAATTTGTCAACAGGATATTCATGTACACTTACCCAATCACTGCTCGTTCTTTTACAACTAAAAGTATAATTTTTAGTGCTTCCATCATTAAATGTTACTATAAGTAACACATCTGTTTTAGGCTTTCCTCCAGAAGGTAACAACTCAATATCTCTGGTAGCACTTATTTGTTTTATAATAACAGGGTTAGTAATATTAATACTATCCATTATTTGTTTAAAATACGGATAAAATAACCCTGTTTCAAGTTCATCGATATTAGCCCATTTTGCAAAGTTTTTCTGGCTGTTTAGAATTACTTCTATCTGTTCTTCAAAATTAAGTCCCTGCAATGCTTTTTGTTGTCCTGTTATTCTATCAGCAAGATACTTCTTTTCAATCATTGCATATAATTCTGATTGACTTACTACATCATCTATGGCAGAATAAATTTGGTTATTTAATATTCTATTATAGTAAGATATTGCATTGTTGCGTTCTGAATCAGAAATATCGTCAGGATATACGATGATTGATTTTATTATTTCATCTTTTACTTTTTTAATATGATATGCGTTCCATTGTTGGATATTAATTCTGTCTGTCCGTATTGATGTAGTAGAATGTACTATCCATTTTTCCCCATCATCAAATTCAATTAAAAACTGAAAATAAAATTGCTCAGGATTGATATTCTGATATCCAGCCCTTATGGGAGTCTGGTATTCTGCTATATAACCCTTTTTCTTTAATAAATCTATTAATTCATTCAGGCTCATCTTGCCGAAATTTCCATGAATTGTTTTAGACGGATTATTGTCACTCATTTTTACACCACCTTTAAATTATTTATATCATTAAAATTTTATCAAATAAGTATAAAAAAAGAAACCCTTAGTCATTAAACTAAAGGTTTCTTTTTTTATTTCTTACTTTATTAGTTATTTTTAACATTTCATCTATTGAATTTCTTAAATCTTTATCTTGTTTATCCCACCATTCCCAGAATGCATCCTCAAGAATCTGATTTTGGTTTTTATGAAGAATTGTACTAAGATATGACAATGTATCCGCTAATTCGTCAGTAAAAGTAAGTGTAATTTTCTTTTTCATACTACACCTTCATCCTGTATGGGTCTGTCTGGGAATATGGAATTAAGAGTCTTCACAATTTCCTTTGCTATATTATAAGCAAGTAGCGGTGGGATAGCGTCTCCTATCTGTTCATACCTGTCCTGTTGCGGGTCACTATGGAATTTTACATATGGCCCCATAAAAATATACCAGTCAGGGAAACTTTGTAATCTTGCGACTTCCCGTGGAGTCAAAGCCCTGTTTAAACAGGGGTGTATCATTTCATCAAGACAGTGAGACGTTACTGTAAAACTTGGTTCATCTTCCTTTAATCTTCGATTTCTTGCAGCATAAAGTTTCTTTGGAAAATACTTTTTTATTAAATCTTCTTGATTGTTCTCCTTTAATCTTTTATATGCAGATTGCATATCTTCTCCCTGTTTTATCAGAGACATACGCATTCTCATGCTTTCTTTATGATTTACTGCTTTATGGCTGCTAATAGCCCCAATATTATAATTTAAATGAGCAGGAGCAGGTTTACTGATACCATGCATGATTTTTAAAAATTCTAACCTTGTCGGATTTGTAACAGTATTGATATCAAAATCGTAGACTTCAGTTTCTTCACCTGAATCTATTTGAGGTAAATCCAAAATTGCATCTGCAACTGTTACATATGAATTTCCTGTACCTGGGCCATGAGTAGGAGCAGGATAATTAAACCGTGCGTTCTTAAATTTTTCATTTATAGCAACAAGAAATAACCGCTCACGGTTTTGTGGTACTCCATAGTCAACTGCTTTTAAAAGGACTGTATCTTTATCCCTGCTTACTAATCTATATTTAGGAGCATTCTCTAATCTTCTTTCAAATTCATCACATATTGCCTCATACATTTTTCCAGGAATTCCATCCAATTTTTTTGAAAATAATCCTTTCACATTTTCAAATAAAATCATCGCCGAATCAACTTCTCTTGCGATTCTTAATATATTCATGAACAGATAATTCCTGTCATCATCTTCTTTTCTGTCTCCAGCCATTGAAAAAGATTCACATGGAGCACCACCTGTAACGATATCCACAGTATTAACACCAAAGCGTTTATTTAAAATCTTTTTAATTAAACTGCCTTCAACCTTATTAATATCACCATGAATCAATAAGGTTCTGTCATTAGGCTTAAAATAAGTTTCGGCATCTTCAAGAGTCCCGTTTAAATATTTTTCCAAATCAAAAATATCAGCCCCATGAGTTACTGCATAAGTCTGAACTGTCCAATCACTCCATTCAACCGCAATAAGCGGCTTTATTCCAGCCCATTTAAAACCTGTACAGAGTCCACCTGGGCCACTGAACAAATCTATAGATGTGTACATATTGAAGTCCTCCTATGTTATGTAATATTTAAGATAAATTCTACAACAAATATTTATTCTTGTCAATAAATACATATTACTTAATTATGTATTTCTGTATTTCTGTGCTTAAATAAAAACTTAACTTTTTCTTATAAAAGTAGTATAATGATGAAAATGGAGGAATGATACATGGATGTTTTAACCCCTGAACAAAGAAGAAAAAATATGCAGGCTATAAAAGGCAAAGATACAAAAATCGAAATAATGCTTAGACAAAAATTATGGGAAAAGGGATATAGATATAGGAAAAATTATAAAAACCTACCTGGTAGACCAGACATAGTATTTTTAAGACTTAAAATTGCCATCTTTTGTGATAGTGAATTTTGGCATGGATATAATTGGGAAGATAAGAAAAAGCGCTTAGGTACAAACAGGGAATTCTGGATTAAAAAGATTGAAACCAACATGGAAAGAGATAAAAAAGTTAATGAAAAATTGATTTCTGATGGATGGATAGTATTAAGATTTTGGGAAACGGAAATTAAAAAGAATCCCGATAATTGTATTAAAATAATAGAAGAAGCAATACAACAAAGAAAAAAATAATGAATAAAACCTCTGTTTGAAGTGATTTTATTCATTATTTTAAAAATTAGAATTAAAATGTTTTCTAAATTAACATATAATAAGATTATTATATTGTTTTATTTAATGTATATTTGTTTTCAATGAGATTTTAGGCACTATACTTTTATAAATACTGATGTAAAACACAAATTCCTTTATGTATTTTATGTTATCTCCTCTGGTTTTCTCATCAGAAACTATTAGTAATAAGATTTATTACTTTAATCTCTATAGAAAAAGCATATATCGCTATGAAATACGCTTCATTTTAATCCCATATCTTTGATAAATAAACTATTTCTAGTTGGTTGTTGTCCAGTGCATTAAAATAATCCAAAATAGTCTCAAAGTCTGTATCTTTTATTCTCACAACGTCTCTAAACCAATTTAAGTTATCACGATAAAAATAATCTTTTTTAGAGTTTTTATGCATCTACATCTCATTCTGTAAAATAAAGACATAGGCTAATTGCTGTCAAACACATTTGCAATTCTCCCAAAAGAGAATTGTGATACGGCTATTCCCCTTTGAGAGAAAAGATGATTTTAACTTCGAACCTCTTTAATTTGTCCTAACTTACAAGGCTTGTATCGGTAAATCGATTATTATTTTGTGCAAATATTCTAATACCTGCTGTAACTGAATTATTGTTGATAAAAAGAATATCCAGTTTCTTTTTCCTCACTATATTAATTGTCTTATAGAAAAGCGCATGGGAACAATATGCAGTATTAAAATATATTCTCTCAGCGTTTTCAAGTACTTTAGTGTCATAGTTCAATTCATGCGCTTCTATGAATTTGTAGTGCGGGACAATTGATTTCATATTCTGCTGCCACTGAGGGCTGCCCCCTATAATTACTCCTTTTGTCACTTTTGGTATATCATTTATTATTTGTTCTTCATTAGCATAATGATTGCCTTGTAGCAAATCTTCTATAACTGCCTTTAACGCTTCATTTTCTTCTTTATATCTTTCTATCGTGCCTGCCATTTCTTGGATACTCGATTCATATTGTCGCTTAATCTTTATAATCTCTTGTGCTTCATGTTTATTTTGCTCTTCTTTCATTTTTCTTAGTTCTTCTTTCAATTGTTGGTTTTCAGATATAAGTTTTTCATTAATTTTCTCTTGCCGCTCAATTTTATTGCTTAAATTAATCCAGTCAATTAAATCATTTTTATATAATTCAATATAGGCTTTATATAGCACTCTATATTTTTTTATCATTCCCTGAAGAAATCTGGCAGATATTATAAAATCTATCATTTCTCTTTTCCTAACATCATCATCTAAAATTTCATCAAATAGATATTTGGAACTGATTGCATATATATTTAATAGTTCTTTATCCTCATCATTTAAATTCATTGATGCAGAATATTCTCCTAATTCATCATTTAAACTAATATTATAGGTTTCAAGTAAACCGAACAGGGCATTAAACATATTTCTATTTTTATCTACAATAAGTCTTTCTTCTAAGATTTTCTCTTCGTTTATTTGGTTTATAATTCTTGTGCAACTTTCGTCAAGAATTGTGTTAAATTCGGTTAAAACAGGGTCATCATCAATTATCGAAGAACGCCATTTATAGAATTCTCGTGCGAAACTTCTACCTTCATTTGTTTCATATGAAACTTTCTTATTGTGCAAAAATCCTAATAAAACAACAATATAAAATGCATACATTTCAAAAGATTCTGCTACATATTCTTTAATTTTAGCAACATCCTCATATATAATTTTATTACAGTCCCTGATATAAGAATAAAGTTGTGGCCATCCTTCTTGTAAAATTTTGTCATAAAAGTATTCCCCATTATTAGATAATAGCAAAGCCGTGAGTTTTATCCCGTAATTTAACATTGACTCAGGAATCATGTTAAATCTTTTATTTTTAAAGATTTTATTTTTTAATATCACTTCATCATAATCAGTTTTACTTGCATTGTATTCTTCATCTATTAAACTATAAACCTTAGTGTTTCTTAAAATACTTACAATAATTATAGGATAATCGTTTGAATTGATAATATGTGAAATATTTGTCATTGACATTCTCCTTTCCTTTTCTTACTAAAGTGCCATACCAAATTTTCCTATAATAAAATTTTCTATTACTGCTTTGACTCTGTTTTTGATTGAATACCTTTATTAGGGACAGTATCAGACTTTTAAAGCCTGATACAACCCTGTTTGCATTATGATATCATTCACCTTACTATTTAATTAATGTTTTTTACTTTTTCCTTTTTTTATTGTATAATCTGTTATAGGTAGTTTTATAAAGTACATATTTTATTTACAGAAGGAGCATTTTGCCGAATGCTGCCTTCTATTTTTTAAGATTCCTATTTTATTTTCCATGTAACCTTTCCCTCCACTAATGATTAAGTATATTTTCTATTAGTCTAAACGCTGCGCGGAAATGTAAACTGCACCTGCAAGTTCTTCTCCCAACACATTTACAAAATATCTTTCAATCGCTTCGGTATGCGCAATTCTCTCTAACCAGTTACATACATCGCATGGCTCTAACGGAATAATATCTTCATGTTCCTCATATTCTGTATATTTTCCGCCTGTATAATATAAAAACATGTCTCCATTCTCAGTCTTATAAAGCCTTTCAAGATGATAAAAGTCATCGTCTTTTTCACGGCCATTCCAATATTCTCTTATCAATTGAGCAGTTTCAGTATTATACACTTTGTTGTTGATAAACTTTTTCATATTCATCTCTCCTCTAATTTTGATATTGATTAATAAATTTTTTTATTTGATTTCCTATATCAAAGGTGTATTTGCAAAATGCCTCTCATTTTTTCTTTATTAGGTGCTCTAATATCAATCACAAAACCACCTCCCTTGTAACCTAATATAATTAGAGCAAAATGTATTTCTAAAAACAGAGAGGTGCAAATTTTTAAATTTTATTTGAACCATTTAACCCCTACATTATAAGCATAGCACATACAATTTTTGGTTATTTTTATAAGCATTTTCACCCCTCTATTGATAGTTTAACATATAAGAAAATTGAGATTTTTTTTAACCATATCTCCCTTCACTACTAAGCATAACATATAAAAAATAGGTAACCTCAATTTTATATAGGTCTATAGTCCTATTTTTATATTACTTTTTTCCTAATTTATCTATTTGTCTAGAAAATTCTATGGAAGTATGTGGCAATATGTTATTTTGAATTTTATATTAAAAAACTGCCTACTTTTTTATCAGTAGACAGTTTAATAAAAGAGGCATTAATGATGAAGCCCTTACTTTGCTGAAGCATTTTATATATAATTAATTATTCATGTCAAGTATATTTTTTCTCTAAAATTTATCTTAATCTCCTACCTCTTACCCCTAATCCCAATCATTTAACCCTATAAATATATGTATATTAGTGAGTCAGGGTAAAGGATTATGGATTAAGGGTTTGATAGATTTTTTATGCGATAAAATATAATCATGCATTAAATATCAACCTTATAACTAATTCCTTAAACCTTTCCCCTCTCTGACCAAAAAGGCTGACAGGTTAGTATACTACAACTACCCGACAGCCTGGTTAAAAAATGTAAATTATTCAGTCTTTTCGTTTAATAGTTTTTTAAACATTCTTTCTATCTTGCTTTTAAACTTCTCCCTGCTTTCACTGGTATTAATAATAGAATAACCTCTTTCCTTTCCTCTTTTAATAACATCTCCGTACCACTGCTTAGAGCCTTTTGATAAATCTAGTTCATTAACTAATGGTAAATATTCTTTCCAATTCTCCTTTTCCCTTATAACCTTGCTTATCGCCACATATCCATAGAACATAAAATTTTCGCCTATCAGCGATGTCTCTTTGCTCTGTACCCTCTTTTCGTAGTTGTAAAGTTCAGGAATAAGGTTTATCAATTCATTGAAAAACTCTGTAAGGTATTTAGATAATTCCATCGCCTGAACCCTTGTCTCTAAATCCTTGTAAACTATCTCTATAGCATTTACAAGGGTAGCAAAGGTTACGATATGTCGTTCATCGTTTTTCGGTATGGAATTCCTTACCACTTCCACCCTACCAGCCAGGTCGCTGTTTTTCATAAGTTCCTTGACAATAATGTTGGCAAGGCCTGTCTGATTAAAGTATTCTGAACGGCTGGAACTTATTTTAAGCCCTTGGGAGAACTGATGGAACTGCTGCTGGGCAGTCTGCACATCATAATTAGTGATTTTTACAGGGAATTTAAGTTCAGTTAAATCAAAGGCTGTATTCTCTTTGTCATTTGATTCTAAAATCATTGCTAATGCTCTTATCCTGTGTTGTCCATCGGAGATATTGATTTCTCCGTTTACATTAAGATTTCCCTCGTCATCAAGTTCAATCTTTTCACTGCCGTCCGCAAGTATATTCAGGGTAATCATATCGGTAAAATACTGCCCACTTAACATGGATTCATAAATTTTTTTCACATTTGCTTTGCTGTACACAGCAACCTCTACTTCACTATTATCCTTTCCCCTTTTAACCTTTGTTCCTCTTTGTATCTCTGGATTGTAGGTTATTATCCCGTCCCTCCACATCTCTGCTAATTCCTGTCCATCAATTACTGTCTGGTATTCCTTTTCGCCTATCTGACTCACATTCCTGAATACGTATTCTGACATATGCACTTTTCCTCCCTTATTTCTGCATTTATAATAATACAGTAAACTTTTCCAATACTAAAATTATGGACAATATTTTCTGGTTGTATTCTATCAGATATAGGTCAAAGGCACAAGAGAAAAGTTAATAGTCAGTTCTTTATAGATTTCGGTAATATATAATTGGTACGTCATTCCACTTTCATTCAATCCATATAATTTAAAGCATATTTTTGCTGCATTATCAACAAATCATGTGGATATTTTGTGGATATCTTGTGAATAAAAACAGGCTGATACTATGATAGGTATCAGCCATAAGTTCAATAAATATTGCATCCTTTAATTATTATTTTGCTTTTCCTTTTCTGGATATAATCTTAATCATTTTTATCAATCTCAATGCTTTTTAAATAATAATCCCGTATAAGCACATCTAATTGCTGGCTTATTTCAAAAGTTCTCTTATCTGCTTTTAAGCCTTCACCGACCAATTTATTAAGTTTTTCCCTCATGACTTCTATTGAATTATTAATTTCCATTAATTCCTGTCTGATATTATTTGATTTTAGCGATGTCCTTTTGTAAGACATATTACCATCCCCTTTCTTAAACAAAAAACATCAAAAAAAGACACACCTTCCCTATACGCATAAGTTCCAGGCACTAAGCCTGGCAGTATAGGGAGGCATGTCCTCCCGTCCGTATATTCTTATATTACCATAATTTCTATTTTTCTACAATAACAACTGCTATTTTATTTTTTCTTTGCAACTATAGACCAGCGTATGGCAGTTTTTTGTACCATTTTGTCATTATCCTGCACATCCACTTCCGTATAATACGGGCGCAGATTAAACTTATAGCCTTCTTTTACCAGATACTCTGTTGCCGATATTATCGCTCTTACGGCTGTGTAAGTTGCCTTTACTCCTATGCAGTCCACATGCACTATTCCATCGCTCACAGCATATTGGATTATTTTGTCCGAAACAGCGTTAACGCTGCTGTTTCCAGCAACTTTTAAAACCTGTATATTCATACCTTATTATGCCTCCTTAGTTTGTATTTATCAGCATAATAAGGATTGATTGTTAATAGTTTCAAGTGTTTTATACTTCCCCTTTAATACTTCATTTCAAAACAAATCTTTAATAATCAACTAAGACAAAAATACTTCCTGCATTTTTCAAAGTATCTAAACAGGCTATTAATGCACTTTCACCTTTGATGGGATTATTGTTCATCTTTTGAATAATTTTTAATCATCTGTTCCAGTTTTATATTTACTTCCATCAGTTCTTTGTCAACCGACCCGTTTGGTTTCCAGATAACTTTATTTTTTAATTCATCCCTCACTGCTTCTATTTTCTGCTTTAATTCCATTAGTTCATCTGTTATTTGCCTTGCTTTAATCTTTTTCCCAGCCTTCTCTTTATACATTTTATTATCCGCTATAGTTATTACCTTTTCCATCTCGCAGGTACAATCTGAACAGGCCGTCCCTGCACTTATTTCAATGTGAATGTTTTCTTTTTTCCCTCTTTTTCTTATATTTTCCTTAATCCTGTTTATCACCTTTTCTACTATAACCTTTTTCGTATTCGCAAGAAGTATAAAAAATTCATCTCCCCCGTACCGTATGGCAATATCCTGTTTACGGATACTTTCTCTAATAGACTGTCCGACAATCCGTATAGCCTTGTCCCCTGCCAGATGCCCCCTGCTGTCGTTAAGGCTTTTCAGGTTATCCACATCAATAACAATTAAAGTAAACCTTTTGGGTATGGGGCGGTGCAGTATACCTGATATCAACTGCTCCCAGTAGTTTCTGTTGTATAAACCTGTAAATGAGTCCCTGTAAGCATATTTATATAAATTGCCCTGCGGTTGAATAAGAATTAAATAGTATTCTGCTTCATCTAAACCAACCTTATCAACGGTGATACCATAATATCCAACGTTGTAATTGATAGTATAATCAGCAGGCAAATGGTCAAAGATATGGATATCTTCCAGGTACTTTCCAGCAGCATCCTTATCGATATTGCTGTAGTAAATCCTGCCTTGCTGGTTTATCAATATGCATATTATTTTGTCTGCTTTTAAAAACTTTTCCATAGCACATTCTCCTGTAAAACAATGTTATGTGCTTTATTGGAACATAAAAATTTAGATGTTCGGTTAAACTTAAAATGTTCTAATAAAACACAAAGGTGGTAAATATGAAATTGGTACTCGACAATGATAACCGTAATATCATCGGGCCTCGTCTGAAAACTGCAAGGTTAAAAAGCAATCTAACCCAACAGCAGTTATCCGCTAAACTGGAGACTATGGCGGTGTACATAGACAGAGCAAGTATCAGCAAAATCGAGCAGCAGAAACGGATTGTGACAGACTACGAATTGCTCGCCCTGTGCCAAATCCTTAAAGTTAGTCCCAGTTGGTTATTGGGGTTAGAAAAATAATTTTTGTTCTAATAAAGAACATTATAATATATGTCCTTGTCTTTGTAAATCCTACAACCCTTTTTCTTCCCTTACACCCTAAACCTTATATGCGTCTATATGCACTGTCTTTTTTATTATTTTTTTATATATTTATCCTTATCACTTATACTATAAACAAAAAACACACCTCCCCTATGCTTAATGCAGCATTAGAAAGGTGTGTCTCTTTATGCCTTGCTATTACTATATTTGGATTGTTAATGCAAGAATTATATTATTTCTTCACAATCAATGTCCAGCGGATAGCAGTCTTAGCGATAGTATCATGTTCTTCCGTGAGTGTATCTACTTTTATATAATAAGGTCTTAGATTGAATTTATAACCCATTTTTACTAATTTGTCTGTTACTTCAATTAAAACCTTCACCGTTTGGTAACCAGCCTTTACGCCTATGCAGTCTATATTCACTACCATATTTTGCTTTATCTCTTCAATTGCTACATCTGCAACAACGCTAACATTACTAGTTCCTGAAACCTTTAAAACCTTTATACCCATGTCTCACATACCTCCATAAAGAATTATCTGAGGTATGATACAAAGCACTTTAATAATATTTCAAGTTTTTATATTGCTTTGTCTGTTTTTTATTGTAAATCTAATATCCCATAATAAATCACAATTCTACTAAAAGGTATGAACAATAAAAGGAGGTATTATATTCAGGATATTATTGTTCATACCTTTTAATATTTTCATGAGAACATTGAAATAGAATGCTTTTACTACTTGTTGAACGTGTAATATCTAAAATATTATTAAAAAAATCTACGTAATAATTTGCATATCATCATTCCCGTCGTTATAATACGGAAAAATCTACGGAGTTACTAACATTACGGGGAACAACAGCAATTGTAACGGGAAATTTAATTATTACGTGAAACTTTTATTTAGCGGAAAATATCAAGTTTAGTGACTCCTCTTAAGGAGGAGTTAAAATGGATATTTTCGCCCAAATTGACCTGCATACCCGTACAACACTAAACATTACAGATTATGATTTTTTAAGAGCCTTTAAGAACGAGGGGGAAAGAACATTCTTTAGACTCATTCAGGAACAAAAGGGGATTGTCAAAAGTGAAGATTGCATACTTACGGACAAGGATAATGATGAATATCCTTTTTTGCAGGAAGTTTTTCAGCGTTACCAAAGAAAAGGGTATGCCGTATATTTTGTTGTAAACAGCGGTGGTACAAAACAAGAAACCATTACAAGAATAAATGCTCATTTTCTAGATTTTGATTATGGGAAAATATCTAAGTATGATGGTAATGGCAAAATAATCAAAGAAGGAAAAAAGACAGTTTATGAATATAGGACTGCTGCCGAGATTGAGAACTATAAAATAGAGTGCTTAAAGACCCTGAAAAATTTTACACTACCTCCTAATATCATTGTCGAAACCAAAAACGGATTTCATATATACTGGCTTATTGACCAGCAGAGTAAAAAGGATTTACTTATTTTCACACCACTGCAGGTAGAACTTATGAATTATTTCAAGCAATACGAAAGTTATCCAGAACATGTGGATGCAAGTGCGAAATCTATTGAACGGGTTTTAAGAATACCGAACTATTATCACCTTAAAGACCCAAATGAACCATTTCTAGTGAAATGCATACACTTTGATACAAGTAGAAGATATATCCAAGAAGAACTTGCATCGGCTATAGGCATTAGTATTGCTGACTTAGAAAACTACTTAACTGCTGAAAAACAAAGAAAAAATATTAAAAATCCTACAAAAGGCCATCCTATTAGTCAAATAGAAATTGTACCTAATGCTATCAGCCACAAGAAAGCGCCAATAGGTTATACGGATATTATCACTATATTTAGAAGTATTGATATGAGGCATTACTTAGGTATTAATTGTGAATTAAACCAGAATTTCAAATGTATATTTCACGATGATAAGCATCCAAGTGCCCAAATCAATTTAAAGGGTAATAGTTATAAATACTTCTGCTATTCCTCTAACTGTTTATGCAATACCAATAAAGGAATGGACATTATTGATATTGTAATGATGCAAAAGAATTGCAGTACATCAGATGCGATAAAACATCTTATTGAATACTATAATCTTTCTGTATCATTTTTGGACATTGGCTGGGCGCAGAAGCAAAAAGAAAAATATCATAAAAACATTAATATTATTAATAGTCTGCAAAAGTATAGAGAAAAATATCCTTATTTAAATCGAGTACTTCGATATGCATATCCATACATACAAACTATTCTGTCCATTGCCCTTGATAATATTATTAGCAATCTTTTTAAAGTAGGCGGTGAAGCCCTGTTCTTTTTCTCTAACCGTTATTTAGCAAAGAAGTCTAAAAAAACGCTTGATAGAACAAACAAATACATTAATTTATTGTGTGTACTCGGATTGTTAGTTAAAGTTCCATATAACAATATAAATAAAAAGATTGTGGAAAAAACCAAAGAAATATCTAAAAAGAATAAAGAAGAGGGTATCTGCTTTTATACCATACCAGACTATGCTTTAGTCCTTGATATTGCTGAGGAACGGGCTAAAACTTTAATCACATATCGCTTTTCCATTAAAGGAATGAGTAGGACTTACATTGCAAATGTATTCGGGCAGGACTTTGCAGACCAAATTTATCATGTTCGCATAAAAAAATCAAACAAAAATCATTTTGTGCAAGAATATATTGAACATTTCATACTTAAACAAATTCATCAGTTCGGATATTGTACAAAAGATATGGTTATAAACCAGCCTATAATAATAAATGGAGTTTACATTAAAAAGTATACTAAAGATTTTGAGTTTAGACGCATACTTCCAGACATCTTACAAAAATACTGCCTTGTTTATATAAAGGCAAATAAAGAGATTAATAAAAAGTTAGGTATAGATACTTACAAGTATATTATTGTTAAAGAAGAACTGATTTCTATGTTAAGGCAAAAGGTATGAACAATAAAAACCTCCCCTTACTTCAGGATATTATTGTTCATACCTTTATCCTTCTCTATCTGTCTAAGATTTCCTGGATATATAAAACAAAAAAGTTCCTATTAGTTCTAAAAAATACTTGATTTTTAAATACTTATTTTATTAATATGCATAAAACAATCAACGGAGGTGGTTTGTCATGCTTTCAGTAAATATCTCTAAATTTAATGCTATTTCTTTAGAAAGCGCTTTAAACTACACACTATACTCCCAAAAACTCGAAAAGACTGTTGCTGCAATAGCAAGATATGCAATTAAATGTCTTAATGAAAAGATAAAGAAAGAAAATATGTCTGAAGATAAGGTTGTTGAATTCTACCTTGCCAAATGTCTTCTTAGCATATCTGCAAACCCCATTTGGATTCAAAGTTCGAATAAATATAAACTGGATGAAGATTACTTGTATATCATGCTAAAAAAATATTTCTATCAATATACTAATAATTTTTGCCTTTAAAAGAATTGGAGGTGCTATTATGAAAAATTCACATCTTAGACAAGAAATTAACAGGATGTTATCCATTGTAAAGCAAACCTTTGGGAAGAATTCAAGGGAATATAAAAACCTTGAATATCTTCTTGACATCTTAGAATCCACGTATCGTTACAATTTTGATGGAGAAAGAGATTTGCTGGATGAGTTAAATAAATTATTGATTAAACTATCAAATACTATTCCTGAACTGAATGTAGAAAAATTAAGTTGTAATTATCCTAATATTAGTACGATGCTTAAATACTTAGATGAATGGCTGTCTTAATAATATACTACTGGCTTTTCAGTTTTTGCTGGAAAGCCTTTTTCTATAGATTTTAATAAGATAAAGGGTAAGAAAATTGATAACTTTTAATTACTACACTCATACTATGTAGTTCCTCATTCCATGCCACCTGTCCCCTAACCTATAATCCTCAATCACTTGATTTTTTCAATTTTAGAATCACTTTTTTACCCATAAACCCTTTAAACCATTTCTAAACCTTTTACATATCCAAAACCTACGCATTTGCCCCGTTTCTCATGCAAAAAGAATGAATTCTAAATAACTATCTTATCAGTTTTCTATATAAGGAAACCATTTCTAAAATCGAGTTTTACGCTTCTATTACCCTTAAAAAGTAAAGTTATTTTATATGAAAACAAAATAGGAGAAGAAAATGCAACAAAGCAATTGCTCCCCCTATTTTGCCCGTTTATCAACTACATTCCCTAGAATGCATTTTAAATATAGCATATCCTAGAATTATTTGTAAAGAAGTATGTCTTTAATTTTAATTATCCTCAAATTATTATAGTTCCTTTTAGTTCCTAACTTTTTATTCCAGTTCGTTTGGGAACCTCCTGTTAGGACATAGAGGATAAGGGGCGAGGAGAAAAGGGTAAAAACAACCTAAGGAAATTTGTAACCTATTACCTATTTATTACATATATATTATCCAAGAAAAAAAGCAGGAAGTCTTAAACTTCACTGCTTATAAAGGTTAAAGGCTATAGATTATTAAACATATTAAATATATCGTCAGGCAATTCATGTTGTACGCAACTATCATTCTCTTTTCCCTTGTTTTCTATGGTAATTCCTCCACATTCCGCTATCGCTTCTTTCACAGCCTGTTTGACTATTTCCTTATCAAAATCCTTATCCCTTTCCTCTATATAACTTAACACTGCCTTAATTACATAATCTGTTTTATATTTCTGTTCAGAAAGTATTCTATATACCTTTAAGTCATCCTCTCTATTCATAGAAAATGAGAGGTTTATTCTTTTTGTTGCCATAAAATCACCTTCTTAGTTCTTGTTCAAGTAGAATCTTGTACCCACGTGCATTGGCAAACTGGTCAAGAAAGTCTGTGTACTTTACTCTATTTGACTTTTCAATGTAATTCTGAAGCATTATGCTCCCTCCACCTGTAAAAATAGTAGGATTGTGAAACTCAAATCCATATTCCTGGATTTTCACTAATAAATTTTCTACATACTCTTCTGACATCACTTCAATCATTTCCTTAATGTCAGCCTCGAAAAGAACAGGTTCTTTTCCTGCTATAATATCCTGTATCTGAGTTTCCGTAAGTCTGATATTTGTTTTAAGAAGTTCCTGCTGCATATTGGCAATTAATGTAATGATTCCGTTGGGAAGTGAGTAACATGATGAAATATCAATTATTCCATTCTCCACCTTAAAGAAATCAATTGTATATCCACCAATATCAATAACATTGCATAGAAGATTTCTGTAACTGTTAAACACCGTTATCAGTGCGGAATACCCTTGAGGATAAGTACGGCAATCAATAATATTTATTTTATAATCATTTTTGTTAAAATTGAATTCTATGCCCCATCTTAAGAAGTATTCCCGAAACTTTTTCTTAAGAGTTCCATAACTGACAATCGGGAGCCCTACTCCCATAATTACATCTACCTCACCTTCCACTCCTGCTTTATTTATCGCATCTGCAATTGCAGGCAACGACAAGATGAAAGCATCCTGATTGACTGTCTTATCCATTTGAACACTTAATCTGCTGCTCCCGATACTGTAAAACTTACCTTCATAAATTAACAAGTTGCTTGTTGAGATTGGTTCATTATTAGATTTTATGAATCCCGCCTCGCTGATGTAACCTTCACTTGTTTTTATGCATTTGTTACCATTGTCTAAACCTAATAAAATCCTATTGTTCATACAAATTCCTCCATTCTTCAATATATTTTAAGTTCGTTATAGTTCTTTTAATAAATCATTCTTTAAAAATTCAAGTCTGTTTTATAAAAAAATTGCTTACCTGAATTGGTAAGCATACAAATATATAGTAACGGAGGTATTCAATTCTGATTTAGTAAAATACCTTTTTATTAATGGGCGATTATTTTATATTAAATCATCAAATACATTTTCAAGTGTTTTTTATCATCTTTTCCTTAAATCCTTTTCCCCTTTCCACTTTACCCTTCCATATATAATTATGTATTTAGTAAATTCCCCAAAACCCTTGATATTACTGTACCTATATTAGGTAAAAGGTTCATTGGATTAAGGAACAAGTATATATATAGCCCTTTAACACAGCCCCTTAACCCTTTTACCTTTCAATGATTCTTTACAAAATTTATTCTATTAAAATTTGACTTACCCCTATCCTTCTCTATAATGTAGAAAATCAAATTTGAAAGGATGAACTTTATGAATGAAAGTTTAGTAGTAAAGGATTTTAAGACGCTTAAGGTTTGGCAGAAAGCAAATAGTCTTGAGCAGGAGATAGGGGAATTGGTTAAAGGCTTCCCAAGTTATGAACAATATAGGCTTACAGACCAATTAATTAGAGCCAGTCGCAGTATTGGGGCAAATATTGCTGAGGGAAATACCCAATTATTCGTAAAAAGGGAACTCTTCCACGCCAACAACGCTCTTGGTAGTGCAGGAGAATGTAGAAATCATCTTCTTACTGCCTATCAAAATGGCTATATACACAGGGAACAATACGATGCTTTAGATAAAAAGTTGATTGAAATTATCAAAATGTTATTTGGTTACATAAAAGGGCTAAAATCTAACTCAGATAATGAATCTGATGCTGCTGCTAATTGGTAGAATTAAAATGTCTTTACTTTTTCCTAATCCCTTTAACCTTTAATCCTTTAACCCCTTGTATCATCTCTATAGAATATCGTAAAATGTTATTGGAAAGGAAGTGAAGATGTGACTCCTGAAACGGAAATAGTAAGCCTTGAAAGGTTTTTAGAAATGGACAAGGGAAAAGATAGACTTGAATATTTTAATGGTGAAGTAATCTATCTTCCTCCCCCATCAATAGACCATCAGCGAGTTTTATTAAATATGGGAGCAGAACTTAGGGATTATTTTAAAGGCAAACCTTATGAAGCATTCATCTCCCCTTTAGACTTATGGCTAATAAATAAAGAAAAGGCCTTGAATGTCAAAGTTCAGCCTGATTTGATGGTAATCTGTGATAAGGCAGGATTAAGGGAAAACTCATATTATGGCGCACCTGCTTTAATTATTGAAGTAATTTCCTCATTAAATGAAACCCACGACAGAGTAAGAAAATACAGTACTTATATGGAATTTGGCATAAAAGAATATTGGATGATAAATCCCAGACTCAAAACAATTGAGGTATATCTACTAGAAGAAGATGAGTACAAACAGGCTGCTATTTATAAAGGTGATGATTGTGCAGTATCACAAATTTTTGGTGGACTTAAGATTCACTTAGAAGAAGTTTTTTCAAACGAATAAGACTTAACTTATACAGACTGTTAAGAAAAAATGCCTTGGAAAGACCGCTAAATCTCCAAAGCACTCAAAAAATCCTAATAGCCCTATTTATTAAAAGGTTCTAGGGTCGAGGTGTCGATGCACTTCAGTTTTCACTTTTATTTAAATATTATAGTACATTCTATGCTTACTTTTCGTAACTATATTATAAATGCCTTAGCCCCGTAATGTACCTTGAATGCCTATAACGTACCTAAATTTCCCGTAACGTACCCTAAACCCTTTAACCTAAATTCGTTTAATCAACCCAAATCCCTAATCGTTTCCAAGTCCTCTGTTTTGCAATAGTTATTCGGTCATATTTATTATTCTTAGGAATTTTTACAGGGTCAGCCTTAATAATGCCTTTTTCTTTTGCAAGAGTAGCCACTCTCTTGAGTTCATCCCATGTCAATTTCTTTTCCATATCGCATCACACACTTTTCAATTGATGTTTTAGTCCCATATGTATTCCATTGTAGTTCAATTTTGTTGGTATCCTGCGACTACTTAAAATCTCTCATAAGTATTAGCGGTTCATAATAATCATCTATAGCAACACCAATCTTCTTGACTTCCCATTTTAATGCTTCTTGTCTTGTACATTCTTTTTCTGCTAAATATATTGCTTCTTTTTCCGAAGCAGAAATAACTATATATCTGATTGATGGCTCTGAAATCTTTTCTTCAACTTGGTATATGTACAACTTTGGATTTACATATTTTTTAGTGCCTATTATTCTCTCTATCTTATTTTCAAATGCTGTCAGGCTATCATCTATCAAAATATGTCCATAATAGTGGTCAATTTCTTTAGTTTCACCATTAGAATACTTTACTGTGGTGATGCAAGAAGGACAGTCCGTAATAAACTCATAACCTGGCTCATATATAAAAGACTTAAACCCAAAATCCTCAATCAAGTCATTTAACTGATTTACTTTTTTCCCTGATATCTTCCAATGATGTTCCCCGCTCTTATATACAAACATCTCTCCATAATAATTTACATTGCCCTTATTATCCACCATAACACTATAGACAGGACAAGTCCCAAAACACATTGTTCTTTGCAATTTTATGTATTCAAACATGATAATCCCCCGATTTACCGTATATAGTATTAAAATATAGTACAAAACGGAATTGTATCTTATTTCATGGATAACCCCTTATCTATAGCCTCCTGAATTATCTTGTGGCAGCACTTTCCTAACGGGTTATTCTTTTCACATTGGCTGTTTTTCATCGCCCCTGTGATTTCTATAATATCCATAACTGTTTTTGCACCATCTTTTATTACGGCATCTATTACTTGTTCCTCTGTAACCTTGCTGCAGTAGCAGGCATATTTGGGATTAGCATCTTTTTTAAACCATATTGGTACTTTCACTTGCTGTTTATCAAACTTAACGCCTGATTCTGGATTATAATAAACAATATCACATTCTTCATTTACGCATATATAATAATCCATATCTCCGACCAATTCTGTTAATGTATCAATTACCAAATGCCTGACTGTAATATTTTTTACTTTGACTCCTGATGTTTTACACACAGGACATGTGTTAGCATTTTCTACTTTATTAGGTGATTCTGTTTCTCCACAGCAACAGCAGTTATTTACTTTTTCATTTATCATTTTATCATTGCCTCCGATTACCTATATTATAATATTTCTATCATAGCATTTTTAAATGATTAATCAAATTATCATATATTCTCAATAACGCTTTATGATTTTATATAGGCATATCCTTCATTTTGCTTTTTAACAAGTTCTAAAACCCCAGTTGGAACAACATCTACAAATTCAATGATGTTTTCTTTTTTTATATCATGGGCTGATAGTGCATTATTGCAGGCAACAAATTTTACACCTTTTTTATATAAATTTCCCATTGTCTCAATATCAGTATTCAAATATTGACTGATATCATAATACTTAACTGCCTCTGAATTAGCCAAAACTTCAATATGAACTTTCTCAATATCTATAGCCTTTAATAAATTGCTAACATTTTTTAGTAATAGATTCCACTTGTTATTTTCATCAATATGAAATATTACCTTATATTCTGCCATAAAAAATACCTTCTTTCTATATATATTATCTTTTCTTTTATTATAAACTTTATATGATTCAAAACAAATCACATATTTTAAATGTGGTAATGTTTCCCTAAAAGCAAATAATATAATTTCACCCTTATTCTTATATCAAGAAATATAAATCGAAGAACTTTATTTTCTTTTAATACAATTTTAGCCTTTATAAAAGGACTTTTCTGTTTCTTTAATTTTTAACTATTAGGTATTCAACTGTTTGACACAACTTTATTATCTATTTGACACGACTTTATTATTTTTAACACAAGTTTTTTATCTCTGACACAACTTTTTTATTCTCAACCCTTATCCCTTAACCCTTTTTAGAATAAAACTTAATCCTAACTATGTATACACATAAAAAACTCATGTCAAACCCTCACTCCCCTTAAACCCTTGTCCCATCTATCCTTAACCCTATTTATCTAATTCTTTCCATATAA